>NZ_RCCV01000001.1:3619245-4222453 GCF_003664255.1 Micromonospora sp. M71_S20 | reverse complement strand
CGCGCCTTCGGGCGGGCGGTCCCGCGGCCCCGGGCGATCCTGGTCGTGTCGGCCCACTGGTACATCGGCGCCACCGCCGTCACCGCGATGCCCCGGCCGAGGACGATCCACGACTTCTACGGCTTCCCGCCGGAGCTGTTCGACGTCGACTACCCGGCGCCCGGCCTGCCGGAGCTGGCGGAGGAGATCGCCGACGTGGTCCGTCCCACCTGGGTGGGGGCGGACGTCGACTCGTGGGGGATCGACCACGGCACCTGGTCGGTGCTCACCCACGCGTTTCCCGACGCGGACGTCCCCGTCGTCCAGTTGAGCATCAACGCGTTCAAGGGACTGGACTACCACCTGGACCTGGGCGCGCGGCTCGCCCCGCTGCGCGAGCGCGGAGTGCTCGTCGTGACCAGCGGCAACGTGGTGCACAACCTGCGGGGGGTGGACCCGCGCATGGTCGACGAGGGCTTCGACTGGGCGCGGCGGTTCGACGAGGCGGCGAAGGACGTCATGCTCGGCGAGCCGACCGAGGCGGCCACGCTGGACGCCCACCGTGACTTCGGCCGGGCCGTGCCGACGCCGGACCACTTCGTCCCGCTGCTCTACCTCGCCGGCCTGGCCGGCGCCGCCGGCGACGGCGCGCAGGTGCTGGTGGACGGGTACGCGTACGGGTCGCTGTCGATGACCGCCTACACGGTGGGGTCGTCCTGCCGTGCCGAGGCCCCGCTGGCCGGCGCACCCGCACTGCCGACCGACGTGCCGATCGACTCCTCCAACATCTGACGGCCACCGTCCGGCCGCCGCCGCTGTGGGCCGCCGCCTGTCGGCTTTTCCGGCCGTCCCGAGCGGGGCGGCGGGACGAGGGTTCAGCCGGTCGTGGGCGCCGGCTCGGCGACCGGTCCGCACGGCTGGGCCCTCATCCGCCGCCGCGTCCGTCAGCGGCCCTTGACGACCTCGACCAGCTGGTCCAGCGCGGCGCTCCAGCCCTCGATGAAGCCCATCTCCTCGTGCGACTTCTTCGCCGAGGCGTCGGCGTGGATCGCGGTGGCCGTGTACTTCGTGCCGTTGCCGGTGGGCTCGAGCCTGATGATCGCGGTGAACGGGAAGCCGTCGCTGACCTGGGGGCGGAAGCCCGGGCCCAGCCCTGAGGTGAAGATCAGCGTCGAGCCCTCCTCGACGACCAGGATGCAGCCGGTGCTCGGGTACTCCTCGCCCTCGGGCGAGCGCATCACCGTGTTGAACCTGCCGCCGGGCTGGAGGTCGATCTCGCAGGACGAGGTCGACCAGGGCCGCGGGGCGAACCACTGCACGACCAGCTCGGGCGTGGTCCAGGCCTTCCAGACCAGCTCGGGCGCCACGTCGACGGTGCGCTCCAGGACGAGGTCGAGACTCGGGTTCACGCTCGGGTAGGCGGTCATGTCTGCTGCTCCTTCAGGTCGTGGAGAAACGAGTCGAGCTGGTCGAGGCGCCGGGACCACGTCGCGCGCTGACCGGCGAGCCAGGTGTCGACGTGCTCGAGCGGCTGGGGGGCGAGCCGGTAGGTCCGCACCCGCCCCTTCTTCTCCGACGTCACCAGGCCGGAGCGCTCGAGGACGCCCAGGTGCTGGGTGAACGACGGCAGTGCCATGTCAAACGGACGAGCGAGCTCGCTGGTTGTCGCGGGCCCTCGGCCGAGGAGCTCGACGACCCGGCGGCGGGTCGGGTCCGACAGCGCGTGGAACACGCCGTCCAGGGTCCCGTCGTCGCTTCGGTCTCCGGCGCCCGATTGCTTAGGCATGAACCTAAGTATGCCCGTGCTCCACACTTAGGTCAAGCCCTAAGTGAAGCCGTCTGGTCCCGATCCGTCCGCGTCGGTCATGCTGGGGGCATGACCGACGCCGGCGCCCCGGAACCACTCACCCTCAACGTGTACTGCCGGCTCACGGTGGCCGTGACCGATCCGCAGGTGCTCACCGACCACGCGGTGGCGGACCTGCGGGCCGCGGACATCGACTGGTCGGCGGAGGGGGACGACCTCGAAACGGCGGTGGCGGACCTGCGCAACGACGTCGTGGTGTCGCTGGCGTCGCTCGTGGACATCAGCCGGATGGTCGACGGGCTGCCGGGCGTGGAGGCGAAGGGCGGGCTGTGCTGGGCCGAACCCGGCCCGCCCCGCGAGGCCGTCTGGCGCGCCGAGTAGGCCGTGTGTCGGTCCCGGACACTCCGGCGTCGCCCGAGGTGTCGACGGCACTCATGTCCACTGTGCCCGGCGTCACGTTAGCTTCTGCGTACGCCGGCACGACGCCCCCGCTGGCGGACAGGAGAGCGCCATGACCGCACCGCTGAAGGCCACCGCCGCCCTCGTCACCGCCCTGCTGCTCGTCCTCACCACCGCGGCCCCCGCCCAGGCCGCCACCCCGGCCACCAAGGCGCCGGTCGCCGGCACCCTGCGCCCCTACGACGTCTCCGGCGTGTACGTCGCCGGCGTCTCCTCCGGTGGCTACATGGCCACCCAGCTCCACGTCGCCTACTCGTCCCGGATCCGGGGCGCGGCGGTCTTCGCCGCGGGGCCGTACTACTGCGCGCAGAACAACGTCGCCCAGGCGCTCGACGGCTGCGGCGACAACGTGTACCCGACGAACGTCCCCGCCCTCCAGGCGTACACCCGGACGTGGGCCTCGTACGGCTGGGTCGACCCGGTGGGCAACCTTTCCGGCGATCCCGTGTACGTCTTCCACGGCAACGGCGACACCGTGGTCAGGAAGTCCGTCACCGACGACCTGGTCCGCTACTACCAGCACTTCGGTGCCAGCGTGCAGTACGACAGCGGATCGCCGGCCGGCCACGCCTGGGTCACCCCGTACGGGACCCTCGGGTGCGCCGTCACCGCGTCGCCGTTCCTGGCCGACTGTGGCACCGACCCGCAGAACGCCCTGCTGCGCAAGCTCCTCGGCAGCGTGCGGGCGCCGAACACCGGCCCGCTGGGCGGCAGCCTGATCCGGTTCAGCCAGCACACGTACGCGGTCAACGGCTGGGCACCCGGGCTGAGCATGGGCGCCGACGGATTCGCCTACGTGCCGGCCTCCTGCGCCGCCGGACGGTCGTGCCGGCTGCTCGTCGCCCTGCACGGCTGCCTCCAGGGCCACGGCGCGGTCGGCACCGCCTTCGTGGACCGGGCGAACCTCAACCAGTACGCCGACACCAACGACCTGATCGTGCTGTACCCCCAGGCGAGCACCGCCGCCACGAACCCGAACGGCTGCTGGGACTGGTGGGGTTACCTGGGCGCGACCAACTACCCGATCAAGGGCGGCGCCCAGCTGGAGACGATCATGAACATGGTGCGCCGCCTGGACGGGTGAGCCGCGCCGCCGCGCGGGCGGGGGCTCTCAACCGGGGGCCCTGCTCAGGCCGGCGCGTCGCTGCCCACCAGGCGGGCGTCGGCCGCGGCCTGACCGTCGACGTCTCCCGCCTCCTCGCAGACGCCCGCCGCGTCCGCCCAGTGCCGCCGGGCCTCGTCGGCGTCGTCGAGGGCCGCCGCGGCGTCGCCCAGGTGCAGCAGGGTCCGCCCCAGGCCGGCCGTGGGCCGCCCGTCGCGCAGCCGCAGGCTCTCCGCCAGCATCTCGTACGCCTGCCGGGCCTGGGCCGGCGTGGCGGCCAACAGCGCGGCACCCGCGTTGAGCAGCGCGGCGGCCCGGTTGGTCGGATCGGCCACGGAGTCGTACTCGCGCAGCGCCGCCCGCCACGACTGCGCCGCGTCGAGGTGCTCGCCGAGCCCGGCGTGCACCAGCACCAGGTTGGTCAGCGCCGCCGCGTAGCCCCGGGCGTCGCCGAGCGCGCGGAAGGCGTTCGCCGCGCGGACCAGGTGGCGGTGCGCGACCTCCAGCTCCCCCCGGGCCAGCCGGGCGGCGCCCAGGCCCAGATCGGTCAGCGCGTGCCCGGCCCGGTCCGCCGCGGAGCGGTGCCGCCGCGACAGCTCCAGGTGCTCCACCGCGTCGTCGAACTGCCCCAGGTCCAGTAGCACCAGGCCCAGGTTCATCCGCGCCTGCGCGGTGCCGCGCCGGCCCCGCTCCGCCACCGCGAGGCTGAGCGCCGTCGCCGCCCCCTGCGGGTCGTGCCGGCGGCGGCGCAGCACCCCCAGCTCGTTGTGCGCCCAGCCGGCGATCTCCGGCCGGTCGTCGGCCGTGGGCGTGGCGAGCACCGTGCGGCACACCTCCGCCCACTCGTCGAGCCGCTCGGCGTGGGCGAGCCAGCCGCACAGCGCCACGGCCAGGCGGAACCACCAGCGGCGTACCCGGCGCGGCAGGGTCTCCGCCGCGCCAGCCGGCACCCGGACCACGGCCAGCAGCAGCTCCTGGTGCAGGTCGAACCAGCCGTACGGGTCGTCGTCCAGCGCCAGCGTCGGCTCCCGGTCCGGGGGCGAGCCGACCACGGCGAGGCTCGCGGCGTGCCGCTCGGCCCGCCGGGCCAGGTGCCGGGTGAGCCGGGCCTGGGCGGCGACCCGCCGCCGCGCCGGCTCCGCGTCGCGCAGGTGCATCCGGGCGTACGGGGCCAGCAGCGGGCGCACCTCGTAGCGGTCGCCGGGCGCGCCGGTGACGAACCCGCCGGTGGCCAGCTCGTGCAGCAGGGCGGCCACCCGGTCCGGGCGACGACCGGCGAGCGCCGCGAGTGTCGGCCGGTCCAGCGGCACCGGGCTGAGCGACATCAGCCGCCACAGTCGCCCCGCCTCGCCGCCGAGCGCGTGGTACGCGGTGTCCCGCGCGGTCACCAGCAGGGTCGCCGGGGAGGCGGCGACGTGCTGGTGCGGGGGCGTGTCGACGGCGCGGCGCAGCGCGTCGAGCACGTCGGTGTGCCGCCACCCGTGCTGTGCCGTACGTCGACCCAGCTCCGCGACCGTGCGGGGCTGCCGCCCGCAGAGTTCGACGAGGGCGCGTACCGCCGGGTCGGTGCGCGGGTCCGGGCGGTGCGGCCGGGCGACGGGCGCGGTGGCGCCCGCGGCGGCGAACAGCTCGACGGCGTCGTCGGCGTCCGGCTCGGCGAGCCCGTGCGCCACCACCCCGTCCAGCGCGGCCAGCGCTCCCGTGCCGGCCAGCAGGAGGCGGCACGTCCGCGCGGTCGGCGGCAGCAGCGGCCGGACCTGGGCCGGGTCGTCCACGTTGTCCAGCACCACGAGGATCGCCCGGCCGTCGAGCTGGCCGCTCAGCTCGTCGACGGCGTCGGCGAGGTCGTCGGCGCGTCCCGAGGCCGGCGGCCGGGTGCCGAGGATCCGGGCCAGCGCGGTCAGCACCTGCCGGGCGTCGTGCCGCCGGCCGCCCCGGCGCAGGTCCAGGTAGTACTGGCCGTCGGGGAAGTCGTCCCGGCACAGGTTGGCGGCCTGGATCGCGCAGGCCGAGGTGCCGACGGCCCGCCGGCCGACTACCGCCACCGCGTGCTCCTTCTCCAGCAGGCCGATGATCGCGTCGACGTGCCCGTCCCGCCCGGTGAACCCGGCCGGCCACGGCAGGGTGGGCGCGCCGGCGGCGGGTGTGGCCTCGACGTCGTCCGGCGTCGCGGCCTGCTGCCGCTGGCGGCGCCACTCCACGATCATCGCGGCGGCGAGGCCGAGCACGATCACCCCGGCGCTGGCGGAGCCGAGCTGGGCGACGGAGAGCTCGGAGAGCAGGTTGCCGGTGACGTTGCCGAGCACCGCGCTGACCGTGCCGCCGACCACGCCGCCGATCGCGAGCAGCAGGCTCAGCCGCCGGGGCCGCCGCGAGCGGCGGACCGGCCCCGGCGGCGTCACCGCACGCCTCCGGCGACCAGACCGGCGACGAGCTGGCGGCGGGCCAGCACCACCAGCAGCACCGGAAGGATGGAGGCGATGACCGACCCGGCGGCGAGCGCCCCGCTGTTGGCCGCGAAGCCCCGGGTCTGGCCGGCGAGGAACAGCCCCAGCGGCAGCGCGCCCGGCCCGCTGAACAGCAGACCCACCACCAGGTCGTTCCACACCTGCACGAACTCCAGCACCGCGACCGCCACCACGGCCGGGCGGTTGTGCCGGGCGAGCAGCCGCAGGGTGCCCCACCAGTGCCGCCCGCCCACCCGGGCCGCCCGCACCTGCTCGGCGGGCAGGTCCGCGAACGCGTTGCGCAGCACCAGCACGGCGAACGGCACGCCCAGCGCGACGTGCACCAGCGCCAGGCCGCGCGCCGTGCCCGAGGAGAGCACCACGCCGAGCACCTCGTTGACCGGCCCGGCGATCACCTGCACCGGCACGATGCTGGCGGCCATCAGCAGCAGCCCGGTGGCCTGGGCGGGTGGCCCGCTCAACCAGGCCAGCGGGTACGCGGCGAGCAGCGCGACGCCCAGCACCACGGCGGTGACCACGGTCGCCAGCACCAGCGTGAAGCCCAGCGTGCGCCACAGCTCGGTGCCGGTCAGCAGGTCCCGGTAGGAGTCGAGGCCGGGCGGGCTCCACCACCAGCCCCGGGCCGCCGCGTCCACCGCGCCGTGCAGCGAGGTGGCGAGCAGCACCCCGAGCGGCACCAGCCAGGCGACCGCCGCGCCCGCCACCAGCAGCCGGGTCGTCCGCCGCGGCGCCGGCGTCACCGGCTCGGGCGCGACGGGCACCGGGTCCCGGGGCGGCGGCCACGCCTGCCGCACGAACAGCGCCGCGACCAGCATGCCGGCGGCCACCGCCACCAGCCAGACCACGCCGAGCGCGGCGCCCTCGCCGGTGGTGGCGCCGTTGGAGGTCTGCCAGACCCGCAGCGCGAGCACCGACGCCTCGTCGCGTACCGAGCCGGGCGCCATGACCAGGATCAGGTCGAACGTCCTGGCGGTGCCGAGCGCCGCCAGGGTGAACACCACCGCCACGGTGCGCAGCAGCAGCGGCCGCCACTGCGCGTCCCAGAGCACGTCGCGGCGGTTGCCGCCGTAGGCGCGCACCGCGTCGGCGAGGCTGGGCGGCACCGCGTCGAGGGCGGCCCGGAACACCAGCACGGCCAGCCCGACCCACGCCCACACGAACGCCGACATCAGCGCCACGGTGACCAGGCGGGGGCCGAGCAGTTGCGGGGCGTCGGCCGCCGAGCGGCCGGTCAGCGTCGCGGCGACCAGGGTGGCCAGCCCGCGTTCCGGGTCCGGGTCGTACATCAGCCGGAAGGTGACCCCGGTGACCACCAGCGGCAGCGCGGTGGGCACCACCAGGATGAGGCGGACCAGCCCGCCCTCCTGCGAGCGACGCGAGGCGGCGGCGAGCAGGTAGCCCAGCACGGTGACCACCGCCGGCACCAGCAGCGCCCAGAGCAGCGTGCGCCCCACCACGGCGCCGGTGCCGGGCGCGGACAGCGCGGTGCGGAAGTGCTCCGCGCCCACCCACCGGCCGTCGGTGGTGACGCTGGCGTGCAGCGTACGCAGCACCGGCCACGCCACCAGTCCGCCGAGCAGCAGCAGGGCGGGCAGCAGCAGCGCCGAGGTGGCCCCCGCCGCCGGGTAGGCGCGCCCGCGTCGGGGCGGCCCGACGTCGTCGAGGACCGCCAGCTCGCCCAGGACCCGGCTCACCGGCCGCCGCCCGCCGACCGGGCCGCCGCCGCCAGTTGCCCGACGGCCCGGCGGGTCGCGCTGCCGGCGGGGACCCCGTCGACGACGTCGGCGAAGAAGTCCTGCATGATCCGCCACATGCCCACCCCGTCGGAGCCGGTGAACGGGCCCGGCAGCCGGTCGGAGAGGTCGAAGCGCACCGCCTCGGCCGTGCGGAGCTCTGCGGCGAGGCGGCGGCGCACGGGGTCGCGGTAGTCGTCCAACGGCACGGACACGTTGGGGGAGAGGTAGCCGCCGGCGCGCAGCCACGGCTGGAACGCGGAGCCGCCGCTGAGCCAGCGCACCAGCTCCGCCCCGCGGGCCGAGCCGGCGAACGCCACGGCGGCGTCACCGCCGACGATCAGCGGTCTGTCGGCCACCCGGGCGCCGGGGAAGCGGAAGGTCTCCGGCTGCTCCGGGCCCCGGCGGAACCGGCGGCTGACGTCGTCGACGAAGTCGGCCTCGAAGAGCATCGTCGCGCGCCGGTGGTGCACCACCTGGATCACCGACTCCTCGTACTGGGTCAGCAGGGCCCGGCGGCCGCCGCCGGGGAACGCGCCGTCGACGCCCCACAGCTCGGCGAGCCGGTCCAGCGCCGTGTGCACCGACGGGCTCCGCCAGTCGGCCTCGCCGCGCGCCAGCGCCTCGTAGTAGCCGGGCGGGGCCACGTCGGCGAGCACGTTCTCGAACCAGTCGGTGAGCACCCAGCCGTCGGCCGCGCCGATGGCCAGCGGTGCCGGGCCGTCGCCCGAGAGGGCCCGCGCGCCGAGCCGCCGGGTGAGCGTCACGAGCTGGTCCCAGGTGCGCGGGGGCGCGGGGAGCATCGACGGGAAGTACCAGAACAGCGACTTGTGGGCCGCCTTGACCCAGACGCCGTAGCGGCGCCCGTCGGCGGAGAGCAGGTCGGCCATGCCGGGCGGGAGGGCGTAGCTGGTGGCGGGGGTCAGCTCGCGCAGCCAGCCGCGCCGGGCGTACTCGACGACCAGCCCCGACCGGGGCAGGATCGCCACGTCGGGGCTGGTGCCGGCCAGCTGGCGGGCGCGCAGGAACGCGTCGATGTCGTTGCCGGCGCTGATCACCTGCACGTCGGCGCCGTAGTTGCCCACGACCTCGCGGAAACGGGCCAGCTCGCCGCCGCTCCACACGACCGCGACCTGGACCGCCGGCGGCGTGGTGGCGCAGCCCGCGACGGTGGCCGCACTGGCCGCGGCGGCGGCCCGCAGCAGGGCACGGCGGCTCAGCCGTGCCGCCGGCGCGGCCCGGCCCACCGGCGTCACCCGCCCACCTCGGCGGCGACCGGCACGTCGGCCAGCGCGCCCGGGTCGGCCGTGCACACCAGCACCGCGACCCCCGGGGTGTCCGGCGGGGAGAGGCGGCCGACCAGGTCGGTCAGCCGCCCACCGCCGGTCGGCCCGGTCGGCAGGTCGATCACCAGCACCTCGGGCAGGCAGACCACCGCCCGGGCGAGCGCCACCCGGAACCGCTGCGCGTCCGACAGCAGGTGCGGTCGCAGCCCCAGCGTCGGGGCCAGCTCCAGCCGGTCGACCACCGTCGCCGTCCACGCGTCGGCCATCTCCCGCACCCGTTCCCGCCGGCGCTGGCCGTAGGCGATGTTGCGGCGCACGGTCAGGTGGGGCAGCAGCGCGCCGCCGGCCGGCACGTAGGCGATGCGGCGGTGCGGCGGCGGCAGGGCGGTCACCTCCCGGTCGCCGACCAGGACCCGGCCGGCGACCGGCGCGGCCAGCCCGCTGACCACCCGGGCGACGGCGGTGCCGACGGGCGGGGCGGCGACCAGGGCGGCCGTGGCGCCGGCGGCAATGTCGAGGGTCACCGCGGCGGCGCCGGGCACGGCGACGAGCTCGCACAGACGTAACGTGGCCATCACCTCCGGTGACCGGGGCAGTCGGTCCCAGGGTCGCACAACCGGGCGACAACCCGCGCCCCCGTCACCGTCGCCTGTGGAGCGGCGGCGTGGGGTCCCGGGTCGGGACCGCCCACCGGGTGCGGCGGCCGGTCGGTGCTGGCGGCGGCGCGCCGCCGCGTCGCATCGCGCCGGCGCGACCGCCGTCCGGTCAGCCGGACTGGCGGGGCGGCAGCCCGAGTCGCTCGCACGCCTCCCGGTACATCCGCACCACCTCCTGCCGGATCTGGGCGCGTTCGGTCAGCCGGTGGGCGAACGGCACCCGCACCGGCACCTCGATGTCGTCCACGGTCACGGCGAACTCCATCCCCTCGGCGTCCAGCCCGGTGGCGCGGGCCCGGGTGGCCGCCGGCTGCCCGCCGAGCGTGCGGCAGATGAGCACCGAGTCCCCGGCGTGGTCGTCGTTCATGTGCTGGCAGACGGCGGCGACCACGTCGGCGCCGAACGGGGCGCTCACGCGGCCACCTCCGCGTCCGTGGTCGGCACGAGGTGCGACAGGGCGGCGAGGACCTCGGTGTTGTGCCGGTACGCCACGAGCACCTCGGCCCGCAGCGCGGCCCGACCCTCCTCGTCGAGCGGGAGGGCGTCGAGCCTGGCCCGGTAGGCGTCCTTGTACGCCTTCGGGCTGGGGATCCCGTCGAACCGGTAGAACGCCGCCCCGGCATCCCCGGTCACCCCGTAGTGCCGGGCGAGCGAGCGTCCGATGTGCAGGCCGCCGGAGAGGTCGCCGAGGTAGCGGGTGTAGTGGTGCGCGACGAACCGCTCCGGCGAGCTGGCACAGACCGCGCCGAGGCGCGCGGCGTAGGCGACCGTCGCCGGGGTCGGGTCGATCCGTCGGCGCCAGTCGGGACCGAGCAGGAACTTCAGGTCCGCGGCGAGGGCGGGCAGCCGGGTCAGCGCGTCGTCGACGAACGGGCCGGCGAGCGGGTCGTGGCGCATCGCCTCGGCGGCGCCCTCCAGCGCCTCGTAGATCATGTGGTGCTGCACCACCAGCGCGGTGTAGCCGGCGCGGTCCAGGTCGCCGGCGACCAGGGCGGAGACGTACCGCTGGGACTCGGCGCCCTGGTGGGCCTCTTGGCTGGCGGCCCGCAGTTCGGCCGAGAACGGGGTGCTGGTCGGGCTCATGTCTCCTCCAGGGTGACGGAGGGCCGGATGGTTCGTCGCCGTCGGGGAACGACCAAACGTTAGCCGGATGCGTGGTGGGGCACGAGCGCGCCGTCGAGGCGGCCCCGTGCGGTTGCCGTCCGCCGCTACCGTCCTGGCCGTGCGGAGATGGTGGCGGATCGATCCTCTGGGCGCGCGGCAGGTGTTGAGTGGTTTCCTGCTCGCCGTCGCTTCCGCGATGGCGGTCGTCGTCCTGGCTTCGCTGGCGGTGGGCCGGCTCGACGTCCGTGACGCCTTCGGCCTCGCCGGCGCGGCGGCCTTCCTCGCGCTGTGGATGACGCTGGTCGCCCGGTACTTCCTGGTCGGTGTGTACGTCAACGACACTGGCCTGCGGTTGCGCTACACGTTTTCCACCCGGACCCTGCCGTGGTCGCGGGTGACCGGCTTCGTCGTGCGGCCAGCCGAGCTCCTCGGGGAGCCGACCGCCCGGGACGCCTGCTGGGTGCGCACGTCCGACGGCGTGGTCGAGACGCCGGTGCAGCGGCGGTCCCGGACGGCGGGCTGGCGCAAGGACATCGGCCCGGTGCTGCGTACGGAGGACTTCGACCGGATGGTCGCCCGGCTCGACGCCGAGCTGGCCGCCGCCCGGCGCGGTCAGGCCGGCGGGGGAGCGGTGGTGCGGTAGATCGCCGCCAGCCACACGTCGCGCAGCACGTCGACCACGTCGCGCTCGGCCACCGCCGGCCCGTCGCCGGCGAAGGTGGCGTACCAGACGCGCTCGTTCATCGAGTTGAGCGCGATGGCGAGGTCGCGGGCCGGCACGCCGTCGGGGGCCGCCCCGCGCCGCCGCTCGGCCACGATGGCGGTCTCGATCGCGTGCACCCAGCGCTCCAGCACCCTCGCCCAGAGCCGGCGCACCTCGGCGTTGGTGCCGCGCACCTGGGCGCAGGCCAACACCACCGCGCGGTGTGCGCCGAACGTCTCGTGGAACCGGTCGATCAGCTCCCGCCAGCGCGCCGGCGGGTCCTCGGCCAGCCGCTCCAGCACGTCCCCGGCGGCGGCGTCGGCCTCCTCGATGACCCGGTCCAGCAGCGTCAGCAGCACCGCGTCCTTGGACGGGAAGTAGAAGTAGAAGGTGGGCCGGGAGATGCCGGCCCCGCGTGCCAGGTCGTCGATCGAGATGTCGGCGAAGGCCCGCTGCCCCAGCAGCCGCTCGGCGGTCGCCAGGATGGCCAGCTCCCGCTCGTCGCCGACGGAGCGCGCCGCGCGCCGTCCGCGCCCGGTCGCGCTGCCGGTGGCCGTACGGGCGGGTGTCATGCCCGGTGACTCTACACCGGGTCAACACCGTGTCGATCGAACTCGACAGGGTGTTGACTAGCCTCGACAGCCGTGGCTAGTGTCCGGTGTCTCACCCGCGGACGGGAGACGAGATGGCCACCGACCACGTCGACGTGCTCATCGTCGGCGCCGGCCTGTCCGGCGTCGGCGCCGCCTGCCACCTGCGCCGTCACTGCCCGGAGAAGACGTACGCGGTGCTGGAGTCCCGCGACGCGATCGGCGGCACCTGGGACCTGTTCCGCTATCCCGGCGTCCGGTCGGACTCCGACATGTTCACCCTCGGCTACTCCTTCAAGCCGTGGACCGACCCGAAGGCCATCGCCGACGGCGACTCGATCCGCGACTACGTCCGCCGCACCGCCGACGAGTACGGCGTCACCGACCACATCCGTTTCCGGCACCGGGTGCTGCGGGCCGACTGGGACAGCGCGAGCGCCCGCTGGACGGTGCACGCCCACCGCGACGACACCGGCGAGACGGTGGCGCTGACCTGCTCCTTCCTGTTCACCTGCGCGGGCTACTACCGCTACGACGCCGGCTACACGCCCCACATCCCGGGCGCCGACCGGTTCGCCGGGCGGATCGTGCACCCGCAGCACTGGCCGCAGGACCTCGACCACACCGGCAAGCGGGTGGTGGTGATCGGCAGCGGCGCCACCGCCGTGACCCTGGTGCCGGCGATGGCCGAGCGCGCCGCCCACGTCACCATGCTCCAGCGCTCACCCACGTACGTCATCGCGCTGCCCTCGCGCGACGTGCTCGCCGACGCGCTGCGGCGCTGGCTGCCGGCGAAGGCCGCGTATCCGGTGGTGCGCTGGAAGAACGTCCTGCTCTCCACCGCCAACTTCCAGCTCAGCCGGCGCGCCCCCGCCCTGGTCAGGAAGCTGCTGCTGCGCGCCGCCCGGGGCCGGCTGCCGGCCGGCTACGACGTCGACCGGCACTTCTCGCCCCGCTACGACCCCTGGGACCAGCGGCTGTGCGTGGTGCCCGACGGCGACCTGTTCACCGCGTTGGCGCGGGGGAGGGCGTCGGTGGTCACCGACACCATCGACACCCTCACCGAGCGGGGCGTCCGGCTCGCCTCCGGTGAGGAGTTGGCCGCGGACGTCGTCGTCACCGCCACCGGGCTCAACCTGCTCGCCCTCGGCGGCATGACGCTGACCGTGGACGGCGCCGAGGTGGAGCTGCCCGGCACCGTCGCCTACAAGGGGATGATGCTCTCCGGGGTGCCGAACTTCGCGATGACGCTCGGCTACACCAACGCCTCGTGGACGCTGAAGGCCGACCTGGTCGCCACCTACGTCTGCCGGCTGCTGCGGCACCTGGACCGCACCGGCCAGCAGGTCGTCACCCCGCTGCCGCCGCCCGACGGCGAGCTGGAGCCGATCATCGACCTGACGGCCGGCTACGTGCTGCGCAGCGTCGACGCCCTGCCCAAGCAGGGCGCCCGGGCGCCGTGGCGGCTGCACCAGAACTATCCCCGGGACGTCCTGCTGATGCGGCACGGCCGGCTCACCGACCCCGGCGTGCGGTTCTCCCGCGCCGGCACAGCGGAAAGGAGGACCATCCGTGCGTAGGTTCGTCTTCACCGGCGGCACGGCCGTGGTGACCGGCGCCGCCAGCGGGATCGGGGAGGCCCTCGTGCACGGGCTGGCCCGCCGGGGCAGCGACCTGGTGCTGGTCGACCGCGACGCCGGCCGCCTCGACGCCGTCGTCGCGGCGGTCCGCGCCGCGCACCCCGACCGGCAGCTCACCGCCTACGTGGTCGACCTGGCCGACGCCGCCGCCACCGCGCGGGTGGCCGAGGAGATCCGGCGGCGGCACCCGGCGCTGCGGCTGCTGGTCAACAACGCGGGGGTGGCGCTGGGCGGCCGGTTCGACCAGGTGAGCCTGGACGAGTTCAGCTGGGTCGTCGACGTCAACTTCCGGGCCGTGGCGCAGCTGACCCACGCGCTGCTGCCCACCCTGCGGGTCGAGCCGGGCGCGCACCTGGTCAACGTCTCCAGCCTCTTCGGGATCATCGCCCCGGCCGGGCAGACCGCCTACTCGGCCAGCAAGTTCGCCGTCCGCGGCTTCACCGAGGCGCTGCGCCAGGAGCTGGCCGGCGACGGGATCGGGGTGACCTGCGTGCATCCGGGCGGCATCCGCACCCGGATCGCCCGGAACGCCCGGGTGGGCAGCGGCGTGCCCGCCGAGGAGTTCGAGACCGGCCGCCGGCAGTTCGAGAAACTGCTGACCATCGACCCCGCGAGGGCCGCCGAGGTGATCCTGCGCGGCGTGCACCGCCGCCGGGGCCGGGTGCTGATCGGCTGGTCGGCGAAGCTGCCCGACCTGCTGGCCCGGGTGGCGCCCGTGTCGTACCAGCGGGTCGTCGCCTTCGCGCTCGACCGCGTCGGCGGCGAGTCCACGCGCCGGCTCACCACCGGGTCGTCCGTCCCTGCGCAGCGGCAGCCCGAGGCGGCCCCGGCGGCCGACCCGGCCGGGGAGCCGGCGTGAGCGCCCCGGCCGGACGCCGGCACGTGAGCGTGGACGGCCGCCGGGTGTGCCACCGCGTCGACGGCGACGGGCCGCCGGTGCTGCTGCTGCACGGCATCGGCCGCACCCTGCGCGACTTCACCGAGCTGCACGAGCTGCTCGCCGAGCGGTTCCGGGTGCACAGCGTCGACCTGCCCGGCTACGGCGGTTCGCTGCCGATGGCCCGCCCCTGCACCCTGCCGGCGCTGGGTGAGTTCGCCGCCCACTACCTCGACGCCGTCGGCGTCGACCGGCCGGCGCACGTGGTCGGCAACTCCCTCGGCGGCGCGGTCGCCATGCGCCTCGCGGCGTCCGAGCCGGCCCGGCTGGCCAGCCTGACGCTGGTCAACAGCGCCGGCTTCGGCCGGGAGGTGACCGTCGCGCTGCGGCTGCTGGCGCTGCGCCCGCTGGGCCGGCTGCTGCTGCGGCCCACCCGGTGGGCGGCCCGTCGCGCCGAGCGGTCCCTCTTCCACGACCCGGCCTTCGCCACCGCCGAACGCGTCGCCCACGCCCTGGCGGTCGCCCGCCAGCCGTACGCCGCCCGGGTGATGCTGGAGACCGCGCGCAGCCTCGGCACCTTCCGGGGGGTGAGCCCGCAGTGGCGCGAGGAGCTGCTGGCCGAGGTGGAGCGGCTCGACGTCCCCACCTTCGTCGTCTGGGGCGACCGGGACCTGATCCTGCCGGCGGCGCACCTCGACGCCGCCCGGTCCCGGCTGCCGGGCGCCCGCACCCACCTGTTCGCCGACTGCGGGCACATGCCGCAGATCGAGTGCGCCGAGGAGTTCCACCGCCTGCTCGTCGACTTCTGGGCCGCAGCGGGCCCGGACGCCGCCGCTCCGCCCGAGAAGGCCACCGCCGGCGACCCCGGCGACCGGCCGGCGGTCGCCGGAACCGGCTGACCGACGCCGACGCCCCGGCACTGCACGGCCGGTCGCCGGCGCCCGGGCGTCGGCAGGTGAGCGGGCGGCGGGACGGGGAAAGCGGGCCCGGTGCCCGAACTGACGCTGTTTCTCGGCGGTGACGTGATGACCGGCCGGGGCGTGGACGCGATCCTGCCCACGCCCGGCCCGCCCGAGCTGCGGGAACCGGCGGTACGCGACGCCGGCGACTACGTCGACCTGGCCCGGGCCGCCGGCGGGCCGGTCCCGCGCCCGGCGCCGCCGGCCTGGCCGTGGGGAGAGGCGCTCCACCTGCTCGACGAGCTGCGGCCCGACGCGCGCGTGGTCAACCTGGAGACCGCGGTGACCGGCCGTGGCGGGCACACCCCGGCCAAGGCGATCCACTACCGGATGCACCCGGGAAACCTGGCCTGCCTCGCCGCGGCCCGGCTCGACGTCTGCGCCCTGGCCAACAACCACAGCCTCGACTTCGGCCCGGTCGGGCTCACCGACACCCTCGACGCGCTGGCCGACGCCGGCATCGCCACCGCCGGCGCCGGCCGGGACGCGGCGTCGGCCTGGCGACCCGCCCGGGTGCCGCTCGGCCCGGGCGGCCGGCTGCTCGTCTGGTCGGTGGCCGCCCCGTCCAGCGGGGTGCCTCCGACCTGGGCGGCCACCGCCGGGGCTCCCGGGGTGGCGTACCTGCCGGAGGTCTCGGTCGCCTCGGCGGACGCGCTGGCCAAACGGATCGCCGCCGTGGCCGGGCCGGGGGACCGGGTGCTGGTCTCCGTGCACTGGGGCACCAACTGGGGGTACGAGGTGCCGCCCGCGCACGTCGACTTCGCCCATCGGCTGGTCGACGCCGGCGTGGACGTGGTGCACGGCCACTCGTCGCACCATCCCCGGCCCGTCGAGGTGTACCGCGACCGGCTGGTCCTCTACGGCTGCGGCGACCTGGTCGACGACTACGAGGGCATCGGCGGGCGGGAGGCGTACCGGCCGGAGCTGCGGCTGCTCTGGCTGCCGACCCTCGACGCGGCCACCGGGGCGCTGCGGCGGCTGCGGGCGGCCCCGGTGCGGATGCGCCGGATGCGGCTGGAGCGGGCCGCGCCCGACGAGGCGCGCTGGCTGGCCGGGCTGCTCGGCGGCTTCGGCCCACCGTTCGCGCGCGGGTTCGCCGTCGACGGCGACGGGCTGCTGACGTTGCACCCCCGCTGACGGTGGCCCGCACCACCCCCGGCGGGGGCGCGGGGCGCGCCGAGGAGGCGGGGCCCACCATAGATACATGACGCATCTCTCCCCGCCGGGCCGGACGGCCGCGCCCTCGGCCGCCGAACGCGCCTACCGGCACCTCAAGCGCGAGATCCTGGAGCAGATCCATCCGGGCGGGTCGCTGGTCAGCGAGGGGGAGATCGCCGAGGCCACCGGGGTCTCCCGCACCCCGGTCCGGGAGGCGCTGCTGCGCCTGGAGGCGGAGGGACTGGTCCGGCTCTATCCCAAGCGGGGTGCCCTGATCCGCCCGGTCTCCGCCCGCGAGATCACCGACGTGATCGAGGCGCGGCGGCTGGTCGAGCTGCACGCCGCCGAGCGGATCTGGCCCCGGCGGGCGGCGCTGCGGGGCGACCTCGCCGCCCGGCTGGCCGACATGCGCGACGCGCACGCCGCCGGTGACCTGGCCGCGCTGATGCAGGCCGACCGGGCGTTCCACGCCACCGTCGTGGACGCCGCCGGCAACGAGATCCTCGCCGAGCTGTACCAGCGGCTGCGCGACCGGCAGCTGCGGATGGGGGAGGCCAGCTTCCGGCTCTCGCCCGGCTGGGCCGAGACGGCACTGACCGAGCACGCCGACCAGCTCGCCGCGCTCGACTCCGACGACCCCGGGCGCTGGCTCGCCGCCGTCGCCGCGCACATCGACAACGCCGCGGCCGTGCTGCGGGCCCTGCGGTGAGGGTGCCGACCGCGCGGGTCGCCCCGCTCCGGTCGGCGGGCGGCCTCGTCTGGGGCGTGGCCGTGGCCGCGTACGTGGCCGCCGTGTTCCACCGCAGCTCGCTCGGCGTCACCGGCGTCGACGCGGCGCACCGCTTCGAGGTCAGCGCCTCGGCGCTGGCCACCTTCTCCGTCGCCCAGCTCGCCGTGTACGCGGCGATGCAGGTCCCGGTCGGCGTGCTGCTCGACCGGTTCGGGTCCCGCCGGCTGCTCATCGCCGGCGGCGCGCTGATGGTCGCCGGCCAGCTCTGCTTCGCCCTCGCCACCGACGTGCCCCTGGCGATCGCCGCCCGCGTGCTGATCGGGCTCGGCGACGCGATGACGTTCATCAGCGTGCTGCGCATCGTGGCGCTGTGGTTCCCGGGGCGGCGCTACCCGATGATGACCCAGCTCACCGGCACGCTCGGCCAGCTCGGGGCGATCCTCGGCGCCGTACCGCTGGTGTTCCTGCTGCACGCGGCGGGCTGGACCCCCGCCTTCCTCACCGCGGGGGCGGTCGGGGCGACCGTGCTGCTGATGGTCGTCGTCGCCGTGCGGGACACCCCGGGCGGGCCGGTTGCGGCCGGCGCGGGGCCCACCCTCACCGACGTCCGACGGGAACTCGCCGCCGCGTGGGCCCAGCCGGGCACGCGGCTGGGGCTCTGGACGCACTTCGTCACCCAGTTCTCCGGCGCCGTGTTCGCCCTGCTCTGGGGGTACCCGTTCCTGGTGCAGGGGCAGGGGCTCAGCCCGACCACGGCGGCGTCGCTGCTCACCCTGATGACCGCCGCCATGCTGCTGACCGGGCCGGTGGTCGCGCACCTCTGCGCCCGGCACCCGTTCCACCGCTCGGTGCTGGTCTTCGCGATCACCGGCGCCACCGCCGCGGTCTGGGCCGTCGTGCTCGCCTGGCCGGGACGCGCGCCGGGCTGGCTGCTGGTCACCCTGGTGCTGGTGCTCGCGGTCAACGGCCCGGCCTCCCTCATCGGCTTCGACTACGCGCGTAGCTTCAACCCGGTCAACCGGATCGGCAGCGCCACCGGGGTCGTCAACGTCGGCGGCTTCGTCGCCTCGATCGTGCTGGTGCTGGCCGTCGGCGTGGTGCTCGACCTGGCCACCCCGGCCGGTCGGGCCGCCCCGGACCTGGCCGCCTTCCGGTGGGCCTTCGCCGTGCAGTACGTCCTCTGGGCGCTCGGCGCGGTCCAGGTGCTGCGCTACCGCAACGCGGCCCGCCGGGAACTCGCCGCGCGGACACCCGCCGCGACTCCGACCTGAGCTCCGGCGCGGCGCGGGACCTCAGCGGCGCCGGCGGCCGTGGGTGAGGTCGTCCAGCACCAGGGTCAGGCCGGCCCCGAGCAGCCAGACGTCCTTGGCCAGGCCGATGCCGTCCTGGGTGGGCCGGAGGCTGCCCGGCTCGCGCATGCCCGGGGTCCTCAGGTAGAGCTGCACCAGCCCCGCGCCGAACGCGGCCAGCCCCAGACCGGCCAGCGCCGACGGCACGAAGGGCGCGAGCAGCGCGGCGCCCAGGGCGATCTCGGCCCGGGAGAGCAGCCGGGCGAACCGGTCCGGGTCGAGCCTGCCGAGCTGCGGGACGGCGCCGACGGCCATCCCGTGCACGCCCTGCGCGGCTTCCCCCTCCAGCGACCGCTTGCCCATCCCCGAGTTGAGGACGAACGCGCCGATGCTGACCCGCAGCGGCAGATGGCTGACCCTCATGGCGAACTCCCGTCCGACTGTCGAACCGTGCCCCCCGCCTACCCCTCGCCGCCCGCGATAACCGCCCGGCGGCCCCGGTCGTCCGCGACGATCGGGGGTAGTTTCGGCCCGAGGAACGTGATCGAGGTGCCGCGTCAGCGCACCGACGGACGGCGGCGCGACGCGTCGTCGTGGAGCAGGAGGAAGCGTGAGCCAGGAGGTCAGGGGAGTCATCTCCCGCAGCAAGGGCGCGCCGGTCGAGGTGACCACGATCGTGCTGCCCGACCCGGGGCCGGGCGAGGCGATCGTGCGGATCCAGTCCTGCGGGGTCTGCCACACCGACCTGCACTACCGGGAGGGCGGCATCAACGACGACTACCCGTTCCTACTGGGCCACGAGGCCGCCGGCGTCGTCGAGCAGGTCGGGCCGGGCGTCGACGGCGTCGCGCCGGGCGACTTCGTGGTGCTCAACTGGCGGGCCGTCTGCGGGATGTGCCGGGCCTGCCGCCGGGGCCGCCCGTGGTACTGCTTCGCCACCCACAACGCGGCGCAGAAGATGACCCTCACCGACGGCACCGAGCTCACGCCCGCGCTGGGCATCGGCGCCTTCGCGGAGAAGACCCTGGTCCACGCCGGTCAGTGCACCAAGGTCGACCCGGCGGCCCGGCCCGCCGCCGTCGGGCTGCTCGGCTGCGGCGTGATGGCCGGTCTCGGGGCCGCCATGAACACCGGCGGGGTCACCCGGGGCGACTCGGTGGCCGTCATCGGCTGCGGCGGCGTCGGGGACGCGGCGGTGGCCGGCGCCGCGCTGGCCGGCGCGACGACGATCGTCGCGGTGGACACCGATCCCCGCAAGCTCGACTGGGCCCGCAAGTTCGGCGCCACCCACACGGTGAACGCCCGCGACGACGACCCGGTCGAGGCGATCCGCGCCGCCACCGGCGGCTTCGGCGCCGACGTGGTGATCGACGCGGTCGGCCGCCCCGAGACCTGGAAGCAGGCCTTCTACGCCCGTGACCTGGCCGGCACCGTCGTGCTGGTCGGCGTGCCGACCCCGGAGATGACCGTCGACCTGCCGCTGCTCGACGTCTTCGGCCGCGGCGGCGCGCTCAAGTCGAGCTGGTACGGCGACTGCCTGCCCAGCCGGGACTTCC
Organism: Micromonospora sp. M71_S20; assembly: GCF_003664255.1. Classification (NCBI taxonomy): domain Bacteria; kingdom Bacillati; phylum Actinomycetota; class Actinomycetes; order Micromonosporales; family Micromonosporaceae; genus Micromonospora; species Micromonospora sp. M71_S20. The sequence continues at coordinate 4,202,357 of NZ_RCCV01000001.1, read as the reverse complement.
CCGTGCTCACCGAGCTCTACCTGCAGGGCCGGCTCGACCTGGACGCCTTCGTCACCGAGGAGATCGCCCTGGACCAGGTCGAGGAGGCGTTCGCCCGGATGCACCGCGGCGACGTGCTGCGCTCGGTGGTGGTCCTCTGATGGCGGCCCGCGTCGACCACGCCGTCACCTCCGGCACCTTCTCCCTCGACGGTCAGACCTTCGACGTGGACAACAACGTGTGGGTGGTCGGCGACGACACCGAGTGCGTCGTCGTCGACGCCCCGCACGACGTCGACGCGATCCTGGCCGCCGTCGGCGACCGACGGGTCCGGGCGATCCTCGCCACCCACGCGCACGACGACCACGTCCGGGTGGCCCCGGCGCTGGCCCGGGCCACCGGCGCCCCGGTGCTGCTGCACCCCGCCGACCGGGTGCTGTGGGACATGGTGCACCCCGACGAGGCGCCGGGCGGGGACCTGCGCGACGGGCAGACCGTCGAGGTGGCCGGCACCGCGCTGACCGTGCTGCACACGCCGGGCCACAGCCCCGGCGCGTGCAGCTTCCACGCGCCGCAGCTCGGCGTCGTGTTCACCGGCGACACGCTCTTCGCCGGCGGGCCGGGGGCGACGGGACGCTCGTACAGCGACTTCGGCACGATCGTCGCCTCGATCCGGGACCGGCTGCTCACCCTCCCGGCGGACACGGTGGTGCACACCGGGCACGGGGAGAGCACCACCGTCGGTGCGGAGGCTCCCCACCTCGACGAGTGGCTGGCCCGCGGGCACTGACCCACACCGGCCGCCAGGCGGTCCCGGGCAGCCGCTCAGCGACTGTCCGGGACGGCCTGGCGGCGGTCGTGCGTGCCGGTCACGGGGAGTCGCTGCCGGCCGGCGGGACCGACGTCACGCCGGGTGCCGCACGTACATCCGGACGGTCGTCCCGGCGGCGGTGGTGTGCACGCGGACCAGGTCGCACAGCGCCTGCACGATCACCAGCCCCCGGCCGCCGATGCCGTCCGCGGCCGGGGTCAGCCGCCCGGCCAGCGGATCGGCCAGCCAGCCGTCGTCGCGGATCTCGCAGACCAGGTGCTCGGCGGTGCGCCACACGCGCAGCACGCCGGTGCCACCGGCGTGCGCGACGCTGTTCGTCGCCAGCTCGGTCACCGCGATCTGCAGGTCGGCCAGCCGGTCCTCGTCCAGCCCCACGGCCTCGCCGTGCCCGGCCACGAACCGGCGCACGGCGGACAGCGTGTCGAACTCGTAGACCAGCGCCGAAACCGGCTCCGGCGGGCTCGACAGGGGCTTGTTGTAGCGGGCGACCACGTCCGCCGGGGCGTACTCCACGCTCGGCCGTCGCCCGGCGTCGTCGACGAGGATCGGGTGCGTGGCGTACGCGTCGGCCAGCACGTCGGCGTCGAGCCCGGCGACGTCGTACGGGCAGAGGATGGTCGCCTCGCGGCCCGCGAACGCCGCGTTGATCAGCGCCTCGTGCTGGGCGCACGCCGGATACTCCGTGTCGCTGCGCCCGGCCCAGATCGGCTCGCCGATGATCCGCACGCGGCGGCCGGCATGCTGCTCGATGAACGCCTGCAACACCCAGGGGATGATCCGGCCCGGATTCCGGCCGGCCTCCGACATGTCCGCCCAGCGCACCGAGTCCGTGGGGCCGACGGCGGCGCGGACCAGTCGCAGGTTGGCGCCGGGCATCGCGACCAGCACCGGCTCCCCGGCGGCGAGCCCGTCGGTGACGAAGGGCACCGTGCCGGCGAGGAGACCCTCCGGGTCGCGGTAGAAGAGCCCCTCGTGCACGAAGGCGCCCGCCGCCTCCGGGTCCCACACCCCGGTCATGCCGGCTGTCCCAGGCTGGGGGCGAACCGGGTCCCGCGCAACCGCCGGTCGTAGCGGCACAGCGCGGCCACTCGGCGGGGCACCTGCTCGACCACCGCACCACCAGTCATCCGTCGGCTTCCACTTCGCGTTCCCACTGTAGTGGCCGGTCCCGGTGCCGGCCCACCGGGTGAAACGTCGGCGCCCGTTCTGCCGCCCATCCGGCCGGCACGGGCCGGGCACCGCCCGCCCACAGGCGTGATCCGGGTCGCGCCCGCGCGCGCCCCGACGCCCCGGCCGGCCTCCGGACCACCCTCTTCGAGGAGTTGCGCGCGCACCGAAAACGGGGTGCGTCCCGGCCCGCTCGTGAGGGAGATTCCTCGGCGTGCGACCCCCCACGGAACCGGCGGCCACGCACGCGGCGCCGGCACTCACCCCCGCCCAACGCGCCGCCCTCGCGCACGTACGCGAGGCGGCGCTGCGCGAGCGTCCCGCCGCCCTGGCCGCCATCGCCCGCGCGCTAGCCCCCTCGGGCGTCACCCACGGGCCGGAGCGCCTGATCGCGGCGGTCGGCGGGAACGGGCGGCTCACCCTGAACTTCCACCCCGACCGGCTGCTCGCCGACGGGCGTACGGTCGCCGACGCCCTCGCCGCCGAGGGCGTTTACCGCAGCCAGTTCGAGACCGGCATCTCCAACGGCGGCCTGTTCGCCTACCCCGGGGGCGACCGGGACCGCTGGGAGGAGACGCTCTTCGGCGGCGCCTACCAGACGGCCGGCGTGCGCCCCGCCGACCGGCCCAAGTACGGCGGCCTGAACCTGCTCGACCATCCGGACGGCGCGTGCCCCCGGTTCGGCTCCTGCCACCTGCGGCTGCGCCCGCAGGTGCTGGCGCGGACCACGTTCTGCTTCGGCGACAGCCACCTCGGGCCCCGTGACCTGGGCACCGTGGACGTCTTCGAACCGGTGCTGGCGGCCCTGCTGGCCGCGACCGACGGCACCGGGATCAGCCTCGGCGTCCCGGGCGACGTGGTGACCCTGACCCGGGCGCTGCTGCGCCGGCGCGAGGACGCCGTGTGGGCCCCCGGCGCGGCCGGTCGCGCGCTCGACGACTACATCGAGGCGCAGGTCCACGGCGAGCTGAGCCTCGCCCGGGACGTGGAGGCGATGGTGGTCGACCCGTCCTTCAAAGGCACCGAAGCCGGGGCGACGCTCGCTGCGATCGCCGGGCGGCACGGCTTCGCCCTGCGCTGGCACGCCGGCTTCGCGCTGCCCGTCGACCGGATCGACGCCGAGTTCCGAGGGCCGGCCATCCCGCCGTTGGCCGCCCGGGTGCACGCCGAGTTCGCCCGGCCGGGCGAACCGGTCGACGCCGCCCTGATCGGCCGCGCGGCGGCCTCGCTGGTCAGGGAGCCGTCCCGCTGGGCCGACCGTGGGCCGACGGAGGTCACCCGCCAACACCTCAAGCAGCTCTGGCACGTCCTCGTCCGCTTCGGTGCCCCGTACGCCGCCCAGGACGACCGGGCCCCGCGGCCCGCGGGCCCCTCGGGGGGAGCGCGGGCGGGTCGGTGAGCCGTCCGGACACGACCGGGCGGACCGTGCCGGCCGTCCGGTTCCGCCGGCAGATTCCGGGACGCGACCGCGCGTGCCCGCCCGTCCCGAGCGCCGAGTGACGCGGGTCGCAGCCGACCGGCACCGGTTCATATCCGGAATGCCCGACAGGCCAGGCTGGTTGTGTCCCCCGTACCGCCGGAACCGAAACCCCGTCCGGCGCGGAAGTTTCCCCCGAAGGAGTGCTCATCCAGGGAGCGCTTCGCCTGACCGAAAGGGCAACCATCGTGAAGTACGACTTCACTCGATGGCTCCCGGCCATCGCGAAGGACTCGAAAGACTCGAACCGCAAGATCGCGCTGAGCGTGGTGGGTGTCGCCGCCCTCGGTGGCCTCGCCTTCGGGCCGACGGCCGTGGCCGCCCCTATCACCACCACGCCCCACGAGGGCGCCGTGGCGGCGATCCAGCAGGCCACCGGCAAGGGCAGGCCGGGCGCGGCCGAGGAGTCGGCCCTGACCACCGGCGGTACCACCACCAAGCCGTCCGCCGACAAGCCCAGCCGCGAGGAACTCATTCCGCACGGCGTGCAGGGCGCCCAGTCCCGCGTCCCGCTCGACGACGCGCAGCTCGCCAACGCCAAGGCCATCATCGAGGAGGCCAAGGAGACCGGCGTGGGTGAGCGGGGCGCCGTCATCGGGATCGCCACCTCGCTACAGGAGTCGAAGCTCTACAACCTCGGCCACCTGGGCGCGTACAACGACCACGACTCGCAGGGACTGTTCCAGCAGCGTCCGTCGTCGGGTTGGGGTTCGCCGGACCAGATCACCGACCCCGAGTACGCCTCGCAGGCGTTCTTCCGCGCGCTCAAGAACGTGGGCGGCTGGCAGGACCTGCCGCTGACCTCCGCCGCGCAGACCGTACAGGTCTCGGCCTACCCCTTCGCGTACGCGCAGTGGGAGGAGCAGGCGGCGGACATCGTCTCTGAGCTCTGGTGACGACACCGCGACACCGGCCGGTCCCCGCATCGGGGGCCGGCCGGTCCCGTCCATACCGGCTTCAGGGACGGTGGAGAGCGATCTTGGCAGGAAGGTGCCCCCTCCGAGGGCCGCCGTTTGCCAAGATCTCCGCGGCTCACCGATGAGTCGTGTGCGTGAGGTGTCCGGTTGGGTGTGGGTGTTCAAGAGAGGCGGGGTTGGCTCGTGTCCCGTCAGGTCATCCGGTGACGGTTGTCCGGTTTCGGGGTGTGATCGGGGGCATCGTGGGGGCGGAATCGTGGCGGGGGTGGGGTCGTTACACCCTGCGTACGACCGAGCAAGGCAAGGCCGCGCCGCCCGATGGGATGGTGGGCCGGGGCCCCGGAATGATGGCGGGCCGGCGGTCGTTACACATGGTCCGGCCGACGTGAGGGCATCCCCCGCCCCCGCGAGACAGCCCCGGTGCCGGCCTCTACGGCTCGGACAGTGGCCGGTAGGGCCGATCTGATCTTCCTTCGGTGTGACGCCGGAGATCCCTCCAGTTCGTGCTGGAGTTTCCCTCTTGAAGTTCATGGGCGCCGGACGGTGCTTGCATGCATCCGCGTAGCCGATCCCCCTCGGTGTGGGTGCCAACCCCCGAATGGAGCATCTTCGATGAACACGATCCTGCGTAAGAGCGTTCTTGGTGTTGCGGGTCTGGCGTTTGCCGGTGGTCTGGCTGCCGGTCCGCTGAACCACAGTGACGGCGCCGCCGTGGTGCAGTCGGCGGCCCCGATCACTGCCGTGGCGGTGGACAAGCCGGACATGGGCGTGTTGGTGCCGCATGGTGTGCAGGGTGCGCAGTCGCGTGTCGACCTGTCCGACGAGCAGGTCGCCAACGTCAAGGCCATCATCGCCGCGACGAAGAAGGCTGGCATGAACGAGCGGGCCGCCGTGGTGTCGATCGCGACCGCGTTGCAGGAGTCGAAGCTGGAGAACCTGGGTCATCTGGGTGACCGCAACGACCACGACTCGCAGGGCCTGTTCCAGCAGCGCCCCTCCAGCGGGTGGGGCACGGTCGAGCAGATCACCGACCCGGAGTACTCGACGACGGCGTTCCTGAAGGGCCTCAAGCAGGTCGACGGCTGGCAGGACATGCCGCTGACCGAGGCGGCGCAGACGGTGCAGGTGTCGGCGTACCCCGACCACTACGCCCAGTGGGAGCAGCAGGCCGCCGACCTCGTCGCCGAGCACTGGAACAGCTGACAACAGTGAACGAAACGCCGCTGGCCGGCACCCCACCCCGGGGTGCCGGCCAGCCGCATGTCGAGTGGCGGAGCCGGGCGGACCGGGGACGGCGACCGTCGCGGCTTCGACCAGCACGGCGAGCGCTGACATCACCGCCGGTGGCCGAGGGCGACGTCGACCAGGGCCGCGACCAGCGCGAGCGCGATCACGCCGGCGGCCAGCAGCAGCGAGTGCCGGAAGGCGAGCGAGAAGTTCCCACCGCTGGCGGCCAGCGAGGAGAAGAAGAGCGAGCCGACGGCGGCGATCCCGGCGGCGGAACCGATCCGCTGGCCGGTCTGGAGCATGCCCGCTCCGCTGCCCGCCTGCCGCACCGGCACCTGGGACAGGGTCAGCGTCTGGTTCGGCGCGATCACCAGGCCGCTGCCCAGCCCGGCCACCAGCAGGGGGGCCGCGGTCAGCCACGGCACGGCGGCGCCTCTCGGGGCCAGGTCGAGTACGACGACCACCGCGACGAGCCCGACCACCACGGTGAGCAGCCCGACCGCGACCAGGGGGCGCCCGAAGCGGTTGACGATGCGACCACCGAGCGCGGACGCCGCGGCCGAGCCCAGCGCGAACGGGGTGATGGCCAGGCCGGCGACCAGCGCGCTGTAGCCGAGGCCGTTCTGCAGATAGAGCGTGAAGATGAAGAAGATCGCGGTGAACCCGCCGAAGTAGACGAGCGCGATCAGCGACCCGAGGGTGTACGACCGGAAGCCGAACAGCCGCAGGTCGAACAGCGGTTCCTGGCGCCGGCCGTACCACCGTTCCCACGCCCCGAAGCCGGCCAGGGTGAGCAGCCCCGCCGGAACGAGCAGCCACTTCGCCGGGCCCCGCCACTCCTGCTGCACCAGCGGCAACAGCACGAGCAGCACTCCGACGCCGAGCAGCAGCACCCCGACGGGGTCCAGCCGCCGGTGGTCCCGTGGGCCGGCCGGTCGGCCGGGGAGCAGCCGCCAGCCGAGGACCACCGCGAGAACGCCGACCGGCACGTTGACGAAGAACACCCACCGCCAGCCGTGCGCCTCGCCGCCGATGGCGATCAGCAGGCCGCCGAGCAGCGGGCCGACGGCCGTGGAGATGCCGATGGTGGCGCCGAGCAGCCCGAACGGGCGACCCCGCTCCGGCCCCTGGAAGAGTTCCTGGATCAGCCCGGTGACCTGCGGGTTGACCACCCCGGCGGCGGCACCCTGGAGCAGCCGGGCCGCGATCAGCCACCCGGGCGAGGCGGCCAGCCCGGCCAGCGCGCTGGACAGCGTGAACAGGCCGATCCCGAAGACGAACGCGCTTCGCCGGCCGCGCGCGTCGCCGAAGCGGCCGGCGGAGACCAGCACCAGCCCGAACGTCAGGGCGTACCCGGAGAGCACCCACTGCAGGTCGCTGGGGGAGGCCCCGAGGGCGCGGTCGATCGACGGGACGGCGACGTTGACGATGCTCACGTCGAGCAGCGTCATGAAGGCGGCGACCAGCCCGACCCCGAGGGCCTGCCAGCGGCGCCGGTCGTCCGCCGACGCGGTGGCGTCGGCCGGTGGCGGCGCACCCGCCGGGCTCATCGTGCCTCCCGTGGACCGGTGATCGGGCATCGCCGAGCGCTACCCCGGTCCCCGGGAGGCGAACCATCGCGAGGCGCCCGGCGGCTCACGCCATCTGGCGGGCGCAGAACCGGGGCCCGAAGTCGAGCCCGGCCATCGGCGAGTCCTCCCGGTGCAACAGGTTCTTTTCGGTGAGCTGGCGCAGCGGCGCCCGCAACTGCTCCTCGGTGAGCCCGGCCTCCTCGGCGATCAGGTCGGGGTACGGCACCTGTCCCCGGGCCTCCAGCGCCGCGACCGCGTCGTACACCTTCTCCTCGACATCCGACAGTTGCACCTGCCGCATGGCCTTTCCTCCTTCGCCTGTCCCGCCCCTGCGCGGGCGGTCGCGCCGCGCGGTTACCCGGTGGACGGGGGAAGATGCCCACCCGATCGGGCGGTGCCGCGTGGCCGCGCCGTCGGCGCCGGACGCCGCGGCTTGCCCTAGGCTGCACCAGTGATCGTCTGGGATCTCGCCGTCGTCGGCGCCGGCCCCGCCGGGCTCTCCGCCGCCCACGCCGCCGCCCGCGCGGGCGTGCGCACGCTGGTCGTGGAGCGCGCCGCGCACCCGCGTTACAAGACCTGCGGGGGCGGTCTGATCGGCACCTCGCTCGCGGCGGTGGCCGGTCGGATCGAGGTGCCCGCGCACGACCGGGTCGACCGGGTGACGTTCACGCGCGACGGGCGACGCCGGTTCACCCGCCGCCATCGGAGCGGTCCGCTGGTGAGCATGGTGCGCCGGGAGGAGTTCGACGACCGGCTGCGTGCCGCCGCGGTCGCCGCGGGTGCCGAGGTGCGCGAGCGCGTCGCGGTCCGCGCGGTCGAGCAGGACCCCGACGTCGTACGCCTCAGACTCGCCGACGGGGACACCGTCCATGCGCGGGCGGTGGTCGGGGCGGACGGCTCCTCGGGAGTGACCGCCCGGCACGTGGGGGTGCGCCACCGGCAGGTGGACCTGGGGCTGGAACTGGAGCTGCCCGTGCCGCCGGAGGAGCAGGCCCGCTGGCGGGGCCGCCTCCTGCTGGACTGGGGTCCGCTGCCCGGCTCGTACGCCTGGGTCTTCCCGAAGGGCGACCGGCTGACGGTCGGGGTGATTGCCGCCCGGGGTGAGGGGGAGCGGACCAGGGCCTATCTGCGCGGGTTCGTCGACCGGCTGGGCCTGTCCGGGGTGGAGCCGGCGCACGACTCCGGCCATCTGACCCGCTGCCGGGCCGAGGATTCGCCGCTGCGTCGGGGCCGGGTGCTGGTCACGGGCGACGCGGCGGGGCTGCTGGAGCCGTGGAGCCGGGAGGGGATCAGCTACGCGCTGCGGTCCGGGGAGCTGGCGGGCGCGGCGGTCGCCGCGGGTGACCTGGCGGGCTACGACGGCGCGGTCGCGCGGGACCTGGTGCCGTCGATGCGTGCCGGGCACCGGCTGCTCGACGTGTTCGCCCGGCGGCCGGGAGTCTTCCATGCGTTGTTGGCCACGCCGCCGGGCTGGCGGATGTTCGTGCGGTTCTGCCAGGGCCGGGCGAGCTTCGACGAGACGTTGCGCCGCGCTCCCGTGCGGGCGGCGCTGGCGCTGCTGGACCGGCCGCCGGGCGGCTGAGCCCCGGCCGGTGCGTCGAAGGAGGTCTCCCTCGACGCAGGCGGCGCGCTCCGTCTTCCGCCCAGGATCCTAGGATGCCTTAGCGGTGGTGTTCGCCGTCACCAGAGCGGAGAATGATGGACGCCGAGGGAGAGAAGTGATGGCAGAGGACCGGTCCGGACCGTCGTTCACCGACGATGAGTACCGCTTCCTGCGCCACGTGCGCTTCGGCGAGATGCCGCCCGCGGTCCGCCCGGAGGAGCGGACCGCGCTGACCGAGACCGATCCGCGGCGGGACCAGCCGGATCCGGGCGACGAGCGGGACCGGTGGGACCTGCGGCACGGGGCCTGACGCCGTGCTCGGGGAGTTGCGGCGCAGCTCCCCGACGGTTCCGCCCGCTCTTCGTGCGGCGCGCCCGACGGAGCGAAATCCGGAGGAGCGGGCGCGCCGGCGCTGTTAACCTTGCCGTCATGGCACGAGGTATCTGGTCGCAGAAGGTCCGCTCCGCCCGCTGACGGCGGCGCCTGCTCTCTGCTGAATCCGCGCTCGCCGTCCCGGTTCCCGCCGGGCGGCCGCTTGCTGCTGCCCGGCTCCACCACGAGCTGCGGAGCACCCTTGAGCCTCACCCCGACCTCCGAAACCATGTCCCTGCCCGCCACGGCGGGCGATGCCGCGCACGTCCGCGCCCACGGCGTCACCGTCGTCCGCGGCTCCCGGCGCGTCCTGAACGACGTGTCGGTGACCGTCTCCACCCGGTCCCGGGTCGCCGTCGTCGGCGAGAACGGCCGCGGCAAGACGACGCTGCTGCACGTCCTCGCCGGCCTGATCTCGCCCGACGAGGGCACCGTGCACCGGGCCGGCACGATCGGCCTGGCCCGTCAGGAGTTGTCCGCGCGTGACGGTGAGACCGTCGGCACCCTGACGTCGGCGGCGCTGGCCGCGTCGCTCGCGGCCCTCGCCGCGCTGGACGAGGCGTCGCTCGCCGTGGCCGCGGGCGATCCCGGTGCCGACGACCGCTATGCCGCCGCGCTCGAGGCCGCCACCGGGCTCGACGCGTGGGACGCCGAGCGCCGCCTCGATGTCGCCCTCGAGGCCCTCGGCGCGTGCACGGACCGCGACTGCGCGTTGTCGCAGCTCTCGGTCGGGCAGCGCTACCGGGTACGGCTGGCCTGCCTGCTCGGCGCGCGGCACGACGTGCTGCTGCTCGACGAGCCGACCAACCACCTCGACGCCGACGGGCTGGACTTCCTGACCCGCCGGCTGCGTGAGCACGAGGGCGGCCTCGCCGTCGTCAGCCACGACCGGGCGCTGCTACGCGACGTCGCGGACCGGTTCCTCGACCTCGACCCGACCCGCGACGGGACGCCGCGCCTGTACGCCGGCGGCTATGACGCCTGGCAGGACGCCCGGCGCCGCGAACGTGAGGCCTGGGAGCAGGACTACGAGGAGCAGCAGGCCGAGCACCAGCGGCTGCAGAGCGCGGTGTCCAAGGCTCGCGACCGGCTCTCCACCGGCTGGCGGCCGGACAAGGGGACCGGTAAACACCAGCGCCAGTCCCGCGCGCCGGGCGTCGTGCAGGCGCTGCACCGGCAGCAGGACGCCCTGCGGGCGCACCGGATCGACGTGCCCGAGCCGCCGCCGACCCTGCGGTGGCCCGACCTGAGCGTCCGGCCGGGTGCGCCACAGTTGCGGGCGTACGGCGTCGCCGTCGACGGGCGCCTGGCCGGAACGGTCGACCTCACCCTCGACGGCGGCGACCGGCTGCTGGTCACCGGGGCGAACGGTGCCGGGAAGTCCACGCTGCTCGCGGTGCTGGCCGGCGCGCTCCGGCCCACGCAGGGACGCGTCTGGACGGCGAAGGAGGCCCGGATCGCCCGGATCGACCAGGAGACCGCCGGGCACGACCCCGGCCTCACCGCCCGGGAGGTCCACGCCCGTCACGTGGGGCGGCTGGTGGCCGGCGGGGTGCTCCGCGACGCCGACGCCGTCCCGCTCGGGGCGCTCGGGCTGCTGGACTCCGACGCGATGCGCACGCCGGTCGGGCGGATGTCGCAGGGGCAGCAGCGGCGCCTCGACCTGGCGTTGGCGCTGGCCGGGCGGCCCGGGCTGATCCTGCTCGACGAGCCGACCAACCACCTGTCGTCGGCGCTGGTCGACGAGCTGACCGACGCGATCCGTGCCACGAGCGCCGCCGTCGTGGTCGCCACCCACGACCGGCAACTGCTGCGGGACCTCGCCGACTGGCCGCGTCTGGAGATCGGGGGTCGGGTCGCCGGCCACGAACGACGGTGACCCAGCTCGCCGCGCCGGCCCGGCCCGCCGCCACGTCGCGTACGGGCCGGGCCGGCGCGGCCGCGGCGGGCACCGGGTGGGCCGTGGGCGGATCGTCCACGGCCCACCCGGTGATCGGGATCAGAAGACCGGCACGCCCTCGCGTACGAGCCGCCAGTTCGGCTGGTAGAAGTCCGCCGGGTCGATGGTGCCCTTGGCCTGCGCCCAGTCGATCAGCAGCTGACGGATCTCCTGCTGCTCGTTGTAGACCTGGGTCTTCACGATGCCGGGGAAGTTGCCGCCGCCGCTGCGCCGGTAGTTGTTCACCGCCACCACGAACTGCGCGTTGTCCGCCACCGGCGTGTCGGTGCCGGGCAGCACCAGGCGGGTGACGCGCTGCCCCACCGGCTTGGAGATGTCGATGTCGTACTCCAGGCCGGAGAAGACGTCGTAGTTGTAGTCCGGCACGGCCGGGTCGCTGATCGCGGCCGGGTCGACCGGGGCGCCGGGGGCGAGGGTCCGGAAGTACTTCGCCGAGTACTCCAGGTAGGCGCGCACCTCGGCGCCGCTGAGCACGACCGCCTCGAGGGTGTTGTCGAAGACGTACAGCCCGGCCACGTCGCGGATCTTCACGTCGCCGGCGGGGAAGACCGCGGTCCGGCTGAACGGCGCCGCGATCGACAGCACCGGCAGGTCCGCGTACGAGGTGCCGGCCAGCGCCTGACCGACGACCTCGGTCTGCACGTGGTTGATGAAGTCAAGGATCGGGGTGTCCCGGTAGCGGCTCTCCGCCGCCGAGAGCTCCACGGTGGAGCGGGCCACGACCTGGTTGACGTACGCCACGGTCTTCTGGTGCTGCGCCCGTACGGCGGCGAGGACCTTCGGGTCCTCGGCCACGGTGTTGGTGTTCAACAGGGCGGCGGTCTTCTTGGTGATCTTCCAGCGGCCGCGCTCGCGGGCCAGGCTGAAGTCCATCCGGCTCAGCCGCTGGCCCCACTTCGACGGCTCGGTGAGCAGCACCTGCTCGCCGGTCCGCTCGTTGGTCACGAACTTCTCCGCGACCTCGGCGTGGGCGTGGCCGAACAGGATCGCGTCGATGCCGGGGACCTGCTGGGCGATCAGCGCCGTCGGGTTCTCGATCGGCAGCTCCGGGCCGTAGCTGGAGGTACCGCTGTCGCCGCCGTGGGCGGAGATCAGCACGATGTCGGCGCCGCGCGCCCGCATGATCGGCACGTACTTCGCGGCGGTGGCGATCATGTCGTCGAACCGCAGCTTGCCCTCGACGTTGGCCCTGTCCCAGATCGCGCTGCCCGGGTTGGTCAGGCCGAGGATGCCGACCCGCAGCGGCGGTGCGGCGAAGCCGACGGAGACCTTCTTGATGATGAACGGCAGGAAGGCCGGCTTGCCGGTGGCGACGTTGACGGCGTTCGCGGCCAGCGCCGGGAAGCCCAGCTGCGAGATCCACTTCGCCAGCAGCGGCAGGCCGTAGTTGAACTCGTGATTGCCCAGCGTCACGGCGTCGTAGCCGAGCACGTTCATCGCGTTGGCCATCGGGTGCGTCGCACCGGTGGTGGTGATGGGTTCCTGCTTGGCGTAGAAGGTGGCCAGCGGCGTGCCCTGGATCGTGTCGCCGGCGTCCAGCACCAGCGTCGCCCGGCCCCGCCGCTCGGCGCGGATCTGCTTGACCAGCGCGGCCAGCTTGGCGACGCCCACGTCGTTGTGCTTGCTGTCGTCGTACTCGGCGTCGGAGTAGTAGTCCCAGTTGTAGACGTTGCCGTGGGTGTCCGAGGTGCCGAGGATCGTGAGGTCCCAGGTCCGCGACCGGGCCGCGCCGGCCGCCTGGGCGGGGGTGGCGGCGATCAGCGGGACGCTCGCCGCCGCGGCCGCGGCGGCGAGCACCGTCCGACGCGACGGGCCGGAGGGAGAGGTCATGAGGTGCCCTTCCATGGGGTTCTGGGCGCCCGATGAGCGCCGAGCGCACCATAAACGAGCGGCGGTCACTCCTGCCACAGCAGCCCGAGGTGTTTCATCACACCGGCCCACCCGGACCTGTCCGTGTAACACCGCGCCGGCCGTTTCCGCTTGCCGCCGCAGGGTACGGCGTTGGAGACCCAGACCCGACCGGTGCGCGAGGAGACGTCGGTGAGCGAGGACCAGCACACCCAGCAGGACCCCACCAGCCAGTACGGCCAGCAGGAGGGACAACCGAAGCAGCAGCAGACGCCGCCCGGCTCGACTCAGGAGATGACCCCGAAGCCGGACCACGGCGAGGAGTCGTACCGCGGCAGCGGCAAGCTCGACGGCCGGCGGGCGGTGATCACCGGTGGTGACTCCGGCATCGGCCGCGCGATCGCCATCGCGTACGCCCGGGAGGGCGCCGACGTGCTGATCTCCTACCTCAGCGAGGAGGAGGACGCCGACGCCCGCGAGACCGTCCGGCTGGTCGAGGAGGCCGGCCGCAAGGGCATCGCGGTACGCGGGGACATCACCGACGAGGGGCACTGCCAGGAGCTGATCGATCGGGCCGTGCGTGACCTCGGCGGGATCGACGTCCTGGTCAACAACGCGGCCTACCAGATGGCACAGGACAAGGGCATCCTCGGCATCAGCGACGAGCAGTTCGACCGGGTGCTGAAGACCAACCTGTACGCGATGTTCTGGCTCTGCCGGGCGGCCGTGCCGCACATGGCCGAGGGTTCGGCGATCATCAACACCTCGTCGATCCAGGCGTTCGACCCGTCGCCGCAGCTGCTGGACTACGCCACCACCAAGGCGGGGATCGCCAACTTTACCAAGGCGCTCGCCGCCGACCTGGCCGAGCGGGGGATCCGGGTGAACGCGGTGGCGCCGGGCCCGATCTGGACGCCGCTGATCCCGGCGACGATGCCGAACGAGAAGGTCGAGAAGTTCGGCCAGGACACCCCGGAGGGACGCCCCGGCCAGCCGGCCGAGCTGGCCCCGGCGTACGTCTTCTTCGCCTCCCAGGAGTCCAGCTACGTCACCGGCGAGATCCTCGGCGTCACGGGCGGCCGCCCCACAAAGTGACCCGCCCCCGCGCCTTGGCCCCGCGCCCCTGGCCCGCGTCGATCATGCACTTCCGGTGCCCCGCGAAAGGGAAGGATCGGCCACTTTTCGCCCACCGAAAGTGCATGATCGACGCGGGAGATGCGGGTGTGGGGCTGGGGTGGGCGGGTGGGGTGGTCAGCGGGGCCAGGGGGTCAGGCGGGTGCGGACCTGGGCGATGGCGGCGGGGTCCAGGCCGTAGCGGGCGAACCGGCGGTCGGGCAGCCGGTCCAGGTAGCGTCCGGCGGCGCGGACGTCGTCCTCGTCCAGGGCCGGGTCGAGCTGGCGGGCCAGTTCCAGCAGCTCCGCCACGTCGTGGTGCTCCAGGGCCGCCGCGACGTCGATGTAGTCCCGGACCTCCCGCCGGTTGACCAGGGCGGCGGTCTTGTTCGCCATCAGGTCCCGCACGTCCATCACCGGGCCGAGGTCCATCACCACGGGGCTACGGTGCCGGTCGAGGCGGGCCAGACTGAGCCGGATGAGCCGCCCGTCCCGGCTCACCACGAAGTCCCTCAAATCCCGGTCGAAGCCGTCGAACAGCTCAGCCAGTTCGCTGTCGGGATCGGCGTCGGTCACCTCGAACCCGGCCCGCTCCAGCGCCGTCCGCACCCCGTCCGCCGCCGCGGCGGCAGCCCCCTCCACGTCCGCGAACAGGTCCACGTCCTCCGTCGGGCGGGTCACGAGCCCGTGCGCGGCCCAGGCCACCCCGCCGCCGAGCACGAACCGGTACGGCCCGGCAGCCGACAGGGCCACCCGGGCCACCTCGCGATAGAACTCGTGCGGGTGTGCGGTGCTCACGCCGTACGCAGCCCCCGGTGGCGGCTCTCCCACGCCTGGCGTACGCCCCGGGGCAGGTTGAGCAGTCGCCACACCCGGCGCAGCGTGCGCCCGTTGATGAGCAGCCGGAGATCCTCCGCGCGGGTGGTCTCCCGCAGCACGTTCTCGTACATCCAGAGCAGCTCGTCCGGGTCGCCCAGGTCGAAGGTGCGGTCGGCGTTCCACATCAGCCGCACCGGCAGTTCCACCACGCCACGGGTGGGGCCGGTCAGCTCGGTGAGGGTGCGGGCCACCACGGCGGGCCGGCCCGGACGGGCCAGGTGGGCCGCGCGGGTCGGAGCGGGGGAGAGGGCCTGCATGCTGTCAGGGTAACCCCAGGTCGGGCCGCTGGGGATCGCGGTTTCGCCGGTGTCGCGGCGTGGCGGGCGCGGTCGGGACGGTTTTCGCGTTCCTCGGCTTCGGTTCGTGCAGGTCGCCGTGGCTGGGTTCGACGTGGTCGTCGTGGTGGCTGCGCGGTGTCGGGTGGTTGCGGGCGTGGGTTGGCTTTGCGGTTCGGTGGTTGCGTGGCAACTCCCATGGTTGCGCGGGTCGGGTGCGCGCTCGGTGCCGGGTGATTGCGCCCGCACCGTGTCCGGCCGGTGTGCGGCTTCGGGTTGGTTGCGGAGCGTGGGAGTGGTTGCCCACACGTGGGGTGGTTGTGCGCGGGTGGGGTGGTTGTGCGGACCTGGGTGGTTGCGCGCACGTGGGGTGGTTGCGGTTGCGTCGGGGTGGGGGTGTGGCCCGCCGTGCCCGGCTCCGGGCGGTCAGGCTTGATCCCTGCGCCGGGCACGGCGGGCCACACCCCGTCGGTGCCCACTCTTGCGCCCGCCCGCCGGCCTCCTTCCAGATCTTGGCGAGAAGCGGCCCCTCCAGGGGCCGTTTCCTACCAAGATCTCCACCGTTCACCCACCGACCCACCTGTGACCGGTGTCCGGTTTCGTGACGGCTGTCCCGTGCGGGCTTGGCCGAGCAGGCGCCCGGATCGTGATCGCGTCGCGGGACGACGCGGGTGCCGGGTTTCGGCGTGTGATCGGGGGCATCGTGGGGGCGGAATCGTGGCGGGGGTGGGGTCGTTACACCCTGCGTACGACCGAGCAAGGCAAGCGTCGCCGTCGGTGAGCCGCCGGGCGACCTCGGCCCAAGGCCGCGCCGCCCGATGGGATGGTGGGCCGGGGCCCCGGAATGATGGCGGGCCGGCGGTCGTTACACATGGTCCGGCCGACGTGAGGGCAACCCCCGCCCGCGCAGCCGACCTGAGGGCATCTCCCGCCCGCGACCTTGCGACTAGCACAGGTCGGACACGCAGCCGGTACGGCTGATCTGATCTTTCCTCCGGTGCGACGCCGGAGATCCCCCTCCAGTTCGTGCTGAAGTTTCCCTCTTCAAGTTCATGAGCGCCGGACGGTGCTTGCATCCGCGTAGCCGATCCCCCTCGGTGCGGGTGCCAACCCCCGAATGGAGCATCTCTGATGAACACGATCATTCGTAACAGCGTGCTCGGTATCGCCGGTCTGGCGTTCGCCGGTGGTGTGGCCGCCGGCCCGATGACCGACACCACCCACACCAGCGCCCCGAGCGTGGACACCACCGCCGTCGCCGTCGCCGTGCGCGCCGACAAGCCGGACATGGGCACGCTGGTGCCGCATGGTGTGCAGGGTGCGCAGTCGCGTGTCGACCTGTCCGACGAGCAGGTCGCCAACGTCAAGGCCATCATCGCCGCGACGAAGAAGGCCGGCATGAACGAGCGGGCCGCCGTGGTGTCGATCGCGACCGCGTTGCAGGAGTCGAAGCTGGAGAACCTGGGTCATCTGGGTGACCGCAACGACCACGACTCGCAGGGCCTGTTCCAGCAGCGCCCCTCCAGCGGGTGGGGCACCGTCGAGCAGATCACCGACCCGGAGTACTCGACGACGGCGTTCCTGAAGGGCCTCAAGCAGGTCGACGGGTGGCAGGACATGCCCCTGACGAAGGCGGCGCAGACGGTGCAGGTGTCGGCGTACCCCGACCACTACGCCCAGTGGGAGCAGCAGGCCGCCGACCTCGTCGCCGAACACTGGAACAGCTGACCCGGACACGGACACGACTGACACAGACTTTCCACCACAAGGGGGATCGCCGGCCGGCACCCGAACCCGGGGTGCCGGCCGGCGGCACATCCGCCGCCGGTGGAACATCGCAGGCCGTCGGCTGGTTGAATGAGGTGTCGGTGTGTCCAGTGTCCCCGGGCCTCACCTAAATTGCCTTCGCGGAATACCGTCCGGCTGGAGCCGCGTCGCGCCACTCGCCGAGAGGCGACCTGCACACCGACACCGGCGCCACCCCCGAGCCTCCGGGCCCGGGGGTGGCGCTGTCTTCCCGCCGGTCCCGGTCATGGCGCGCACGTAGCGCGGGGGAGCGGGGGGCGACCGCCGGGGTGGCGATCCGCGGCCCGGGTCGCGGTCCCGCGCGGCCTGGCCTATGTTCATGTTGGCGGTGTCAGACGGGCCGGGAGAGGGGGTGCCGCGCGTGGGCCTGCGGACCTTCATCCAGGGCTGGCCGGTCTATCGGCAACTCACCGGCACCGACCCGCTGGGCCGGGGCGCCGCGGCGCAGTCCGGCCGCTCGGCGGAGTTGACCGCCCGCACCGAGACCGCCGACAGCGTGGCGCGTTCGGTGTGCCCCTACTGCGCGGTCGGCTGCGGCCAGCGCGTCTTCGTCAAGGACAACGAGGTCACCCAGATCGAGGGCGACCCGGACAGCCCGATCTCCCGGGGCCGGCTGTGTCCGAAGGGATCGGCCAGCAAGAGCCTCGTCACCAGCCCTCTGCGGCAGACGAAGGTCCGCTACCGGCGGCCCTACGCCACCGAGTGGGAGGATCTGGAGCTCGACGTCGCGCTCGACATGATCGCCGACCGGATCCTCGCAGCGCGCGCGGAGACCTGGGAGGACGTCGACGCGCAGGGCCGGCCGCTCAACCGCACGCTCGGCATCTCCAGCCTGGGCGGGGCGACGCTCGACAACGAGGAGAACTACCTCATCAAGAAGCTGTTCACGGCGATGGGGGCGCTCCAGATCGAGAACCAGGCGCGCATTTGACACTCCGCCACCGTCCCCGGTCTGGGGGCCAGCTTCGGTCGCGGTGGCGCGACGGACTTCCAGCAGGACGTCGCCAACGCTGACGTCATCGTCATCCAGGGCTCGAACATGGCCGAGGCCCACCCGGTGGGCTTCCAGTGGGTGATGGAGGCCAAGCGGCGCGGCGCCAAGGTGTTCCACGTCGATCCGCGGTTCACCCGTACCAGCGCGGTGGCCGACACGTACCTGCCGATCCGTGCGGGCTCCGACATCGCGCTGCTCGGTGGCGTGGTGCGCTACATCCTGGAGAACGAGCTGGACTTCCGGGAGTACGTGCTGGCGTACACCAACGCCGCGACGATCGTCAGCGAGCGCTTCGTCGACACCGAGGACGGCGACGGCTTCTTCTCGGGGTTCGACCCGGAGACGGGCAGCTACGTCCAGGACTCCTGGCAGTACGCGGGCCACGAGTCCGACTCCGGCAGCGGGCACACCGCGAAGGAGCGGGACACCGCCGCCGGGCTGCGCCACGAGTCGCACGGCGCCGAGGTGGGCGGGCAGGTCGAGCGGGACGAGTCGTTGCAGCACCCGCGCTGCGTCTACCAGATCCTCAGGCGGCACTTCGCCCGCTACACCCCGGAGATGGTGGAGCGGGTCTGCGGCATCCCCCGGGAGAAGTTCCTGGAGCTGGCGCGGGCCTGGACGCAGAACTCGGGTCGGGAGCGCACCGGCGTGCTGATCTACTCCGTGGGGTGGACGCAGCACAGCGTCGGCGTGCAGTACATCCGTACCGGCGCGATCATCCAGCTGCTGCTGGGCAACATGGGCCGCCCCGGCGGGGGCATCCTGGCGCTGCGCGGGCACGCCAGCATCCAGGGCTCCACTGACATCCCGACGCTGTTCAACCTGCTCCCCGGCTACCTGCCGATGCCGCACCACGCCGACCACCCCACCTTCGACGAGTGGGTGGACAGCATCCGCCACCCGGGCCAGAAGGGCTTCTGGGGCAACGCCCGCGCCTACGCGGCGAGCCTGCTCAAGGCGTACTGGGGCGACGCGGCGACGCCCGAGAACGACTTCTGCTACGGGTACATGCCCCGGATGACCGGCGACCACGGGACGTACCAGCAGGTGCTGAACATGATCGACGGGAAGGTGCGGGGCTACTTCCTGCTCGGCCAGAACCCGGCGGTCGGCTCGGCGCACGGCCGGGCGCAGCGCCTGGGCATGGCGAA
The DNA here is from genome assembly GCF_003664255.1 of Micromonospora sp. M71_S20. Taxonomy (NCBI): domain Bacteria; kingdom Bacillati; phylum Actinomycetota; class Actinomycetes; order Micromonosporales; family Micromonosporaceae; genus Micromonospora; species Micromonospora sp. M71_S20. The sequence goes on along the minus strand of NZ_RCCV01000001.1, from coordinate 4,183,186 downwards.
CCTGGACTGGCTGGTGGTCCGCGATCTGTTCATGATCGAGAGCGCCACGTTCTGGCGCAACAGTCCCGAGGTCGCCACCGGCGAGATCGTGCCGGAGCAGTGCAAGACGGAGGTGTTCTTCCTGCCGGCCGCCTCGCACGTGGAGAAGGAGGGCACCTTCACCCAGACCCAGCGGCTGCTGCAGTGGCGGGAGAAGGCCGTCGACCCGCCGGGCGACGCCCGCTCCGAGCTGTGGTTCTTCTACCATCTCGGGCGCCGGCTGCGGGAGAAGCTGGCCGGCTCCGACCTGCCGCGCGACCGGGCGCTGCTCGACCTGGCCTGGGACTATCCCACGCACGGCCCGCACGCCGAGCCGAGCGCCGAGGCGGTGCTGCGCGAGATCAACGGCTACGAGGTGGCGACCGGCCGCCCGCTGTCCGCGTTCGCCGAGGCCCGCGACGACGGCTCCACCGCCGTCGGCTGCTGGATCTACTCCGGGGTGTACGCCGGCGGCGTCAACCAGGCGGCGCGGCGCAGGTCGCGCCACGAGCAGGACTGGGTGGCCGCCGAGTGGGGCTGGGCGTGGCCGGCGAACCGGCGCACCCTGTACAACCGGGCCTCGGCGGACCCGCAGGGCCGGCCGTGGAGCGAACGCAAGCGCTACGTCTGGTGGGACCCGGACGCCGGGGAGTGGACCGGCTACGACGTGCCGGACTTCGAGCGGACCAAGCCGCCGACGTACCGGCCGCCGGAGGGCGCGTCTGGCCCGGAGGGGATCGCCGGCGACGACCCGTTCGTCATGCAGGGCGACGGCAAGGGCTGGCTGTACGCGCCCAGCGGCGTGTTGGACGGCCCGCTGCCGACGCACTACGAGCCGGCCGAGTCGCCGGTGCGCAACCCGTTCTACCGGCAGCAGGCCAATCCGACCCGCAAGGTGTACGCGCACCCGGTGAACTCGGTGAACCCGAGCCCGCCGCAGGAGCACAGTCAGGTCTTCCCGTACGTGTTCACGGTCAGCCGGCTCACCGAGCACCACACGGCGGGCGGGATGAGCCGTACGGTGCGGCCCCTGGCGGAGCTGCAACCGGAGATGTTCGTCGAGGTGTCCCCGGAGTTGGCCGCGGAGGCGGACCTGGCGCACCTGGGCTGGGCGCACCTGGTCAGCGGGCGGGCGGTCATCGAGGCGAAGGTGCTGGTCACCGACCGGCTCAGCCCGCTGCGCGTGGACGGTCGGGTGATCCACCAGGTGTGGCTGCCGTACCACTTCGGGTTCGAGGGCCTGGTGACCGGCGACTCGGCCAACGACCTGTTCGGGATCACCCTGGACCCCAACGTGCTGATCCAGGAGAGCAAGATCGGTACCTGTGACGTGCGGCCCGGTCGGCGGCCCACCGGCCCGGCCCTGCTGGACCTGGTGGCGGACTACCAGCGGCGGGCGGGCATCGTCCCCGGCCACCCGGCCCCGACGCTCACCCCGGGGGCGGTTCCCCCGCCGGCTCCCGCCGACGGCGCCGGGGAGGGCCGCGATGCTTCCTGACCCGCACAGCCTGTCCGGGCCGCTGGATCCCGCCCCGGAGGCCGGCTGGACCGACGCCCCGCCCCGGATGGGCTTCTTCACCGACACCAGCGTCTGCATCGGCTGCAAGGCGTGCGAGGTGGCCTGCAAGGAGTGGAACGACGTCCCCGGCTCGGGGCTGGACCTGCTCGGCATGTCGTACGACAACACCGGCGCGCTGACCGCGAACTCGTGGCGGCACGTCGCGTTCGTCGAGCAGCCCCGCCCGGCCGGGCACCGCAGCCCGCCGTTCGCCGGTACGCCGACGGGCGGCTCGGTCAGCGCCTCGTCGGCGGCCGTGGCCGCCGGCGTGGGCAATCCGACCGGCACCGAGCCGGGGGTGCCGCCGGGCGCGGCGGACGCGGCCGCACGGATGGTCGACGGCACCGGCTCGGGGACCGGCGCCGGCGGCGCGAGCAGCACCGGCGCGGGCACGGGCCCCGCCGCCACGGGCACGGCCGACCGGACCGGCGGGCCGGAGTTCCTGGGGATGCCCGGGGCGCAGCCGCCGGGGCGCGCGGGGGGCGCGGAGGGGCGCACCGACTTCCGCTGGCTGATGATGTCCGACGTCTGCAAGCACTGCACCCACGCGGCCTGCCTCGACGTCTGCCCGACCGGCTCGTTGTTCCGCACCGAGTTCGGCACGGTGGTGGTGCAGGAGGACATCTGCAACGGCTGCGGCTACTGCATCTCCGCCTGCCCGTACGGCGTGATCGACCAGCGCAAGGGCGACGGCCGGGCGTGGAAGTGCACGCTGTGCTACGACCGGATCGGCGCGGGCAACACCCCCGCCTGCGCGCAGGCGTGCCCCACCGAGTCCATCCAGTACGGCCCCCTCGACGAGCTGCGGGAGCGGGCCGCGGCCCGGGTGGCGACGCTGCACGAGCGGGGCGTGCCCGAGGCGCGGCTCTACGGGCACGACCCGGGCGACGGGGTCGGCGGCGACGGCGCGTTCTTCCTGCTGCTCGACGAGCCCGAGGTGTACGGGCTGCCCCCGGACCCGGTGGTCACCACCCGGGACCTGCCGAAGATGTGGAAGCGGGCGGGCCTGGCCGCGCTCGCGATGGCGGCGGCGGCCGTGGCCGCGTTCGTGGGAGGTTCCTCGTGACCGCGGATCGCCCGGTCGGCGACCTGTTCCGCCGCTTCCGCGACCGCCTCGACGCCGGCACCGGGGCGGGTGGCCCCCGGCTGGCCGGCGATGGGACGGACGCGCCGGGCGTGGGCCGCCCGGCCGGGGGCGACGCCCCCGGGGCGGTCGCGCCGCGGGGCGACGCGCCGGCGCCCGCGGCGCCCGCCAGCCGCGGGCGGCGGCGGGGCCGGCGTGGCGGCGAGGAGCTGGCCGTCCCGGAGGCCGAGTTCACCTCCTACTACGGCCGTCCCATCCTCAAGGCGCCGGTCTGGAAGTGGGACATCGCCGCGTACCTGTTCACCGGCGGGCTGGCGGCCGGTTCGTCGCTGCTCGCGGCGGGCGGGCAGCTCACCGGCCGTCCCGCGTTGCGCCGCGCCGGCCGGGTCGCCTCCCTGGCGGCGGTCACCGCCAGCACCGTCTTCCTGATCAAGGACCTGGGGCGGCCCGCCCGGTTCCACCACATGCTGCGGGTGGCCAAGCCCACCTCGCCCATGTCCGTGGGCACCTGGATCCTCAGCGTCTTCGGCCCGGCCGCCGGGATCGCGGCGGTCGCCGAGGGCGCGTCGTGGCTGCCCGGGCGCGGCCTGCCGGGGCTCGTCCGCCGGGCGCTGCCGCCGGTCGGGCACGCCGCCGGGCTGGCCGCCGCGGCGACCGCGCCGGCGCTGGCCACGTACACCGGGGTGCTGCTGGCCGACACGGCGGTGCCGTCCTGGCACGAGGCGTACCCGCAACTGCCGACCATCTTCGCGGGCAGCGCCCTGGCCAGCGGCGCGGGAGTGGGACTGATCGCCGCGCCCGCCGCGCAGGCCGGGCCCGCCCGCCGGATGGCGGTGGCGGGCGCGGCCCTGGAGCTGTACGGCGCACACCAGGTGGAGACCCGCCTCGGGCTGCTCAGTGAGCCCTACCGCACCGGTCGGGCCGGTCGACTGCTGCGCGCCGGGCGGGCCCTGACGGCGGTCGGGGTGGCCGGCGCGCTGCTGGGCCGGCGCAGCCGGACGCTCTCCGCGCTGTCCGGGGTGGCTCTGCTGGGCGCCTCGGTGGCGACCCGGTTCGGCATCTTCGAGGGTGGCGTGGCCTCGGCGAAGGATCCGAAGTACACGGTGGTGCCGCAGCGGGAGCGCCTCGAGCGGCGCCGCGCCGCCGAGGGCTGACGCCCTCCCGCGCACGCCCGCCGGGCCTGTGGTTCACTGCTGCGTGGAGGCGTTCAGGCGGCTGGTGCCCCTCCCGGTCTTCAAAACCGGTGTGGTCCGGGATCCGGGCCAGGCGGGTTCGATTCCCGTCCGTCTCCGCCATGCTGCGGAAGTGAGGACCATGGGGGACGTCGCGGCCGATCCGCGCCGGCGGGTGCCGCGCACCGACGCACTGCTCGCCGACCCCCGGCTGACCGCGGCGGCGGGCACCCTGGGACGGGAGCGGGTCAAGGCCGCCGTCCACCGCGCCCAGGAGCGCGCCCGCCGGGGCGAGATCACCCCCGAGGCGGTACGCGACGCCGCGCTGGCCGCCCTGCCCGCGCCGGCGCCCCGGGCGGTGCTCAACGCCACCGGGGTGGTGCTGCACACCAACCTGGGTCGCGCCGCGCTGTCGCCCGCCGCCGTGGCGGCGGTCGTCGCCGCCACCGGGCACACCGACGTCGAGCTGGACCTGCGCACCGGGCGGCGGGCCCGGCGCGGACGCGACGCCCTCGACGCCCTCGCGGCGGCGGTGCCCGACGCCGGCGCGGTGCACGTGGTCAACAACGGCGCCGCCGCGCTGGTGCTCGCCGCCACCGCGCTGGCCGCCGACGCCGAGATCGTCGTCAGCCGGGGCGAGCTGGTGGAGATCGGCGACGGGTTCCGCCTGCCCGACCTGCTGGAGAGCACCGGCGCCCGGCTGCGCGAGGTCGGCACCACCAACCGCAGCACGCTCGACGACTACGCCGCCGCGATCGGTCCCCGTACCGGCTTCGTGCTCAAGGTGCACCCGTCGAACTTCCAGGTCACCGGCTTCACCTCCGCCGTGCCGGTGCGGCGGCTGGCCACCCTCGGCGTCCCCGTGGTCGCCGACATCGGCTCCGGGCTGCTCGCGCCCGATCCGCTGCTGCCCGCCGAGCCGGACGCCGCCAGCACCCTGCGGGCCGGGGCGGCGCTGGTCACCGCCAGCGGCGACAAGCTGCTCGGCGGCCCGCAGGCCGGGCTGCTGCTCGGTGCCGCCGACCTCGTCGCACGGCTGCGCCGGCACCCCCTGGCCCGGGCGTTGCGGGTGGACAAGCTGACCCTCGCCGCGCTCGCCGCCACCCTCGGCGATCCGGCCACCCCCACCCGGGCCGCGCTGCACGCCGACCCGGGCGCGCTGCGGGCGCGCACCGAGCGGCTGCGCGACGCGCTCGCCGCCGACGGGTGCGAGGCGCGGGTGGTGCCCGCCGGGGCGGTCGTCGGCGGCGGTGGAGCCCCCGGCGTCGAGCTGGCCTCGTGGGCGCTCAGCCTGCCCGAGCGGTACGCGTCTCCGCTGCGCGTCGGCGACCCGCCGGTGCTGGGCCGGGTGGTACGCGGGCGGCTGCTGCTGGACCTGCGCTGCGTCCCCGCCGACGCCGACGCGGCGCTGCGCGCCGCCGTGCTGCGCGTACCCGGGGAGGGCTGAGGCGTGTTCGTGGTGGCCACCGCCGGGCACGTCGACCACGGCAAGTCGACCCTGGTCCGGGTGCTGACCGGGATGGAGCCCGACCGGTGGGCCGAGGAACGCCGCCGGGGCATGACCATCGACCTCGGCTTCGCCTGGAGCACGCTGCCCTCGGGCGGGACGGTCGCGTTCGTCGACGTGCCGGGGCACGAGCGGTTCGTGCCGAACATGCTCGCCGGCGTCGGTCCGGTGCCCGCCGCGCTGGTCGTCGTCGCCGCCGACGAGGGCTGGATGCCGCAGTCGGCCGAGCACCTGGCGGCACTGGACGCGCTCGGGGTGTCGTACGGCCTGCTGGTGGTGACCCGCGCGGACCTGGCGGATCCGGGGCCGGCGACGGCCCGCGCCCGGGCGGAGCTGGCCGCCACCTCCCTGGGCGCGGTCGACGCGGTCGCCGTCAGCGCGGTGACCGGCGCCGGCCTGCCGCAGCTGCGTGCGGCGCTGGACCGGCTGGCCGCCCGGCTGCCCGCCCCACGGGCCGACGCCCCGGTGCGGCTGTGGGTGGACCGCGCCTTCACCGTGCGCGGCGCCGGCACCGTGGTGACCGGCACCCTCGGCGCCGGCCGGCTGCGGGTGGGCGACGAGCTGGAGCTGGCCGGCAGTGCGGAGGCGGTGCGGGTCCGCGGCCTGCACTCCGTCGGCGTGGCCCGGCCCGAGGTCGACCCGGTCGCCCGGGTGGCGGTGAACCTGCGCGGCACGCCCCGAGACCGCCTGGGGCGCGGCGACGCGCTGCTGACCCCGGGCCGGTTCCACCGCACGGACCTGCTGGACGTCCGGCTGGCCGGCGACCCGACCGGGGAACTGCCGGCCACCCTCACCCTGCACATCGGCGCGGCGGCGGTGCCGGCCCGGGTCCGGCCGCTCGGCCCGGACACGGCCCGGCTGCGGCTGGCCCGGCCGCTGCCGCTGCTGGTCGGGGACCGGGCGCTGCTGCGTGACCCGGGCCGGCACCACGTCGCCGGCGGGGTGACCGTGCTGGACGTGGCGCCGCCGCCGCTGAACCGCCGGGGCGCGGCGGTGGCCCGCGCGGCCGTGCTGGCGACCGTGGACGGCCGCCCCGATCTGGCCGGCGAGCTGCGCCGGCGGCGGCTGGCCCGGGCCGCCGACCTGATCCGCACCGGCGTCGAGGTCACCGGCCGGCCGGTCGCCGGCGACTGGCTGGCCGACCCGGAGCACTGGCGCAGCCTCGGCGCCCGGCTGGTCGAGGAGGTCGCCCGGCACGCCCGGGAGCACCCGCTGGAGCCGGGGGCCCCGGTCGGGCTGCTGCGCCAGCGCCTCGACCTGCCCGAGCGGGCGCTGGTCGAGGCGCTGGTCCGGCCGCCGCTGCGGCTGCGCGCCGGTCGGGTCAGCGCGTCGGCGGTCGACGCGCTGCCGGAGGCGGTGGCCCGGGCCGTGGCCCGGGTGCGCGCCGAGTACGCCGACCGCCCGTTCCGCGCCCCCGAGGCCGAGCACCTCGCCGACCTGGGGCTGGGTCCCCGGGAGATCGGCGCCGCCGTACGGGCGGGGGCGCTGCTGCGGCTCGCCGAGAACGTGGTGCTGCTGCCCGGCGCGGCCGACGACGCCGTGCGGGTGCTGGCCGGGCTGCCCCAGCCGTTCACGCTCAGCGCCGCGCGGCGGGCGTTGGACACCACCCGCCGGGTCGCGGTGCCGCTGCTGGAGATGCTGGACCGCCGCGGCGCCACCCGGCGGCTGCCCGACGACGCGCGGGTCGTGGTGACGGCCGGGTCCTGAAGCCGCCCCGGCGGGGCCGGTGGTCGCCTAGCGTGGCGCCATGGACCCTTCCGCGGTCTGGCGGGACAGGCAGCACAAATGGCGGATCGAGGCGTACCGGGCGCCGGACCTGCGTTTCGCGATCTTCGCCACCAACGGCACCACCGAGTCCGCGCCGCTGTGGCTGTTCGGGATGTCGGCGCTGGCCCGGTGGCTGATGACGCACAAGATCTCCCTCGACGACCTGGAGGTCGACTGACATGGGGGCGCAGCTCGGTCAGCTGGCGTTGGTGGCGGTGCTGGTGCTGGTCAATGCGGCCCTGTCGGGTAGCGAGATGGCGTTGGTGACGCTGCGCGAGGGGCAGGTGCGGCAGTTGGGCCGGCGCAGCGGGTCGGGGGAGCGGCTGGCCCGGCTGGTCCGCGACCCCAACCGGTACCTGGCGACCATCCAGCTCGGCATCACCCTCGCCGGGTTCCTCGCCTCCGCCGCCGCCGCGATCTCCCTGGCCGAGCCGCTGGTGGGGCCGCTGGGCTTCCTGGGCGGGGCCGCGCGCGGCGTCGCGGTCGTCCTGGTCACCGTGCTGCTGACGTTCGTCACCCTGGTCGTCGGCGAGCTGGCCCCCAAACGGTTGGCGATGCAGCGCGCGGAACGCTGGGGGCTGGTCAGCGCCGGCCCGCTGGACCTGCTGGCCCGGCTGTCCCGGCCGGCGGTCTGGCTGCTCAGCAAGGCCACCGACGCGGTGGTGCGGCTCGCCGGCGGGGACCCGCGCGCCAGCCGGACGGAGATGACCGAGGACGAGCTGCGGGAGATCCTGGTCAGCCAGCGGGGCCTGTCCGCGCAGCAGCGGGAGATCCTCACCGGCGCGTTCGACATCGCCGGCCGCACGCTGCGGGACATCCTGGTGCCCCGGCTGGACGTGACGGTGCTCCCCGCGACGATGCCCGCCGCCGACGGGCTGCGCCGGCTCGCCGCCGCCGGCCGCTCCCGCGCCCCGGTCGTCGGGCCGGGTGGGCTCGACGAGGTGCGGGGCGTGGTGCACATCCGTGAACTCGTCGGGGCGGACGTGGCGACGGTCGCCGACCGGGCCCGTCCGCCGCTGCTGCTGCCCGGCACCCTGCCCGTCTCCGACGCGCTGCGCGAGCTGCGGCTGTGCCACCAGCAGCTGGCCCTCGTCGTCGACGAGCACGGCGGGGTCGACGGCATGATCACCTTGGAAGACCTGTTGGCGGAGGTCGTCGGGGAGCTGTACGACGAGACCGACCGGGACGTGACCGGGGTGACCCGGGAACCGGACGGCTCGCTGCTGGTGCCCGGCGACTTCCCGCTGCACGACCTGGCCGACGTCGGCGTGCGCCTGCACTTCCGGCCGTCGCGGGAGTACACGACGGTGGCCGGGCTGGTCCTGGCCGGGCTGGGGCACCTGCCGACCGGACCGGGGGAGACCGTGCACCTGCCGGGGCTGACGGTCGAGGTGGTGGAGGTGTCCGGCCGCACAATCCGCCGGGTCCGGCTGCGCGGCTTCTCCGCCGGCCCCGACCCGGTCGGGTGACGGCGGGCCGAACCACCACGAACGGCGCGGAGCCGGACGTACCGTCCGGTACGTGAAGGACCGAGGGATGCGGACGTTCGTCACCGTGCTGGCCGGGCTCGCGGTGATCTACTTCGGCACCACCGGCCGCAGCGAGGAGGACGGCCGCGGCGTGTCGGGCGGCCTCGTCGTGCTCGCGCTGCTGGCGGCGCTGCTGGTGTGGCACCTGACGAAACCGGGCGACAAGACGGCCAAGTAGGCCGGTCAGGTGGCGGCGGCGCGGGTGACCTCACCGGCGGACTCCTCGCCGAGGGCCACCCGGACCAGCGCCGAGGCGAGCCGGCCGAAGTCGGCCGGGTCGACCAGCCCGGCCAGCCGCTCCGCGGAGCCGGGCAGGCCGAGGCGTTTCGCGCCGGCCAGGGCGCGCCGGTCGGCGTACGGGCGCAGGTCGGGCCAGGCCACCTGCGCCTCGCGCAGGAAGATGTCGGCGCCGGTGGGGCCGATGCCGGGGAACTCCGTCAGCAGCCGGCGCAGCCCGGCCGGTTCACCGCCGGCGTCGCGGTGCAGCCGGCGCAGGTCGCCCCGCCAGCGGTCCAGGCACAGCCGGGCGCCGGTGCCGAGCATCGTCGAGGTCCGCTCGTCGTAGCGGCGGTAGTGGCCCCGGCCCAGCGCGTCGACCCGGTCCTGCCAGCTCGCCGCCTCCATGGCCTGCGGGGTCCGGTAGCCGGCGGCGAAGAGTTCCCGCGCGGCCGCCACGGCCACCCCCGCCCGGATCCGGGTGCTCAGCAGGGTGGCGAGCACCAGCAGCTGGTAGAGCGGGGCGGGCCGGTCGGCGAGCGTGATGCCCGCCTCCTCGGCGTACGTGCGGCCCCGCCGGTCCAGCAGGACCCGCGCCACCTTCCGGTCGTCGCCCATCCTCGGGGTGTACCCGCCCTGCGCCCGGCCACCCCTGCGAGCGTGCTTCCCGGCGGGTATGCGGCCGGGACGGGCGGGTAACCGACGTCGGACACGGTCGGACCCCGGAAGGAGAGACCAGTGGTGAACCCGCAGCAGGAGGAGTTCCGCCGCAACAACAAGGGCGCCACCAGCCAGGACAGCAAGGGCCCGCGCCCGACCGGGCACCCGCTCAACCGCGGCTCGTCCCACGGCGACGAGGGGCGGCCGGTGCCGCGGGGGCAGGTGTCCCCGTACGGCCCGGCCACCGAACCCGTCGCCGACGACGAGAGCGCCGGGGGCTAACAGCCCCGGCCCGAAGCGGGCGGCCGCAGCCGGTTCCAGGTGGCTGCGGCCGCCACGCCGTACGCGAGGTGCGGCACGAGGTCGGCCAGCCAGTCCGACCGACGCCACGTGCGCGGATCGGTCACCCCCAGCAGGGTCATGGACCCGTCGGACATCGTCATCACACCGCCGCCGAGCACCCCGGCGGCCAGCGGCAGCGGCATCCGCCGGCCCCGGGCGAGCAGGGCGTACCCGACTCCCGCGGCGACGCCGATCCCGTAGCCGAGCAGGGGCCCGAGGCCCGAGCGGCGGTTCGCCGCCCGGTCCTCGGGCCCCAGGTCCACGTGCGCCACCTGGGCCACCCGCCCGGCGCTCTCCTCCGGGGTGCTGCTCGCCGGCCGCGCCCGGAGCACCATGTCGAGGTAGCTGACCACGTTCAGGGCGGTGCTGCCGACCGCGCCGGCGATCGCCCCGTCGGCCAGGTTCGTCGCCTTCACTTCGGGTCGCCAGGTTCGCGCTCGCCCTTGGGGCCGTAGGCCCGCTCGCCGCGGACGACCCCCCGCTGCCCGCGGTCGGACTGCAGGATCCGGTTGGCCACGTCGTTGGCCTTGTCGTCCGGCACCCGCCGTCCCGAATCGTCGATCGCGTTCCGGATGCGTGCCCGCTGCTTGTCGTACGCGTTGCTGCCCGGCCGTGGTCCTGGCATCACTGCCTCCTCCGGTCGTCGTCGCCGTTGGCGTACCGCGGTCGTCTACCCGTCTGCGCGGGGACCAACCCCGCGACCGGTTCGCCGCAGCGCCCGTTCGGCGCGGCGCGCGGGGGCGCCCGGTCCGGCGTGGGCGCCCGGAGGGGGCCGACCGGAGTACGCCGGAAACCGGCAACAAGCCGGTCGAGGAATCGCGCCGGGCTGGGGATGCCCTGTCGCTGTTGATGCCGTGCGCCGGGGTGACGGGGATGGCTGGTCGGCCGACGGTCGTCGCTACTGCCCGTTGGTCGTCTCGACGCGGGCGATGAGCTGCTTGAGTCGCCCGATCTCGTTGGCGAGCGCGGTGGTGCCGGCGGCGGTGAGGGTGATCCAGGTGCGGCCGCGCCGGCCCTCGTAGCCCTTCTCGACCTCGATCAGGCCGGCCGATTCCAGCACGCTGAGGTGCTTGGAGAGGTTGCCGGCGGTCAGCTCGAGGTGGGTGCGAAGGTAGCCGAACTCGACCCGGTGGGCCTCGTGCGCGATGGTCAGGATGCCCAGCCGTGCCCGCTGGTGCACCACCTCGTCCAGCCCGGTGACCGGGTGCCCGGCATCCGGGCCCGGGGTGCCGGGCGCGGCTGTCACCGCTGCCGCCTGCGGGCCGACGTGAAGAACCCGACCGCGCCGAGCAGCAGCACCGCGCCGCTGATGGCTTGCGGCACCGCGAATCGGGCCTGAATTCCCCAGCCTGCCAGTCCCCAGCCCTCGTTCATCGGCAGCACCAGCAGCACCAGGGCCAGGTAGGCGAGGGTGAACAGCAGCAGCCCGATGTTGCGCTCGATCCGGGCCAGCACCACCAGCGCGATACCGATCATGCTCCAGGGTGAGACCAGCCGGTCCAGCACCAGCCACCAGTACGAGAGTCGCTGCATCGACTCCGGGTGGCTCGGAAAATACAGGGCCGCGGCTACCCAAGCGGTGGTGAACACGACGGTCGTCGCGGCGCCAGCGATCACGTACGGCAAGACCCGGGCACCCAGCCCGCGTGCCCGGGCAGCCCGCACATAGGAGACGGCGATCGCCGCGTAGGCGAGCAGGAGCGCCGGCGGCCAGTAGTACAGCACGCCCCGCCGGGCGAATTCGCAGCTGGTGTCGGGGTGACAGTGCACCGTCATGCCGAGCCAGTCGAACGGGATCCCGACGAACGTCACGCCGGCCAGCACAAGCAGCGCGACCCAGGTCATCCGTTGGTCGAGACGTACCCGGTGCGCCAGGGAGCGAACCTCGGACAGCAGCCGGCGGGGATCGCCGCCGGCGGATATCGACTCAGTAGTCATGCCAATAGGTTTCCACAACAAACCTGTCGGCGCCAGTGCCAGATTGGCGCTGAGACGTCACCCGGGCCGCGGCGGGCGGCTGGCCCTAGCCGCCAGTCATCCGCGGAACCAACACCAGGCAGTGCGACGCGCCCCGGCCGAGGCGCGGGCGCCGCCACGCCCCTGGGTGAATCGCCATGAGGCACGGCGCCCCGTTCAGCGTGGCGCGCGGATCACCGCGACCGGGCAGTCGGCGTGGTGCAGCAGCGACTGGCTCACCGAGCCCAGCAGCAGCCCGGTCAGCTCCCCGCGCCCCTGCCGGCCGACCACCAGCAGTTGGGCCCGCCGGGACGCCTCGGCGAGCACGGTGGTGGGGCGGCCCCGCGTGGTCTCCCGGCTGACCGGCACGTCCGGCCACCGCTGGGTGAGCCCCGCCAGCGACTCGGCGACCACCCGCTCCTCCTCGGAACGCAGCTCGGTGTCGTCGTACACCAGTGGTCGCATGTCCCCGGGGCCGGTGGAGGTCGGATGCCGGTAGGCGTGCACCGCGACCAGCGCCGCGCCGCGTACCGACGCCTCCTCCACGGCGAACTCCGCGGCGAGCCGGGCCGTCTCGGAGCCGTCCACGCCGACGACCACGGGCCCGTCGGGGTGGTCGGTGCCCCGGGCGACCAGCACGGGACAGTCGGCATACGCGGCGACCTGCACCGCGACGGACCCGACCACCAGGGCGGAGAAGCCGCCGAGCCCCCGGTCGCCGAGCACGATCATCGCGGCGGCCGGCGACTCGCCGAGCAGCACCGCGGCGGCCTCGCCGTCGATGATCTCGCCGGAGATCCGCAGCCCGGGAACCGTCGCCTCGGCCTCGTCCGTGGCGGCGGCGACAACCTGCTCCGCCTGGTGCCGCAGGCCGGCACCGGGCGGGCCGGCGGCGGGGGGGTCGACCGGCACGCGCAGCAGGGGCCAGATGAAGGCGTGCACGATCCGCAGCGGCCGGTGCCGGCGGGCGGCCTCGACGGCGGCGAGCCGCACGGCGCGCAGCGCCGAGTCCGAGCCGTCCACGCCGACGACCACCGCCGCGCCGTTCGCCGAGTTCACCGCCCACCTCCCGCCGGTTCCCGGCCAGTATCGCGGCCGGGAACCTGTCGGCGGGCCGATACCGCGCAGCCCGACCGGTGGGTACGCTGTCCACGCCCACCGGGGAGGGAGCGTCGTCGATGGTTGAGCCGGACCAGCCGAGCACCGCGCGGATGATCGACTTCTGGCTCGGCGGGGAGCACCACTACCCGGTCGACGTGGCGGCCGCCCGCGACTTCGAGCGGGCGTACGGGCCGTGCGCGCCGGTCTTCCGCGAGCTGCGCGCCTTTCTCGGCCGGGCGGTCCGGGCGATGACCGCCCGGGGGGTGGACAGCTTCCTCGTCTTCGGCGCCGGGGTGCCCACGATGGGCAACGTGCACGAGGCCGCCCCGGAGGCCACCGTTCTCTACACCGACGTCGACCCGGTCACCATCCGCCTCGGTCAGCGCCTGCTGGCCGGCAGCGACCGGGCCGGCTACGGCTACGGCGACGCCACTGACATCGGCACGGTCGACCGCGCCCAGCTGCACCGGTTCGTGCCGGGGTGGGGGAGGAGACCGGTCGGCGTGGTCTTCCTCGGTCTGGCCGCGTTCCTCGACGACGAGACGCTGGCCCGCACCCTCGACGAGCTCCACGAGGCCACCGCGCCCGGCAGCCTGCTCGCCGTCGACTTCGACACGGAGGAACTGGCCGGCTTCCCGGAGGCCCTCGCGATGATGGGCCCGGCGTTCCGGATGCGCCCGCCGGCCGCGTTCGTGCCGCTGCTGGGCCGCTGGACGCCCACCGAGGACGGCATCGTCCCGATCGCCCGGTGGCGTCCGGACGGCCCGCCGGCCCAGCTGCCGGACGCCTTCCACGGCGGGCTCGCCGTCCGCTCGCCGGCCTGACCGGCACCACCGCAGCACCCCGCCGACGCCCGAGCCCCGGCCGCTGCCGCGGCAACCGGCCGCCTCCCGAGCGCCCGGTCGCCGCCGCAGCCCTCGGTCGCCGCGCCGGCGCCGCCCGAGGCGACGTGGGGCTGCCGCACCGTGCGTCCGTGCTCACCCGGGGTGCGGCGGCCGGGCCCCTGCCGTGCGCCCGCCCGCCCGGAGGGCGGGGGAGGGGCCTCCGTATGATGCTTGCCCTACGGCAAGCTTCCGGAGGATGATCATGTTGGAGGCACCGGGCCAGGTCTCGCGTGCGCTTCGTGCGGCCCCGCCCGACCAGGTGGTGGAGGCGGCGGACCGGGCCATCCGGTCCGTCCTGGGCGCCTCGCGTACGGACGTGTTCATCGCCGACTACCGGATCACCGGGCTCTGGCCGGTGCTCGACGCGGACCTCTCCGACGGCGGCTTCCTCGCCTGTCACGACGCGGCGCAGCGCTGCTTCAGCAGCCAGCAGCCGATGACCGACGCCGACGACGAGGGCCGGTGCCGGCTCTACCTGCCGCTGTCGGTGTGGGGGGAGCGGCTGGGCGTGCTCCTGGTCGAGCTGCCCGCTCCGCCCGACCCGGACGTCGTCGAGCGGGCCGTGGACATCGCCGGTGAGTTGGCGGTCGTGCTGCGCGCGGCGGACCGGGAGACCGACCGCTACCGCCGGGTCCGCCGGCGGGAGCGGCTCAGCATGGCCGCCGAGATGCAGTGGGAACTGCTGCCGGGACGCGGCGTGAGCCACGCGGCGTTCGAGCTCGCCGGCCAGCTGGAGCCGGCGTACACGGTCGGTGGTGACCACTTCGACTGGTCCGTGGACGACGACCGGCTCACCGTGACGGTGCTCAACGGCGCCGGCATCGGGCTGGCGGCGGCGCTGCTGACCGCCGTGACCGTGAACGCGCTGCGCAACGCCCGGCGCTCCGGAGGCAGCCTCGTCGAGCAGGCCGAGTTGGCCTCCGACACGGTCTTCTACCAGCACCGCGGTCGCCGGTACGTGGCCACGCTGCTGCTCGAACTGGACACCGTCACGGGCCGGGTGCGGGCGGTGGACGCCGGATCCCCGCACCTTCTGCGGGTGCGCGGCGGCACGGTGACCCCCATCCAGCTGGAGCAGCAGCTGCCGCTGGGCATGTTCGCCGAGGCCCGCTACGACGTCCAGGAGTTCGAGCTGGAACCGGGGGACCGGCTCTTCGTGGTCAGCGACGGGGTGTGGGCCGCCGACCCCGGTGACCGCGGGGCGTACGGCGAGCGGACGATGGCGCGGGCGATGCGGTCCACGCGGCTGCAACCGCCGGCGGAAGCGGTTGGTACGGTGATGCGCGAACTGCACGCCTGGCACGCGGACGCCGACCTGCGCGACGACGCGGTCGTCGTCTGCCTGGACTGGCGCGGTTCCGCCGGGCGGGGCGACGGGTGAGAGCCGTCGTCGCACCGGCAGGACACGAGCGGGACGATCGCAGGGGACACCGGGTGGAGCGACCTCCGAATCTCGCCGCGGCGATCGACGCCGCCGCCGAGGCGCTCGTCGGTGTGCTCGACTCGGCGGCGTCCCGCCACCAGATGGCCGTCTCCCCGACGCAGCTGCGCGTGCTGTCGCTGATCAGCAGCCGGCCGGAGACCAACGTCAACGGCCTGGCCGAGTTGTTGGACGTCGTGCCGTCCTCGGCGAGCCGGCTCTGCGACCGGTTGGAGGCCACCGGGCTGCTGCGCCGGGTGCCCGATCCCCGCGACCGGCGGGAGGTGCGGCTGATGCCGACGGCAGCCGCCGAGACGCTGCTACGCGAGCTGCAGGAGCGCCGGCACCGGGCGGTGCAGGCCGTGCTGGACCGGATGCCCGGTCGGGCGCAGCACGAGCTGTGGCTGGCGTTGGTGGCCTTCGAGCGCGCGGCCACCGCCGCCCCGACCGAGTCGCCGGCGGACTCCCGGGCCCGCACCGCCTGACGGATCGTCCCCCTGGTGCACGCGCTTCCATCGCTCCACTAGTGTCCTAGGATGCTTTACGGGTGGTGACGCACCACACCCGACGGTCCCGCCGCAGGCGGGACCGGACGCCTGAGGCCGAAGGGGGCGCCGAGAGCCCGATATAGTGGCAGCGCAACCGGCCCGTGATCGTCGCGATCGCGGGCCGATGTCAGGCGAAGGTCCCGTACGGGGGGCCGCAGGGGACGCCGGCGGCAGCCGGCCCGACAGCGCCCACGTTCTCCGTGCCGCCGGTCCTCGGCCGGGCGGCGGAGCGTGTCGCGGAGGAGGTTCGGTGTCGCGTCCGCCGGCTCGGGAAGAGCACCCGGAGGCCACCGCCGGCACGAGCGGATCGGCCGTGGGCGACCGGATCCTCACGCTGCCGAACGTCATCAGCTTCGTCCGGTTGCTCGGCGTGCCGCTCTTCCTCTACCTGCTGCTCGTGGCGCACGCCGACGTCGCGGCGGTCGTGGTGCTGGCCATCGGCGGCACCACGGACTGGGTGGACGGCTGGGTTGCGCGCCGGATGCGTCAGGTCAGCCGGCTGGGGGAGCTGCTCGACCCGCTCGCCGACCGGCTCTACATCCTGGCCACGCTGCTCGGCTTCACCGCGCGCGACGTGGTGCCCTGGCAGTTCACCGCGGCGCTGCTGGCCCGGGAGCTGCTCCTGCTCGGTTCGCTGGCGGTGCTGCGTCGGCACGGGTACGGCCCGCCGCCGGTGCACTACGTGGGCAAGACCGCGACCTTCCTGTTGCTGGCCGCCTTCCCGGTCCTGCTGCTCGCCGCGGCGGTGCCGGGCGCCGCGACCGTGGCCGGGGCGGTCGGCTGGGGCCTGGCCTGGTGGGGCCTGGTGCTCTACTGGGTGGCCGGCGCGCTCTACGTCGTGCAGGCCGGCCGGCTGGTCAGGGCGGTCCGGGCGGGGGGAGCGCCGGCATGACGGGCGCGCCGGGCGACGGTCGGGGACGCGGCGACCGGGTGTACGCCCCGGACTTCCTCACCGAGCTGTTCCGCAACCCGCTGGATCCCGGGTACGCCGACGCGGCGGCCCGGCGTCGGGAGCGGCAGACGCCGTACCCGGGGTGGCGGCGCTGGTCGGCACGCTCCGTGACCCTGGTGGTGGCGCTGCTGCTGGGTTTCCTGTTCGCGGTGGCGTACCGACAGACGCTGGAGGCCGAGCCGGGGCGCAGCCAGGCCCGGTCCGGCCTGGTCGAGCAGATCAAGCAGCGGGAGACCGAGACGGACCGGTTGTCGGTGCGGGCCGACGAGCTGCGGGCGGAGGTGGCGCGGCAGCGGGCGGCGGCGCTGGGTGGTTCGGAGGCGGCGCGGTTGCACAACCTGGAGGCGGGCACCGGCCTGGGGCGGGTGCGCGGTGACGGCGTGGTGGTGCGCCTGGCGGACGCGCCGCAGAACCAGGACGCGGTGACCGGCGCGGACGTGGGGCCGTCCCGGGTGATCTACAGCGATCTGCAGGGTGTGGCCAACGACCTGTGGGCGGCGGGGGCGGAGGCGATCGCGATCAACGGTCAGCGGTTGACGGCGATGTCGACGATCCGTTCGGCGGGGCAGGCGATCCTGGTGGACTTCCGGCCGGTGACGGGGCCGTACGAGGTGTCGGCGATCGGTCCGGGGTCGATGCGGGACCGGTACGAGGACAGCCGCAGCGCGTTGACGATGCGGAAGGTGGCTGAGGACACCGGGTTGTCGTTCGGGGTGCGCGAGGCGGAGGACCTCACCCTGCCGGCGGCTCCGGACCCGCGGCTACGCTACGCGCAGCCCTCGGTGAGCCCGACGCCGTCGCCGTCGGGGGCCGACCGTTCCGTCAGTCCTGGGCCGACCGGTTCGAGGACGTCTCCCAGCCCCTCCGGAGGTGGTCGATGATCGCGGTGCTGGCGTTGCTCGCCGGTGTGGTCCTCGGGGTGTGGCTCGACCCCACGGTGCCCACGGCGTTGCAGCCGTACCTGCCGATCGCGGTGGTTGCCGCGTTGGACGCGGTGTTCGGCGGGGTGCGGGCGAAGCTCGACCGGATCTTCGACGACAAGCAGTTCGTGGTGTCGTTCATTTCGAACGTGCTGGTGGCGGGTCTGATCGTGTATCTGGGTGACCAGTTGGGGGTGGGCGGTCAGCTCTCCACCGGCGTGGTGGTCGTGCTCGGGGTGCGGATCTTCGGGAACGTGGCGGCGATCCGCCGGCACCTGTTCCGGGCGTAGGTTGGTGGCGATGAGCAGCGACGAGCACACCGAGACGGGCACGGGTTGGCCGCAGCCGGCGGGTCCGGGGCGGCCGTCGGGTCCGGCGGGGGAGCCCGATCCGCGGCCGGACGCGCCGGATCCGGACGAGTTGAGCCCGTTGGCGCCGGAGCGGTCGGCGCCGGCGGTGGAGCCTCCCGTGCAGGAGCCTGCGGTGGTGGAGCCCGACGACGGCGCGACGGTGGATCTGAGCCGGGCCGCCGAGGCGGGTGGGGTCGTGCCGGCGGTGTCCGGGGATGGCGGGGCGCCGCGGCGGCGGGTGAGTTCGGCCGGGGTGATGATCGCGGCGCTGCTGGCGTTGCTGGGGTTCACCCTGGTGGTGCAGTTCAAGTCGACGTCGACGGATCCGACGGTGGCGGCGACGCGGCAGGAGGACCTGGTGCGGATCCTGTACGACCTGAATTCGCGGGAGGTCCGGCTGCGGCAGGACATCGCGACGCTGGAGGAGAGTCAGCGGCAGTTGCGTTCGGGTCAGCAGGGGCGGCAGGCGGCGTTGGAGGAGGCGACGCGGCGGGCCGACGAGTTGGGGATCCTGGCGGGGACGTTGCCGGCGACGGGGCCGGGGTTGTCGGTGCGGTTCGAGGCGGGTGAGAAGCCGATCTCGGCGTCGCGGGTGTTGGACGCGGTGCAGGAGTTGCGGGGTGCGGGCGCGGAGGCGATGCAGATCTCGGGTGGTGACCGGGCGACGGTGCGGATCATCGCGTCGACGTTCTTCCTGGACGGGGAGGGCGGGTCGTTGGTGGTGGACGGGCGTCGGTTGACGGGTCCGTTCACGATCACGGTGATCGGTGATCCGGCGACGATGCGTACGGCCTTGAACATTCCCGGCGGGGTGGTGGCGTCGGTGACGGGTGACGGCGGTAAGTTGATCGTTGAGGATCGTGAGGCTGCCGAGGTTTCGGCGCTGCACGCGCCGATCAAGCTGGAACACGCCCGTCCGGTCTCCTGACCGGCGCGGCTCGCACCGGGTTTCCGGTGCGCCGATGGATGAAGGACGCGTCTGGTGATTCCTGAGGATCTGCGGTATACCGCCGAGCACGAGTGGGTGGCGGGTGACGGCGGCGGCACTGTCCGGGTCGGCATCACGCACTTCGCGCAGGACGCCCTGGGTGACATCGTGTTCGTCCAGCTGCCCGATGCGGGTGCGGTGGTGGCGGCCGGTGAGTCGTTGGGTGAGATCGAGTCGACGAAGAGCGTGTCGGAGATCTACGCCCCGTTGAGCGGTACGGTGGCGGCGCGCAACGAGGCGCTCGGCGACACCCCTGAGGTGGTCAACACCGATCCGTACGGTGCGGGTTGGTTGCTGGAGATCACCCCGGACGATCCGGCGGCGGTCGACGGTCTGCTGTCCGCGGACGCGTA
The DNA here is from genome assembly GCF_003664255.1 of Micromonospora sp. M71_S20. Lineage (NCBI taxonomy): Bacteria > Bacillati > Actinomycetota > Actinomycetes > Micromonosporales > Micromonosporaceae > Micromonospora > Micromonospora sp. M71_S20. Next base: position 4,163,861 of record NZ_RCCV01000001.1, on the reverse strand, counting down.
TCGTGAGCTCACCGAGAGCTGAGTGCGTCCCCCTCCGGGCGTGGCGGGTGTTCCGCGCGTCCGGTTGCCCTGCATTTCGGCGCTGGCTAGGCTCGCCCAGTCGACCGAGAACCAAATAGTTCAGCGTTGCGGAATTGCCTTTCCGGGCACGGGGAGCCAGCCGCCGGGTGTTGGAGTGCCCGGCGGCCAGACCCGCCATTACCCGACGCCGACCGAACAGATCCGTGAGGTGGTCCCATGACGCGCCCAGACGACGAGTTCCCCCCACTCGACGTCACTTCGACGCTCAATCTCGGTTCGCTCGACGAAGTGCTGGAGGGGCCGGACACCGATGTGGTGCCGAGCCGGATGTCCGGTTCGTTGCCGCCGGGTATGGCGCTGCTGGTGGTTCGCCGGGGTCCGAATGCGGGTGCCCGGTTCCTGTTGGATCACGACGTGACGACCAGCGGTCGTCACCCGGACAGTGACATCTTCCTCGACGACGTGACGGTGTCGCGACGGCACGCCGAGTTCCACCGTGACGGTGGGACGTTCACGGTGCGGGACGTGGGAAGCCTGAACGGCACGTACGTGAATCGGGAGCGGGTCGAGGCGGCCACGTTGAGCAATGGTGACGAGGTGCAGATCGGCAAGTTCCGGGTGGTGTTCATCGCCGGTCCGCGTCCCGAGGAGGGGGCCGGCCGGGGGTGAACGAGCCTGCGGCCTCCACGCCGCCCGAGGCGGCCCGCGCCCGTCCGCTGATGAGCATCGGCGAGGTGCTGGGTCAGCTGCGGGTCGATTTCCCGGACGTGACCATTTCGAAGTTGCGGTTTCTCGAGGCCGAGGGCCTGGTGGAGCCGCAGCGGACGGCGGCGGGTTACCGGAAGTACAGCTGGGACGATGTGGCGCGGTTGCGGTTCGTGCTGACCGCGCAGCGGGACCAGTATCTGCCTTTGCGGGTGATCCGTGACCAGTTGGCGCAGTGGGACGCGTCCGGGGAGTCGCCGGGTCGGCAGCGGCCGACGTTGGTGGCGGTGGGTCCGGACGGTGAGGTTCCGGGGCGGGTGCCGGAGGAGCCGGTCGGGTCGCCGCAGGTGCGGCTCGGCCGGTTGGATCTGGTGGCGCGTAGCGGGATCGACGAGTCGACGCTGGGCGAGTTGGAGCGCCTCGGTGTGGTGGTGTCGGATCCGCCGGGTTGGTATGACGACGATGCGTTGATCATCGCGCGGGCGGTGGCGGGTTTGGCGGCGTACGGGTTGGAGCCGCGGCATCTGCGGGCGTTCCGGACGGCGGCGGATCGGGAGGTTGGTCTGTTCGCGCAGTTGGTGGCGCCGTTGGCGCGGCAGAGTGATCCGGCGGCGCGGGCGCGGGCGGCGGAGACGGCGCGGGAGTTGGTGGCGCTGTCGCAGCAGTTGCATGCGGCGTTGGTGCGGGTGGGGTTGCGGTCGACGTTGGGTCGGTGATCCGGCGGGGGCCGTGCGGAAAGATCTTCCCCGGGAAGCGTGCCGTAGGCTTGCCGGGGTAACCCCTTTCTGGCGCGGGCGTGTGCGGGTAGCGCGTGGGACGGCCGTGTCGCGGTCCGTGTACCGTGCAGGGAAGGGCGCGGTGCGGCGTAGGTGACAACGACACGGAGGCGGCGGTGCGCGAGCTGAGCGTGGTCGGAGTTCGGGTGGAGCTGCCCAGCAACCAGCCGATCGTCCTGCTCAGGGAGGTCGAGGGGGACCGCTATCTGCCGATCTGGATCGGTGCGGTCGAGGCGACGGCGATCGCCTACGAGCAGCAGGGGGTCAAGCCGGCCCGGCCGCTGACCCATGATCTTCTGCGGGACGTGTTGGCGGCGTTGAAGGCGCCGTTGCGGGCGGTGGAGATCACCGAGTTGAAGGAGAACGTCTTCTACGCGGATCTGTTGCTCGGGGACGGGGTGCGGGTGTCGGCCCGGCCGAGTGATTCCATCGCGTTGGCGTTGCGGGTCGGTGCGCCGATTCGTTGTGCCGAGGAGGTCCTCAGCGAGGCGGGGATCGTGATCCCGGACGAGCAGGAGGACGAGGTGGAGAAGTTCCGCGAGTTCCTGGACCAGGTGCGTCCGGAGGACTTCGCCGGCTGAGTCCGGTCTTCTGCGGGGTGTCACGTTCAGTGATGTTCCGGTGCTGTGGGTGATCTTCGTTGTCGTGTCGCGGCGTGTCGCGGCGGCTCCTGCGGGGCAATTCCTCAAGGCGGCTATAGGGTTGCCGTGTCGAGGGGTGCACGTCCCGGAAACGACGTGTCACCGCACTGGCGGGGAGGTTGTCCGGATGCACGAGCCGCGAGATTCCGATCCGGGTACGGAGCTGGACGAGCCGGGTGTGGCGCCGCCGGGGTGGGCGACCGAGGGTGACGGTGCCGTGGGGTACCGGGGCGTGACGGCCTGCCACGCGGTGGGGATCAGCTACCGGCAGTTGGACTACTGGGCCCGTACGGGTTTGGTGGTGCCGAGTGTGCGCGACGCTTCGGGTTCGGGCACGCAGCGGTTGTATTCGTTCCGGGACCTGGTGGTCCTGAAGGTGGTGAAGCGGCTGCTGGACGCCGGGGTGTCGTTGCAGAACATCCGGAAGGCGATCGAGGCGCTGCGCTCCCGTGGGGTGGAGGACCTGGCGGGCATCACGTTGATCTCCGATGGCACGACCGTGTACGAGTGCCGGTCGCCGGAGGAGGTGGTCGACCTGTTGCAGGGTGGCCAGGGCGTGTTCGGTATCGCGATCGGTGGGGCGTTCAAGGAGATCCAGGGTTCCCTGTCGCACCTGCCGTCGGAGCCGGCAACGTCGGTGGAGCCGCAGGTGGCGGCGGAGCCGGTGGGTGACGAGTTGGCGGCGCGTCGGGCGCGTCGTCGGGCGGGTTGATCTCCGGCGGCTGGCCGGGTGCCCTTCGGTGGTGTTCCGGGAGGGCCAGGAGCCGCCGCCGTGATGTCCAATGTGGTCCGCCTGTGGGCAAATGCCGACTGTGGACACCTTGGGCAGGAGTCGCCTTGTTGACAGTCATTGCGTCGCCGTGAATCCTGTGTGCGGCGTTCGCGGCCTTCGGGCGCATATCACCGTTCGTGATGTGCCGTGTCGGTTCGGCGAACCTGTACGGGACGACGCAGAAGGCGGCGGTGACGCCGGCCCGACGATCGGATTTGAACGAGAGTGCAGACTGACTATCACGTCAACGCAATGATCTTGGATGCCAGTGAGCGTGCCGCGGACGGCAACGCGTCGGGCTGTCCGGTGGCTCATGCCTCCCGGACACAGGATCCCCTGGTGGAGGACGTCGCGGCGGAGGCCGTCGAGTTCTTGCAGCTCTATCACGCGGAGCGACGGCTGCCGGGCCTGATCGGACGGATCGCGGAGGTCCGGGAGGAGATCGCGCTGACCGGCACGTACCGGCACACCACGGAGGAGTTGGCGTACGGGGCGAAGGTCGCCTGGCGGCAGTCGGTGCGTTGCGTGGGGCGGGTCCGGTGGGCAGGGCTGAAGGTCCGTGACCGGCGCGGGGTGACGACGGTGGCGGGCATCTCGCAGGAGTTGGCGCAGCACCTGGCGGTGGCGGACAACGGGGGGCGGATCCAGTCGGTGATGACCGTGTTCGCGCCCGACCGGCCGGGGGTGGGGCCGCGGGCGCGGATCTGGAACGACCAGTTGATCCGGTACTGCGGGCATCGGACGGACGACGGGTCGGTGCGGGGTGATCCGGCGCAGGTGGCGATGACCGATGCGGCGCGGCGTCTGGGGTGGCGTCCGCCGGTGGTACCGGGCCGGTTCGACCTGTTGCCATGGGTGATCGAGACGGCGTACGAGGACCCGACGGTGGTGGAGGTGTCCCGGGACCTCGTTCGGGAGGTCGCCCTGGTGCATCCGGAGTATCCGTGGTTCGAGGATTTGCGGCTGCGTTGGCATGCCCTGCCGGTGATCAGCAACATGCGCTTGCGGATCGGTGGGGTGGACTACAGCTGTGCTCCCTTCAACGGTCACTATCTGAGTGACGAGATCGGTACGCGCAACATGGGGGACCGGAGCCGCTACGACCAGTTGCTGCCGGTGGCCCGGGGGCTGGGGTTGGACACCTCCCGTGAGGACAACTTGTGGCGCGAGCACGCCGTGCTGGTGATCAATCAGGCGGTGTTGCACTCGTTCCGGTTGGCCGGTGTGCGGGTGTCGGATCCGCACACCGAGTCGGAGCAGTTCATGAGGTTCTGCGAGTTCGAGGAGCGGGCGGGTCGGCCGGTGCATGGTGACTGGTCGTGGCTCAACGGCAGTGTGGGGTGGGCGGCGTTGCATGCCGTGCACCACCGCTACTACGACGAGAGGATCCCGAACCCGAACCTGTGGCAGGCGGACCGTGCGTACGGGCCGTCGGGCGTGTTGCAGTCGACCCTGCGGCAGCGTCATGACGTCGCTCGCCGGCAGGAGGGCTGAGGCATGGATGTCGCGGCGTTACGCCAGAGTTGGGCCCAGTTCTGCGTGGCCGGTCCGGAGGCGGCGAAGCACTTCTACGCGACGTTGTTCGTGATCGCGCCCGAGGTCCGCACGATGTTCCCGACCAACATGGAGTATCAGCAGGACAAGTTGCTGGCGGCGTTGGGGCACGTCATCACCCACATCGACGACGAGCGGGTGGTGACGTCGTTCGCGCAGCGGTTGGGGGCTGACCACCGCCGGTTCCGGGGGGAGGACCGGCAGGGTCGGCCGGTGCCGATGGCGGAGTGGCACTACAGCCAGGTCGGGCAGGCGTTGCTGTTGACGTTGGAGCGGTTCCTCGGGCCACGGTGGACGCCGGCGCTGCGCGCGGAGTGGGCCGCGGCGTACGAGTTGGTGGCGCGGTTGATGCTGACCGGGGCGGCGGAGGCGGTGCGGTCGTCGCCGCCGTACTGGGAGGCGGAGGTGCTGAGGGTGCAGCGGCGGCGGTCCGACGTGTGTGTGTTCACGGTCCGCCCGAACTATCTGTGCGAGTACCTGCCGGGGCAGTCGTTGCCGGTGCAGGTGCCGCAGTTGCGGACGTGGCGCTATCTGTCACCGGCGAACGCGCCACGCCCGGACGGGACGATCGAGTTCCACGTCCGCGCCACGGGTCGGTTCTCCACCCATCTGGTGCGCAAGGTGCGCGAGGGCGACCAGTTGCTGTTGGGGTTGCCGGTGGGTGAGGCGTTGGCGTCGTACGACCGGTCACCGCATCTGCCGCTGCTGCTGGTGGCCGGGGGCACCGGGCTGGCGCCGTTGCGGGCGGTGGTGGAGGCGTTGCAGCGGGGACCGGGACGTCCGACGACTCTGGTGGTGGGCGGCAAGACGCCCGACGACCTGTATGACGACCGGGCGTTGCGGGAGTTGGCGGCGATGCCGCCGGCGGGGTCGTGGCGTTCCGGTGAGGTCGGTGGGTGGCTCCGATACGTGCCGACGGTCGAGAGCGGCTGGCAGTGGCAGGGTGCGATCGGTACGGCCGGTCACACGGCGGCGCGGTTGGGTCCGTGGCGGGACACCGAGGTGCTGGTGTGCGGCAGCCCGGAGATGACCCGGGAGACGATCAGCGCCCTGGCCACGGCGGGGGTGACGCCAGAGCGGATCCTGACCGAAAGTTACGATCACTCCCTCTACCCACCTCTGGCGAGCGCGGCTGCCGCCGCGCCGTCCGATGTGATCTGGACCGGTGCGGCTCCCGCCACACCGCGCGACTTGAGTTGGACAGGTGCGCGATGAGCATCGACCACGGTGACCGGGTGGTCGCCGATCCGCACGGTGAGCTGACCCGGTCCGTGGCCGCGCTGGAGGCGCGTCGGTTCCGGGGCAGCCGGTGGCTGCCGGCCGACGAGGTCGCCGACCTGGCCCGGTCAGCGGACGAGCGGGTGGCGTTGCTGGGTGGTGAGGTGGACCGGCTGCGGCGGGAGAACGAGGCTCTGGCGCGGCAGGTGGAGATGTTGCGCCACGGCGCGTTGCCCAGCACCGCCCCGCAGGGCCCGGACCCGATGGTGATCGAGTTGGCGGTGCGGGCGCAGGACGAGGCGAACCGGACGATCAGTGAGGCCAGCGCGGAGGGCGCGGAGATCATCGCCGACGCGCGGCGGCAAGCCGAGGAGATCATCGCGGAGGCGCACGTGTTGGCCGGGGATGCTGCCGGCCTGGCGGGGAACGAGGGGTTGCCGCGGCAGGTGCGGGAGTTGGAGGGCCGACAGGTGGCGTTGGTCGCGGCGGTGGCGGCGGCGCAGCAGCACCTGAGCCGGTGGCAGGCGTACCTGTCGGAGCAGTCGGAGCAGTTGCGTACCGATGCGGCGGCTGCCGGGGCCCTCAGCGCGCAGCTGCGTGCGGTGGTCGGCGAGTAGCGGCGTCGGGTCAGTGCCGGTCGACGGCGGCGACGGCGTCGGCGATGGGGGTGTCGCCGGCGACGACTTCCAGGATCGCGCCGGCGCTGTGCGGGTGGTAGAGCAGGGCGACCAGCACCCGGGCGACGTCGGTGCGGGTCACGGCGCCCGAGGGGGCGTGTCGGGCGAGGGTGATCCGCCCGGTGGGCGCGTCGTCGGTGAGCCGGCCGGGTCGCAGGATCGTCCAGTCGAGGTCGCGGCCGGTGAGGTCGTCCTCGGCGGCCTTCTTGGCCCGCAGGTACGCCGCGAACACCTCGTCGGTGCCGGCGGGTGGTTCGCCTTCCACGCCCACCGAGGAGACCAGCAGGTAGCGGCGCACGTCGGCGCGTTGCGCGGCGTCGGCGAGCAGGACGGCGCCCGCCCGGTCGACGGTGTCCTTGCGGTCGGCGCCGCTGCCGGGGCCGGCGCCGGCGGCGAAGAGGACGGCGTCGGCGCCCCGCAGGTGTGCGGCGAGGTCGTCGACGCCGATGTGTTCGAGGTCGGCCACGACGGGCTGGGCGCCGGCGGCACGCAGCGCGGCGGCGTGGTCGGGGTTGCGGATCAGGCCGACGGCGGTGTCGCCGCGTCCGGCGAGTTCGCGGTGGGTCAGTTGGGCGATCTTGCCGTGTCCTCCGGCTATGACGACGCGCATACCGCCAACCTAGCCGCCGTTCCGCCACGGCGTGGCCGGTCGACGGGGCCCGGGCGTTCGCCGGAGGGTGGTTGCCTGAGGCAGCATGGACGGGTGACGGAGACGATCGACGCGCTGGCCGGCCTGGTGGCCGGCGGTGGTGTCGTGGTGTTGAGCGGGGCGGGGCTGTCCACCGAGTCGGGCATCCCGGACTACCGGGGGCCCAGTGGCGCGGCGCGGCGGCACACCCCGATGACGTACCAGGCGTTCACGCGCGACGCGCAGGCGCGGCGGCGCTACTGGGCGCGCAGCCACCTGGGGTGGCGCACGATCGCGCGGGCGGCCCCGAACGAGGGGCACCGGGCGGTGGCGCGGCTGCAACGCGGCGGGCTCATCGAGGGGATCATCACGCAGAACGTGGACGGGCTGCACACCGCTGCGGGCAGCCCGCAGGTGGTGGAGCTGCACGGCCGCCTCGACGAGGTGGTGTGCCTGGACTGCGGCAACCAGACCTCGCGGGAGGAGTTGGACCGGCGGCTGCGGGAGGCGAACCCGGACTTCGACGCGCGGGTCGCGGCGGTCAACCCGGACGGTGACGTGGATCTCGCCGACGACGAGGCAGCCGGCTTCCGTACGGTGGACTGCACGTTCTGCCGTGGCGGCATGCTGAAGCCGGACGTGGTGTTCTTCGGGGAGACGGTGCCGGCGGCCCGGGTGGCCCGCTGTTTCGCGCTGGTGGCGCGGGCGCGGCTGCTGCTGGTGCTGGGCTCGTCGTTGACGGTGATGTCGGGTCGCCGGTTCGTGGTGCGCGCGGCGAAGCTGGGCGTTCCGGTGGTGATCGTCAACCAGGGGCCGACGCGGGGCGACGGGTATGCGGCGTTGACCGTCGACGCGCCGCTGGGCCGGCTGCTGCCGGCGCTGGCCGACCGGACGGCCGGCGCTGCGGTGCCGGTGGGGCTGACGGGCGTCGGCCGGTAGCGGTCCCGGCGGGGTCGCGGGGCTGGTGGGTGATCCACCGTCGCCCGCGCCCGGCGGGGGTACGACCTCCGGTGGGTGATGCGGCGCTGGTAGCGTTGACCATGCCGGCAGCACCCACGTGGGAGAGACCGCCCAGCAGCACCCCGGGCGGCGCCGAAGGGGCAAATCCTCCCCGGAACCTCTCAGGCAAAAGGACCTCGTGGGCAGGCACTGTGGAGCGCCTCGCGGGCGCGACAGAGGGGGAGGCCGACCTGTCGACCTCGCCCCCGGGAGCGCCACCCATGACCGTAGAGCAGTTCGCCGCCCGCCACATCGGCCCCGATCCGGACGACGAGCGCCGGATGTTGGAGGCCGTCGGCTACGGCTCGATCGACGAGCTGATGGACGCGGCGATTCCCGAGGTGATCCGTTGGCACGGCACCCTGGACCTGCCGGAGCCGGCCAGCGAGCACGACGCCCTCGCCGAGCTGCGGGCCCTGGCGGCCCGCAACACGGTCGTGGCGTCGATGATCGGTCTGGGCTACCACGGCACGCACACCCCGGCGGTGATCCGCCGCAACGTGCTGGAGGACCCGGCCTGGTACACCGCGTACACGCCGTACCAGCCGGAGATCAGCCAGGGGCGGCTGGAGGCGCTGCTGAACTTCCAGACCATGGTCACCGACCTGACCGGGCTGGCCACGGCGAACGCGTCGATGCTCGACGAGGGCACCGCCGCGGCCGAGGCGATGACGCTCGCGCGCCGCGCGTCGAAGAGCAGGAGCCCGGTGTACGTGGTCGACGCCGACACCCTGCCGCAGACCATCGCGGTCATCACCAGCCGGGCCGAGCCTCTCGGCATCGACGTGCGGATCGTCGACACCGGGCGCGACGAGTTGCCGGCGGAGTTCTTCGGGCTGCACCTGCAGTACCCGGGGGCGTCCGGGGCGGTGCGTGACCAGGCGGGTCTGGTCGAGGCCGCGCACGCCGTCGGGGCGTTGGTCACCGTGGCGGCGGACCTGCTGGCCCTGACGCTGCTGCGTGCGCCGGGGGAGATCGGCGCCGACATCGCCGCCGGCACCACCCAACGTTTCGGCGTACCGATGGGCTTCGGTGGGCCGCACGCCGGCTACCTGGCGGTACGGGCGGGGCTGGAGCGGATGCTTCCCGGCCGGCTGGTGGGGGTGTCGCGCGACGCGGACGGCAACCCGGCGTACCGGTTGGCGTTGCAGACCCGGGAGCAGCACATCCGGCGGGAGAAGGCGACCAGCAACATCTGCACCGCGCAGGTGCTGCTGGCGGTGATGGCCGGCATGTACGCCGTCTACCACGGCCCGGACGGGCTGCGGGAGATCGCCCGCCGTACCCACGACATGGCGGCCCGGCTGGCGGCGGCGCTGCGGGGCGTGGACGCCGTCGAGGTGGTGCACGAGACGTTCTTCGACACCGTCCTGGTGCGGGTGCCCGGCGGCGCCGAGGCGGTCGTCGCCGACGCCGCCGCCCGGGGCGTGAACCTGCGGCTGGTCGACGCCGACCACGTGGGGGTGTCCTGCGACGAGACGACCACCCTCGCGCACCTGCGGAAGGTGTGCGACGCGTTCGGGGCCACCGTCGTCGGTCGGCCGGTGGCCCTCGCGGACGCGCCGGCCGAGGGCGCGTTGCCGGCGGGGCTGGCCCGCACGTCGGACTTCCTCACCCACGCGGTGTTCCGCAGTCACCACTCGGAGACGGCGATGCTGCGCTACCTGCGGCGGCTGTCGGATTTCGACTACGCCCTGGACCGGGGCATGATCCCGCTCGGGTCGTGCACGATGAAGCTCAACGCCACCACCGAGATGGAGCCGGTGAGCTGGCCGGAGTTCGCCCACATCCACCCGTTGGCGCCGGACGCGCAGACCGCCGGCTACCGGGAGATGATCTCCCAGCTGGAGGGGTGGCTGGCGGAGGTCACCGGCTACGACGCGGTCAGCGTGCAGCCCAACGCCGGTTCGCAGGGTGAGCTGGCGGGTCTGCTGGCGATCCGGGCGTACCACCGGCAGCGGGGCGAGGCGCACCGGGACGTGTGCCTGATCCCGTCGTCGGCGCACGGCACCAACGCCGCCAGCGCGGTGATGGCCGGCATGCGGGTCGTCGTGGTGGGCTGCGACGACGGGGGCAACATCGATCTGGTGGACCTCGACGCGAAGATCGACAAGCATCGGGACGCCCTTGCGGCGATCATGGTGACGTATCCGTCGACGCACGGGGTGTACGAGACGGGCATCGCGTCGCTGTGCGCGAAGGTCCACGACGCCGGCGGTCAGGTGTACGTCGACGGGGCGAACCTCAACGCGCTGGTCGGGTTCGCCAAGCCGGGGAAGTTCGGGGCGGACGTGTCGCACCTGAACCTGCACAAGACGTTCTGCATCCCGCACGGCGGCGGCGGTCCCGGGGTGGGTCCGGTGGCGGTGCGGGCGCACCTGGCGCCGTTCCTGCCGGGTGACCCGCTGGGCGTGCACGTCGACGGCCGCCCGGCGATCTCGGCGGCCCGTCACGGGTCGGCGGGGATCCTGCCGATCCCGTGGGCGTACCTGCGGATGATGGGCGCGGCGGGGCTGGTGCGGGCCACCGGCGTGGCGGTGCTGGCGGCGAACTACGTGGCGGCGCGGCTGCGCGGGCACTTCCCGGTGCTGTACGCGGGCAACAAGGGCCTGGTGGCGCACGAGTGCATCCTGGATCTGCGGCCGCTGACGAAGGCGACCGGGGTGAGCGTGGACGACGTGGCGAAGCGGCTGATCGACTACGGGTTCCACGCGCCCACGATGTCGTTCCCGGTGGCGGGGACGCTGATGGTGGAGCCCACCGAGAGTGAGGACCTGGCCGAGCTGGACCGGTTCTGCGACGCGATGATCGCCATCCGGGCGGAGATCGACAGGGTGGCCTCGGGGGAGTGGCCGGCCGGCGACAACCCTCTCGCCAACGCCCCGCACACCGCGGCGATGGTGTCCGCGGACGAGTGGCCGCACCCGTACCCGCGGTCGGTGGGCGCGTACCCGGCCGGGGTGCAGCGGGCCGGGAAGTACTGGCCGCCGGTGCGGCGCATCGACGGCGCGTACGGCGACCGGAACCTGGTGTGTTCCTGCCCGGCGCCGGAGGCGTTCGAGAGCTGACGACGCGTGACGCCGGGGCGGTCGTGGTGCCGCCCCGGCGGGTACGCCGACCTGGGCGGGGGGTGTCCCGACCGGGGGACTAGCCTTGATCGACGCGTCTGGAATGCGTGACGCAGCGTGAAGTTCAGGCGACGAGGGCGTGTCGGGCCGGGCCGCGGTGCGGGGCGATGCTGCTGCCGTCGGGGAGGAGTTCGCCGGTGTCCTCGAAGACGATGACACCGTTGCAGAGCAGGCTCCAGCCCTGCTCAGGGAAGCAGGCGAGGACTCGGGCGGCTTCCCGGTCGGTCGCTTCGGCGGAGGGGCAGGTGGGTTGGTGCTGGCACATCGGGATCTCCGGACTGTGGGGGCACTGTGTCATGGTTCACATGACCAGTGACGCACAGTACCAAGCAAAACCGGCCAACATCGAGCACGTATGCGCGTGGTTTCTCCGAAATCCACTGAACGGATGAGGGATGATGGGCCGGACGGCGTGGAAACGCTCCCAGGGCTAGGGGTCGATACACCGGGGGCGCCGGCCCGCTGCCGCCGTACGCTCGTCGAGCGGGCCCGGTGGCAGTGGCGGCCCGCCGACGGCGGGGACCCGGCGGTGCGGGCCGAGGAGTTCCTCGCCGCGCATGGCCTGCCGCTGCACGAGCTGGCCCGCCCCGCCGGGCGCCACGACCCGGCCGGGGTGTGCGGGGCCGCCCTCTACGTCTCCGCCGCCGCCGGCGCGGCCCTCGTCGGCGCGCCCACCGGCGCGGCCAACCCCGTCCCCGCGCTGCCGGAGGTAGCCGTGGTCGTCTACGGCCACGCACCGGCCGCACCGCGACCCACCGCGGCACCCGACACGCACTGGTGGCGCGGCGACTGGGCCGAGAGCTGGACGCCCCGCCAGCACGCCGACGCCGTGACGGCGGTCCGCGCGGCGATCGGCCGCGGCGACGTCTACCAGGTCAACCTCGTCGGCCACGCCGCCGCCCGCTACACCGGCGACCCGCTGCCGGCCCTGCGCCGGCTCGCCACGCTGCCCGGCGCCCGCTACGGCGGCACCCTCGCCGGGGCGGGCTGGGCGATCGGCTGCGCCAGCCCCGAGACCCTGGTGGAGCTGGCCGACGGCCGGTTGATCACCAGGCCGATCAAGGGCACGCGGCCGGCCACCGCCGCCGGCCGCGCCGAGTTGCTCGCCTCGGCCAAGGAACGCGCCGAGCACGTGATGATCGTCGACCTGGAACGCAACGACCTGGCCCGCGTCGCCCGCACCGGCAGCGTGCGCGTCGACGAGCTGTTCGCCGTACGCCGGTGGTGCGACCTGTGGCAGGCGGAGTCCACGGTGTCCGCGGCGGTCGCCGACGGGCTCGGCCTGGCGGACCTGCTGCGCGCGGTCTGCCCCGGCGGCTCGGTCACCGGCGCACCGAAGCGCGCCGCCCTGGACCACGTCGCCGCGCTGGAGCCGGTCGGCCGGGGTGCCAGCATGGGCGCGCTCGGCTGGGTCGCCCCGGGCCGCATCGACCTGGGCCTGACCATCCGCACCGCCGCCGTGGACGCCGAGCGGGTGCACGTGTGGGCCGGTGGGGGCATCACGTGGGGCAGCGATCCCGACGCCGAGGTCGCCGAGGCCGCCGCGAAGGCCGCCCCGGTGCGCGCCGCGCTCGCCGGCGGCTGAGCGGCGCGGGCCGGGACCCGGCCATCACCGCGCTCGCCGGCGGCTGAGGGGCCGCGCGCCGGGCCCCGGCCGTCACCGCGCCGGTCCCGCATGCACCGGCGCTGCGGTCTGCGCACGGTGGAAGAGGCGTCGCGCCGGCCGCGTCGGATGAGATGAGCCGTACTGCCCGCCACCCGGGCCAGGGCGTCGGCAGCCGAGGCGGTCCCGATGTACCAGCAACCCCTGCAACCCGTCGGCGGGTCGCTCGCGCTCAGCGCCGCCTGCGCCGCGCTGCCGCTGCTGACCCTGTTCGTGCTGCTCGGAGTGGTGCGTACGCGGGCCTGGGTGGCGGCGTTCGGCGCGTTGTCCGTGGCGGTCGTACTGGCCTGGGGGCTGTGGCGGATGCCGCTGCCGCAGACGCTGCTGGCCGCCGCCCAGGGCGCCACCTTCGCCCTCTTCCCGCTCGCCTGGACGTTCGGTACGGCGATCTGGATCCACCGCCTGACCGTGCACACGGGGCACTTCGACACGCTGCGGCAGGGTTTCGCCCGGGTCAGCGACGACCGCCGCGTGCAGGCCATGGTGATCGCGTTCTGCTTCGGCTCGCTGCTCGAGGCCCTGGCCGGGCAGGGCACGCCGGTCGCCGTCACCACGGTCATGCTGCTGGCCCTCGGCTTCACCCCGCTGCGCGCGGCCGCCGTGGCGTTGGTCGGCAACACGGTGCCGGCGGCCTTCGGACCGCTCGGCCTGCCGATCACCACGCTGGCCGGCGTGACCGGGCTGCCCGCCACGGAACTGGGCATGATGGCCGGCCGGCAGGTGCCGGTGGTCGCGGTCGTCGTCCCGCTGGTCGTGCTCGCCGCCGCCGACGGCCGGCGCGGCGTACGCGAACTGTGGCGTCCGGCGCTGGCGTGCGGCGGCGCGTTCGCGGTGGCCCAGTTCGCCACGGCGAACTGGCTGTCGGCCGCCCTGGCCGACATCACCGCCGCGTTCGCGGGGATGGGCGTCCTGCTGCTCGTCGTCCGCCGCGACGTGGTGCGCCGCACGGCTGCCGTGCCGGTCGGCGGGGGGCCGCCGGAGCCCGACGCGCCGGCGCCGGCGGGGTCGCGGTGGCGGGCGTACGCGCCGTACCTGACGATCGTGGTGGTGTTCGCCATCTCCCAGGTGCCGGTCGTCAAGCGGCTGCTCGACGCCGGCACGCTCGCGGTCTCCTGGCCCGGACTGCACGTCGTCACCGCGTCCGGTGACCCGTCGCCCCTGACGACGTTCCGGTTCGCCTGGCTCGCCGCGCCCGGGTCGTTGCTGCTGGTGGCCGGCCTGATCACGGTGGCGCTGCTGCGGGTGGCGCCGCGCGAGGCCGTCGGGCTCTACGGGCGCACCCTGTTCGAGTTGCGGTGGGCCGTGCTGACGGTGGTCGGGCTGCTGGCGCTGTCGTTCACCATGAACGCCGCCGGGCAGGTCGCCACGCTGGGCGTCTGGATGGCCGGCGCGGGCGGCCTCTTCGCCGTGCTGGCGCCGGTCCTCGGCTGGCTCGGTGTCGCTCTGACCGGCTCGGACACGTCGTCCAACTCCCTGTTCGGCGCGCTCCAGGTGGCTGCGGCGCAGCGGGCCGGCCTCGATCCGGTCCTGTTGGCCGCGGCCAACGCCTCCGGCGGCACGCTCGGCAAGATGATCAGCCTGCAGAACCTCACGATCGCGGCCGCGGCGGTCGGACTCACCGGCCGGGAGGGCGACCTGTTCCGGCGGATGTTCGGTCCGAGCGTGCTGCTGCTCGCCCTGATGTGTGTGCTGGTCGGGTTGCAGGCGACGCCCGTGCTGTCCTGGATGGTGCCGTAGCCGGCGCGGCTGCCCTCCCGGGGGTCCTGTCGCGCCCTGCCGACAACATTTTTTGTCTTGACAGTTCCTGTCGTCGGCGGCAGGCTTCGGGTGGGCGGTGCTTCGCCGGAGGAACACACCGCATCCGCAGCCTGCGCGTCCCGCAGGCCCCTGCCAGGGAGACACCGCATGCAGATCAGCGTCCACACCTTCGTCAGCCTCGACGGCGTCATGCAGGGCCCGGGTGGGGCCGAGGAGGACACCAGCAACGGCTTCACGCGCGGGGGCTGGCTCGTGCCGCACAGCGGCGACGGTCAGCTCGACGTCGTGGACGGGTGGTTCCGGCAGGCCGACGCCTTCCTGCTGGGACGCCGCACCTTCGAGATGATGCGCGGCTACTGGCCGCAGGTCACCGACCCCGACAACCTGGTGGCCACCGCCCTCAACACGGGGTCGAAGTACGTCGTCAGCAACACCCTCTCCGACGCCGACGCGGCCTGGGGGAAGACCACCGTGCTGCGCGGCGGCGACATCGTCGCGCGGGTGCGGCGGCTCAGGGAGCAGCCGGGCGGCGAACTCCAGGTGCACGGCAGCTGGCAGCTGGCGCGCGCCCTGCACGACGCGGGGCTCGTCGACACCTACCGGCTGCTGCAGTTCCCCGTCGTCGTCGGCGAGGGCAAGCGACTGTTCGCCGACGGCGCGGCCCCGGCGTCCTACCGGATCACCGACTCGACGGTGGCCGGCGGCGGTGCGGGGGCCGTCGCGCTCACCCTGCGCCGGACCGGTTTCGGGGCCACCGCCGCCGGCGAGTTCGTGGTGCGCGACGGCAAGGAGGCCGTGGCGTAGCGGCGTCGACTCGTCAGCGGCGCGCGGCGAAGTCGTCCAACGCCGCCACGACCCGCTGCGCCATGCCGTTGCCCGCCCCGTGCCCGGCGTCCTCCAGCAGCTCCAGCCGGGCGTCGGGCCAGGCCTGCGCCAGCTGCCACGGCACGTCCGGCGGACTGCTGATGTCGAGCCTGCCGTGCAGCAGCACGCCGGGAATGCCGGCCAGCCGCCCCGCCTCGCGCAGCAGCTGCCCCTCGGGCAGGAAGCACCCGTGCCGCCAGTAGTGGGTGACCAGCCGGGCGAACGCCATCCGGAACACCGGGTCGTCGTAGCGGGGGTCGGGCCGGTGCCCGGGGACGGTGCCGACGTGGGTGTCCTCCCACGCGCACCACTGCCGCGCCGCCCGCGCGCGCACCGCCGGGTCCGCGTCGGCCAGCAGCCGGGCGTACGCGTCGGCCAGGTCGCCGTCGCGCTCGGCCGGCGGCACCCCGTCGCGGAAACGCGCCCACTCGGCCGGGAAGACCCGCCCCATGTCCCGGGTGATCCACTCGATCTCCCGCCGGGTGCCGGCGGTCACGCTGAACAGCACCAGCTCACTGACCCGCTCCGGGTGCCGCTGCGCGTACGCCAGGGCGAGGCAGGAGCCCCAGGAGGCGCCGAGCACCAGCCAGCGGCGCACGCCGAGGTGTTCGCGCAGCAGTTCGATGTCGGCGATCAGGTGCTCGGTGGTGTTGGTGGACAGGTCCACGCCCGGGTCGGCGGCGTGCGGGGTGCTGCGTTCGCAGCCGCGCTGGTCGAACAGCGTCACCCGGTAGCGGGCCGGGTCGAACAGCGTCCGCCAGCCGGGCGAGCAGCCGGAGCCGGGCCCGCCGTGCAGCACCACGGCGGGCTTGCCGTCAGGGTTGCCGCAGGTCTCCCAGTACACGCGTTGACCGTCACCCACGTCGAGCATCCCGTGCGCGTACGGCTCGACCAGGGGATATCGCTCGGCCATCACCCACTCCTCCCTCTCACCAGTCAGATGCAACAGCGCTGTTACATTAGCGGGGTGAGTGACGCGCCGGAACGTGAGGCCCTGGGGACGCTGCTACGGCACGTCCTCGACGTGCTCGACGGCGACGTCGCCGCGGTCTACGCCGAACGGGACCTGGCCGACTACCGGCCCCGGTTCTCACCGCCGCTGCGGGTGCTGCTCGCCGACGGTCCGCTGCCCATCCGCGACCTGGCCCGCCGGGTCGGGGTCACCCACTCGGCGGCCAGCCAGACCGTCGCGCAGATGGCCCGTGCCAGCCTGGTCGAGCTGACCCCCGGGGCGGACGCCCGGCAGCGCATCGTGCGCCTGAGCGGCCGCGCCCGTGAGCTGCAACCGCTGATCGAGGCGGAGTGGGCGGCGACGACCGCCGCGATCCGCGAGCTGGACGCGGAGCTGGCGGTGCCGCTGGCCGACCTGCTGCACGAGGTGCTCGCCGCGCTGCGCCGGCGGCCGTTGCGTCAACGCATCGCCGACGCGGGCCTGCCGCCGCCCTGACGGCCCCGCCCCGCGCCCGCCGGGCCGGCGCATGACGGCGACGCGGCGCGGAGCAGCTGCTGGGACCTCATCGTGGCTTCAGCAGGGCCGCCGCCCGGCCGGCCGCCACGGCCACCGCCGCACGCAGCGCGTCGACGTCCACGTCGGGGGCGGGCGGCAGCAGCGGCAGCGTGGGCGCGCCCGGCACCGGTTCGGGCCCGGGCGGCAGCGGCGGCACCGCCCGGGCGTACGCCTCGGCGGCGGCCGTGCCCGCCTCGGCGGCCCGCACGGCGGCGGTCGCCGGTGCCGGCACCTCGCCGTGGGGCGCGGCGGCCGGCACGAGCGTGCGGGCGTCGCGGCCCCGGACCAGCAGCAGCAGGGCCGGGTCGGCGTCCAGCAGCCAGGACACCTGGTGGCACAGCGCGGCGGCATGCCGGCACGGGTGGTCCCATTCCGGGCAGTCGCACTCCGGGGCGACCTCGCCCAGCCCCGGTAGCAGCGGCACCCCGGTCACCTCGGCCAGGTCCCGGGGCAGCTGCCCGGCCAGCAGCGCCGCCTGGTGCCCGGCGCGGGCGGCCACCTCGCCAGCCAGCCGGTCCCAGTCGTCGTCGGCCAGGGTCGCGACGCGCACCCGGGTGGCGTACGCCTGCTCGGTGTCGCCGTCGTGCACGGCCGCGGCGAGCCGGCCGGGGCTGACGGTGATCGCACCGACGTGCCCGGCGGCGGCCAGCCGACGCCCGGCGCGCAGCGGCCGGGCGTCCAGGGCGTCGGCCTCCCATGCCCGGTTCCAGGCCGTGCCCCACCAGCTACGGGACCGCCGCGCCCGGCCGGGCGGGAAGGCGGGAAAGCCGCGCGGAGTCATCGGTCGCCTCCGAGGGTCACCAGATCGGCCAGTGCGGTGTCGCTGAGCGCGGCAAGTGCCGCCGGCCCGGCGTCGAGGACGGCCTCGGCGAGATCCCGCTTGCCGGCGAGCAGCGCGGCGACGCGGTCCTCGACGGTGCCCTCGGCGATGAGCCGGTGCACCTGCACGGGCCGGGTCTGCCCGATCCGGTACGCCCGGTCGGTGGCCTGGTCCTCCACGGCCGGATTCCACCACCGGTCGTAGTGCACGACGTGGTCGGCGCGGGTGAGGTTCAGGCCGGTGCCGGCGGCGCGCAGCGACAGCAGGAACACCGGCGCCTCGCCGGCGTCGAAGCGGCGGACCAGGTCGTCGCGGGCGGCGACGGGCAGCCCGCCGTGCAGCAGCAGCGCCCCGACGCCCCGGTCGCTCAGGTGCCGGTGCAGCAGCCGAGCCATCGCCACGTACTGGGTGAAGACCAGCACCGCGCCGCCGGCGGGCAGGATCGCCTCGAGCAGTTCGTCGAGCAGGTCCAGCTTGCCGGAGCGGCCGGCCAGCCGCGGCGCGCTCTCCCGCAGGTACTGGGCGGGATGGTTGCAGATCTGCTTGAGCGCGGTGAGCAGCTTGACCACCAGCCCGTGCCGGGCGAGACCGTCGGCGCCGGCGATCGTGTCGAGCAGTTCGGCGACGCACGCCTGGTAGAGGGCGGCCTGTTCGGCGGTGAGCGCGACCGGCTGGTCGGTCTCGGTCTTGGCCGGCAACTCGGGGGCGACGCCGGGGTCGCTCTTGCGCCGGCGCAACAGGAACGGCCCGACGAGACGGGCCAGGTCCCGCCCCGCCTCGGGGTCGCGGTCGGTCTGCACCGGCTTGACCCAGCGGGCCCGGAACTCGCCGAGGGTGCCGAGCAGCCCGGGAGTGGTCCAGTCCAGGATCGCCCACAGGTCGGTGAGGTCGTTCTCCACGGGAGTGCCGGTCAGGGCGACCCGGGCGGTGGCGGGGATCGTGCGTAGTGCCGTGACGGTCTCCGAGTGCGGGTTCTTGACGTGTTGGGCCTCGTCGGCGACGAGCAGCGCCCACCGTCGGGCGGCGAGCCGGGCGGCGTCGCGGCGCAGAGTGGCCCAGGTGGTGAGTCCGAGTGCGGGTTCTTGACGTGTTGGGCCTCGTCGGCGACGAGCAGCGCCCACCGTCGGGCGGCGAGCCGGGCGGCGTCGCGGCGCAGAGTGGCCCAGGTGGTGAGCACGAACCCGTCGTCGAGCCCGTCGAGGGTGCGCTCGGGGCCGTGGAAGCGGCGTACGTCGGTGCCGGGGGCGAAGCGTCGGATCTCCCGTTCCCAGTTGCCCAGCAGCGACGCCGGGCACAGCACCAGGGTCGCGCCGGCGGTGGCCGGGTCGCCCTGGCGGTGCAGGTGCAGGGCGATCAGCGTGACGGTCTTGCCCAGCCCCATGTCGTCGGCGAGGCAGCCGCCGAGGCCGAGGGCGGTCAGCCCGGCCAGCCAGCGCAGCCCGTGGCGCTGGTAGTCGCGCAGGGTCGCGGCCAGCGCGGCCGGTACGTCCACCGGGGGCATGGCGTCGCCGTCGGTGAGCCGCCGGGCGGCCTCGGCCAGCCAGCCCTCGGCGTGCACGTCGACGCGTTCGCCATCGACGTACGTCGCGCCGGTCAACGCCGCACGCAGGGCGGGCATCGCGGCCAGCGACCCGGCGCGCGGTTCGCGGGCGCGACGGGCCAGTTCCGCAGGCACCAGGACCCACCGCTCGCGCAGTCGCACCACGGGCCGGTGCGCGTCGGCGAGCCGGGCCAGCTCGGCGGGGGTGAGGGGAGTGCCGTGCAGGTCCAGCCGCCAGTGCAGCGCCAACTCGCCCGGCTCGGCGAGCAGCCCGGCGCCGCCGGCGCGGCGGGCCGGGGCGCGCAGCACCGCCGAGGCGGTGAGGCCGCGATCGATTCCGGCCGGCCAGTGCACGTCGACGCCGTCGACACCGAGCCGGGCCGCCTCGCCGGTGGCCAGCTCGACGACCTGCGCGTCGGTCAGCGTGAGCGCGTCGGGCACCGCCGTGTCGAGCAGTCGCGCCAGGGGCGGCCACACCCGCGCGGCGTGGCGTAGGGCCAGCAGGGTGGCGTCGCGGGACCAGGGTGGGAATCCGGGGACCGGGGCGCCCCACAGCGCGGCGGTGTCGGTGAGCAACCCCGGCGTGGCACGGCGGTGCACCTGCGCCACCAGCCGCCACGGTTCGTCCGTGGTGTCTCGGTGCTCCAGGCGCAGCGACAGTCGTACCGCCGCGTCGGCGTCGGCGGCGACCCGGGCGGCCCAGTCGCGTAGCCGCCCGACCGGGGTGGGTGGCAGCGCCGACCATGCCCCGCCGGCCGCGTCGTCGCGCGGCAGGGTGTCGGCGACCGCGTCGAGGAAGTCGCGCAGCAGCCGCGTCGGGTCGGGCAGCCACGGCGGGGTGCGCCCGGGTACCGGCGTGGCGCGCGCGGTGGCGGGCATCGCAGCGGCCAGGCGCGCCTGGCGGGCCTCGTCGTCGGCGGTGAGGGGCCCGACCTGCCAGGTGTCGTACCCGGCGGGGGTCACCGCGGGCAGCAGCAGGCCACGGGCGGCCAGGTGCAGGGCCTCGCGGGCCGCCGCGGCCCAGAACGCCGCCGCCGGGTCCGTGGCCTGCCCGGCCAGCAGCAGCGGTACGCCGGCGGCGACGCTCATCCGCCGGGCGGGAACCGGCGCCGGGTGCCCGGCCGGCGGCGTCGCCAGGGTCACCCGCACGGCGTCGCCGGGTCCGTCGGGCGGGGCGTCGCCGTCGGGGGACCAGACGAGCAGCGTCCCGGCGCGGGGCGGGTCGGCGAGGGTGAACGTGACGGCGTGGAAGCCGATCGTCACGGGCGTCCTTCCGGGTGGGTGGTCGGTCCTCGGCGGGCGCGGGGGCGTGGCGAAAGCCGGTGGCGTTCGTCCCGGGGGTCGGCGGCAGGGGTCACCGGCCGAGCCTGCGGTACCGGCGTACCGCCAGGGGCCCGAACACGGCGATCAGCAGCAGCGGCCACGCCACGGCGAGCACGACGGCGTGCTGCGCGGCGAACGACTCGCCGCCCCAGCCGGGGTTGCCGAACAGTTGCCGGCAGGCCCCGGCGGTCGCCGACAGCGGGTTCCACCCGGCGATCGTGGCGAGCCAGCCGGGCATGGTGTCGGGGGAGACGAACGCGTTGGAGGTGAACCCGACCGGCCAGACCAGGATCTGCAGCATCACCACCGACTCGGGTCTGCGCAGCACCAGCGCCAGGTGGATGCCGACCCAGATCAGGGCGAAGCGCAGCAGCAGGAGCAGCCCGACGGCGGCCAGCGCCGCCGGGGCCCCGGCCCGCCACTGCCAGCCGACGGCGACGCCGCAGGCGAGCATGACGGCCAGGCCGGCGGCGCAGTGCAGCAGATCGGCGGCGGCGCGGCCGGTGAGCACCGCCGAGGACGTCATCGGCAGCGACCGGAACCGGTCGGTGACGCCGCGCGCGGTGTCGGTGGCCACGGCCGCGTACGTCGACTCGATGCCGAAGAGCACCGTCATGGCGAACATGCCGGGCAGCAGGAACTCGCGGTAGTCGCCGCCGCCGGGCACGCTCATCGCGCCGCCGAACAGGTAGCCGAACATCAGCACCATCAGCACCGGGAAGAGCAGCCCGACGACGAACTGCCCGGGTTGGCGCCGCCAGTGCGCCAGCGCCCGGCCGGTGAGGGTGACGCCGTCGGCGACGGCCCAGCGCAGGCGGCGCGGCGCGGGGTGCACGCCCGTCGTGCTCATGCGCCCACCCTGTCCCGGTCGGGGCGGGTGGGGCAGTGGTCGGCGGTGAGCCGCAGGAACACCTCGTCGAGGGTGGGGCGGCGCACCGCGACGT
The DNA here is from genome assembly GCF_003664255.1 of Micromonospora sp. M71_S20. Classification (NCBI taxonomy): domain Bacteria; kingdom Bacillati; phylum Actinomycetota; class Actinomycetes; order Micromonosporales; family Micromonosporaceae; genus Micromonospora; species Micromonospora sp. M71_S20. The sequence goes on along the minus strand of NZ_RCCV01000001.1, from coordinate 4,142,323 downwards.
CGGCGGCCGTCAGCCCGGCGTCGTCCAGGGCCCGCAGCACGGCGGCCAGCGCAGTCACCCGCCCGGTGACGGGGACGCTCAGGCGCAGGCCCGCCGCGTCGACGAGCGGGGTCGCGGTGACGGCGGCGCCGACGACGCGTACCGCCTTCGCCAGGTCGTCGGCGCGGGTCAGCACGACCTCGACGCGGTCGCCGCCGAGCGCGGACTTCAGCTGCTCCGGGGTGCCGTCGGCGATCACCCGGCCGGCGTCGACGACCCGGACGGTGTGGGCGAGCTGGTCGGCCTCCTCCAGGTACTGCGTGGTCAGCAGCACGGTGGTGCCGTCGGTGACGAGCCGACGCACCGCGTCCCACACCTGAGCGCGGGCGCGCGGGTCGAGGCCGGTGGTGGGCTCGTCGAGGAAGAGCACCGGCGGGTCGAGGAGCAGGCTCGCCGCGAGGTCGAGGCGGCGGCGCATCCCGCCGGAGTACGTGCCGACCGGCCGGTCGGCGGCGTCGCTCAGGTCGAAGCGGGCGAGCAGGTCGGCGGCCCGGGCACGGGCCCGCGCGCTCCCGAGGTGGTGCAGCCGGCCGAACAGCACCAGGTTCTGCCGGCCGCTGAGCACCTCGTCGAGCGCGGCGTGCTGGCCGACCAGGCCGATGCGGGCGCGGACCCGCTCCGGGTGGCGCAGCACGTCGGCGCCGGCCACCCGGGCCGTGCCGGCGTCGGGCCGCAGCAGGGTGCTCAGCACCCGTACCACCGTGGTCTTGCCCGCCCCGTTCGGGCCGAGCAGGCCGCACACGGTGCCGGCGGGCACCACGAGGTCCAGGCCGGCGAGGGCCTGGGTGCCGCCGTAGCGCTTGCGCAGGCCCTCGGCCTCGATGGCCGGTCCGTCGTCGTGCATCGGCGCCCCCGTCCCACTCGTGTCGTACGCCGTACCGTACAGCATACGGTACGGCGCACGCTACAGTGCCGGGATGACGACCGAGTACAGCGGCACCGGCGACCCCGCGCGCAGCCTCGCCCTGCTCTGGCGCACCCGCGAACGCACCAGCCGCAAGGGCCGGCCCGACCTGTCCGTGGACCGCATCGTGCGCGCCGCCATCGACGTGGCCGACGCCGAGGGCCTCGCCGCCCTGTCCATGCGCCGCGTCGCCGAGCGGCTCGGCGTGGGCACCATGTCCCTCTACACCTACGTCCCCGGCAAGGGCGAACTGCTCGACGTCATGCTCGACACCGTCTACGGCGAGACCGCCCGCCCCGACGACGTGCCCGGCGGCTGGCGCGGCCGGCTCACCCACATCGCCCGCGAGACCTGGGCGCTCTACCTGCGCCACCCCTGGCTGCTGCAGGTCGCCACCACCCGCCCCCCGCTGGGCCCCAACGTCATCGCCCGCTACGAGTACGAACTGCGTGCCGTCGACGGCATCGGCCTGACCGACCTGGAGATGGACGCCGTCGTCACCCTCCTCTCCGGCTACGTCCACGGCGCCGTACGCAGCGCCGTGGAGGCCGCCCAGGCCGCCGCGCGCACCGGCATGACCGAGCAACAGTGGTGGCAGGCCCACGCCCCCTACCTGGAGAAGGCCCTCGACCCGCGCCGCTACCCCCTCGCCGCCCGCGTCGGCACCGCCGCCGGCCAGGAGTACCAGGCCGCCGCCGACCCCCACGGCGCCTTCGAGTTCGGCCTGGCCCGCATCCTCGACGGCATCGAGGTCCTCGTCGCCGCCCGCCCGGACGCCGCCGGCACCACCGGCGACCGATAACCTTGCCGGCATGACGATGCGCCCCATCAGGATCATCGGTGACCCCGTGCTGCGCACCCCCAGCGAGCCCGTCACCAGCTTCGACGCCGAGCTTCGCGCCCTGGTCACCGACCTGATGGACACCCTGCTCGGCGCCCCCGGCCGCGCCGGCGTCGCGGCCCCCCAGATCGGCGTCAACGCCCAGGTGTTCGTCTACGACGCCGACGGGCACCGCGGCCACCTGGTCAACCCGACGCTGGAGGTGTCGGAGGAACTGCAGGACGACGACGAGGGCTGCCTGTCCATCCCCGGCCTCTACTTCCCGACGCCGCGCGCCCTGCACGCCACCGCCCACGGCTTCGACCAGCACGGCGAGCCGCTGACCATCTCGGGCAGCGGATTCCTCGCCCGCGCCCTGCAACACGAGACCGACCACCTCGCCGGCCGTCTCTACGTCGACACCCTGCGCGGCGACACCCGCCGCAGGGCGCTGCGGGAGATCCGCGCCGGCCGCTTCGACTCACCCAGCCGCCGCGGCTGAGACAACGTCATCCCGGCGGTCGGCGCCGACGCGGCCAACCCGCAGTTGATCGCACCGCGCACGCGCGGGCCGCCGGCCGGGACGTCGCCCGCGGCACCCGGCCGGCACGGGCGCTCACCGACCGTGGGCGCTCAGCGCGTACTCGCCGTAGTCGGCCACCCGGGTGAAGCCCAGCCGCCCGTAGAGCCGCAACGCCGCCGCGTTGTCCGCCTTGACGTTGAGCGTGACGTGCGTGACGTGCTCGCGCAGCCGCCGGCACAGCGCGGCCACCACCGCGCCGGCCAGCCCCCGCCCGCGCAGCCTGGGATGGGTGCTCACGTTGCCCAGCGCCGCCACCCGGTACGCCGGGGAGAACACGTGCACCCCGGCGACCGCCACCAGCTCACCGCCGTCGCGCACGCCCACGTACTGGCCGGTGTCCAGCATCCGCGGGTCGAACCAGTTGCCCGGGTAGGCGACGTCGTACAGCCGGCGCAGCGCCGGCAGGTCGGCGGCGTCCAGCACGGTTCCCGCCGGGGCCACCGTGTCCAGCCGCGCCGGATCGGTCAGCGCCATGCGGTGGTGCGGGCCGGCCGCGTCCATCCGGAACGCCCCGGCCAGCCCCGGCTCCAGGCCGGGGGACAGGTGCGCCCACAGGCGGGCCGGCAGCACCGGTGCGAGCTGACGCAGCAGCGCCTCCAGCCGGTCCACCCGTGACGGGGCCGCGAACGCCAGCAGCGTGGGCGGGTCCGCGCCGTGGTAGAGCAACGCGACCTCCTCGTCGCGGCGGAACCAGGAGGTGTACGGCCAGAAGAAGTCATCCAGGTCACCCAGCTGGTACGCGTGCAGCACCGGGTCCCGCCCGAGCAGCGCGGCCAGGACGGTCCGGTCGTGTTCGGCGCGCACCGGCATCCGCCGATAATCACACATCCGCCCGGCGCGAAACGCTCCGCCCGGCGCCGGCGCCCCTCAGCAGCCCGGCGGCGCGGCCGTCTCCGGCTCGGCGGGAAGGTTCTCGTGTGCCCACCGGCCCAACGCCTCGAGCACCGGCAGCAGTGCCGCGCCCGCCCCGGTCAGCTCGTAGCTCACCCCCACCGGGGGACCCTGCCGGACCGTCCGGGTGACCAGCCCGAGCCGCACGAGCTCGCCCAGCCGGTCCGACAGCACCGACTCGCTGATGCCGGGCAGGGCGCGGGTCAGCTCCGCGAACCCGGCCGGCCCGTCGGCGAGGGTGCTCAGGAGCATGCCGTTCCACCGCTTGCCGAGAAACGCGAAGGCCCGGGCGACGCCCCCGTCACACGTGCGGGGCGTGTCGCCCACCTGCGGCCTGACCGTCATGACCCCAGGATACGGGGGACATCCCCCGAACAAGGGACTACTAAAAACCTAGCTGCTACCGTTAGCGAAGCAGACCAGCCGATTCGATGGAGACGCCCCGATGAACGACGTCCACTCGCCCCTGATCAACCTCGACCCCGAGGCCCAGGCGCTGCTGTTCACCGACGCCCGCACCGCCAACACCTTCACCGACGAGCCGGTCACCGACGAACAACTCCGGGCGATCTTCGAACTCGCCAAGTTCCCGCCCACCGCCGCCAACACCCAGCCCCTGCGCATCCTCTACGTACGCCCCGGCGAGGCCCGCACCCGCCTGGTCACCCACATGAACGAAGGCAACCAGGCCAAGACCGCCACCGCCCCCATGGTCGCCGTGCTCGCCGCCGACACCGACTTCCACGAGTTCATCCCGCAGATCTTCCCCGTCCGACCCCAGATGCGCGACAGCCTCGCCGGCAACCCCGAGGCACGCGAGCGCATGGCCCGCTTCAACGCCACCCTCCAGATCGGCTACTACCTGCTCGCCGTACGCGCCGCCGGCCTCGCCGCCGGACCCATGGCCGGCTTCGACGCCGCCGCCATCGACCGCGAGTTCTTCGCCGACACCACCTGGAAGACCCTGCTCGTGGTCAACATCGGCCGCCCCGGCGAGAACGCCTGGTTCCCCCGCCTGCCCCGCCTCGACTACACCGACGTCGTCCGGCACGCCTGACCCACCCACGACCAGTGGGTGGCGACCCGTCAGGCCGCCACCCACTGGTCGAAACCCAACTTGCCGACCAACGCCAACACCACCACCAACAGCACCACCCGCACGAAACCCGAACCACGCCGCAACGCCATCCGCGCCCCCAACGCCGCCCCGGCGATGTTGCACACCGCCATCGCCGCCCCCAGCAACCACCACACATGCCCCGTCGCCGCGAACACCGCCAACGCCCCCAGGTTCGTGCCCACGTTCACGACCTTCGCCATCGCCGAGCCGTGCACGAAGTCCGCCCCCACCAGCGCCGTGAACGCCACCACCAGAAACGTCCCCGTACCCGGACCCACCAGCCCGTCGTACAACGCGATGCCCACCCCGGCCACCGCGACCGCCACACCCACCCGCACCCGCGTACGCCGATGCGGCTGCGCCACCACCCCCAACCGCGGCCGCAACACCACGAACGCCGCCACCGACACCAGCACCACCAGCACCACCGGCCGGTACGCCGACGCCGGCACCGCCCCCGCCAACGCCGCACCCACCCCCGCGCAACACATCGCCAACCCCGCCGCCGGCCCCGCCACCGCCCAGTCGATCTTCGTACGCCGCGCGTACGTCACCGCCGCCGTCGCCGTACCCGCGATCGCCGTCAACTTGTTCGTGCCCAACGCCGACGCCACCGGCATCCCGGGGGCCGCCACCAGCAACGCCGGCAACAACAGCAGCCCACCACCACCCACCACCGCGTCGATCCAACCGGCCATCGCGGCCGCGGCGAGCAGGGTCGTCAACGACAGGGGATCCACATCCACGGGCCGCCATTCTGCCCACCACCACCCGCCCCACGACCCGCCCTGTGGCCAGCCTCACCGGCGCCACCGCATCACCGACCCCGCGCCCGACGCAGCCACACCCCCACCGCCGCCAACGCCACGAACAACAGCACCGAACACAACAACACCTTCAACACCGGGCAACCCTCCCACGGCCACGTAGGGTGCAAGCGTGCGCCTGGCCACCTTCAACCTGCTGCACGGCCGGTCCCTCGCCGACGGACTCGTCGACCCCGACCGGCTCACCGCCGCCGTCACCGCCCTCGACGCCGACGTCCTCGCCCTGCAAGAGGTCGACCGCGACCAGAGCCGCAGCGGCAAACTCGACCTCACCGCCATCGCCGCCCGCGCCCTCGACGCCGACGAACACCGCTTCGCCGCCGCCGTCGTCGGCACCCCCGGCGAACAGTTCCGCCCCCTCACCCACGACGACGACGGACACGGCGAACCCTGCTACGGCGTCGGCCTCGTCACCCGCCACCGCGTCCACACCTGGCAGGTAACCCGACTACGCCCCGCCCCCGTACGCTCACCCGTCTACGTCCCCGGCCCCCGCGGCGGACTCATCCTCCTGCGCGACGAACCCCGCGTCGTCCTCGCCGCCGTCCTCGACACCCCACACGGCCGCATCACCGTCGCCGCCACCCACCTGTCCTTCGTCCCCGGCTGGAACGCCCACCAACTCCGCCAGACCGTCCGCGCCCTACGCACCCTGCCCGCCCCGCGCATCCTCCTCGGCGACCTCAACCTGCCCGCCGGCCCCGCCCGACTCCTCACCGGCTGGCGCCCCCTCGGCCGCCGCCCCACCTACCCCGCCGGGCAACCCCGCGTCCAACTCGACCACATCCTCGCCGACCGCCACGGCCTCGACCAGCTGCCACCCGTCACCGCCGTGCACACCCCCGTGTCCACCATCTCCGACCACCGCCCCCTCCTGGTCGACCTCGGCTGACACACCGGCGGGGGAGAGGACACCTCACCACCGGTGGCGTCACCATCACCCCACCCAGCGTTGACACCACCCCGCCGCATCGGCGAAGGTCTCTGGCGTGACGGCACCCACCCCAGGCCCGACGAGCCACCACGACGCCACCACCGAACACCACCGGTACGTCATCATCGGAGCCGGACCAGCCGGCCTCCAACTCAGCTACTACCTCCAACAGGCCGGCTGCGACTACGTCACCCTCGAACGCGCCCCCGCACCCGCCGAGTTCTTCCGCCACTTCCCCCGGCACCGCCGGCTCATCTCCCTCAACAAGGTCCACACCACCAGCACCGACCCCGAGATCCGCCTGCGCTGGGACTGGAACTCCCTGCTGCACGAACCAGCCGACCTGCCCTTCGCCAAGTACAGCAGCGAATACTTCCCCCACGCCGACGACATGGTGCGCTACCTCACCGACTTCCAGCGCTACCACCAACTCGCCGTACGCTTCGACACCCCCGCCGACCGGATCGAACGCCTCGACGACGGCTTCCTCGTCCACACCCCCGACCGCGTCCTGCACTGCCGCTGCCTCATCGTCGCCACCGGCTGGGGCCGACCCAACATCCCCGACATCCCCGGCATCGAACACGCCACCGGCTACGAGGACATGCACACCGACCCCGCCGCCTACGCCGGCCACCGCGTCCTCATCCTCGGCAAGGGCAACTCCGCGTTCGAAACCGCCTCCGCGATCCTCGGCCACGCCGCCATGATCCACCTCGCCAGCCCCCGCCCACTGCGCCTGGCCTGGAACACCAAACACCCCGGAGACGTCCGCGGCCACCACGGCGCCGTCCTCGACAGCTACCAGTTCAAGACCCTGCACTCCGTCCTCGACTGCGTCATCGACGAGATCCGCCCCCTCGACAACCGCTACCAGGTACACCTCACCTACACCCACGCCGACGGCGAAACCGCCGTCATGGAATACGAAACCCTCCTGCGCTGCACCGGCTTCACCATGGACACCACCCCCTTCGACCCCACCTGCCGACCCGACATGGTCCCCAGCGGCCGCATGCCCACCACCACCGGCGACTGGCAGTCCACCAACGTCGACGGCCTCTACTTCGCCGGCACCCTCGCCCAGGACCGCGACCTCAAGAAAGCCTCCTCCGCCTTCATCGACGGATTCCGCTACAACCTGCGCACCCTCACCGCCCTGCTACGCGAACGCTACGACGGCGTACCCCTGCCACACACCCCCGTCGACCGCGACGCCGACACCCTCACCACCCTCGTCCTCGACCGGGTCAACTGGAGCTCCGCCCTGTGGACCCAGTTCGAATTCCTCTGCGACGCCCTCGTCGTCGACCCCCACGGACAGCTACGCCACTACACCGACCTGCCCGAAGACCACGTCCGCGCCCGCTTCCACGACCACCCGCACTACTACACCGTCAGCCTGCGCTGGGGCCGCGACGACTACGGCGACGTCTTCGCCATCGAACGCCACCCCCAACCCGACCGCGCCGCCGAAAGCGCCTTCATCCACCCCGTCATCCGCCGCTACCACGGCGACACCCTCGTCGACGAACTCCACCTGCTCGAAGACCTGCTCGCCGAATGGCGCCGCCCCGACCGCCACGTGACACCCCTGCGCGACTACTTCGCCCGCGAACTGCACCGCGACCGCTGACCGGACGAACCGGACCACCCCGCACCACCTACACCGGCAGTCGCTCATCCACCACCGTCTGCGCCACCAGAAAATCCACCACATCCGTCAACCGACCCCGACGACCCGCCGCCGCCCGCTGCCGCACCGCACCACCACCCACCGCCAACAACCGCTCCGACCAGCCCCGCACCAGAGCCTCGTCCCCACACGCCCGCAACACCGGCGCCAACCACCCCACCACCTCACCCAACACCTCCCGCACCGGACGCAACCGACCCGAACCGACCTCCGGCAGCGACCCCTCCAACCCGTCACGCGCCGCCCGCCAGTACGCCGCCCGCAACCACTCCCCGGCAACCTCCGGACCGTGATCACCCCGATCCACCGCCTCCAACCCCCGCACCACCAACGCCCGCACCAACGCCGCCACCAACGCCGACTCCTGCGCCGACACCGGCACGTCCGACACCCGCACCTCCAACGTCGGATGCGTCACCGACGGCCGGATGTCCCAGAACAACGTCCCCGGATCCACGACCGCCCCCGCCGCCGACAACATCTCCACCACCCGCTCGTAGTGAGCCAGCGACGTGAACCGCGGCGGCGGCCCCGCCACCGGCCACCGCGGCCAGATCATCGACCGCCAACTCGCATAACCCGAATCCCGCCCCTCCCAGAACGGCGAATTCGCCGTCAACGCGATCAACAGCGGCAGATACGCCCGCAGATGATTGCTCACCAGCAACGCCCGCTCCCGATCCGGCAACTCCACGTGCACGTGCAACGCACAGATCGCCAACTCGTCGTGCAACCCCCGAAACGTCGCCGTACCCCGATCCTGCCGCGGCCCCCGCGTCACCGGCGGCGCCGTCGCACCCGGCAACACCGGCGTACCGGTGGCCACGATCCGCAACCCGTCGACCGCCGCACACTCCGCCACCACCCGACGAGCCTGCACCAACTGCGCCAACAACCCCCGCACCGACGACGTCGGATCCGTCCTCGTCTCCACGTGCAGCGTCGTGATCTCACCCGACACCCGCGCACCCAACCGCGCCACCGCCCGATCCACCACCGCACCCGCACCCGGCACCACACACCGACTCACCGGATCGACCAGCAGGAACTCCTCCTCCACCCCCAACCGCGGACCCGACGCCACACCATCCCCGCCGACCTGCACCGGCACCATGGCCTCCATTCACGACACCCCGGGCGACCGCCCGACACGGACAGGCCGACAGGGTAGCCCTAACCAGTGACCAACGGGACACCCACAGTCAGTACGCCGACCCGCCAGCCCGACCGCACCGGGACACACCGCACCCGACCCCTGTGGCAAGCTGAACCCAGACGCGACTGGCGGCCAGAGGATGGGCACCAAACCATCGGGGAGCTCCACGCGCGGAGGTCGACCGCCTGGGCCCCGCCGGCAGAGGAGCACCATGCCCACCGCCCGACTCCTGCCCGGCACCCCCGTCGCCGAACGCATCCTCACCGACGTCGCCGCCGGCGTCACCGCACTGCGCGCCGCCGGCACCACCCCCGGCCTCGCCACCATCCTCGTCGGCGACGACGACGCCAGCGCCGGCTACATCCGCATCAAGCAACGCCAGGCCAGCGAACTCGGCTTCGCCTCACCCCACGTACACCTGCCCGCCACCGCCACCCAGGCCGACCTGCACCGCGCCATCGCCGACTTCAACACCGCACCCGACGTGCACGGCCTGCTCATCCAGCACCCCATCCCCGCGCACCTCGACTACGACCGGGCCCTGCAGACCATGGACCCCGACCTCGACGTCGACGGCATGCACCCGCTCAACATGGGACGCCTCGCCCTCGGCCTGCCCGGACCCCTGCCCTGCACACCCGCCGGCATCGAAGCCCTGCTCGCCTTCCACGACATCCCCGTCGCCGGCCGCGACGTCGTCATCCTCGGCCGCGGCGCCACCCTCGGCCGCCCCCTCGCCCTGCTGCTCACCCAGAAGCGACCCACCGCCAACGCCGCCGTCACCGTCGTGCACACCGGCGTCCCCGACTGGGCCACCCACACCCGACGCGCCGACATCCTCATCGCCGCCGCCGGCGTCCCCGGCATCATCCAACCCGAACACGTCCGCCCCGGCGCCGTCGTCATCGGCGGCGGCGTCCGCTACGAAGGCCGACGCCTCCTACCCGACGTCGCCGAGACCTGCGCCGACGTCGCCGGCGCCATCACCCCCCGTGTCGGCGGAGTCGGCCCCACCACCGTCGCCATGCTCTTCCGCAACGCCCTCGACGCCGCCCGCCGCGCCACCGGCCACGCCTGACCGCCCCCGGCCCGGCGTCGGGGACCCCGACGCCGGGCCGACCGCCCCTCGGGCGGCCACGCCGACACCCGCGCGGGCCATCGGCGCGCGGTCCGACGAGCCCGCCGGCCGGCACCGCGACGCCCGCCGCGTACCGCCTCACGACCGCGCGTCGCCCTCCGCCGCCACCAACCCCGCCAACGCCCGATTGGTGCGGTTGGACCGCACCGCCGCGCGCTGCTGCCCGGCCGTCACCTCGATGTACGTCTGCGACGACGCCAACGACGCGTGACCCAGCAACCGCATGATCTCCGCCGCACTCGCCCCGTCCTCCGCCAACCGGGTCGCGAAGGTGTGCCGCAGCGCGTGCAACCGCGCCCCACGCGGCACCCGGTCGGTGATGCCCGCCCGCCGGTAGCAGGACTCCACCAGGTACTGCAACCCACCCCGACGCAGCGGCTCACCCTGCCGGTCCACCAGCAGCGGCGCGTCCGGCCGCACCGTGCGCGATCCGAACCGGCGCACCCGGCTGTCCAGGTAGCCCACCAGCACCCCGTCGAGTTCCGGCTCGATCGGCACCACCCGCGGCCGCCCGCCCTTGCCCGCCACGTCGACCCGCCGCTCGCCCGCGCGGCCCGTCAACGACCCCACCCGCAGCGCCAGCAGCTCCGACAGTCGCAACCCCGCGCAGAGCGCCAACGCCAGCACCGCCAGGTCGCGTTCGGGCCACGGGTCGCGCTGCCGGCCCTCCTGCCGGGCCACCGAGGCGAGCAACTGCTCGGGGGTGTCCGCGCCGCGTAGCGGCTTGGGCTGGGGGAGAGGTGCCCGGGGGCGGCCGACCGCCGGCATCGGGTTGCCGGCGACCACCCCGTCGGCGACCAGGAAGGAGAAGAAACTGTTCCAGGTGGACCACGCCCGGTGCACCGACGCGGCCGCGCGGGGAGCGGCGAACCGGGCGAATGCCGCGCGCATGACGCGGGCGGTGAGGGAGGCGACGGGCAGCGCGTCGAGGGGGAGGGGAGGGGTGCTCTCCTCGGCCGCCAGCGTGGCGACGGCGCGCAGGTCCCGCCGGTACGCCTCCAGCGTGTGGGGGGAGGGCTTGCGGGTCGCGCGGGCCGTCAGGAACTCCTCGATTAGCCGCTGTACCGATTCGTCCTGTTTGTCATGCATAAGGGATATTATGCATGAATTTCGGGTTGGCAGCCAACCGTGGAGGAAGGGGGAGAGCATGCGGCGGTACGTACTGACGGGTGCGCCGGGGGCGGGCAAGACGACACTCGCCGACGCGCTGCGCTGGCGCGGATGGGACGTCGTGGCCGAGGCGGCCACCGACGTCATCGCGGCGGGGCAGGAGCGGGGAGTGGCCGAACCGTGGCAGGAGGCGGGCTTCGTCGACGCGGTGGCAGGGCTCCAGCGGGAGCGCCGCGAGGCGCACGGATTGCACGGGTCGGTGCAGGTCCACGACCGGTCGCCCCTGTGCACGCTGGCGCTCGCGCGGTACCTGGGACGCCCGCCGGGGCGCGTGCTCACCGAAGAGGTGCGGCGGGTGCTCCGCGACGGCGCCTACCAGCGGCAGGTGTTCCTGGTCGAGCCGTTGGGCTTCGTGACGCCCAGCGCTGCCCGCCGGATCGGCTACGCGGAGTCGCTGGCATTCGCCCGCATGCACGTGGAGGTCTACCGGGCGCACGGCCATCGTCTGATCGCGGTGCCGCCCGCGCCGGTGCGGGCACGGGTCGCGCTGGTGGAGGCGCACCTACGGCGCCTCGGCGACCTGCCGTCCGAGCGGGCCGAGGGAATGCCCGATCCGGTCTACTTGACATAATGTCAATTATCGAACCTGTAGCGTCGCGCTGGTGGCGGCCCAAGGATGGACTCGCGTGGCGACAAGTTGGGGTTCTGGGCGATCGGCGACGCATGCCTGCGCGGTGGCGGGCCCGCGCGGTCGCCGTCGTGATGGCGGTCCGACCCGTAGTGCTCTTTACGCCTGAGTGGACTCGGCTCGTTGCGGTCGACTCCACCGTAAGACCGCCGCCCGAGCCGGTGAGTTCTGCGGGCGGCGGTCCGGGGCCGTCGCGGCCGAAGCTGGCGCTCGCCTGAAGAAGCTGGTGCTCGCCTGAATCGGGCGCACACGGAGCAGTCAGGGCGCCTCAGCACTCCCCTAACACGGCTGGGCGTACCAGTACGGATCGAAGTCCACGTACGGGGCGTCGCTCCGGTAGGCGAAGCCGTGGATCGGGTTGCGGTTCTGGTCCAGCAGGTCGGCCCAGGTGCCCGGAGTCTGGTTGTTGACGACGGACCCGTGCCCGTTCCAGTTGAACAGCGCGTAGTCGCCGCATGCGTACATCACGACATCCGCCCCTGAAAGTAGGTGTCGCTGTAGAGGCAGAAGGAGGTGCCGGCGGCCTGCGAGGAGACTCCGGAGACGCTGGCGTTGAGGTTGTCGTTGGGGCCGGCGTGGGCGGCTGCGGGCGCCGCCAGCGTGGCGGCGGCGGCGAACGCGGCGGTAAGGAAGAGTCGCAGTCTCGTGGACTCACCGTGTCGGCGCGGTCACGATGAGTCAATCCAGTCGATCTGTGTCGATGGCAACTCAGGATGATGGCCGCATCCCATTGCGTGATGGGGCACGACGGCGCACTCCCCTGGCCTGTCTTCCTGCCGTGCGCCGGAACGTGCGGCCGAGTCGGTACCGTGGCGAGCGCCGGGCACCCGCCGCGGTACCGACCGGGCCGCCTCCGGTCAGGTGCCGACGTAGGCCGCGAGGTGCTCGCCGGTGAGGGTGGAGCGCGTGGCGACGAGGTCGGCGGGTGTGCCCTCGAAGACGATCCGGCCGCCGTCGTGGCCGGCGCCGGGGCCGAGGTCGATGATCCAGTCGGCGTGTGCCATGACCGCCTGGTGGTGCTCGATGACGATGACCGACTTGCCGGAGTCGACGAGGCGGTCGAGCAGGGCGAGCAGTTGTTCGACGTCGGCGAGGTGCAGGCCGGTGGTCGGTTCGTCGAGGACGTAGACGCCGCCCTTCTCGGCCATGTGGGTGGCGAGCTTGAGGCGTTGCCGTTCGCCGCCGGAGAGCGTGGTGAGTGGCTGGCCGAGGCTGAGGTAGCCCAGTCCGACGTCGGCGAGGCGGTTCAGGATGGTGTGGGCGGCGGGGATGCGGGCGTCGCCGGCGCCGAAGAACTCCTCGGCCTCGGCGACGGACATGGCGAGCACCTCGGCGATGTTGCGGTCGCCCAGCGTGTACTCCAGGACTGCCGCCTGGAAGCGTTTGCCGCCGCATTCCTCGCAGATGGTCTCGACGGTCGCCATGACGCCGAGGTCGGTGTAGATGACGCCGGCGCCGTTGCAGGTGGGGCAGGCGCCTTCGGAGTTGGCGCTGAACAGTGCGGGCTTGACGCCGTTGGCCTTCGCGAACGCCTTGCGGATCGGGTCGAGCAGGCCGGTGTACGTCGCCGGGTTGCTCCGTCGTGAGCCGCGGATGGCGCCCTGGTCGATGACGACGACGCCGTCGCGGCCGGCGACGGAGCCGTGGATCAGTGAGCTCTTGCCGGAGCCGGCGACGCCGGTGATGGCGCAGAGTACGCCGAGCGGGATGTCGACGTCGACGTCGCGCAGGTTGTGTTCGGTCGCGCCGCGGATCTCGAGTGCGGCGGTGGGCGTGCGTACGGTCTTCTTGACGGCGGCCCGGTCGTCGAGGTGGCGACCGGTGACGGTGTCGCTGTCCCGCAGTTCTTCCACGGTGCCTTCGAAGCAGACCGTGCCGCCGTGGGTGCCGGCGCCGGGGCCGAGGTCGACGACGTGGTCGGCGATGGTGATGGTTTCGGGTTTGTGTTCGACGACGAGGACGGTGTTGCCCTTGTTGCGTAGTTGCAGCAGCAGGGTGTTCATCCGCTCGATGTCGTGGGGGTGCAGGCCGATGGTGGGCTCGTCGAAGACGTAGGTGACGTCGGTGAGGGATGAGCCGAGGTGGCGGATCATCTTGGTGCGTTGTGCCTCTCCCCCGGACAGGGTGCCCGAGGGCCGGTCGAGTGAGAGGTAGCCCAGGCCGATCTGGGTGAACGAGTCGAGGAGGTGTTGCAGCCCCTTGAGTAGGGGGGCCACCGAGGGTTCGTCGAGGTCGCGTACCCATTCGGCGAGGTCGCTGATCTGCATGGCGCAGACGTCGGCGATGCTCTTGCCGTTGATCTTCGACGAGCGGGCTTCCGGGCTGAGTCGGGTTCCGTCGCAGTCCGGGCAGGTCTGGAAGGTCACGGCCCGCTCGACGAAGGCCCGGATGTGGGGCTGGAGGGCGTCGACGTCCTTGGCGAGGAAGGACTTCTGGATCTGCGGGATGATTCCGACGTAGGTCAGGTTGATGCCGTCGATTTTGATCTTGGTGGGTTCGCGGTAGAGCAGGTCGTGCAGTTCCTTCTTGGTGAACTTGCTGATCGGCTTGTCGGGGTCGAAGTAGCCGCAGCCGCGGAAGATGCGGCCGTACCAGCCGTCCATGCTGTAGCCGGGGATGGTGAGCGCGCCCTCGTTGAGTGACTTGCTGGCGTCGTAGAGGGCGGTCAGGTCGATGTCGTTGACGGTGCCCATGCCCTCGCAGCGGGGGCACATGCCGCCGAGGCGGTGGAACGTCGCCTTCTCGGCCTTGGTCTTGTTGCCGCGCTCGACGGTGATCGCGCCGCTGGCCCGGACGGTGGGGATGTTGAAGGAGTACGCGTTGGGCGAGCCGATGTGGGGTTGGCCGAGGCGGCTGAACAGGATGCGCAGCATGGCGTTGGCGTCGGTGGCGGTGCCGACGGTGGATCGGGGGTTGGCGCCCATCCGTTCCTGGTCGACGATGATCGCGGTGGTCAGCCCTTCCAGCAGGTCGACCTCCGGTCGGGTGAGCGACGGCATGAAGCCCTGCAGGAAGGCGCTGTAGGTTTCGTTGATCATCCGCTGTGACTCGGCGGCGATGGTGCCGAACACCAGCGAGCTCTTGCCCGAGCCGGAGACGCCGGTGAAGACCGTCAGGCGGCGCTTGGGGATCTCGACGCTGACGTCCTTGAGGTTGTTCACGCGCGCGCCCTGCACGCGGATCAGGTCGTGGCTGTCGGCGACGTGCGCGGGTGCCTGGGTGTCCGTCCTCGTGGCGGTGCTCATCGTGTCTCCATCGTCTGTGGCGCGGGGGCCGGCGTCGCGGTGTTGCCTGGTCGGTGTCTGGGTGCGCCGGTGGGTTCAGCGCAGTTCGTTGATGCGGATGAGGTTGCCCGTGGGGTCGCGGAAGGCGCAGTCGCGCACGCCGTACGGCTGCTCGGTCGGCTCCTGGACGACGTCGGCGCCGCTGGCCTGCAGCCGGTCGAAGAGGCCGTCGAGGTCGTCGGTGGCCAGGGTGACGGCGCCGTAGCTGCCCTTGGCGATCAGTTCGAGGATGGTGCGGCGCTCGTCGTCGGTGATGCCGGGTTCGGCGGCCGGCGGGTGCAGGACGATGGAGGTGCCGGGCTGGTTGGCGGGGCCGACGGTGAGCCAGCGCATGCCGTCGTATCCGACGTCGTTGCGGACCTCGAAGCCGAGGGTGTCGCGGTAGAAGTTCAGGGCGGCGTCCGCGTCGGTGTGCGGGAGGAAGGCGTAGTGGATGGTGATGTCCATGCCGGTCAGGCTAGTTGCGGCCGCGTGCGGCGTGCTTCTCGATTCCTGATCGGTCGGGTCACCTGTTTCGCGATGCACGGTGGCATCTCCGCCGTCGCCTGGGCTGTCCGGGCGCGGTAGGTGCTCGGCGGCACGCCGACCAGTTCGGTGAAGCGGGTGCTGAAGGTGCCCAGCGAGGAGCAGCCGACCGCGAAGCAGACTTCGGTGACGCTGAGGTCGCCGCGGCGCAGCAGTGCCATGGCGCGTTCGATGCGCCGGGTCATGAGATAGGCGTACGGCGACTCGCCGTAGGCCTGCCGGAACTGGCGGCTGAGGTGTCCGGCCGACATGTTGGCGCCCCGGGCGAGTGCCTCGACGTCCAGTGGCTGCGCGTACTCCCGGTCGATGCGGTCGCGGACGCGGCGCAGCCGGGCGAGGTCGCGTAGGTGCTGTTCGGCGGCGTCTCTGCTGGTCACCTGCAAGATCGTGCCACGTGGCGGCGGGGTTGCCCAGCAGGACCGTACGGCGTGCCGCCGCGACGGCACGCCGTACGCCCCGAGCGGCTGCGGCGGGTGGTTCCCGCGTGCTGGGGACGAGCGACGGGTCAGGCCGTGTCGAGCGCGCGGCGTAGGCGTCGGGCCTCGGTGACGAGGCGGCTCGATCCGCCCCGGCCGGCGACGTCGGCCAGGCCGGGCACCTCGATGCGGACGCCGGTCGTGCCGGCCGTCTCGGCCGCCAGGCTCAGCAGGTCCGGCAGGCCGCGTGGGGGTCTGGGCGCGGCGAGTACCGGGGGCAGTGCGGCGGCGATCAGTCGCCACACGGTCAGCGGTGCTCCGGCCAGGGCGGCGTCGCGTAGGGGTTCGAGTGCCCTGGACAGCTTCACCAGCTGCCCGGCGACGAGTCGGCCCAGGTGTCCGCCGGTCGCGGTGGCGTCGAGCTGCCCGGCTGCGGCGAGGGTGAGCAGGGCGTCCAGGGCGGCGATCCGGTCGGTGCCGTGGCGGGCCGCGAGACCGTAGGACAGGGCGAGGTCGAGGGCCGCTGCGCCGGGGCCGGTGCTCTCGGCGAGCAGCGGCAGCATGGTCGTGCCGCCGCGTTGGTCCATGTCCGCGGTGGCGGCCACGTTCGGCAGGGCGTACGCGGCGACCACCGCCCTGTGCCCTGGCAGGATCGACGGCCACAGGTTCGCCCAGGCGGAGTGTTCGACGCCGATCGGTGCGGGGTCGGCGGTCAGTAGTCCGTACCGGTCGTCGTAGCCGTCGGGTGGGCGCAGTTCGACCGCGATGCGTTTCGGCGGTAGTTGGTCGTGCTCCCAGTCGTAGCCGTTCCTGCGGGGCCGCCGGGTGAGGGTGGTGACGCGCATGACGGGTGGTGGCAGTCCGCCGGCGCGGAGCCAGGTGGCGAGCCGCTCCCCCGCCGGGGTGCCCAGCGCCGCCGCCTTGCCGGCGACCGCCTCGTCGGTGTCGCCGGGCAGGCGCAGCAGTGCCTGGGTGAGGTCCCAGTGCCAGGGCGTGCGGTCGCCGAGGGCCGCGAGGCGCTCGATCAGGGCGAGCGGGTCGAGGGCGCCGTTGGCGTGGGTGGGGGTGGCGAGCAGGCCGGGGTGTCCGGGTTCGTTGAGGTGGGCGCCGATCTCGGCGAGGCGGGCTCGGAGCAGCCGGTGCGGTGCGGGCACGCGGGGGTCGGTGGTGACCAGTTCCGACTGCGGTGTCTGCCGGTCGGTGCGGCGCAGCGCGGCGAGCAGTGTGTCCCACCGGCTGCGTCGGCGGGCCTGCTGGTCGGTGGTTGCGGCGGTGGTGAGGATGTCGACGACCATCTTGCACAGGCAGAGGGGGTCGTGGCGGTGTTCGTTGCCCCAGGACCAGTGCCGGCGTTCGATGACGGGGGCGAGGGCGGTGTGCACCCGTGCGCCGTCGGTGGCGGTGAGCCGGACCAGCGCGTCGAGGATGCGGTCCAGCGGTGTGCCCTGCGACGGGGTGCCGAGCAGGGCGGCGACCTCCTCGGCGAGTTCGTCGACGTCGGTGATGGGGGTGGGTGCCGGTGCCGGTGGTGCGGGCGGGGGCAGGTCGTCGCCGCGTGGCCCGGCGAACGCCTGGCCGGTGCCGCCCGGTGTCGGGTCGTGTCCGTGGCGGGTGGCGAGGGTGTTGGCGCGGTCGCGTAGCTCGACGGCGGGGTGTTCGGCGGCGACGGCGATGACCTCGGCGACCTGGGCCGCCCGGTCGCGGTGTTGGCGGGCGAGGCGGTCGAGCCAGGTGAGCTGGGCCTTGACGAGTGCCTTGTCTGGTCGCAGCAGCACGTCGCGGGAGGTGTCGAGGACGGTGTCGATCTCGAGGTCGGGCAGGTCTCGTAGTGCCTTCTGCGCCATGGTGGCGGCCGGGGCCGGCGCGTCGGTGAGCAGGCGGAGGTAGTCGGTGGCGCGGGTGGCGACCTCGGTGGTGGTGGGTTGGAGTTCGGTGAGCAGGATGGTGAAGGCGCGCAGGGCGGCCGCCCGGTCGCCGCGCAGCAGCCGGCGGATCGCGCCGTCGATCAGGGTGGTCCGGTCGATGGTCGCCTCGGTGGCGAGCCGGGCCAGCGCGGTGGGCAGGACGTGGCGTCGTCGTTCGTCCCAGGTCGTGGTGACCTCGTCGAACGTCATGCGCAGGCCGAGGCCGTCGATCTCGAACAGTCGGGGCAGCATGGCGTCGAGGAACGGGTCGTCGCGGAGCCGTTCGATCAGGGGTGCCGGTCGGCCGGCGCGTCGCCGGTCGGGCAGTTGCACCGAGTCCAGCCACAGTTCGACGAACCGGTCGTTGGCCGGTGGTGTCGTCCCGGTGACGCGCAGCAGTGCGGCGACGAACCCCCAGTGTTCGATCCCCGTCTGCTGGTTGATCTTCGTGGTCAGCCGGTGCGCCAGGTCGCCGAGCCAGGTGATGCCGCGTTCCTCGGCGACCGTGGACATCAGGGCGGCGGCGCGTTCGCCGTCGGGGTTGACCGTGTTGCGGGCGAGGATCGTCGCGGCCTGCGCGGCGGTGGGTAGGCAGCCGACCACGGCGACGGCCAGGGCGGTGCCGGAGCCGGCCGTCCACCAGGTGGTGCGTTGCCGCTGCTTGAACCAGGTCGTCACCTCGGCGCCGATCTCCCGGCGGCGCTGCTCCGGCAGCCCGGCCAGAGCCGCCACGATCAGGCCGGCGGAGGCGTTCTGGATGAGGTCGAACAGGTCGCTGGTGCCGCCGGCGGCCAGTTCCCGTTGCCGCCGTGCGGCGCTCTTCATGAACACCTGCTGTGCGTGTCTCACACCCGCTCCTGCGCCCGGTCGACGGTCAGCATCCGGGTGGCCAGCGCGTGCCGGCACGGTCCCCGTTGGCCGCGGTGCTTGGCCCACCAGGGGCAGGTGCAGGTGAAGTCGCCGTCGGGCAGTCGGCGGACCCGGTAGACCTGGTCGCCGCTGCGGACGGTGGCGGTCGTGGCGTCGAGTTCGACGGCTCCGGCGTCGAGCAGCGCCCGGGCGCCGACCAGGCGGGGGTTGTCGCGTTCGGCGCGGCCCGCGTCGTAGGGCATGACCCGGTGGAAGTACGCGGCCTCGGAGACGTCGTAGCCGACGCGGCCGGCGGTGCCGAGTTGGGCGAGCGCGGCGCGGACGCGGGTCGGGTCGAGGCCGGTGTCGGTGGCCAGCCGGTCGACGTCGATGGTGGGGTCCCAGGAGAGTACGGCGGCGACGAGGTCGGCGTCGTCGACGACGTCGTCGCCGGCCAGTGCGGTGAGGGCGGCGCCTTCGCCGGAGAATCCGCGGTACGGCTCGGGTGAGAGGGTGAGGGAGAGGCGCAGGGCGCCGGTGTCCAGTTCCCAGGTGCTCGGCACGGGTGCCGAGCCGGCGGCGACGGTCGGTCCGTACACGCGCAGGGACTCGGCGAAGCGCAGCATGCCGCGTAGGGCGGTCAGTCGGCTCGCTCCGGCCAGGCAGACGGCGCCGGGGACGGGTCGGGAGGTCAGTCGCAGGGACCGGCCGGCCGGCACCGCCCAGAGGACCGACCGGTCGCTGGTGGTGGGTAGCCGGCGCAGGAACGTGGCCGCCTCGGTGGCGGGGATCTCGGCGCGGGGTTCGAAGGCGGCGGAGAGGATCTGCACCTCGGCGAAGCCGCGCAGCCAGCGCGCCGGGAGGGGGACCTTCTTCTCCACGATCGGGCCGTCCATGGTGGAGACGGTCAGGTCGTCGGGGCCGACGGACAGGTGCAGCGGGTCGAGGCCGCCGACGCGGGCCAGTGCCTCGCGCAGCGGGTTGTTGACGTCGACGTTGGTGGTGCCGTGCTCGACGATGTCGCCGTCGAGGCCGGCGGGCAGGGTGTCGAGGCGGGCGTAGACGCCGCAGCAGCCGGAGAAGGATTCGAACCGGAGCCGGTCGCGGCTGCCGGTGACCACCGGGTCGAGGCTGGCGGCGCTGACGGGTCGGTGGTAGCGGGTCCGGGCGACCTCGGCGACGGCGAGCAGGCCGACGGCCGCCGCCGGTGGGGTGGTGAGGAACCCGGTGAAGAACCGGGGGTGGGGTGCGGGCCCGCCGCTGGTCTGCAGGCCGAGGCCGCCGCGTGCGAGGGTGGAGGATCCGAGGTACCGGTACGTCTGCGTTGCGCTCACGTTCGCGGACGGTAGAGGAGCCCACCGACAGCAATCCGGCGTGCGGGCGTGGCCGGCGGGATCGCCGTTGGGGTGCCGGGTGGACGGTCGGTGGCATCAGGGCCGGTGGGGGCGGCGGGCGAGGACGAGGGTGGTGCGCAGGCGCAGCACGACGCTGCCGCCGAAGCCGTCCACGAGGGTGCGCATCGCGGTGGCCGCCCGGGTCTGCTGTTCGGCGCTGCGCTGCCGGTACGGGCCGAAGGTCCGCAGCAGGCGCAGGTAGCCGTCGGTGGTCAGGGTGAGGTCGCGGTGCAGGGTGTGGGCGCGTACGTCGGTGAACAGGCCACTGTCGGTGATGTCCTGGTGGAACCAGTCGGTGCGGCGGCGGGTGGCGGTGGGGTCGACGCCGCGCAGCGTGGTGTCGACGGCGCGGGCCTGTTCGGGGTCGGCGTAGCCGTACTCGTGGCCGAAGACGGCGAGGGTGCCGCCGGGGGTGAGCGCGTCGTGGGCGCGTGGGTTGCGGGTGGCCGGGTCGAGCCAGTGCCAGGCCAACGCGCAGGCGAGCAGGGGTACGCCGCCGGTGGGTGGCTGCCACCGTTCGAAGGTGTCGGTGACGGGGTGGATCTGCGGGAAGGTGGCGGTGAGTCGGGCGGTCATGCGGGGGTCGGGTTCGACGCAGGTGACGGGCGCGCCGAGGCGCAGCAGCACGGCGGTGCCCTTGCCGGTGCCGGCGCCGATCTCGGTGACCGCGGTGGGGGTGCCGCCGTGGTAGTCGCGGATGAGGTCGGCGAGGGCGCTCGGGTAGTCGGGACGTGCGTCGTCGTAGAGGTCGGCGACGTCGCCGAAGACACCGGTCACAGCGCGCATCGTCGCACGGACGGCGACGGTTCGGGGCGCGGTGGACGGGGGTCAGAGGCCGCCGGCGACGCGCAGGACGGTGCCGGTGGTGTAGCTGGCGTCGGGGCCGAGCAGCCAGGCGATGGCGCCGGCGACCTCGTCGGGTTCGCCGGGGCGGCCCAGTGGGATGCGGGCGGCGGCCCGGTCGGGTCGGTCGGGTTGGCCGGAGAGGGCGTGGATGTCGGTGCGGATGATGCCGGGGGCGACGGCGTTGACGCGGATGCCGCGCGGGGCGAGTTCCTTGGCGAGGCCGGTGGTGAGGGTGTCGGTGGCGGCCTTGACGGCGGCGTAGTGGACGTACTCGCCGGGGCTGCCGAGGGTGGCGGCGACGGAGGAGACGTTGACGATGGCGCCGCCGCGGTCCATGCGGCGGGCGGCCTGCTGGGCGCAGAGGACGTAGCCGATGAGGTTGACGTCGACGACGTGGCGCAGGTCGGCCGGGTCGAGGTCGACGAAGGCGCCGATGGGGCTGGTGACGCCGGCGTTGTTGACCAGGCCGGTGATCGCGCCGAGGTCGGCGGCGGCGTCGAACAGGGCGGTGACCTGGTCGGGGTCGCGGGTGTCGGCGGGCACGGCGAGGCCGCGTACGCCGGTGGCGTCGATGTCGGCGAGCACGGCGGTGGCGGCGGCGCGGTCGCGGCGGTAGCTGAAGGCGACGTGGTGGCCGGCGTGGGCGAGGCGGCGGGCGGTGGCGGCGCCGATGCCGCGGCTGCCGCCGGTGATCACGGTGACCGGTCGCATGTGCCTCTCCCCTGTCGTGGCTGCGCAGCCGACGCTACCGGGGCGGGCTCGTGGGCCGGCGCATAGGCTCGGGCGCGTCGGTGGACGGTGACGTGGAGGTGCGCGGTGGCGGGTGTGGGTGTCGGCGACGTGGTGGAGGACTTCGAGCTGCCTGACGAGACGGGTACGCCGCGGCGGCTGTCGGAGTTCCTGGCCGGCGGTCCGGTGGTGTTGTTCTTCTATCCGGCGGCGATGACGCGGGGGTGCACGGCGGAGAGCTGCCACTTCCGGGACCTGGCGGCGGAGTTCGCGGCGGTGGGCGCGACCCGGGTGGGGATCAGCCGGGATCCGGTGGCGAAGCAGGCGGAGTTCTCCCGGCGGCACGGGTTCGACTATCCGTTGCTGTCGGACGTGGACGGGGTCGTGGCGGACCTGTTCGGGGTGCGGCGGCGGCTGCCGTTGGGCGCGCTGAGCACGCGGCGGATGACGTTCGTGATCGACACCGACCGGCGGGTGGTGGAGGTCGTCCACAGCGAGCTGAACATGAACGACCACGCGGACGCGGCGTTGCGGGCGCTGGGGGGTTGATCTTCCGCTTGTCGGCGTGGGCTGGTATCAAGGCAGGCATCTGAACAGGTGTACGACGGAAGAGGTTGCTGATGGGTGCCGCTGGCCAGGGTTTGTCCACTGACGAGGTGCAGAGCATCCGGGAGGCGCTGGCGGCGGGCCGCAAGCCGAAGGTGGTGTTCACCGCCTCGGCGGGTCAGATCGCCGGGCAGGTGGGGCAGGTGGTGGAGCTGACCGATCCGGCCGTGTCGGACGAGTTCGTGGTGGTCCGCTTCGGTCGCGACGAGTTGCCCTTCTCCCCCGCCGACGTGGCGGTGGCGCCGCGCGGCGCCGGGCGCAAGGCCCCGGAGCCGCAGCCGGAGCCGCAGGAGCAGGTGGAGGCGGCGCCAGCGGAGCCGGAGTTCGTGCTGGACCGGGTGCCGCAGCAGCGGCGGGAGGAGCCGAAGGTGGAGACGGTGGAGGCGAAGCCGGCGCCGGCGCGGCGGCCGGTGAAGGCGGTGAAGCCGAAGGGCCCGGCGGGGCTGACGGTGACGCTGGCGTACGCCGACGGCGAGTGGACGGTCGCCGCGCAGCAGGGCAGCAAGTCCCTGGCGAAGCCGTACGTGGTGAAGCCGGCGGAGGCGCTGCGGATGGTGGCGCTGGTGGACGTGCCGGGGGTGCAGGAGGCGGTGGAGCAGATCATGGCCGCCGAGCGGGCCGAGGCGGAGCAGCAGGCGGAGAAGCTGCGCGCGGAGCTGGCGGAGATCGAGGCGCGCCTGGCGGAGCTGCGCGAGGCGCACTGACGCGGGCGGTGGGCACGGCCACGGGGCCGGCGCGGCAGGTGTGTCGCGTCGGCCCCGTGGTGGGTGCCGGTGGCGGCGGCGGGGCCCGCGGCCACCCGGCGGGGTTGGTCAGTGCCGCGGGATGTGGGCCACCCCGATGCGCTTGCGGAACACCCAGTACGTCCAGCCCTGGTAGGCCAGCACGATCGGGGTGAACACCACCGCCACCCAGGTCATGATCTTCAGGGTGTAGGGGGTGGAGGCGGCGTTGGTGGCGGTCAGCGTGCCGGCGATGTCACCGGTGGAGGGCAGCACGTTCGGAAACAGTGCCGCGAACAGCGTCGCCACGGCCAGCGCGATCGCCACGGCGGTGCCGGTGAACGCCCAGCCCTCCCGGCGGGCGCGGGCGGCGGCGAGGCCGCCGAGCAGCGCCAGGGCCGCGCCGATGGCGAAGACGACGGCGGCGGTGCTGGAGCGGATGTTCAGCGTCCAGGTCAGGAACGCCACCGCGAGGGCGGCGGCGGCCACGCCCACGCGCACCGCGAGGGCGGCGGCGCGCTCGCGTACCTCGCCGACGGTCTTGAGGGCGATGAACACGGCGCCGTGGGTGAGGAACAGCGCCGCGGTGGTCGCGCCGCCGAGCAGGGCATACGGGTTGAGCAGGTCGAGCAGGCCGCCGACGTACTCGTGGTCGGCGTCGAGCGGCACGCCGCGCAGGATGTTGGCGAACGCCACGCCCCACAGCACCGCCGGCACCACCGAGCCGACGAAGATGGCGGTGTCCCAGCGGCGTTTCCAGGTCGCCTCGGGGCGCTTGTGGCGGTACTCGAAGGCGACGCCGCGGATGATCAGGGCGAGCAGGATCAGCAGCAGCGGCAGGTAGAAGCCGGAGAACAGGGTGGCGTACCACTCGGGGAACGCGGCGAACATGGCGCCGCCGGCGGTGATGAGCCAGACCTCGTTGCCGTCCCAGACGGGGCCGATGGTGTTGATCAGGACGCGGCGTTCCCGGTCGTCGCGGCCGAGCACGGGCAGCAGCATGCCGACGCCGAAGTCGAAGCCCTCGAGGATGAAGTACCCGGTGAACAGGACCGCGACGAGCAGGAACCAGATGGTGGTGAGTTCCACGGTGTGTCTCCGGTGTTCAGTAGGCGAACGCGAGCGGGCGCTCGGCGTCGTCGTGGGTGTCGTCGATGTCGGGGTTCGGGGTCAGGTCGGGCACGCCGGCCTTGGCGTAGCGCAACAGCAGCTTGACCTCGACGACGGCGAGGGCGGCGTAGATGAGGGTGAAGGCGGTGAAGGAGGTGAGCACCTCGGTCAGCGAGACGCTGCGGGAGACGCCGTCGCGGGTGAGCATCTCGCCGAAGACGATCCACGGCTGGCGGCCCATCTCGGTGAAGATCCAGCCGAAGGAGTTCGCCGCGAGGGGCAGCAGGGGCATGACCAGGCCGGCGCGCAGCAGCCACTTGCTGGTGGGGGTGCGGCCCTTGCGCTGGCTCCAGAGCACCAGCAGGGCGATGGCGGCGGCGGCCATCCCGAAGCCGATCATGAAGCGGAAGCTCCAGTAGGTGACCGGGATGATCGGGGTGTAGCTGCCGGCGCCGTACTGGGCGGCGTACTGGGCCTGCAGGTCGTTGATGCCCTGCACGGTGCCGTTCGGGTCGCCGGTGCCCAGCCAGGACAGCAGGTGCGGGATCTTGAGGGCGAACAGCTCGCGGCTGCCGTCGAGGCTGCCGACGGTGAGTACGGAGAACGAGGCGGGGCTCTCGGTGGTGTAGAGGCCCTCGGCGGCGGCCATCTTCATCGGCTGCACCTGGGTCATGATCTTGCCCTGGATGTCGCCGGTGATGGCGACGGCGGCGGCGGAGACCAGGGTGACCCAGGAGCCGAACTTCGCGGCGAAGCGGTAGGCGGGGGTGTCGGCGGAGTCGCGGTTGCGCACCAGGTGCCACATGGCGACGGCGACCAGCAGCGAGCCGGCCACCAGGAACGCGCCGGCGATGGTGTGCGGGAAGGTGATCATCGCGACCTTGTTGGTCAGCACGGCCACGAAGTCGGTGAGTTCGGCGCGGCCGGTGTCGGGGTTGATCCGGTAGCCGACCGGGTTCTGCATGAACGAGTTCGCCGCGAGGATGAAGTACGCGCTGAGGTTGCTGCCGATCGCGGCGGCCCAGATGCTGGCCAGGTGCAGCCGCTTGGGCAGCCGGTCCCAGCCGAAGATCCACAGGCCGATGAAGGTGGATTCCAGGAAGAACGCGACCAGCGCCTCGATCGCCAGGGGGGCGCCGAAGATGTCGCCGACGAAGCGGGAGTAGTCGCTCCAGTTCATGCCGAACTGGAACTCCTGCACGATGCCGGTCACCACGCCCATCGCGAAGTTGATGAGGAAGAGCTTGCCGTAGAACTTGGTGAGCTTCAGGTACTTCTCGTCGCCGGTGCGGTGCCACATCGTCTGGAGGATCGCCACCAGCACGGACAGGCCGATGGTCAGCGGTACGAAGAGAAAGTGGTAGACGGTGGTGACACCGAACTGCCAGCGGGCGACGTCCAACGCGTCCACCAGTAACCCCCAGGCTGTGCATACTACGAGACGTAGTAAATACTACTGCGCGTCGTAGAGAATGCGGCAGGGGCGGGGGGCCCGAAGCGGCCCGGGACCAATGACCCTGATCACCTCTGCCGGACGGCCCGCCGCCGCGCGCCCCGCGCCACGCCGACCGGCCTGCGCGTGCGACCATTGCGCGCTGATGGACACCACCCGCCCGACCTGGCAGCCACCGCTGATCTGGCGTGCCGCGCAACTGCTCGCCCGCGTCGTCGTCGCGCTCCTGGCCCGCCTGGAGGTCAGCGGCGACGTACCCGAGGCGCTGCGCCGGGGCCCGCTGATCCTGGCCGCCAACCACATCAGCCCGTTCGACCCCGTCGTGCTCGCCGCCGCCTGCCGCGCCCGGGGCGTCGCCCCCCGGATCATGGCCACCGGCGGGCTGTTCCGCACCCCCGTCCTCGGCGCCGCGATGCGCCGCGCCGGGCACCTGCGTGTCGACCGGGGCACCGCCGCCGTCGGCCGCGCCCTCGACGCCGCCGCCGCGGCGGTCTCCGGCGGCTCGGTGATCCTGGTCTACCCGGAGGGCCGCATCGGCCTGGACCCCGGCATCTGGCCCGAACGCGGCAAGACCGGCACCGCCCGCCTCGCCCTCACCTGCGGCGCGCCGGTGATCCCGGTCGCCCAGTGGGGCTCCCACGAGGTGCTGCCCTACCGCGCCCCGAAGGGGCTGCTGCGCGGGGTCGCCCGCGCCGTGTGGCGCCGCCCGGTGCTGCGCGTGCACTTCGGCGAGCCCGTCGACCTGACCGACCTCGCCCACGGCGCGCCCGGCGCCGCCCGGCAGGCCACCGACCGGATCATCGACGCCATCACCGACGCCCTCGTGCCGCTGCGCCCCGACGAACCGCAGCGCCCCCGCCACGTCGACCCCGGCCGCCCGAGCGACACCAGCCGCGCGCACCGCCGGCACCGCTCGCCCGGCTGACCCGCCGGACCGCCGGTGCCCGCGCGCGCCGTCAGAGCGCCTGCGCCAGGCGCAGCAGCTCGCCGACCGCCGTCGCGACCGGCGTCACCGGAGCCGCCACCACCGCCAGCCGCTGCAACAACCCGGTGACCCGGCCCGGTTCGGCGTCCGGACGGGTCAGCTCCGCACGCAACTGCGCGGCCGTCACCCGGGCCGGCTCCGACAGCTCGCCCCGGTGCCGGTCGAGCACCTCGAGCAGCTGCCGGACCAGCGCCGGGGCGTCGACACCGGCGGGCGCGGCGGCCCACAGGCTGCCGCCGCTGGCGTACGCGCCCGGACCCACCGCCTGGTTTCCCACCTGGCTCACCCCGCCGAACTGCTGGATGCCGTAGTTGGTCCCCTCGGGCATGCCCGTCCTCCCCTGCGATTCAGTCGTCACGCGGCCGACGGCTGCGCGGCGGCGCCCCCTCGGCCTGCTGCTCGGCCCGGGCGCCCTGGCCCACCGCCTGGTTGCCGACCACACTCAGGCCGCCGGTCTGGATGACGCCCTGGTTGAGGATCGTCGTCTGCCGGTTGCGGAACTCGGCCGTGTCCACCCCACGGGCGTCCAGGAAGTCCATGATGGCGGCCAGCACGTGCCGCTCGACGACCTTCAGGTGCTTGGCGGCGTCGAGCACCTGGAAGTAGTTGTGGTACTCGGCGCCGGAGGCGACCTCCCGCACGCCGACCCGGGCACCGTAGTCGTAGCCCAGGTCCTCGCGGGCCAGTTGCCGCAGCCGCGCCTGACGCCGCCCACGCGCGACGCCCCGCACCAGGTCCCGCAGCAGCCGCACCGGCGCGCCCAGCGCGGTGGGCAGCAACCGCTCGGTGCCGGTGGCCAGCGCCTGCGCGAGCTGACTCACCGGCAGCCACTCGGTCAGCCGGTCCACGTCGTGGTACCCCTGCCGCGGCGGCTCCAGCACCGTGCGGGCACACTCCAGGTAGAGCACCTGGCCGTCGGTGGAGAAGTGCAGGAACGTGGAGGCGACGACCTCCCCGCCCCAGGACGGCACCAGGGCGCACAGGTAGTGCCGCGCCGCGCCCTGCGGGCGGCCGGCGACCTCGCGTACCTCGTCGTCGGACCACCGCTGGCGCGGCATCCGCTCCCGGTGCGGCAGCAACCGCGTGTCGCCGGTGAGCCGGTCGCCGCAGACGAACACCCGGTCCTCGAGCAGCAGCCCCGCGAGCCGCGCCGGGGTGGGATCGCCGGCCTGGTCCAGCCGGATCGCCGCCAGCCGGGCCCGCACGTGGTCGATGAGCTCCACGACGGTGAACGGCGCGGGGGCGGACACGTCGCCCGTGGGGGCGGTCCCGGCCGGCCCGTGGGCGTCGGCCAGGATCGGCAGGGCGAACGACCACCCCGCCACCGGCGTGCCGTGCCCGACGAACGGGGTGTAGCCGCCGTAGACCGTCACGTTGCCGCCCTGGGCGCGGTCGACGGCGGCGAGCC
Source organism: Micromonospora sp. M71_S20 (assembly GCF_003664255.1). Lineage (NCBI taxonomy): Bacteria > Bacillati > Actinomycetota > Actinomycetes > Micromonosporales > Micromonosporaceae > Micromonospora > Micromonospora sp. M71_S20. Next base: position 4,114,186 of record NZ_RCCV01000001.1, on the reverse strand, counting down.
GCTCGGCGTCGCGCGCCGGCAGCGACGCCACGTCGGGTGGCTCCGGCCGGAACCGGGCCCGGCGCAACCGGGTCACCAGCAGCCGCCGGGTGCCCAGCAGGTGCCCCACGAGCACCAGGTAGGCGACCAGGCCGGCCGGCAGCGCCAGCCACGGCCGGCCGACGACCCAACCGGGCAGGCCCGCCGGGTCGTCGCCGGGCGTGGCCGCGCCGAGCTGGAAGACCAGCACGAGCGAGACCGTCGCGATCGCGATCATCGACAGGAACGGGCCCACCGGGCCGCTGCGGCCGGGCCGCAGCGGGGCCAGTGAGCTGCCCACCGCCATCGTGACCCCGACCAGCACCGTCGCCAGCGGGGCGAGCAGCACCGCCAGGCCGCCGGCGACCAGCAGCCCGACGTCCCGCAGACGGCGCCGGCGGCGGGCGGACAGGCAGTGCCGCAGCACCGTGCCCAGGTCGAAGCCCACCGACGGGGCGACCGCGCGCAGGTCGTCGTCGAACACCTCGGCCAGCACCCGTTCGGTGAACGCGTCGTCGGTGTGGGCGGCCGCGCACAGGTAGCGGGTGGCCTCGCTGCCGGCGTCCGGGTGCGAGCGTGCCGACGGCGCCTCGTCGCGCGGGCCGCTGTGCTGCCGTACCACCATGTCAGCCACCTCCGTGCCGGGTCGCCGGGAACCCCCCACGGCGCGGCCCCGGTCCGCGCACCGCCGCCCAGGCCAGCAGGACACCCACGACGAATCCGCAGTACAGCGCCCCGGAGATCGCGCCGAGCACCGCCGAGGTCAGGTCCACGCCGCGCAGCATGCCGCTGTCGGTGAGGACGTGCATCGTCACGCCGCCCACCGCCGCGAGCACCGCCGCCGTCACGCTCGCGCCGATCACCGCGAGCACCCGGTGCGTACGCCGCGGCGCGAACGCCGGAGTGGCAAGCCGACGCAGCAGCGCCACCGCGATCACGACGAACAGCACGGTGCGGGCGTTCTCCGCCAGCCACCAGGCGACATGGTCGGCCCGCAGCGGCCGCACGTCCCACCTCGGCCAGCCCAGCCCCGCCAGCATCGCCTCGCCCAGCGCCCCCACCAGCCCCGGCAGTCCGTCGCCCCGGGGCAGTCGATAGCGCCACTCGATGAGCAGCCGGGCGGCCCACGGGTTACCGACCAGCAGGACCAGCCAGAGCAGCGGCCGGGCCTGCGGCGGGACGCGCCGGTGCGGGCGCTGCGACGGCGGCAGCGCGATGCGGGCCGGCAGCGGGTCCAACGCCCGGGCCGCCACCCCCGGCGCGGACGCCGGCGGCTCCTCGGCCCCTCCCGGCCGGGGAGAAGGCATCCATGGCATCACCCGGACATCTTCACCGCACCGCAGCGCGACACCGTCGTCACTGTCCGACATCCGCCAGCCGCACGGCGTCGCGGTGGCAACCGGGCGGCCACCCGGCGGCCAACGGCGCCGGGCATACTCCCCGCGTGACCCACGCCTACCTCGACGGCCCCACACCGCTGGCCTTCGCCCACCGGGGCGGCGCCGCCGAGGGCGACGAGAACACCGCCGCGGCGTTCGCCCGGGCCATCGGGCTCGGCTACCGGTACGTCGAGACCGACGTGCACGGCACCGCCGACGGCGTCGCGGTGGTCTTCCACGACGCCACGCTGACCCGGGTCACGGGCGAGCCGGGGCGCATCGCCGACCTGCGCTGGGCCGACCTGGCCTCGGTACGCGTCGGCGGCGCCGCCGTCGTCCCCCGCCTCGACGAGGTCCTCGACGCCTGGCCGCAGGTGCGGTTCAACATCGACGTCAAGGCCGACGGCGGCGTCGAGCCGACCGTGGCCACCGTCGCACGCGTCGGGGCCGGCGACCGGGTGCTGCTGGCCTCGTTCAGCGACGCCCGGCTGGCCCGGCTGCGCGCCCTCACCCAGGGGCGCGTCGCCAGCAGCCTCGGCATGCGCGGGGTGGCCCGGCTGCGGATGGCGTCGCTGACCGGGCGGGCGCTGCGGCTGCCCCCGTCGGTGGTCGCCGCGCAGGTGCCGGTGCGCTACGGGCGGGTGCGGGTGGTGGACCGCAGGTTCCTGCGCCACGCCCACCGACTCGGACTGCACGTGCATGTCTGGACGATCGACGAACCTGCCGAGATGCACGAGTTACTCGACCTCGGAGTGGATGGCATCATGACCGATCACGTCGGCGTGCTGCGCGACGTCTACCGCAGCCGCGGCCACTGGGCCGCCTGAACCCGTTCGAAGGACCCCGATGGCCGAGACCGTCACCCCCGCCGTGGACGACACCCCCGCCCCGGCGAGCACCCGCCGCGAACGCAGCGGCTGGTACTTCTACGACTGGGCGATGTCCGCCTTCTCCACCACCGTCATCACCGTCTTCCTCGGCCCGTTCCTGACCACCGTCACCGAACTCGCCGCCGGCTGTGAACTCGGCGCCGACACCTGCTCCGGGTACGTCTACCCGCTGGGCGTCAAGGTCGCCGCCGGCTCGTACTTCCCGTACCTGGTGTCGCTGTCGGTGTTCCTCACCGTGTTCGCGCTGCCGGTCGTCGGGGCGATCGCCGACCGCTCGGCGCACAAGAAGCGGCTGCTCGCCGCCGCCGCCTTCACCGGCGCCGGCGCCACCGTCGGCATGCTCTTCGTCACCGGCGACCGGTACCTGCTCGGCGGGGCGCTGTTCATGGTCGCCAACATCGCCTTCGGCGCCGGCGTCGTGGTCTACAACTCGTTCCTGCCGCGGCTCGGCGGCCCCGACGAACGCGACGGCATCTCCAGCCGCGGCTGGGCGCTGGGCTACCTGGGCGGCGGCCTGCTGCTGGCGCTCAACCTCGTCGCGGTCAGCATGCTCGGCGAGGAGGGCAACCACCAGCGCACCCTCGACCTGGCCCGCTGGTCGATCGTGTCCGCCGGCGTGTGGTGGGCGGTGTTCACCCTGATCCCGCTGCGCTGGCTGCGCGAGCACCCCACGGCCGCCGCGCTGGCCGGCGGCAACCCGCTCACCGACGGGTTCCGGCAGCTCGGCCGCACCCTGCGCGAGATCAAGGCGTACCCGCTGACGCTGTTCTTCCTGCTGGCGTTCCTGGTCTACAACGACGGCATCCAGACCGTCATCGCCCTGGCCAGCCAGTACGGCACCGAGGAGCTGAAGCTCGGGCAGAGCACCCTGATCGTCACCATCCTGCTGGTGCAGTTCCTCGCCTTCGGCGGCGCGCTGCTGCTCGGCGCCCTCGCCAAGCGCATCGGCGCCTGGAAGACCGTGCTGATCAGCCTGGTGCTGTGGACCGGGGTGATCCTCGGCGCGTTCCGGCTGCCCGCCGAGGCGCCGCTGCCGTTCATGATCCTCGGCGCCGCCATCGGCCTGGTGCTCGGCGGCAGCCAGGCGTTGAGCCGGTCGCTGTTCAGCCAGCTCATCCCCGCCGGCAAGGAGGGCGAGTACTACGGCTTCTACGAGATCAGCGACAAGGGCACCAGCTGGCTCGGCCCGCTGGCCTTCGGCATCGTGTTCCAGCTCACCAACTCCTACCGGGTGGGCCTGGTCTCCCTGCTGATCTTCTTCGTCGTCGGGTTCCTGCTGCTGCTGGCCGTGCCGATCCGCCGGGCGATCGTCGCCGCCGGCAACACCCCGCCCCGGGTGCTCTGAGCGACGCGCGCCCGTCCGCACCGGCCGGATCAGCCGACGTCGATCGGCTAGGCTGCCCGACCGTGACCGACCACGCCGCCGCCCCGACCTGCCTGGCGCGCCCGCCGCTGGGCCCCGACGACTCCCCCGCCGGGTGCGCCGCGGCGCGGGGCGTGGACGGGCGTCCGCTGCACGCGGCGGCGTTGAAGTTCTTCTGGGGGCCGATGGACTGCGGCAAGTCCACGATGGCGTTGCAGATGAACCACAACCACTCCCGGCAGGGCCGCCGCGGCCTCGTCACCACCCGCATCGACCGCTCGCTGGGCCCGCAGGTCACCACCCGCATCGGCCTGGCGCACGAGGCCGTCGAGGTCACCGACGAGCTGGACCTGCGCACCCTCGTGCGCGACACCTGGGCCGAGGGCGTCCGCGTCGACTACCTGATCTGCGACGAGGCGTCGTTCTACAACCTGGAGCACATCGAGCAGATGGCCGAGCTGGTCGACAGCTACGACGTCGACGTGTACGCGTTCGGGCTGGCCACCGACTTCCGCTCGTGCCTGTTCCCGGCCGCGCAGCGGCTGTTCGAACTCGCCGACGAGGTGGCCCGCATCCAGGTCGAGGTGCTCTGCTGGTGCGGCCGGGAAGGGCTGCTCAACGCCCGCGTCGTCGACGGTCGGGTGGTCCGCGAGGGCCTGCAGGTCGTCATCGGCGACACCGTGGACAGCGCCGAGGTGCGCTACCAGGTGCTCTGCCGCCGGCACTACCGCGCGGGCGAACTCGGCCCCCGCCGCTGACGCCTCAGTACGGGTCACCGCACACCCGCCAGTCGCCGTCCTCGCGCACCACCGACAGCTTCCGCTCCTCGGTGAGGCCGCTGTCGCGGGTCAGCCGGACCGTCACGGTGCCGCGCGGGCTGCCACCCCGGGTCGCCACCGACACGTCGACGATCTCGTAGCCGTCGACCACCGGCGGGGTGCGCAGCCAGCTGGTGAACCCGATGGGGCTCCACCGGCTGCGCGTGTCGGCGCAGAGCCGCTCGTACGCGCCGTCGGTGTCGCCCGCCGCCACCGACCGCAGGAAGCCGTCGGCGGTCTCCCGCACCGGACCGCTGGCCTGCGTGACCACCTGCACGTTCCAGGCGCCCAGCCCGGCCACCCCGACGCAGCACAGCAGCACGGTCACGCCCGCGAACACCAACCCGGTACGCACCGGGCGGCCCCGACGGGCCGGCCGGCTCCACGGCTGCTCAGCGCCCACCCGTCGACCGTAGAGAACCGGCGGGCCCGCCCGCAGGAAAGTCGGCCCTGTCGTCCCCGTACCGGCTGTCCGGGCCGCGGTCGCCGCCGGCGCCCGTCACCCCCGCCGCGCGCGGTCACGGCTCGATGAGCCCGGCCCGGATGGCGTAGCGGGTCAGTTCCAGCCGGTCCCTGAGGCCGAGCTTCTGCAGCAGGTTGGCCCGGTGCCGTTCGACGGTCTTGACGCTGATGAACAGCAGGCGGGCGATCTCCTTGGAGGAGTGGCCCTCGGCGACGAGCTTGAGGATCTCCTCCTCGCGCTCGGTGATGGCCCTGGCCGGCAGGCTCTCGCCCCGGGCGCTGCGCTCCAGGTAGGTGCGGATGAGGGCGTTGATGGCGCCGGGATAGAGGAACGGCTCGTCGCGTACGGCGGCGCGGCAGGCCTCCACCAGGTCGCGGTCGGCGACGGACTTGAGCACGTAGCCGTTGGCGCCGACCTTGAGGGCCTCGAAGAAGTACTGCTCGTTGTCGTACATCGTCAGGATGAGGATGCGCAGGCCCGGTTGCTGCCGGGACAGCTCCCGGGCCGCCTGGAGGCCGGTCAGCCGCGGCATGGCGATGTCGAGGATGGCAAGGTCGGGGCGCTCGGTCTGGGCCAGGCCGATGGCCTCCGCGCCGTCGCCGGCCTCGGCCACGACGGTCAGGTCCGGTTCGCTGTCGAGGATGAGGCGCACGCCACGGCGCACGAGGGCGTGGTCGTCGGCGAGCAGGATGCGGGTGGTCACGGCCGGGCCTCGGAGTCGCCGACGGGCACCCGCAGCCGCACCTCGGTGCCGCCGTCCGGGCCGGGCCCCACGCTGAGCTGGGCGCCGATGAGCAGGGCGCGCTCCCGCATGCCGCGTACGCCGGCGCCTTCGGCGGCGTCGCCGATGCCCCGGCCGTCGTCGCGGATCCGCAGTTGCACGTGGCCCGGTCGGCGGGTCAGCGACAGCTCGACGGTGGTGGCCCGCGCGTGCCGGACGGTGTTGGTGAGGGCCTCCTGCGCCACCCGGTAGATCACCAGTTCGGCCTCGCCGTCGAGGGCGGGCAGGTCCGCGTCGAGGTGCTGGCGCACCGACAGGTCCGTGTGCCCGGTGACCTCCGTGACGAGCGCCTTGAGGGCGCTGGTCAGGCCGAGTTCCTCCAGTACGCCGGGGCGCAGCCGGCGGGCGATGCGGCGGATCTCGTCGAGGCTGTCGCGGGTGGTCTCCTGCACCTGGGCGAGTTGGGCGCGGACCGGCTCGGGCGCGTGCCGGGCGACCTGCTTGAGTTCGAGCAGGACCGCGGTCAGCGTCTGGCCGACCTCGTCGTGCAGTTCCTGGGCGACGCGCCGGCGCTCGGCCTCCTGGGCGGACAGGGCGCTGGCCGCGCTGGAGGCCCGCTCCGCCTCCAGCCGGTCGATCATGGCGTTGAAGGCGCGGATCAGGTCCGCGATGCCGGCCTGCCCGGCCGGGACCGGCCGGGGTTCGGGCTGCAGCAGGTCGATGGTGGTCATGGCCCGCGTCAGCCGGTGCAGCGGCGCGAGGCCGACGCGCAGCAGCGCGGCGTTGGCGACCAGCATCGCGGCGAGGCCCACGGTCAGCACGACGGCCTCGGTGAGCAGCACGGGGGTGGACACCGTGACCGGGCCGAGCAGCAGCAGCGTGGCGGCGACGAGTACGGCGGCGTTGAGCAGGAAGATCCGCCAGAACAGCGACACGACGGTTCCTCCCCTCGCTGCCCGACTCCGCCCGGCGTCGGCCGTTCTCTGCGGCCCGCCAGGGGCCAGGCCGGCCCGTCCCGCGGCGGTGATCACCCTCATCATGGTCAGCCTGTCGGCCCGGGTGCGTCCTGTAAATGCGTGCGCGCACCCATTATCCGTCGCGCCCGCAGTCGGGGCGGGGACGCGGGCGCACCGCGCCGGGCAGCCGGCGCAGAGCCCCTGCGGCAGCGGCGGCGCCAAATGGGTGTCAGCCCCGATGTCGACCCGGCCCGCTCCGATGACCATGAAGGCGAGCCCGGGCCAGGGAGCCCCTGCGGCTCCGCTTCCTGCTGCCCGGCTCCACCTGTCGCCGCCCGCGCGGACGTCGCCCGTCACGCCGAGACCCCGGAGGATCTTGTGAACCGTCACCTGATGGTGGTCGAGCCCACACCACCCGAGACCGACACGCCCGCCTGCGCCTACCGGCCCACCAACGCGGAGAACGGCCCGCCGGGCGGATGCCCGTGAGCGCGCGGCCCGCCCCCGCCGCGATCGTCATCTCGCCGGTAGCCGTCGCCTTCACGATGTCTCTGACCACGGTGAACGCCCGGGTGTACGTGTGGCCGCGCCTCGTCGCGGCGTAGCCGGAAACCGCGGGTCAGGGGGCCGCCGTGGATCTCGGTGAGCTGTACGTGACGCTGGCCGTCGGCGCCGGCGTGGTCCTGGCCAGCGTCGGCGCGGCCCGGCTGGCCACCCGGCTGGGCATGCCGGTGTTGCTGGCGTACCTGGCCGTCGGCCTGCTGCTGGGCCAGGACCTGGCCGGTTTCCCGTTCGACGACGCGGCCCTGGCCCAGGCCCTGGGCCTGGCCGCGCTGGCGGTCATCCTGGTCGAGGGCGGCCTGACCACCAAGTTCAGCGACGTACGCGAGGTGCTGGCGCCCGCGTCGGTGCTGGCCACCGTCGGCGTGTTCGTCAGCGTCGCCGTCACCGCCGCGGCGGCGTACCTGCTGCTGGACATCGGCTGGCAGATGGCGCTGCTGCTGGGAGCCGTCGTGTCGTCCACCGACGCCGCGGCGGTGTTCTCCGTGCTGCGGGCGGTGCCGCTGCCCCGGCGGCTGACGAGCCTGGTGGAGGCCGAGTCCGGACTCAACGACGCTCCCACGTTGATCCTGGTGCTCACCTTCAGCGCCGCCACCCTCGACGCGGTCGAGCCCCTGCCGCTGGTCGCCACGATGGCCTACCAGTTGATCGCCGGGGGCGCGATCGGCGTGGTGACCGGCGCTACCGGCGTGTGGCTGCTGCGGCGGCTGACCCTGCCCACCTCCGGCCTGTACCCCATCGCGACGGTCGCCTGCGGGGTGCTGGCGTTCGCCGTCGCCGGCCTGGCCCAGACCAGCGGGTTCCTGGCCGCGTACCTGGCCGCACTGGTGCTCGGCAACGCCGGCCTGCCGCACCGCCGGGCCACCCACTCGGTCGCCGAAGGGCTGGGCTGGATCGCCCAGATCGGCCTGTTCGTCATGCTCGGCCTGCTGGCCACGCCCAGCGAACTGCCCGCCGCGATCGTTCCCGCGATCGTGGTCGGTACGGCACTGCTGCTGCTCGCCCGGCCCGCCTCCGTGCTGGTGGCGCTGGCCGCGTTCCGGATTCCACTGCGCGAACAGGCGTTCCTGTCGTGGGCCGGACTGCGCGGTGCCGTGCCGATCGTGCTGGCCACCATCCCGGTCGTCGGCGGGGCGCCGGGCAGCGAACAGGTCTTCAACATCGTCTTCGTGCTCGTCGTGGTGTTCACCCTCATCCAGGCCCCGACCCTGCCCTGGCTGGCACGGCGGCTACGCCTCGACTCGCACGACCTGGGACCCGACCTGCAGATCGAGCTGGCGCCGCTGGACGCCATGGACGCCGACCTCATCCACGTCACCGTCGAACCCGGTTCCCGCCTGCACGGGGTCTACCTGCCCGAGCTGCGGCTGCCGCCGCCGGCGGCGACCACCCTCGTCGTGCGTGGCGACGACTCGTTCGTGCCCGATGAGCACACCCGGCTGCGCGTCGGTGACCAACTGGTCGTGCTCACCACCCCACCCGTACGCGACGCCACCGAACGGCGTCTGCGGGCCGTTTCCCGCGCCGGGCGGCTGGCCACCTGGTTCGGCGAGGCCGGCCATTTCGCTCCACCTGACGACAGGAGGCAATGATGCAGATAGAACGCGTGCCGCTGCCCGGTATCGGTGTCGGCTACACCCTGCACACCGGGGAGGGACAGGTGATCGGGGTCGTCTGCCACCGCGGCGGCCGGCGCGACGTCGTCGTCTACGCGCCCGGTGACCCGGACACCGTGGAGCGGTCCGTGACCCTCAGCGCGACCGAGGCGCAGGAGGTGGCCGAACTGCTGCACCCCGTCGCCACCATCGACCACGTCACGCACCTGGAACGGCACCGGGAGGCGATCAGCGTCGTCGAGCTGCCGGTCACGGCCGCCTCGCCGTACGACGGCCGGACCCTGGCCGAGGCGGTCGCGCGCATCCACGGCGTGAGCGTCGTCGCCGTCGTGCGCGACGGACGGACGATCACCGCACCGGGGCTGGGGCACGTCCTCGCCCACGGCGACGTCCTGATCGTCGCCGGGGGCCAGCAGAGCATCGAGGCGCTGAGCCGGGCGCTGATCCACACGGACCCGTAGGCCGCGGGTCACCGGCCGGTGGATGCCACGTACGTGCGGCGTCCACCGGCCAGCGCACCTCAGCCGCGGCGGCGGGCCCGGGCGGCCCAGATGGCGTACGCGGGATCGCGGTCGAGGTTGTGCCGGTCCCGGTCGTAGCGGCGGGTGGTGCGCGGGTCGGCGTGGCCCATCGCGTCCTGCACGTCCTCCAGGGGTACGCCCTCGGCGCGGGCGGTGGTGGCGAACGCGTGCCGCAGCGAGTGCGGCGACAGCCTCGCCCAGGCCGGGATGCCGGCCGTGCGGGCCAGCCGGCGCACCAGCCGGAACATCGCGTGCCGGTCCAGCCGGGCCCCGCTGGCGGTGACCAGCAGCGGGCCGGTCAGCTCGTGCACCGCCACGCCCTGCGCGGCGGCCCGCTGGGCCAGGTACGCGTCGACCGCGTACGCAGTGCCGGGGGTCAGGGCGCGGCGGCGCGACTTGCCGCCCTTGCCGACGAACCGCACGCTGCGGTGGCCCCGCTCGGCGCCCAGGTCGGCCAGGTCGAGCGAGACCAGCTCCCCCACGCGCAGTCCGAGGTCGGCCAGCAACGCGAGCGCGGCCCGGTTGCGCGCGGCGGTCGGCCCGGTGTCGGCCTCGGCGGCGGCGAGCAGCGCGTCGACCTCCTCGGGGGTGAGCCCGACCGTCGCGGAGTGGTCCCGGTCGATGCGGGGGCGGTCGGCGCCGGCGACCGGGTTGGCCTCGACCGCGCGCAGCTTGACCAGGAAGTCGTACCAGCTGGACAGGGCGGAGAGCCGGCGGGCGACGGTGGCGGGGGTGAGCGGCTTGCCGGTACGCGCGCCGAGCGTGGCCTCCAGCGCCCGGCCGTACTCGTTGACGTGCAGGAAGTTCGCCTGCAACGGGTCCAGTCCGCGGGCGGCGCACCACGCGAGCCAGCCGGCGACGTCGCGCCGGTACGCGTCGCGGGTGTGCTCGGACAGCCGCCGGTTGCGCAGCCACGCCTCGGTGAAGTCGGCGGGTCCCCCGGGCAGGGCCAGCGGGGTGGGCCGGCTTGGCCGCGCCGGAGCGTTCGGGGAGAGCATGTGAAAAAGGTTCTCAGCTTCGGGTCGGGAACGGGAGGAGGCGCGCCCTACGCGATCGTGGCCACCGCCGGCTCCTCGACGATCCGCCGGTCGGCCAGCCGCCAGCGCCGGTCGACCCCGACCGCCTCGGCGAACCAGGCGTCGTGGCTGACCATCACCAGGGTGCCCCGGAACTGCCGCAGCGCCTCCTCCACCACGTCGAGTGCGTCGAAGTCGAGATAGTTCGTCGGCTCGTCGAGCAGCAGCACCTCGGCTGGGCTGTTCACCAGCACCGCGAGCAGCAGCCGGCGCAGCTCACCCGCGGAGAGCATCCGCAGCGGCACGTCCCACCGCTCCGGGCCGAACAGGTGGGCGTCGAGCAGCCGTTCGGCGTCGTCGACGTACACGGGCACCCGGGAGCGGAAGTAGTCGCGCACGGTGACGTCGGTACGCAGTGCGTCGTGGGTCTGCGGCAGCACGGCGACCGGCTCGTCGGCGACGACCTCGCCCCCGGCGGGGTGGTCCTCGGCGGCGAGGGCCCGCAGCAGGGTGGTCTTGCCAGCGCCGTTCGCGCCGGTGAGCAGGATCCGGTCGCTGGCGCGGACGCTCAGGTCGACGCGGTCGAGCAGCACCCGGCCGCCGGCGCGCAGCGTCAGGCCCCGCGACCGCAGCACCTCCCGCCCGCCGGTGCCCTGCTGGGGGAACGCCAGCGTCAGCGGCGGCCGGGTACGGGGCTCGGCGAGCCAACGGATCGAGTCCATCTGCCGGCGCAGCCGCCGCTCGCGGGCCTTGGCCTTCTTCGCCACCTTCTTGGCGTAGCGGCGCTGCTGGTCGGCGCCGAGGCCGCTGCGCACGGTCTCCTCGACTCCGCGGGCCTGCTCCTTGGTGCGGTCGATGTCGGCAAGCCAGCGCCGGTGGTCCTTCTGCTGTGCCTCGTAGTCCAGCAGCAGCCGCTGCCAGCGGCGCGTCTTCTCCGCCCGGTAGTCGCTGTAGCCGCCGGTGTAGGTCTGCGGCGCCTCGTGGATGCCGTCCAGCTCGACGATCCTGGTCACCGTGCGGTCCAGGAACGCCCGGTCGTGGCTGACCACCAGCACCGCGCCTGGAAAGGCCGCCAGCCAGTCGCCGAGCCAGGCGATCCCGTCGGCGTCGAGGTGGTTGGTCGGCTCGTCGAGCACCAGCAGGTCCGGGGCGTGCAGCAGCACCCGGGCGAGGGTGAGCCGGGCCTGCTCGCCGCCGCTGACCCGGCGCAGCGGGGTGTCGTCGCGCAGATGGTCGATGTCGAGGCGCTGGCGGACCTCCGTCAGCCGGGCCTGCGCCCGCCAGCCGTCCAGCGCCGCCCACCGTTCCTGTGCGTCGCCGTACTCGGCGAGTGCCGTGCCGTCGCCGTCGGCCATCCGCCGTTCCAGATCACGCAGCAGTTCGGCCAGGGGTTGCAGCTCGCCGAGCCCGGCGGCGAGGAACTGCCCGACGGTGGCGTCCGGGTCCGGCACCTGCTGGGCGAAGTAGCCGACCCGCACGCCGGGAGCCAGGGCGACGTGCCCGCCCGACGGTGGTTCCTCGCCGGTGAGCACCCGCAACAGGGTGGACTTGCCCACGCCGTTCGGGCCCACGAGGCCGACCCGGTCGCCGGCGTTCAGGACCAGCTCGACGTCGGTGAACAGCGGCTCGGTGTCGTAGTGCTTGCTGACGGACGCGACCTTCAACACGGGGTGCTCCTCCGCGGGACGACGGGCGGGGCCGTCGACGCCCGGGCGGGCGGACGGCCGGAACCGGCGGCGGCGGGGCGCTGCCCTGCCGCGTCCTGCGGGATCACATCGTCCGGTCGACTCCTGACGGTTCGGCTGTGGGACCGCGTCGAGTGTGGCACCGGCCCACGGCCCCCGCCACCGATTTGCCCCTCCCGGCGCGACGCCGCGTACACCCCCGTCGTCGCCGCCGGCTCTCGGCCGCGCCCCCGCAAACGCCACGGGGGCGGGCGGCCGCACCGGCCGTCCCGCCCCCGTCCGCCGGGATCAGGCGTTGATCTCCTTGCGGCCGTTGCCGTTGGCGGTGGCCGTAACGGTGACCCGGCGGGGCTTGGCCCGCTCCGCGACGGGGATCCGCAGGGTCAGCACGCCGTTGTCGTAGCCGGCCTCGAGCTTGTCGGTGTCGAGGGTGTCGCCGAGGAAGAGCCGCCGGGTGAAGGTGCCCATCGGGCGTTCGGCGGCGACGAGTTCGACGTTGTCGCCGGCGGGCCGGCGGCGCTCGGCGCGCACGGTCAGCACGTTGCGCTCGACGGTGCAGTCGATGCTGTCCGGGTCGACGCCGGGCAGGTCGAACGCCGCGTAGAACCAGTCGCCGTCGCGGTAGGCGTCCAGGGGCATGACCGCGGGGCGCGCGGCGGTGCCGAAGAACTGCTCGGTGATCCGGTCGAACTCACGGAACGGGTCGGTACGCATCAACATGGCCTGCCTCCTCGGTTCTCCTGGCCGAAGGTCCTTGAGTTGAGCCGAGGCGACTCAACTTCCTCCTCTGTATTTAGCGCGTTTCCGCCGCGTCGTCAACTCAGGACCTTCTCGAACCAGTGCTCGGCGTAGAGGCCGTCGTTGTACGCCGGGATCTCCCGGTAGCCGTGCCGGGCGTACAGGGCGCGGGCCTCGACCAGGTCGCCGCGGGTGTCCAGCCGGATCCGGTCGACGCCGGCGGCGCGGGCCCGCTCCGCCACGGCGGCGAGCAGGACCGCCCCGCCGCCGTGGCCGCGGTGCGCGGGGCGCACGTACACCCGGGTCAGTTCCGCCCAGCCCGGCCGGTACCGCAGCCCGGCGCAGCCGGCCGGACGACCGTCGAGGTGCGCGACCAGGAGGATCCCGGTGGGTGCGGCCAGGTCGTCGCTCGGGTCGTCGGCCATCGCCGCCGCGACCTCACCCGGCCTGACCGGGCGGCCGTGGTAGCGGCGGACCATCTCCTCGAAGTACTCCTCGAGCAGGGCCGTCGCCTCGGGCCGGTCGGGATGGGTCGGGGCAGTCGTCCAGGCTGTCTCGCTCACCCGTCGATCCTCGCCGTCGGGTCAACGGGATATCCGCCGGTCACGACGGGGGCGAGCCCGGCGCGGCCGGTCAGTCGCCGATGCGCCAGTAGACGCCCTGCTCACGGGCCAGCAGCTGCTCGTCGATCAGGTACCGGCGCAGCGCCGCGTGGTCGGAGCCGCCGCGCTCGCACCAGCGCCGCAACACCTCGTCCACCTCCCGCTCCGGATAGCGCACCCCCGGCTCGAAGGACTTCGCCACGTGCGCCAGGACCACCCGTCGCCGGCCGCGCTGCGCCGGCAGGCCGGTCAGCCTGTCGTCGCGCACGAAGGTGCGCAGCACGCGGTCCGTGGCGTCGCCGGCCGGACGGGGCGCCGCCGGCGTCCGGGCCGCCTCCCGCAGCCGCTCGACGTCGACCCGCAGGTCGCCGTCGCCGCCGGCGACCAGGCCCGCGTCGACGAGCCGGCGGATCGCGGTCAGCACCTGCCGCGCCGGCAGGCCCGTCCGGTCGGCCACCGCCGGGGCGTCGGCGTCGCCCAGCGCGATCGCCGCGAAGACCTGCCGCCGTACGTCGTCGGCGAGTGCCCCCGCCAGAGCCTGCGCTGTCATGCGGCCACCCTGCCAGCCGCCGTACGCGGGCCGCACCCCCATTTCCGCCCCGGCAGAGGTACGCCGCCGCGAGCCCGGTGGTGCTACTCGCCGGCCGCCTCGGCGCGCAGCACCACGCGGCGCAGCAGGTCGGACAGCTGCCGCCGCTCGTGCGGGGCGAGCGCGGCCAGCAGCCGGTGCTCCTCGGCGCCCCGGACGTCCATGGCCCCGTGCCAGGCCGCCTGCCCCGCCTCGGTCAGCTCCACGTCGACGCGCCGCCGGTCGGTGGTGGACGGGATCCGGCGCACGAAGCCGCGCCGCAGCAGCGCGTCGACGCGGGCGGTGACGGAGGCGGGGGCCATCGCCAGGTCGCGGGCCAGGTCCGAGGGGGCCGCCCGGCCGCCCCGCCCGGCCAGGGCGTGCAGGGTGTCGTACTCGTGGCCGTGCAGGTCGAGGGCGAGCAGGGTCCGCTCCTTGACCTCGCGCAGGTGGCGGGTGAGGAACTGGATCCGGGTCACCGCTCCTTCGACCTCGGGGTCGAGCGTCGGCAGGATCGGCAGCCAGCGCTCGACGTGCCGGTCGACGTGGTCGCGGTCGCTCATGCGGCCCAGCCTATGCGACGTCAAACTATTCGTTGTCGAAAAGTTCGACGTCGAAGTACATTGCCCGGGTGACCCATCCCCTCCGCGTACGCGAGTTCCGGCTGCTCTTCCTCGGCCGCACCGTCTCCACCGTCGGCGACGCGGTCGTGCCCGCCGCGCTCGCCCTGGCCGTGCTGCGGGCCACCGGCTCCACAGGCGCCCTCGCCCTCGTGCTGGCCTGCGCGTTGGTGCCCCGCCTGCTCCTGCTGCCCCTCGGCGGCGTGCTCGCCGACCGCCTCGACGCCCGCCGCGTCGCGATCCTCGCCGACCTCGTACGCTGCCTCGCGCAACTCGCCGTCGGCGTCGAACTCCTCGGCGCCGCGTCGCTCGACGTGATCGCGGTGGCCGCCGCCGCCGGCGGCGCCGCCGGCGCGTTCGCCCTGCCCACCGCCTCGCCCCTGGTCGCCGGCACGGTCGAGCCGGCCCAACGGCAGCAGGCCAACGCCCTGATGGGCGTCACCGCCAACACCAGCCGCCTCGCCGGCCCCGCCCTCGCCGGCGCGCTGATCTGGGCCGCCGGGCCCGGCTGGGCGTTCGTCCTCGACGCCGCGACGTTCGCGCTCAGCGCGCTGCTGCTCGCGCTCGTCCGGGTCCGCCACGTCCCGATGCCGAGACGGAGCGTCCTGGCCGACCTCGCACACGGCTGGCGGGAGGTCCGCAGCCGCGACTGGTTCTGGACCAGCCTGCTCGGCCACGGCGTGTGGAACGGCGCCGCCGCCGTCCTCATGACCCTCGGCCCGGCGGTCGCCGTGCGTCGCCTCGGCGGCGAGGGCGTCTGGGTGCTGATGCTCCAGGCCGGCGCGGTCGGCATGCTCGCCGGCTCGCTGCTCGCCGCCCGGATCCGCCCCCGCCGACCGGTGCTGACGGCCAATCTCGGGCTGGCCAGCTACGCCGCGCCGCTGGCCCTGCTCGCCGTCGCCGCGCCCGCCCCGCTGGTCGTCACCGCCTACGGGGTCGCGCTGACCGCCCTCGGCTACCTCAACCCCGTGTGGGAGACCGTCGTGCAGGGACAGTTCCCGCCGCACGTCCTCGCCCGGGTCACCTCGTACGACTGGCTGGTCTCCCTCGGCGCGATGCCGCTGGGTTACGCCCTCGCGCCGATGGCCGCCCGGGCCTGGGGCGAGTCCGTGCCGCTGCTCACGGCGGGCGCTCTGGTCCTCGTCGCCTGCGCCGGCACCGCCGCCGTGCCCGGCGTGCGGCGGCTCACCTCGTCACCGGTGCCGCCCGCCGACGAGGCGATCCGCCGCGCGGTGAACGCAGCGAGCGCGTGACCGGCCGGCACGGCCCCCTCACAGACGGATCAGCCCGCCGGCCCTGGCGGCGGCGACAGCGGCGGTACGGGAATCGACGCCGAGCTTGCCGTAGACGTGTACCAGGTGCGTCTTGACCGTGGCGGCCTGAACACGCGTCGGCGGCTGTTCACGTGCGGCCGGCGGCGGGGTGCGCCGGAAAGTGCACCGGACGACGGGGCGGTGTGGCCGGCCTTCACGGGCGATGATGGAGAGGTGACCGAACCCGTCGCCGACCTCGCCGCGCCGGCGCGGCGGCGTGCGACGCCCACGGATGGGCGACCCACCGCCGCCGGCCCCCGCGCCACCGGCCCGTGGGCGGTCGCCGCGACGACGACGGCGGTGCTGCTCCTGCTCTCCGGCCGCTACGGTCATCACCGCGACGAGCTGTACTTCCTGCTCTGCGGCCAGCACCTCGACTGGGGCTACGTGGACCAGGGCCCCCTGGTGCCGGCGCTGGCCCGGCTGGCCGACACGATCGCCCCGGGCAGCCTGGTGGCGCTGCGCACCCCGTCGGCGGTGGTCGGCGGCGTGGCGGTTCTGCTGGTCGCCGCGATCGCCCGCGAGTTCGGCGCCGGTCGCGGCGCGCAGACCTGGGCCGCCTTCCTCGCGGCCACCGCCGGCATCGTGCTCGCCGGCGGGCACCTGCTCAGCACCACCACCGTCGACCTGCTGGTCTGGCTGACGGCCGCATTCTGCGTGGTGCGGCTGCTGCGCACCGCCGACAGCCGGTGGGCGCTCGGCGTCGGGCTCGCGCTCGGCGTCGGGATGCTCAACAAACTGCTGCCGGCACTGCTCGCCGTGGGCCTGCTGGCCGGCATCACCATCGCCGGACCGAGGCGGCTGCTGCGCGACCGGTGGGTGCTCGTGGCCGCCGCCGTCTTCCTGCTGCTCGCCGCGCCGAGCCTGATCTGGCAGGCAACGCACGACTTCCCGCAGCTGTCGGTGGCCGCCGCGATCGCCGACGGCGACAGCTCCTACAGTGGCCGGCTCGACGCGCTCGTCCTCCAGTTCGTCATCATCAGCCCGTTCACGGTCCCGATCTGGGTCGCCGGGCTGGTGGCGTTGCTGCGGCGGCCGGCCTGGCGCGCCTGGCGGTCCGTCGGATGGGCTTGGCTGGTGGTGTTCGGCATCGTGCTGCTCGCCGGCGGCAAGGGCTACTACGACGCCCCGCTGCTGCTGGTGCTCACCGCCGCCGGAGCCGTCGTCGCCTCAGGCTGGGCGTCGCGAGGTCGCGCCGTCGCCCGCCGAGGCCTGCTGGTGGTCGGCGCCGTGCTCACCGCCGCCAGCAGCATGGTGCTGCTGCTGCCCGTGCTGCCGGCCGACCGGCTTCCCGGCTTCGTCGTCGCCGCCAACTACGACGCCGGCGAGACCATCGGCTGGCCCGCCTTCGCGGACTCGCTCGCCGCCGTCCATCGTGCTCTGCCCGTCGACCAGCGGCAGCGCGCCGTGATCCTCGCCGGCAACTACGGCGAGGCCGGCGCCGTGGCGCGGTTCGGTCCGGCGCGTGGACTGCCGCGCGCGTACTCCGGCCACAACAGCATGGTCGACTTCGGCCGTCCGCCGCAGGACGCGGACGTGGTGATCGCGGTCGGGTTCGCGCGGCCGGACCGGCTGCGGGGCTGGTTCACCGAGGTCACCCTCGCCGGGCGGGTGGACCAGCGCGTCGCTGTCGACAACGACGAGAACGGCGGCCCGATCTGGGTCTGCCGTGGCCTGCGACGTCCGTGGGTCGAGATCTGGGACACCGAGGTACGCCACCGAGGCTGACCGCCTCCACGGCCGCTCCCGGCGAGATCGGCCGCCCGGCCCGGGTAGGAGCCCGGGTCACCTCCCGACCGGGCCCCCGGCGAGTGCGGCGCAGCTCCTCCTCCGGCAGCGCCGACACCTTGGCCAGCACGCTGTCACGGAAGAAGTCGAGGTAGCCCAGGACCACCTCGGCGCGGTTGGCGGCCGGGACGGTTGGCGAGGGAAACGGCATCGTCACAGGACCAATTGTGTGCCCAGCGCCCATTTGGCCCGGGCGGGGCCGCGACCGCGCGCCACCACCCGTCATGCCCGAGGGCCAGCGCTGCACGGCGTCGCCCGGTGCGGCAGAGTGACACCGTTGGCGGCAGGCGAGGGAGGGCGGTGCGCGTGGAGGGTCCGACCGGGGTGGTGTTTCCGAAGACCGACGCGGGACGCAGTACGTCCGCGCTCGGGCGGGCGGTCGTCGCCGACGCCCTGCGCGCCGTCGATCCGGTCGGCGCGCGCTCGGCGGAACACGAGACGAATTGGCGCCACGGATACCTCGGGCACTTCCGACGGCTCGTCGAGGCCGGCCTGCTCTCCCGCGAGGCCGCGGTGACGATCGCCCGCGACGGGCTCGCCTCGCTGCACCGCCGGATGACCGTGCTGCGCGCCGACGGCACCGAGATCGGCCTCGCCGACGCGTTCGGCACGCCCGCCGAGGTCGCGCCGCTGCGGACGGCGACCGTCGCCGGCACCGGCGAGGTCGACCGGGAGCTGTCCCTGCCGTACCGGGGCCGGCGGCTGCGCGGCGACGGCCTGCATCGCCGGCTCGACGCGTGGGTGGGCGCCGGTGTCGTCGAGCCGTCCTGCGCCGACGCGGTACGCGCCGTCATGGCCAACCCGGACTGGCTCGACCTGCGCGACCAGCGCATCGTGGTGCTCGGCGCGGGCGCGGAGATGGGCCCACTGCCGTCCGTGCTGCGCTGGGGCGGCGACGTCGTCGCGGTCGACCTGCCACGCCCGGAGATCTGGCGGCGGCTGCTGGACACCACGCGCCGCTCCGGCGGCCGGCTCCACCTGCCCGTCCCCGCCGGCACCGACCCCGACGACGGCGCGTTGGCCGCCCGCGCCGGCGCCGACCTGCTGCACAACCTTCCGCAGGTGGCCGACTGGCTGCTCGGCGTCGACGGTCGGCTCGTGCTGGGCAACTACGTCTACGCCGATGGCGCGACCAACGTCCGGGTCGCCACGGCGGTCGACGCCCTCACCCTTCGGTTGCAGGAGCGCCGCGACGACGTGGCGCTCGCGTTCCTGGCCACCCCCACCGACGTCTTCGCCGTCCCCGGCGACGCGGTGCGCGACGCCGAACGCGGCTACGCGGCGCGCGGCATCCTCCGCCGGTCGCTGCGGGTCGCCTCCGGCGGCAGGCTCCTGCACCGCAACTACCCGCCGGGCGTCGACCCGGGCGTCAACGACAGCCTCGTCCCCCAGCAGGGCCCCAACTACGCGCTGGCGAAACGCCTGCAACGGTGGCGGGCGACGGTGGCCCGCGACGCCGGGGCGACCGTGTCGTTCACCGTCGCCCCGCCCACCCGCACCCGCTCGGTGCTGCGCAACCGGGCGCTGGCCGCCGCGTACGCCGGCGCGCACCGCTTCGGCATCGAGGTGTTCGACCCGGCGACCAGCAACACGCTGATGGCCGCGCTCCTGGTGCACCACCTGCGTACGGGCGGCCCGGCACTGCCGCACCCGTGGCAGGACGAGGCGTACGGCGCCGCGCACGGTGGACTGTGGCGGGTGCCGTACGCCCCGCGCAGCGCCCTGGGCCTCGCCGTCCTGCTCGGTCTCGGCGGCGCGCGGACCTGACCTGCCCCGGGCCGTCCTCCGGGCGGACGCCGGCGGCTCTCAGCTCAGCCGAGCTGGAGACGGTCGGCCAGGCCGGCCCGGGTGAACGCGTCGACCACGTCGTCGCGCCCCTCGGTGAAGTGGGCCCAGCTGTCCACGTGCACGGGCACGACCCGCCGCGCGCCCAGGATGCGGGCCGCCTCGGCGGCCTGGGCGCCGTCGAGGGTGAGCAGCGCGCCGTCGAACATGGGGGTACGCACGGCCCCGGCGAACAGCACGGCGGTGTCGACCGGCCCGAAGCGCTCGGCGATCTGCCGGACCAGATCCAGCGAGGCGTTGTCGCCGCTGACGTAGACGGTGGGCAGGTCGGCGGCGGTCAGGACGAACCCGACGACCTCGCCGGTGAGCGGCTCGCAGCCCTCCGGGCCGTGCCGGGCGGGCACGCCCGTCACGGTCACGGTGCCACCGCCGGGGCGGTCCAGCTCGACGGACGCCCACGCCGCCAGGCCCCGGGCGGTGCCGCCGAGGCGACCCGCCCCGCTGGGGGTCGTGACGGTCAGGGCGACGGCGGCCAGCAGGGCCCGACCGGCGTGGTCGAGGTTGTCGGGGTGCTGGTCGTGGGAGAGCAGCACCGCGTCGACGGGGCCGAGGTCGGCCGGGCCGGCGGTGGCGGGGGCCGTCTTGGTGAGGACCATGCCGGGACCCAGGGGATAGTCGCCGGGGGCGTCGAAGGTCGGGTCGGTCAGGAACCTGAGCCCGCCGTACTCGATGAGGGCGGTCGGGCCGCCGAAGACGCGGACGGGGACGGTCGTCGTGCTGGTGTCGGTCACCACTGTTCCTCACGGTTGGGGAATGGCTTTGCCGTGAGGAACCGTAATCGACTCTCACGGATAAACGCAAGATGTACCATGAGAACCGTGACGGAGTCCGCGACCACCGAGGCCAGCGGCCCTCCCGCGCTGCTACCGGCGCCGGGAGCGGAGCGGCACGTCGCGCTGGACTTCGCCAACAGCGCCCCGACGCTGCCCGGCGGCCAGTCTCTCGACCTCCTCGGCACCCCCGAGGCCGCAGCGCGATGGCTGGCCGAACGCCACCTCGCCCCGCCCGAGGCGGAGCTGCGGGAGGTGTGCGCGCAGCGGTTGCGCGCGCTGCGCGATCAGATCCGAGCCCTGATCGCCTCCCGGATCGACGCGCGACCCGCCCCCGTCGGCGCCCTGCGCGCGGTCAACGACGCCCTGACCATGGCTCCCGCCGCCGACCTGCTGCACTGGGACGAGGCGCGCGGCCTGCACCGCGCCCCGGCGCACCCCGTCACGCAGATCGTCGACCACGCCATGGCGGTCCTGGCGGCCGACGCGGCCGACGTGCTCAGCGGCCCCCACGCCGACCGCCTCGCCGCCTGCGGCTCCGCCCCCTGCACCCGCTACCTGCTGCGCACCCACGCCCGCCGGCACTGGTGCTCGGTCCGCTGCGGCGATCGCGCCCGCGCGGCCCGCGCCTACGCCCGCCGCACCCGCACCGAGGCGCCCTGACCCGGGCGGCTCTTCGGCGGGCCCCCGCCGCTAAATGGAAGGCGGCGCCCCGCGATGTCGCCTAGCCTCGCGACGACACCCACCGACACGAAGAGGAGATCGATCATGAGGACGTCCGGCGGTTTCCCCGGCTCCCCGTCCGTCTCCCCCGCCGGAAAGGCACTTCGTGTTCGGTCTGTTCGAAAACCCTGTTGATCCCTTCCCGACCGGCGACGACCGCACCCCGGCCGCCGGCGCCCGCCGGTTCCTCCTGGAGGAGCTGCGACCGCTACGACCGGTCGTGACGGCGGCCGTCGCCACCACCGTCCTGGCGGCCGCGATCGAGGTCTGGCTCATCGGGTACGCCGGGCGCCTCGTCGACACGCTCGCCGCCGCGAGTCCGCAGCGGCTCTGGGCCGACCACGGCACCGGGCTGCTCACCGTCGCCCTGTTCGTGCTGCTGGTCAGGCCGCTGATCCACGTGGTCGGCGAGGCGCTCGACGACATCGCGTTCCGCGCCAACGCCCGCCCCCTCGCCCGCTGGCGGGCACACCGGCACGTGTCCCGGCAGTCCGTCGGCTGGTTCCGCGACGACCTCGCCGGACGCATCGCCACCTCGGTCCGCGACGGTGGCGATGCCGCCAGCACCGCCGCGTACTCGGTCGTCCACACGCTGGTGTTCGTGATCGCCTACACAGCCGGCTCGGTGTGGCTGATGTCCACGATCGACGTGCGCCTGCTGCTCCCGCTGGGCGCCTGGATTCTGGCGTACGCGACGCTCATGCGGTGGGTGGTGCCGCGCTACCGGCGCGCGTCGGAGCGCCTGCAGGACGCGGAGTCCACGCTGACCGGCCTGCTCGTCGACTCGTACGGCAACGTCGACACGCTCGCGTTGCTCGGCGGCCGGGACACCCGCACCGAGCACGACCGCCGGGTGTTCGCGCTGTCCCGGCGCGCGCATCTGGACCTGCAGCGGGTCGAGGTGACGATCAACGGCACCATGATGGCGCTGAGCAGCGCGCTGCTCGTCGGACTCGTCGGATACGGGATCGTGCTGTGGCGTACCGATGCCGCGCCCCTGGGTCTCGTCGCGGCCGCGCTGGCGCTCAGCTTCCGGATCACCGCGATGGCGGAGTGGCTCCTGGACGCCGTGTCGTCGCTGTTCGGGTCCGTCGGCACGCTGCGGCGGGCCCTGCGGACCGTCGCGCAACCGCTCGCGGTCGCGGACAAACCCGGGGCGACCGAGCTGCGGGTACACGGTGGAGCGATCACCTTCGCACAGGTCAGCCACCACTACGGCCGCGGCGGGGGCGGGCTCGACCGGCTCAGCCTCGACGTCGCCGCCGGTGAGCGCGTCGGATCGCCATGGTCGCACAGGAGGCCACCCTGCTGCACCGCTCGGTCCGGGAGAACATCGCCGGCCCCGGTGACGCCGACGACGCGCGGATCGAAGCAGCGCTACGCCGGGCGTCCGCCGACCGGTTCGTCGCCACGCTCAGGGACGCGGACGGCCGGACCGGCCTGGACGCACACGTCGGCGAACGCGGCGTACGCCTGTCCGGTGGCCAGCGGCAGCGGATCGCGCTGGCCCGCGCGTTCTACCGCGACGCGCCGATCCTGGTCCTGGACGAGGCCACGTCCGCGCTCGACTCCGAGGCGGAGGCCGCCATCCACGACACGCTCAGCGAGGTGATGACCGGCCGTACGGTGATCGCGATCGCCCACCGGCTCTCCACCATCGCCCGCATGGACCGGATCGTGGTCCTCGACGCCGGCCGGATCGCCGAGCAGGGCACCCATGCGGAGCTGCTGGAACGCGGCGGGCTCTACGCGGACCTGTGGTCGCGGCAGTCCGGCGGATTCCTCGGCACGGCCGCGGTCAATGCCGCAGCGGTCCCGTGACCTCGATCGGCTCCACGTGCCCGGTGAGCGGCGCCCGACGGTGCAACTCGAGCCCGACGTCGATGACGACGGAGCGGTCCAGGGCACTGACCCGCGTCATCGGGACCCACCGCGCCAGATCGGTCGAACCGCCCGTCTCATCACGAAGCTCGCCGCCGATGACGCGCACTCCATAGAAGACGCCCACGCTGTGCAACTCGGCGCCGTCGGGGCCGCCCCACTCGACGTGCCTCGCCCGCGAGTCCACACCGAGCAACCGCTCGACCTGAACCTCGTAGCCCGTCTCCTCGGCCACCTCGCGGACGACCGCGTCGAACGGATCCTCGGCGTGCTCGACCTTCCCGCCGGGCAGCGTCCAGTGTCGCTGGGATCCGTCGGGCGACACGTACCGGGCAAGCAGCAGATGTCCGTCCCGCAGACACACGCCGTACGCGGCGACCCGCAGCCGTTGCGCGACCACTCCAGCTCCCTTCTCACAACGGGTCGCAGCGCTCGCCACGACGACCGACCGTTCGCCGTCCGGCACCCGTACCCCAGGCGCGGCACCGCCAGGGTAGGCGCTCGGGGACCAATGCTCGAGAGAGTCCCGCTAAGGGCGATCTTGGCGCGTCGCGGAGGGTTGTCGTCACCGAGCGGTCTTGTTAGCGTGCCGATGCGGGTCGAGAGGCGCTGCGACGGATGACTATCCGCCACGCTCGGCCCGTCCCTTGGTCCAAGGGCGCCTCCCGCTGGGAGGTTGCCGTCCTTCCGGCGGATCACTCGCACGGTGAGGGTTGTTCATATGGCAACGGACCTGACTGACTTCATCGCCGGCCTGCCCAAGGTGGAACTGCACGTTCACCACGTCGGGTCGGCGACACCGCAGACCGTGGCTCGGCTGGCCGAACGGCACTCCGGGACCACCGCGGTGCCGGCCGACTCGGCGCTGCTGGCCGAGTACTTCACGTTCACTGACTTCGCGCACTTCGTCGAGGTGTACCTGTCGGTGGTGGACCTGATCCGCGACGCCGAGGACCTGGCCACGCTCACCTACGACATCGGCGCCGGCCTGGCCGCCCAGTCGGTGCGGTACGCCGAGCTGACGCTGACCCCGTACTCCTCGATCGTGCGTGGTATCCCGGCCGAGGCGTACTGCGAGGCGGTGGAGGACGCACGGCTGCGGGCCGCCCGCGACCACGGCATCCAGCTGCGCTGGTGCTTCGACATCCCAGGCGAGCCCACGATGACCGGCGCCGACGTCACCCTGGAGGTGGCGCTCAAGCAGCGCCCGGACGGGCTGGTCAGCTTCGGGCTGGGCGGCCCAGAGTCCGGAATCCCCCGCGCCCGGTACGCCGGGCATTTCGCCGCCGCGCGGGCAGCCGGGCTGCGCAGCGTTCCGCACGCCGGTGAGTCGACCGGCCCGCAGACCGTGTGGGACGCGGTACGCCATCTCGGCGCGGAACGCATCGGCCACGGCATAGCCGCCGCCCGTGACCCCGAGTTGATGGCTTACCTGCGCGAGCACGACATCGCCCTGGAGGTGTGCCCGACCTCCAACGCCTGTACCCGCTCGGTGCCGTCGCTGGCCGAGCATCCGCTGCCGCAGTTGGTGGCCGCCGGTGTGCCGGTCACCGTAAACTCCGACGACCCGCCCATGTTCTCCACCACTCTCAACAGGGAATACCAGGTGGCCGCGGATCTGCTCGACCTCGACGAGCGCGGCGTCGCCGAGTTGGCCCGCCAGGCCGTGCGGTACTCGTTTCTCGTCGCTGCGGACAAGGCCGCCGTGCTGGCTGAGATCGACGACTATCTCCAGGCGTTTTCGTGTCGCTCGACTGCGACGACCAGTCCGATCGCGGGAGATCACCGATGACCGCAGCCGGGTTGTGGGCCCGCGGATGCAGCACATCGTGTGGGACGGGAACGGCACGATCCTGGGTGACAGCGGCGCTCTCAGCGCGGCGGCACCGTCCGGACTTTGCGCGGGGCCCTCGAACCGCGTCCGGTTCAGGGAACCGTCAACTCGTCAGCTGACCCCAATGAATCTGCCTCTTCACTGCGGCGCGGAACGCCGCAGTGAAGAGGTCTGGTGCTTCCAGCCATGGATAGTGACCCGCGTTCGGGACGATGACGACCTCGCAGTTGAGGCGTGTTCCGAGACGCCGCAGGGCACCGGCAGGGCGACTGTCGCCGGCCCCGCCGATGATCATCGCGCCTGCCGGTAGGTTCTCGCGGAGTTCGTCCACGTGTGATTCGAGGGGGTCGGTCTTCTTCGCGGCGTTGAGCTGGCGGTTCATCGCGTAGTTGATGGGCCGCAGCGCACGGGCTGACGCCAGCGCCCATTCCCATGCTCTGGCTTGGTCGGCGTGGTCGGTGAACCACGACAGCGTGAGGTACTCGATTTCTTCGGCGTCGGTGCGGGATTCGATCGCATCGAGTTCATCGAGTCTGGCCTGCTGCTCGTCGGTGCGTCGGGCCCGCTGTGCTGCTCGGTCGGCTTCCCGCCAAGGAATAAGGAAGGGCCCGGCGAGCTGAATCAGTCCGGCCACGCGCTCGGGATGGGCCAGCAGGAAGTAGCTGGCCAGATTGGTTCCGAACGAGTGCCCCACCAGAACAACCCGGTCGTGTCCCCACGCATCGAGCAACAGCGCCAGGTCGTGAACGTGGCGGGCGATCGTGTGCTCTCCCTCCCACCAGGATCCGCCGGTGCCGCGCTGGTCGTAGCGATGGATCAGGCACAGGTCGTCGATGATGTCGGCGACCGGGGCCAGATAGTCGGGGACCCCCGGACCGCCGTGCACCAGAACCAGAGGAAACGTCTGCGGGATCGCCGAGCCTGTGGTCCAGGTGCGTAGCTGTGCACCGTCATCCAACTCGATCATGGCCACGGTCATGGACGTGAGCGTAATGGGGTGGGGTCCGATACCGGACTCGCCTCGCGTCCCGGGTGCGGAACTCCGCCGGCGAGTTCGTGGTGCTCCGGCGCCTGATCCATGTTCGCACCCCGCCGAGCAGCCGCGCCGCGCATAACAGTCATTATGATGTGCGGCCGATTTGCGGCTTTCGTGCAGGCTCTTTACTGGTTTGTCATTACCGGTAATCCGATAATCCGCGACGGGGGCGCCGTCTCGTCTCAGGGAGCTGAGGCGGCGCCCTTGCCGCTGTCGTCGGGGATCCGACTGGGCGAGTGGGAGAGGGCTCGTCCATACTGGTCCGCCATGGACCTGGACGAGTACCAGCGCGGGGCCCTTCGCACGGCCGCCCCGCGTGACAAGAAGAACGAACTGCTCCACCTCGTACTCGGACTGGTCGGCGAATCTGGTGAGATCGCCGAGAAGTTCAAGAAGTGGGTCCGGGACCTCGACAGCGACGAGTCACGCATCGACCGGGCCGACATCGCCAAGGAACTCGGTGACGTCCTCTGGTACGTGGCAGTTCTTGCCGACTACCTCGATCTCACGCTGGACGACATCGCGACCGCCAACCTGGCCAAGCTGGCCAGCCGCCAGGGCCGTGGCGTGCTGGGTGGCAGCGGCGACAACCGCTGAGCCGGGGATTGCCCGCGTAGGCAGTGGGTCGGCTGGCGGACCTGAACCCGACCTGCGGCGGCCCGATGGTCACCACGCCTGGTCGACGGACCGCCTGGCTACCATGCTGCGATGATCGAGGAACTGGTCCGGGCGGCCGGAGCCGGCGACGACGCCGCGCTCGAGGAACTGATCGAGATCGCTGCCGCCAAGCCGGCACGCCTCGTCGGACACCTGAGTCAACTGCTCGACGCGGGCGTACTCTGGCCGCCGACCTTGTATCGCGGCGCGACCGGAGACGTGGTCTGCCGGATCGTCGACGACGTCGATGCCGGCCGGGCGCCGCACCGGCTCAACCATCTGTTGCTCATCCTCGCGCACGCCTCCGACCCGCGCGCTGAACAGGCCCTGCGGAGATGGCAGGAGCAGCCGCCGGCCGGTGCGGACAAACTGCACGTCGGGGCGCTGACCTACGCCCACCAGGCAGGTTGGACGGTCGCTCCCGACGGCAGCCGCCGGGAGCTGTGCGCACCTACGGCGTACCGGCTGATTCCGAACGAGGTGCCAAGGCCCGCCGACGGCCCTGCCTGCCCGTGGTGCGCCTCCCCGCTGTGGACCGTCGCCGACCTCGACACCGACACCCCGGAGGTGGGTGAGGTCCTGGCCCACACCGGCTGGGCCGGCCGGCTGAGGATCGTGACCTGCCACATCTGCGCCTGCTACACGACGCTGTGCTGCGAGGTCACGCCCGACGGCGACGCCGTCTGGTGGGCGGACAACTACCGCCCGGACTACGCGCCGGTCACCACCGAACCGGAGGACCCGCCGGCCGTGCTTCCGGCCGTCGGCCCTCGCCGGGCCTCACCGTTCGAGGCCAGCGCGTGGGACGAAGGCGGCTCCACCCTGGGCGGCCATCCCGACTGGATCCAGGACGCCGAGCACGTCGACTGCCCCGCCTGCCGGCAGCCGATGGACTACCTTGGCCTGGTCGGCGGAGCCGACGTGGACTTCGGTGAGGGCGCCTACTACCTGCACCTGCACGCGCCCTGCGGCGTCGCGGCGGTGAACTACCAGCAGAGCTGACCGAGGTGCCAGCGGGCGGTTGATAGTCTGCGGCGGTGCCGGTCATCATCCGCCTCGCCGCCACGTCCGGCATGCCATGACGCCGAACCTGCGCCACTCCGTCCGCGCGATCATCCTTGATGAGGACGACCGCATCCTGCTCTGCCGGTTCGTCCTTCCTCACCCGGTTGTGCCAGAGCAGGCGAAGGCCGTCTGGGCGGCCCCGGGCGGCGGCATCGAGCCCGGTGAGGACCGGCTGACGGCTTTGCGCCGTGAACTGCGTGAGGAGACCGGTCTGGCGATCACCGCCGATCCACCGCATGTCTGGCACCAGGAAGTCGTGGCCGCCGACCATGCCCCGGGCTTCGACGGCATCATCAACGACTACTTCCTCATCCGCGCGAACCACTTCCAGCCCCGCGGCGAGCTGACAGACGACCAACTCGCTGCGGAGGAGAACCTCGCCGCGTTCCGGTGGTGGCAGCTCTCGGAGATCGCTGGCTATAAGGGACCTGAGCTGTTCTCGCCCCGCGACCTCACCACACCCTTGACAGCGCTTCTCACAGCGGGGACGCCGGACCAGCCGGTCCAACTCGGCCTCTAGCAAGTTCCGCGTGGTGCTGCGCGAGACCGCACCCGCCCCGTCGCGCGTCAGCGGTGGTCGTTCTCCTTCAGCTCGATGACCCAGGCGCGCCGCTCGGCGATCCTGCCGTCGCGCATGACGAACACCTCGGCCATCGACATGCGCATCTCCTCGCCGGTGTCGCGTCGCACCGAGCCGACGAGTTCCGCCATGACGGTGTCGCCCTGCTCCACCATGCGTACGACCTCCAGGTGGGGGGGGCGGCACGAAACCCGGCCCCTCGATCGCGGCGTCGTACGCCTGCTTGCCCTTGAGATGGAAGGCGCCGAACACCGTCCACTCGATGTCGTCGGTGAGGCAGGACAGGATTTGCGCGTGGTCGTTCTTCCGGAAGCCGTCCAGGTAGGTCTCGACGGTCTTGGTGTTGCGCGACATCAGGTGGTGTCCCCTCGTCTCGGCGGGCCTGCCCGATGGCAGACCTGCCGACGCTAACCCCGTGGTGTGACGGCCGGCCCGTGGGACGCGCCGGCCGTCACGCACGTCAGGACGGGGCCCGCCGGGACCGGTGGTTGGCGTGCTTGCGGGCCGCGAAGTCGTACGCCTCGGCCAGTAGTTGTCGCACCGTGTCCACGCTCGCCTCGCCGGGATTCACGACACACACCCAGTGCTGCGGGGCGTAGACCGGATGCGGCAGCACGGTGTCCGGCACCGTGTGGTCGACGTCCGGCCCGTGCCGCTGCGCGAACAGCGCCCCGTACGTCGAGCGGGTCAACCCGATGTTGAGCCGCCACGTACCTGGCCTGTCCAGGGCGGAGGCGTCGTCGTAGTGGTCGCCGGTCACGATCGTCGCGAACGGCAGCTGTCGCTCGGCAGGCAGGTCCCGACCCGGGTCGTAGATGTAGAAGGTGTCCCCGTTCGCCTGCACGGCGTTCACCCCGTCGAAGGTCTCGCGGACGTACCGCCTCATGTCCTCAACGTCCATGCCTCAAGTTTTTCATTGAAGTGCTTCTTGAGGCTTACGCCCGATCTCCACTAACCATGCGCCATGAGCCCTCAAATCGGGGTACCACCACCCGCGCCGGGCTCCGCCCGCGACCGGGTCCGGCTCACGCCGGATCCGGTCGCGGGCGCCGCCGTCAGCCGGTGCCGTCGAGGACGGGGATGAGCTGCTCCTCCTCGTACGTCAGGTGGGCCTCCAGTTCGGTGGTGAGACGCTCGACCTCCCGGCGGGCCTGGGCCGGGTCGGCGTCGGGGTCAGCGACGACCTGCTGGAGGCGTTCGACGAGCGCCGCGATGCGACGGTGTTCCTCGCGCAGCCGTGCCAGCGTCGGGGCGAGGTCCGGACGTTGCCCCTCCAACCCGGTGAGCATGCCGTCGTCCTCGTTGCGGTGATGGTGGTGCAGGCCGTGGCAGAAGGTCAGGCAGTTGACCCGCAACTGCGCGCCCAGACCTGGACCGGAACGGGCGACCTCGTCGCGGATCAACGCCAGCTCCCGACGGAACGCGTCGTGGACCAGCTTGAGCGCCGCGCCCCAGGACGCCGCCTCCGGTGGCCCGCCCGCCACCTGGTGCAGGGCCACCACGGGGATCACCCGTGTCGTCTTCGCCTGGTACGCGGCCCAACCGGGGTCGGCCTCCACGGCCCGGGCGAAGATCTCGTCGCGTTCGGCGCCGATCAGCACGACCGCGCGGGCCTGGTAGGTGAAGACCCCGTCCTCGACGGTGGCGAGCGGGTCGGCGAGCAGGTTGTGGTACCAGTCCGGGTGCTTCGGGCCGCCCCCGGCCGAGGCGATGACGAGGATGCGTTCCTCGCCGTCGGGCAGGTAGCCGACCGGGGTGGTGTGCGGGGCGCCGGAGCGGGCCCCGGTGGTGGTGAGCAGGATCAGCCGGGCCCCCTCGAAGGGGCCGCCGACCCGGCCGGAGTTGGCGCGGAACTCGTCGATGATCTGCTGGTTGAAGTCGTTGGGCAATGCTCTGCTCTCTGCTCGGGCAGGAGGGTGCGGCCACGGTGGATCGCCCGCCCGGCGACCGGTGGCGGCGAGGATGCGGATACGCCGGCGGACGACCGGCGGCGTGGACGGTGAGGGAAAGCGTGACGCGGTGGACGTGGCGTCGACACCGGCAGGTGCGGGGCGTCGGCGGGCCGCGGGCCCGCCCCCGGCTCACCTGGCGGCCGGGTGCCCTGTCCGCTCGTGGCCCATGGCCGACCCGGCAGTCACGGATCCGACCCTAGTGCCGGGGGGTCACGGCGGGCAAGCGTCATCCGGTTGCCGCAGCCGGTGCGGATGGCACGGTCGGGAGATGCCCGAGCTGACCGGCGTCGACGTGGACCGCGCGGTGACC
Organism: Micromonospora sp. M71_S20; assembly: GCF_003664255.1. Classification (NCBI taxonomy): domain Bacteria; kingdom Bacillati; phylum Actinomycetota; class Actinomycetes; order Micromonosporales; family Micromonosporaceae; genus Micromonospora; species Micromonospora sp. M71_S20. The sequence goes on along the minus strand of NZ_RCCV01000001.1, from coordinate 4,083,897 downwards.
GAGATGACCGCCGTCCTCGGCCCGCACACCGGGCGGGACTGGGGCGTGCCGGCCGGCGGGCTGGAGTGGAGCTGCTGGACCACCGCCGCGCACGTCGCGCACGACCTGCTGGCGTACGCCGGCCAGGTCAGCGGGCGGCCCGACGACGGCTACCTGCCGTTCGACCTGGTCGTCTCCCCCGCCGCCGGCCCGGCCGAGGTGCTGCGGGTCGTCGTCGCCTGCGGTGGCCTGCTGCGGGCGGCCGTCGACGCCGCCGGGCCGGACACGCGGGCGTGGCACTACGGTCCCTGCGACCCGGCGGGCTTCGCGGCGATGGGGGTGGCGGAGACGCTGCTGCACACCGACGACATCGCCCGCGGGCTCGGGGTGCCCTGGCAGCCGCCGCAGCGGCTCAGCGCCGCCGTGGTGCGGCGGCTGTTCCCGGACGCGCCCGCCGGGCCCGCGCCGCAGGTGCTGCGGTGGCTGACCGGCCGTGGCGAGCTGCCCGGCCGCGCCCGGCGCACGTCCTGGTCGTGGCGGGCGGCGGTGGACTGACGGCGACTACGCCGCCCGGCGCCGCCAGGGCGGTCGCCAGCCCCGCCGGCGCGGTGCAGCCGCCGGCGCCGGGGGCGGGGTGGCGGCGGCGGTGGCCTCCCGCTCGGTCCGCCAGCGGCGGACCACCTCGTCGGCGTTGACCGGGCGCACCGCGACCCGGGGGCCGGTGGGCGTACGCAGCCAGGACAGGATCTGGGCGTTGAGGTCGGCGACGAACGCGCGCACGGACTCCTCGGTCGGCAGGTCCCGCACCTCGTCGGGCACCTGTTCGATGCGGCGGCGCAGTTGCAGTGGCGTCGGCAGCAGCAGGTCGGTGGGGAGCTTCTCCCGCTCCAGGAAGCTCTTGATCCACCACGACTCGTCGTACGGCTGGCCGCGACCGGGGATGGGCTTGCCCATGCCGGGCAGGTTGTCGAACTCCCCCTGCTCCTGCGCCGCGCGGATGCGCGCCTCGACCGTCGCTTCCCAGCTGTCCACCTGCCGACACCTCCCCCGGCCCCACGGTAACGCGGCCACCGCGTCGTGGCCGACGGGAGAAGTCAGCGCCCCGACCGGGCCGGGCATTCCCGGGCGTGCCGGTGGCCGTTGCGGGGGAACGGCGGTCGGGCCGGCAGCACCTCCTGGAAGAGGTAGCCGGCCTTCTCCGCGACGCGGCAGGACGCGGGGTTGTCGACCTGGTGCAGCAGGTCCAACCGCCGCAGGCCGGCGAACCGGGCGAATGCCCAGTCGGTGACAGCGGTCAGGGCGTGCGGGGCGATGCCCCTGCCCCGCACGGGCGCGGCGGTCCAGTAGCCGACCTCGGCGTCCCCGCCGCCCTCGGTGACGTTCTTGAGGATCACCTGTGCCACCAGGGTCTCGCCGGCCGGGTGCGGCTCCAGCACGGCGAAGCTGAACCGGTTGCCGTCGTCCCAGTCCCGGTGTGCCGCGGCCAGGAACCGGCGCGCCTCGGCGGCCGTGGTCACCGGCGCCCGGGTCCAGCGCCGCAGCACCGGGTCGCGGTACGCGGCGATCAGGGCGTCGGCGTCGTCGTCGCGCCACGGGCGCAGCAGGAGTTCCGGCAGGGTCGGGGTGGCCGGGGCGTGCAGCATCGGCACAGTGTGCCCGTCGCCGCGTCGGCGGTGGGGGCGAGCGGCGGCGCGGGGCACGCCGAAACGGGTCGGCGGCGCGGTGGCGTACGGCGTAGGGTCGGCGCGAGTCGGGTGCAACGGGGGGACGGCATGGTCGGTACGGGTGCGCTGGTGGGCATCGCGCTGGTGGCGCTGGGGATGGTGTTGACCCCCGGCCCGAACATGGTCTATCTGGTGTCCCGGTCGGTGACACAGGGCCGGCGGGCGAGGCTGGTGTCGCTGCTCGGCGTCGCCGCCGGATTCGGTGTCTACCTGGCCGCCGCAGTCGCCGGCATCGCGACGGTGTTCGTGCTGGTGCCCGCCCTGTACACGGCGGTCAAGCTGGCCGGCGCGGCGTACCTGCTGTGGCTGGCGTGGCAGGCGCTGCGACCGGGCGGGCAGTCGCCGTTCGCCCCGGTGCCGCTGCCGCCGGACCCGGCCCGGCGGCTGTTCACCATGGGGCTGGTCACCAACCTGCTGAACCCCAAGATCGCGATTCTCTACGTGTCGTTGCTGCCGCAGTTCATCGACCCGGCCCGTGGGCACGTGGCCGCGCAGAGCCTGCTGCTGGGGCTGACCCAGATCGCGGTGGCGCTGACGGTGAACGCGCTGATCGTGCTCAGCGCCGGCGCGCTCGCCGGGTTCTTCGCTTGCCGGCCGCTCTGGCTGCGGGTGCAGCGCCTGGTGATGGGCACGGTGCTGGCGGGGCTGGCGGTGCGCATCGCCGCCGACCGGTCGCGCGCCGCCGTCGCCATGCCCTGACCGCGAGCCCGCCGGCGACGGCGCGCCCGAAGCCCGCGGGCCGGACGCCGGCGGCGAGCGGCGTCGGGGTTCGCCGGGCGGCGGGTCAGCCGTCGGCGCGATCCGGGGCGCCCCGGCGGCCGGCGGCACAGTTCTCCCGGAGCACGGCGGCTCCGCCGGCGGGCAGGTGCACCTCCGTGGCGGCCGTCGTGCCGGTGAGCAGGTCGACCCCGGCCGCCGGGACCCGCTGCGGCCGGTCGGTGTGGTTGAGCAGGAACAGCCAGCTCGCCCCGGCGGCGCGTCGCCGGATCGCCTCGACCCCGGCCGGCGCCGCCGGGCAGACGGCTGTCGCGCCGGCCGCCCGCGCCGCGTCCGTCACCAGCCGCCGGTAGGTGGCGTCGTCGGGCCGGGTGGACAGGTACCAGGCCGTGCCGGCGCCGCTGCGGTGGCGGGTGACCGCCGGCAGCCCGGCGAGCGTGCCACCGGCGTACGAGGCCACCGGCTCCGCGCCGGCGAGGCGTACCGTCTCGGCCCAGAGGCGACCGGTCCCGCCGTCGGACAGGGGCACCGTCTCGCCGTCGGCGAGCGGGTGGAACTCCTCGACGCGTACGCCCAGCACGTCGCGGAACGCCCCGGGGTGACCGCCGAGCCGGACCCGGGCGTGCTCGTCGGCGACTCCGCTGAGCCAGGTCACCAGCAGGTGACCGCCGCCGTGGACGTACCCGCCCACCCAGTCGGCGGTGGCGTCGGAGGCCAGGTAGAGGGCGGGCAGCACCAGCAGCCGGTACCCGTCGATCCGGTCGCCGGGCAGCACCATGTCGGTGCCGAACCCGGCGTGCCACAGCGCCCGGTGCGCCGCGGCCACCTCGTCGCCGTGGCGCAGGTGCGGCGACGGCATCCCCGGGTGGCCCAGGGCCCAGCCGCTGGCGGCGTCCCAGGCGATGGCGACGGCGGCGTCGACCGTGCCGTCGTCGACCTCCGAGATCCGCTCCAGCGCCGCGCCGAGGTCGACGGCCTCCCGGAACACGCGGGTGTCGGGGCCGGCGTGCGGCACCAGCGCGGAGTGGAAGCGTTCCGCCCCGCCCGCCGGGGCCCGCCACTGGAAGAACATGGCGCCCCGCGAGCCTCGGGCGACGTGGGAGAGGCTGTGCCGGGTCATCCGGCCGGGTTCCTTGGCGTGCATCCGCCCGCCGCTGTGGATCTGGTTGGGGGCGCTCTCCATCAGCAGCCACGACGCCGGCCGGTCGCCGTCGCCGGTGCGGCGAGCCGCGCCGTGGCGGGCCCAGCCCCGGGCCAGGTCGGCGGCGAGGGCGGTCTGTTCCTCGGCACCGACGTCGATCGCGTCCGGGTAGTGGTCGATCGCCACCACGTCCACCTCGGCGGCCCAGCGGGCGTGGTCGACGGGCACCCAGTCCGCGAGGACGTGGTTGGTGGTGACCGGGACCGCCGGGTTGACCGTCCGCAGCAGGTCGCGCTGCTCGACGTACGCGGCGAGCAGGGTGTCCGACCAGAAGCGCCGGAAGTCCAGCAGGTGCCCCGGGTTGGCCAGGTACTGCGTGGCGCGGGGCGTGTCGATCTGCGTCCAGTCGGTGTAGTGCTGGCTCCAGAAGCTGGTGGCCCAGGCGGCGTTGAGCCCGTCGAGGTCGCCGTGCCGGTCGGCCAGCCAACGTCGGAACGCCCGCGCGGTGTGCGCGCAGTGGCAGGTGGTGCCGTACTCGTTGTGCACGTGCCACAGCGCGAGGGCCGGGTGGTGGGCGTAGCGGTCGGCGAGGGCGGCGGCGATGCGCCGGGCGGCGGCCCGGTAGGCGGGCGCGGCGGCGCAGTACGTGTCCCGGCTGCCGTGGTGCAGGCGGACGCCGTCGGCGGTCACCGGCAGCGCGTCGGGGTGCGCCAGCGAGAACCAGGGCGGGGGCGACGCCGTCGGGGTGGCCAGGGCGACGCCGATGCCGCCCCGGTGCAGCAGGTCCAGCACCCGGTCCAGCCAGTCGAAGGTGTACCGGCCGGGCTCCGGTTCGAGTCGCGACCAGGCGAACACGCCGACGGTGACCAGGTTGACCCGGGCGCGACGCATGAGGGCGACGTCCTCGCGCCACACCTCGGCCGGCCACTGTTCGGGGTTGTAGTCGCCGCCGTAGCGGAGTCCCGCGCCGTCGCCCCACATCGTCCACCGCCAGTTTGTTGGGGAGGCGTCCAAAATATTGATCAGGTTTCCGCCTGTCAACGCCGATGTCGCGCCGACCCAGTGAAGGTTGTCGTTGACAGTTAGTTGGGAAGGCAAAGAAACTGACGGGACCGTCGGAACCATCCCGGAGGAGACGCCGATGCCCTACCGACCGCCGTTGGTCCCGTACGAGACCTTCGTGGCCGACCCACCCGACCTGCCGGTGCGCGGCCCCGGCGAGGACGGTGCCGCCGTCGTCGGCCGGGCCGAGGTCGTCGCGACCGACCCGCACGGGGTGACGTTCAAGGCCGCCCTCTCCGACGGCGCGAGCATGGTGGTACGCGTCGATGCCGCCGGCGAGGGGGTGATCCGGGTACGCCTGTCCGACGACCCGCAGGCCCGCAGCCGCTCCGCCCGGGCGCTGCCGCTGGTGCACCCCGGCGCCCACCCGGCCACCGTCACCGTCGACGACGCCCGCGTCCGGGTCTCCGCCGGCGCGGTGGTCGCCGAGATCCGGCTGGACCCGTGGCACCTGCGCTTCCTCGGCGCGGACGGGCGGCTGCTGCTCGACCAGGACCCGGGCACCCGCGACATCAGCGGCCGGCGGCGCACCCTGCCGTTCGGCCGCTCCACCGTCGACGGCGCGCCCGTCGCCTGGCACGAGAGCTTCGTCGCACCCGGCGACGAACGCTTCGTCGGCTTCGGCGAGAAGTTCACCGCGCTGGACAAGCGGGGGCAGCGGCCGCTGATGTGGAACTTCGACGCCTTCGGCGGCGAGTCGGACCGCTCCCACAAGAACGTGCCGTTCTACCTGTCGGACCGCGGCTACGGCGTGCTGGTCGACAGCGGGCTGCCGATGCAGTTCGACGTCTGCCAGTCCACCCACAGCAGCGTGCAGCTCCTGGTCCCCGACGACCTGCTCGACTACTACGTGCTGGCCGGCCCGACACCGGCCGAGGTGCTCGACCGCTTCGACCGGCTCACCGGCCGGCCGTACCTGCCGCCGAAGTGGGCGTTCGGGGCCTGGGTCTCCTCCGGCTTCTTCCCCGACTCGCAGGAGCGGGTGCTCGAGCGGGGGCGCCTGCTGCGCGAGCGCGGCATCCCCTGCGACGTGCTGCACCTGGACTGCTACTGGCAGGTCGCCGGGCGCTGGTCGGACCTGCGGTGGGACGACGAGGCGTTCCCCGACCCCGCCGCGATGCTGCGTACCCTCGCCGCGCAGGGGTTCCGGGTCTGCCTCTGGATGAACCCGTACCTGATGACCGGCAGCCCGCTCTACGCCCGGGCGGCCGAGGCCGGCTACTTCCTGCGCCACGCCGACGGCAGCCCGTACGTCGCCGACGTCTGGCACGGCAGCCACCCCGCCAGCGCCATCGTGGACTTCACCAACCCGGCGGCCGTCGAGTGGTTCACCGGGCTGCTGCGCCCCCTGCTGGAGCAGGGGGTGGCGGTGTTCAAGACCGACTTCGCCGAGGGCGTGCCCGTCGACGCCGTCGCCCACAACGGGATGACCGGCGTCGAGCTGCACAACGTGTACGCGCTGCTGTTCAACGACGTGGTCGCCCAGGTGACCGAGGAGGTGACCGGGCACCGCACCGTGTGGGCGCGCTCGTCGTACCTGGGCGGGCAGCGGCACAGCGCCCAGTGGAGCGGCGACGTCAACGCCACCTGGCCGGGGCTGGCCAGCACCCTGCGCGGCGGGCTGTCGCACGGGCTGTCCGGCGTGCCGTTCTGGAGCCACGACACCGGCGGCTTCCACGGCACCCCGACGCCCGAGCTCTACGTCCGCTGGACCCAGTTCGGCGCGCTGTCGCCGCTGGTGCGCCTGCACGGCACCACCAGCCGGCTGCCGTGGGACTTCCCCGCCGAGACCGAACGCGACGCCGTGGCCGCCCTGCGGCTGCGCTACCGGCTGATGCCGTACCTGTGGTCGGCGGCGGTGCAGTCGGCCGCCGGCGGGGCGCCGATGATGCGCGCGCTGCTGGTGGACACCCCCGACGACCCGACGGCCTGGACCACGGACCTGCAGTACCGCCTCGGCACCGACCTGCTGGTCGCCCCCGTCACCGACCCGTCCGGGCGGCGCGACGTCTACCTGCCGGTCGGCGACGACTGGATCGACGCCGCCACCGGCGAGCGGCACCCCGGCGGGCGGCACCTGCGGGTCCACGTGCCGCCGCACCGGCTGCCGCTCTACGTCCGGCACGGCGCGCTCGTGCCGGTGGTCGCGCCCGGCGACACGGTGGGCGACGGGCCGTTCCGCGACGTGACGCTGGTGAGCTGGGGCGGGACCGACGCCCGCAGGGTGCTGCACGACGTCGACGGCGACACGGTCGTGGCAGCCGTCCGCGACGGCGACACCCTGCGCGTGGACACCGACGGGCCGCTGCGGGTGACGCACGTCAGCGTCGTCGGCGCGGACTCCCCCGCCCGGCTGCTGTTCAACGGCGAGCCGGTGGCCCCGGCGCCCTTCGCCGGATGGCTGCCCGACCCGGCCTGACGCGCCGCGGCGCCCGACCCGCGACGGGTCGGGCGCCGCACGGGTCCGCTCAGCCCTTCACCGCGCCGGTGATGACGCCCTTGGTGAAGTGCCGCTGCACGAACGGGTAGACGATCACCGCGGGGATCACGGTCACCACCACCACCGCCATCTTCACCGCCAGCGTCGGCGGGTACGCGGTGACGCCGGGCAGGCTGACCGCCGCCCCGGACACGTTCGGCGACTGTCCGGCGAGGATGTAGCTCTGCAACACCCGCTGGATCGGGAACTTGTCGTTGTCGTCGATGTAGAGCACCGCGTTGAAGTAGGCGTTCCAGTAGCCGACGGCGTAGAAGAGGCCGACGACGGCGATCACCGCCCTGGACAGCGGCAGCACGATGCGCACCAGGATGTGGAACTCCCCGGCGCCGTCGATGCGGGCACTGTCGAGCAGCTCACCGGGGACGTTCATGAAGAACGCCCGGATCACCACCAGGTTGAACACGCTGATCGCGCTCGGCAGGATCAGCGACCAGATGCTGTCCTTGAGCCCGAGGCCGGTGACCACGAGGTAGCTGGGCACCAGGCCGGGGAAGATCAGGAAGGTCAGCAGGAAGAAGAAGAGCAGTCCCCGGTGCCCCACCGACCCGGGCCGGGACAGCCCGTACGCGGCGAGGACGGTGAGCACCAGGCTCACGGTGGTGCCGAGCACCGTGACGAGCGTGCTGATCCACACCGCCTGGGTGATCTGCCCGCCGCTGAAGATGGTGACGTACGCCGACGGGTCGATCTCGCGGGGCACCATCACCATTCCGCCGGCGGCGTCGATCGTGTCCCGCGAGGCGAGGCTGGTCACCAGCACCGCCCACAGCGGCACGAGCACGGCCGCGACGAGCAGCGTGAGCACCGCGCCCTTGGCCACGGTGCCCGGCACCGTGGGCGGCTCCTCCCAGGGGGGTCGCCGGGACCGTCGCCGTCGCGGCGGCGGCGGGTCGGGTTTCGGGCGGGCCGGCACCGGTCCGGCACCGCTGAGCTGCGCGGTCATGATTTTGCGTACACCCCCTGCTCGCCGAGGCGGTGCGCCACCTTGTTGGCGGTGAGGATGAGCACCAGCCCGACCACGGCCTTGAACAGTCCGGCGGCGGCGCCGAGGCCCCACTGCTGGGTGCTGATGGCCTGGTGGTAGACGAACGTGTCCAGCACCTCCGCGGCCTCCCGGCCGACCGCCTCGCGTTGCAGGATGAACTGCTCGAAGCCGACCGACAGCGCGTCGCCGAGGCGCATGATGAGCAGCAGCACGATCACCGGGCGCAGGCCCGGCAGGGTGATGTGCCACAGCCGCCGCCACCGCCCGGCCCCGTCGGCCGCCGCCGCCTCGTAGAGATTGGGGTCGATCGCGGACAGCGCGGCCAGGAAGACGATGGCGCCCCAGCCGATGTCCTTCCACACCGCCTCGGCGGTAACCAGCACGATGAAGGTGTCCGGGTTGGTCATTACGTCGAACGGCTGCAGGCCGGCCTCGCGCATCTCCTGGGCCAGCAGCCCGGCCCCGCCGAGCATCTGCACGAAGAACGTGACCACCAGCACCCAGCTGAAGAAGTGCGGCAGGTAGACCACGCTCTGCACGAAACCCCGCACCCGCCCGGAGACCAGGCTGTTGAGCAGGACGGCCAGCAGGATCGGCAGCGGGAAGAAGAAGACGAGCTGGAACGCGGTGATGCTCAGGGTGTTGCGGACCGCGTCCCAGAACAGCGGGTCGCCGAAGAGCGCCTCGAAGTTGCCGAAGCCGATCCACTCGCTGTACCAGAACGCCTCGACGGGGTCGTCGCCGACGAACGGGTTGTAGTCCTGGAAGGCGATGACGTTGCCCAGCGTCGGCAGGTAGTGGAAGACCAGCAGCAGCGCGGCGGCTGGCGCCGTCATGACCAGCAGCGGCCAGTCCCGGCGCAGCCGGTCCCGCAGGGTGCGTCGGGGCCGCACGGGCGGCCGGCGGCCGGCAGACGTGTCCTGCCCGACGGCTGTGGCCTGGCCGGTGGCCGCCGCCGCGTCGACCGAGCCCGCGGTGCCCGGGCCGCTCATCGGCCGTTGTCGGCGAGCGCCTTCTCGTGGAACGCGCGCCCCTCCTCACCTCCGGAGGCGAGGAACTCCTTGCGGACCTGGTCCAGGTCGCTGACGGGGCGGCGGCCCCGCAGGATGTCGCGGATCTTGTCGTCGGTCGGCTGGATGATCTTCGACCAGTTGGCCGGGAGCTCCAGCTTGATGCCGGCGAAGAGGTCCTTCTCCATGAGTGCGATGTTCTTCTGGTAGTAGCCCAGGTAGTCGCGCACGTAGTCAGGGGTGTCCCCGCTGCGCACCTTGACCGGGACCCGGCCGCCGATGTGCGTGTACTGCGCGCCCAGTTCCTTGCGGCCCAGCTCGGTGGGGATGGGGCTGCCGTCGGCCGAGCGGGTGAAGTGCTTGCCTTCCACGCCGTACTCGCGCAGCTCGAACTCCCGGCTGCCGAAGGGTGCGGCGCACCAGTTCAGCACCCGCAGCAGCTCGTCGACGCGCTCGGCGCCCAGGCCCTTCTTGAGGAAGGTGTAGAAGATGGGCTTCTCGCTGCCCCAGATGACCGGCTGGGCCCCGGCCACGCCGAAGACCGGCAGCGGCTGCATGTCGAAGCTCGGCAGTTCCTTGACCCGCTCGCCCTGCATGCCCTGCCAGGCGCCGAGGCCGTCCTGGTACATCAGGACCTTGCCGGCCTTGAACAGCTGCTTCTCGTCGGCGCCCTTGCTGGCCACGGTGTCGGGGTGCACGAGCCCGTCGGCGAACAGCTTGGCGGTGAACTCCAGGGCGGCGGCGAAGGCGGGGTTCTCGAACTTGTGCTCCAGGCCGCCGTCGGGCTTCTTGCGCCAGTACTGCTGGCAGCCGAAGAACTGCTGCACCATCTCGAAGACGCTGCCGAAGGCCCACACCCCCTTGGCGGGGTCGGTGACCTTGCGGCCGAACTCGTGCAGCTCCTCCGGCGACGTCGGCGCCGCCAGGCTGGCCTGGGCGAGCAGGTCGGCGCGGTGGAACAGGGCGTACCCGAACGGCCCGTCGGTCGGGAACGGCACGGCGTACAACCGTCCGCCCCAGACCGAGTACTCCCAGGCGCCGGTGGGCAGCGCGGCCAGGTAGGGGTACTTCGCGGCGGCGTCGCCCTTGAGGTGGTCGGTGAGGTCCTCGAACAGCGCCTTGACCGCGTCGGAGAACCGGGCGACCTTGTCGACCTCCCAGTTGGGGGCGCTGAGCAGCTCCGGCACGTCGCGGGCGCCGAGCATCGCGTTGAGCTTGTCGGCGTACGTGGTGCCGTCCTGCAGGCTCGGGTGCACCTCGACGCCCAGCCTGGCGTTGACCGCCGCGAGGTAGGAGTTGCGGCCCGCCGTCGGCGGGGCGGGGCCCCACCACGGGCTCATGGTGCGGATCGGCGGGCCGCCCCGGCCGGGCTGCTCGGTGACCGCGTCGACGAGGCTGCGCGGGTAGCTGAGGTAGCCGTCGGGGATCGGCCCCTCGCCGGGGATGTCCGGCGCGAGCAGCTCGGCCGGCTTGTGGGTGGGCAGCACCGCACGGATGGCGTCGGCCTTCGTGGCGCTGCCCTTGCTCCCGGCCTGCTTGCTGCAACCGGCCAGGGTGGTGCCGCCCATGGTCGCGGCGGCGCCGAGGCCGAGCAGGCGCAGCAGGGACCGGCGGTCGGTGGATGCGCCCGGCAGGGACGGCTTCACGGCGCACTCCCTTCGTCTTCGGTGGCGGTTTCGCGGACCGCGCGTGTCCGGCTAGAATTAGTTTGGGTTCTAGCCGAACAAACTAACCGACGGTGATCCGTCCCACAAGACAGCGGCCCCGGCGACGTACGCGATGATGGGGCGCGCGGCACCACCGGGATCGCGCACCGTCGCCCAGGGAGCGGACAGATCGTGATCAGCAGCCACAACGAACCGCGGCCGAGCGACCTCGGCGACGTCCGGACGGCCAACCGGGCCGTCGTGCTGCGGCACGTCCGCCGGCACGCCCCCTGCTCCCGGGCCGACATCGCGGCGCACACCGGGTTGAACAAGGCCACGGTGTCCAGCCTGGTCGGCGAGCTGATCGAGCGGCGGCTGCTGCGCGAGACCGGGCTGACCGAGAACCGGGTCGGGCGCCCCGCGACCATGCTCGTCCTCGACGGCGCCCCGTACGCGGCCCTGGGCATGCAGATCGCCGCCGACGAACTGGTGGTGGTCGCCGTCGACCTGGCCGGCACCCGGCTGCTCACCTGGCGGCGTGCCTTCGCCGCGCCGTCGTCCTCCCCCGCCGAGACGGTCCGCGCGCTGGCGGCCCTGGCCCGGCGGGCGATCACCCGGCTGACCGGGCAGGACCGTCGCGTCCTGGGCCTGACCGTGGGCGTGCCCGGCCTCGTCGACGCCGACGGCGCCGTCCCCCGGGCCACCGCGCTCAGCTGGCGAGACGTGGCCCTCGCCGCCGACCTGCGCGCCGCACTGCGCGAGCCCGGCCTCACCGTCGACGTCGACACCGACGCCAACCTCGCCGTCCTGGCCGAGCACCGCCACGGCGCGTACGCCGGGGCCGCCCACCTGGTCCACCTCACCGGCGGGGCCTGCGTCGGCGCGGGGATCGTCGCCGGCGGCCGGCTGCTGCGCGGCGGACTGGGATTCGCGGGCGAGATCGGGCACCTGACGCTCGACCCGGCCGGCCCCGCCTGCGCGTGCGGGCGGCGCGGCTGCCTGGCCGCGTACGCCGGGTTGCCGGCGGTGGTCGGCGTCCTGCTGCCCGACACGCAGCAGGACGGGCCGGTCACCGACTTCCTGCCGGAGATCGAACGGATCCAGGCGCTGGCCCGCCAGGGCGACCCCGGCGTCCTGGCCGGACTGGCCGACCTCGGGTGCCGGCTTGGGCACGCCGCTTCCGTCCTGGCCAACCTGCTCAACCCCCAGGCCGTGGTGGTCGGCGGGCACTTCGCGACCCTGGCCCCGTGGCTGCTGCCGGCGGCCCGCACGGAGTTCGCCGCGCGCACCCACGCCCCGAGTGCCGGCGGCTGCCGGCTCGACGCCTCCACCCTGGACTCGGCGGCCACCGCGCTCGGTGGCGCCACCGCGGCGCTCGCCGCCGTCGAGTCGGGCCGGCTTCCCGCGGCGTGACCCGGGGCCGCCGGGCCTTGACCGGACCGGCCCGGTGGTGCCAACCTCGAACCGCCGCCCTGTGGCTCGGGCACCCGGGGCGGCATGTCTCGCGCAGTCGTCGAAGCGCTTCAACGCTTCCGGGCCGGCGACCGCCATCCTCCACCGCGACGCCGCTCGCGCCACCGTTCGTCGAAGCGCTTCGACACGGTCGCGACGCGGACCCACGGAAGGCGACACCGACCATGACCGACCACCCCGCCCCCTCCCCGCAAGCCCTCGTCGACGACCTGCTGGGCCGGCTCACCCTGCCGGAGAAGCTCGGCCTGCTGCACCAGTGGCAGGCGCCCGTGCCCCGGCTCGGCCTGCCCCCGTTCCGCACCGGCACCGAGGCGCTGCACGGCGTGGCGTGGCTCGGGAAGGCCACCGTCTTCCCGCAGGCCGTCGGGCTCGCCAGCAGCTGGAACCCCGAGCTGGTCCGGGCCGTCGGCGCCGCCGTCGGCGACGAGGTCCGCGCCAAGCACCACGCCGACCCCGAACGGGTCGGCCTCAACGTCTGGGCGCCGGTGGTCAACCCGCTGCGCGACCCCCGCTGGGGACGCAACGAGGAGGGCTGGTCCGAGGACCCGTGGCTGACCGGCCGGCTCGCCACCGCGTACGCCCAGGGACTGCGCGGCGACCACCCGCAGCGGCTGCGTACGGCGCCGACGGTCAAGCACTTCCTCGCCTACAACAACGAGACCGACCGGGCCACCACCTCCAGCGACCTGTCCCCCCGGGTGCTGCACGAGTACGAGCTGCCCGCCTTCCGCGCCCCCCTCGCTGCCGGCGCGGCCGTCGCCGTGATGGCCTCCTACAACCTGGTCGACGGGGTGCCGGCGCACCTGAGCCCGCTCATCGAGAACGAACTGCGCCGCTGGACGCCCGAGGAGCTGATGGTGGTCGGGGACGCCGGCGCGGTGACCAACATCGCCGGGGTGCAGGGCCACCTGCCCGACCACGTCAGCGGCTTCGCCGCCGCCCTGCGCGCCGGGATCGACAGCTTCACCGAGGACGACGCCGACAGCGCCCCGACCATCGCGCGACTCACCGAGGCGCTGGACCGGGGACTGATCAGCGTGTCCGACGTGGACCGCTCGGTCCGGCGGATCCTCACCGTCCGGGTCCGCCTCGGCGACCTGGACCCGCCGCGCGACGACCCCTTCGCCGGCGTCGCGCCGGACGTCGTCGACCGCCCCGCGCACCGGGACCTGGCCCGCGAGGCCGCCCGCCAGTCGATCGTGCTGCTGCGCAACGACGGGCTGCTCCCGCTGACCGACACGGGGCTGCGGGTGGCCGTGCTCGGCCCGCTGGCCGACGCCGTGCACACCGACTGGTACAGCGGCACCCTGCCGTACGCGGTGACCGCGTACCAGGGATTGGCCGAGCGGCTGTCCACGGTCACCACCCACCCCGGCACCGACCGGATCGCGCTGCGCGTCGGCGGGAAGTACGTCGGCTGCCCGGACAGCCCCGACGGCGGCCCGCTGACCGTCGGCGCCGACGCCACCGGGTTCGACGTGTTCGACTGGGGACGCGATGTGGTGGCGCTGCGCGCCGCGGGCAACGGCCGGCACGTCGGAGCCGACGAGGCCGGCACCCTCGCCAACGACCGCCCGGGACCGGGCGGCTGGGTGGTGCGCGAGACCTTCCGCTTCCACGACGGCCTCGACGGCACGGTGCTGCTGCACCACCTCGCCACCGACCGGTACGTCGCCGTCGACGCGCACGGGCGGCTGCGCGCCGATGCCCCGACCCCGGGCGACGCGGCCCGGTTCACGGTGGAACTGCTGGTCGACGGGGCCGCCGAGGCCGCCGCCCTGGCCGCCGCCGCCGACGTGGCGGTGGTGGCGCTGGGCAACCACCCGATGGTCAACGGCCGGGAGACCGAGGACCGCGTCGACCTGGCCCTGCCCACCGGCCAGGAGGCGCTGCTGCGGGCGGTGCACGCCGCCAACCCGCGCACCGTGCTGGTGCTGACCAGCAGCTACCCGTACGCCGTCGGGGAGGCCGGCACGCACCTGCCGGCGGTGCTGTGGTCCGCGCACGGCGGCCAGGAGCACGGCACCGCGCTGGGCGACGTGCTGCTGGGCGACGCCGAGCCCGGCGGCCGGCTCACCCAGACCTGGTACGCCGACGCCGCCGAGCTGCCCGACCTGCTCGACTACGACGTGATCGGCTCCGACGCGACCTACCTGTACCACCGGGGCGATCCGTTGTACCCGTTCGGCCACGGGCTCAGCTACACCCGCTTCGACTACGCCGGCCTGCGGTTGAGCGTCGCCGAGGCCCGCGCGGGCGAGGAGGTCGAAGTGAGCGTCGAGGTCACCAACGCCGGCGACCGGCACGGCGAGGAGGTGGTCCAGCTCTACACGCGCCAGCGCCGCTCCCGCGTCAAGCAGCCGCTGCGCCAGCTGCGGGACTCCGCCCGGATCAGCCTCGCGCCGGGGCAGCGGCAGGTGGTCCGGCTGCGGCTGCGTACCGCCGAGCTGAGCTGGTGGGACGAGACCCGGGGCCGCCGCGTGGTGGAGGACGCCACGCACACCGTGCTCGTCGGACGCTCCGCGCGCGACGTGCGGCTGGTCGGCGCCCTCGCCGTACGCGGCGACGAGGCGACCGACGGCCGGGCGGCCGTGCCGGCGTCGGGGCGGGCGCGGTGAGCGGGTCGCGCGGGCGCCCGTCGCCGGAGCAGCCGACCATCGCCGACGTCGCCCGGCACGCCGGGGTCGCGGTGAGCACCGTGTCGTACGTGCTCAGCGGCAAGCGCGCCATCTCCGAGGTCACCCGCAACCGGGTGCTGGCCAGCATCCGCCTGCTCGGCTACCACCCGCACGCCGGCGCGCGGGCCCTGGCCAGCCGGCGGGCCAACGTGATCGCGCTGGTCCTGCCGCTGCGCGCGGGGATGCAGGTGCCCGTGGTGATGCAGTTCGCCATGGCCGTGGTCACCACCGCCCGCCGCTTCGACCACGACGTGCTGCTGGTGACCTCCGACGAGGGGCCCGCCGGCCTGCGGCGCGTCGCCGCCACCGCCCTGGTCGACGGCGTCCTGGTCATGGACGTGGAGCTGGACGACCCGCGGGTGCCGCTGCTGCGGGAGCTGGCCCGGCCCAGCGTGCTCATCGGCCTGCCCGCCGACGCCACCGGCCTGACCTGCGTGGACCTGGACTTCCACCGGGCCGGGTGGGCCTGCGTCGCGCACCTGGCCGGGCTGGGACACCGGCGCGTCGCCCTGCTCGGCGCGCCCGCCGCCGTCTACGACCGGGGCACCGGCTTCGCGCACCGCACCCGCGCCGGCGTGGTCGAGGCCGCCGCCGGGCACGGCGTCGACGCGGTGACGCTGCCCTGCGAGGAGGGGGCCGTGGCCGTGCGCCGCAGCCTCACCGACCTGCTGGAGCGCCACCGGGACGTGTCGGGGCTGATCGTGCAGAACGAGGCCGCCGTCGACCCGGTGCTGGCCACGCTGCCCGCCCTCGGCCGGCGGGTGCCGCAGGACGTGTCGGTGGTGGCCGTCTGCCCCGACCGCTTCGCCGAGCAGGCCAGCCCGATGCTCACCGCAGTACCCGTCCCCGCCGAGGAGATCGGCACGCAGGCCGTCTCGCTGCTGATGCGCAAGCTCGACGGCGAGGCCGTGCCGGAGGTCACCCTGCTGCCACCCCGGCTGACCGTACGCGACAGCACCGCCGCCCCCGCCCCGACGGCGAGGGCCGGCCGGTGACGGCCGGGCCGTCCCTCGCCGCGCACCGCATCGTCGACACCGCCCCCGCCGCCCGCTGGGAGGACGCGTTCCTCTCCGGCAACGGCGAGGCCGGGATCATGGTGTACGGCCGGCCGCACGCCGAACGCATCATCGTCAACCACCACCGCTTCGTCCTGCCCAACGGCACCCGCGACGCCCGGCCGCCCGAGCTGGCCGCCCTGCTGCCGCGCATCCGTGAGCTGATCCTCGCCGGCCGGCGCGCCGAGGCCAGCCGGCTGCTCGCCGGCGACGGCGTGCTGCGCTGGACGCAGTCGTTCCACCCCGGCTTCGCCCTCACCGTCGACGCCGTCGCGCCCGGCCCGGTCGGCGACTACCGGCGCCGCACCGAGTTCACCACCGGGGAGGTCGTCGTCGAGTGGTCGGGCGGCCGTCGGCGCTCGTTCGTCTCCCGCGCCGACGCGCTGGTGGTCACTCACGTCGACACCGGCCCCTGCGAGGTGGGCGTCACCGGGGACCTGCCCGGCCGGCCGGAGTCGGTGCGCTACGGCGCCACCGCGTACCGCCGGGGGGATCTGGTCTTCCTGCGGGTGCGGGGCCGCTACCCCGACGCGGGCGGCGCGTACGGCTTCGAGGGGCTCACCCTGCTGTGCGGCGACGTGGCGGTCGTCGGCGACGACCGGGTGGCGGTGCGTGGCCCGGCGCTGCTGACCACGGTGCTCGACCGCCCCGACACGCCGCCGTGGCGCACCGGCGACCTGGAGGACCGGCTGGCGGCGCACGCCGGCGACGACTACGAGACCCTGCTGGCCCGGCACGCCGCCCTGCACGGGCGCGCCTACCGGCGGGTGAGCCTGGACCTGCGGGTGCCGGACGCGCAGCGGCAGCGGCCCGTGGGCGAGCTGGTCGCGGCGCAGAACGCCGACCCGGGCATGCTGCGGCCGGCGCTGCTGGAGCGGCTGTTCCACGCCGGCCGGTACCTGCTGCTCAGCTCCAGCGGCGTGCTGCCGCCCCGGCTGACCGGGCTGTGGCTCGGCTCGTGGGACGCCGCCTGGGCGGGCGACTTCACCACCGACGCCAACCTGAACCTGCAACTGGCCGGCGCGAACCTCGGCGCCCTGCCGGAGGTGACCGCCGCGCACGCGAACCTGGTACGCGGCCAGGTCGACGACTGGCGGCGCAACGCGCGGGCCATCTACGGGGCCCGGGGCCTGCTGGCGCCCAGCCGCACCGACGGCGAGCACGGCCATCTGTTCCACCTGCACGAGGACTGGCCCTTCGCCGCGTGGCTGCCCGGCGCGGACTGGCTGCTGCACCCGCTGCACGAGCACCACCTGGTCACCGGTGCGCCCCTCGGGGAGGTGGCCGGCTGGCTGGCGGAGGTGGCGGACTTCTTCGCCGACCTGCTCACCGTCACCGACGAGACGGGCACGGTGGTCGTCGTGCCGTCGTACTCGGCGGAGACCGGCCCGTACGACGAGCGGGGGCGGGCGGTGCACGTGGCGGTGAACGCCACGATGGACATCGCCGCCGCCCGGCACGCCCTGCGTACCGCCGCCGAGGTGACCGGCTCGGACCGGTGGGCGGGGCTGCTTGCGCGGCTGCCCGCGTACCGGGTGGACGGGCGCGGGGCGCTGGCTGAGTGGGCCTGGCCCGGCTACCACGGCGACGACGACCACCGCCACGTCAGCCACCTCTACCCGGTGTGGCCGCTGGACGAGATCAACCCGGACGACACCCCCGAGCTGGCCCGGGCCGCGCACCGGGCGCTGACGCGCCGCGGCGACGAGAACCTCTCCGCGCACGGCAGCCTGCACCGGGCGCTGGCCGCCGCCCGGCTGCACGACGGGGCGCTGACCGCCGGGAACCTGCTGAAGATCCTCGGCAACGACATGTTCTTCCGGTCCCTGATGAGCGCGCACAACCCGGGCCTGGTGACGTACAACGCCGACGCCGCGCACGCCCTGCCGACGGTGCTGATCGAGTCGCTGGTGCAGTCCCGCCCGGGGCTGCTGCGGCTGCTGCCGGCCGTCCTGCCGGGACTGGACGCCGGGGCGCTGCGCGGGGTGGCCTGCCGGGGGCGCGTCACCGTCGAGGAGCTGTCCTGGTCGCCGGGGCGGGTGCGGGCCCGCCTGCTCTCCCCCGTCGCGCAGCGGATCAGCGTGCGCAGCCCGTACGGCGGACGGGACGTGG
Organism: Micromonospora sp. M71_S20; assembly: GCF_003664255.1. Taxonomy (NCBI): domain Bacteria; kingdom Bacillati; phylum Actinomycetota; class Actinomycetes; order Micromonosporales; family Micromonosporaceae; genus Micromonospora; species Micromonospora sp. M71_S20. The sequence continues at coordinate 4,065,815 of NZ_RCCV01000001.1, read as the reverse complement.
ACCTGGCCGCGGCGACGCCGGCGGAGGTGGCCTTCGACGCCCCCGGATGAGCGGCGCTCGACGTCGAGGCCGGGGGCCGTGCCCGCACGCCCTGCGACGGCGGGTGGTCAGAGCGCGTCGGGCCGGTCGAGCGCCGGGTGCCGCTCGCCGGGAGCGGCGTGCCAGACGGGGGCGTCCTCGCGCAGCGCGGTGTCGACGCGCAGCCGCGCCCACTCGTCGATCTCCGGCAGGTCGGCCGGGTCGAACCAGGCCACCTCGGTGGACTCGTCGTCGTTGACGCGCGGCTCGCCGCCCACCGCCCGGCACCGGAACCACACGTTCAGGTATTCGCAGACGTCGCCGTTGGGGTAGACGACGGGGTGGGTGGCGACGCCGGCGACCCCGTCGACGCGCACGTGCACGCCGGTCTCCTCGTACACCTCCCGCACGACCGCGTCGGCGGGTTGCTCGCCGGGGTCGATGAGGCCGGCGGGCACCGACCAGCGGCCGTTGTCGGCGCGTCGGGCCAGCAGCACCCGCCCGGCGTCGTCGCGCACGACCGCGCTGACCCCGGGCAGCAGGAGCAGGTCGTGACCGACGTGGGCGCGCAGCCGGGCGACGTACGGGGAGATGGCCACGCCGGCCACGCTAGCCGGTGGCGTCGCGGTGCCGGCGCAGCATCCCGGCGGCCAGCGGCGCGGCGTCCAGGTCGCCGGCTGCGATCCGGGCGGCGACGGTACGGCGCACGAGCCGGTCGGCCAGCGCCGGAGCGTGCCGGGCGAGGGCCAGTTCGAGGCGTCCGCGCCGGGTGGTGGCCACGTCCCGGGGCGCCCGCCGGGCGGTGGCGGCGCGCAGGATCGCGGCGACGACCCCCTGCACCGGTTCCGGGCGGGACACGCCCCGCAGGGACAGGCCGGCGTCGGCGGTGCTGTCGTGGATCGGCGAGGCGACCATGCTCGGGTAGACGACGCTCACCCCGACGTGGGTGCCCACCTCGTGGCGCAGCGCGTCGGCGTAGGCGACCAGGGCCCGCTTGCTGACCCCGTAGGCGGCGGCCAGCGGCAGCGGCAGCAGGGCCATCCGGCTGGCGACGAAGACCACCCGGCCGCGGGCGGCCTCCAGGGCGGGCAGCGCGGCGGCGGTGGCCCGCCAGGCGGCGAGCAGGTTCACCTCCAGCTGTTGGCGCACCACCGCGTCCGGTGCCAGCTCGGCCGGGGCGGGGCCGCCGACGCCGGCGTTGTTGACCAGCAGGTCCAGCCCGCCGAGCCGGTCCACGGCGGCGGCGACCGTGGCCGGCACGGCGGCCGGGTCGGTCAGGTCGCAGCCGAGCACCGGCACGCCGCCGACGGTGCCCGGCCGGCGGTCGATGCCGACGACCCGCGCCCCGGCGGCGGTGAACGCGGCGCACAGGTGCCGGCCGAAGGTGCCGCTGGCCCCGGTGACCAGCACCCGGCGGTGCACCAGCCCGCTCATGCCGTGGCTCCGGTGGCGCGGGCGCGGCGGGCGCCGGCGGTCAGTTCCCGCCTCAGCTCGGCCAGGTACGCGTCGAAGTCCACCCGCATGGCGGGTCGACGCTGTCCCCAGCGGGCGGTGGCGGCGCGCAGCTCGGCCCGGCAGGCGGCGCGCTGTGCGTGCGGCTCGGGCAGCGCGTAGCGGCCGGACAGCTGCGCCGCGACCAGCTTGGCCTGCGCCTCGACGAGCGGGAACGCGGCGCCGGTGGACTGCATCAGCCCGACGAACGCCAGCCCGGGCGCGTCGAGGTGGAACACGTGCCGGTACAGCGGCAGGGTGTCCGCCCCGTCGCCGAGCAGCGCGGGGTCGAGGAACGGGATCTCCACCCGGTAGCCGGTGCACCAGATCACCAGGTCGACCTCGTCGACGCGGCCGTCGGTGAAGGTGACGCGTTCGCCGTCGAAGGCGGCGATGCCGGGGCGGGGCTCGATCTCGCCGTGGGTCAGCCGGGACAGCAGCCCGTCCGACAGCGTCGGGTGGTCCTGCAGGAAGCCGTGCGCGGGGGCGGGCAGGCCGTAGCGGGTGGGCGCGCCGACGGTCGCGGTGAGCAGCCGCTGGGTGATGCGCTGACGCAGCCGCCACGGCAACCGCCGGGCCAGGGCGCCGTTGAGGGTGTCCGACGGGCGGCCCAGGAGGTGTTTCGGCACCACCCAGACGCCCCGGCGCAGCGACAGCAGGGTGCGCCGGGCCGCGTACGAGGCGTCCACGGCGATGTCCATGGCGGAGTTGCCGCCGCCGACGACCAGGACCCGCCGGCCGGCGAGCTGTTCGGGCCCCCGGTAGGCGTGGCTGTGCAGCTGCTCGGCGGTGCAGGCGCCCGGCGGGGTGGGAGTGGGCGGTTTCGGCACCCGGTTGTGGCCGTTGGCGACGACGACGGCGTCGACGCTGACCTCGACGCCGCCGTCGGGTCCGTCGGCGTGCACCGTCCACCGGCCGTCGCCGCCGCGCTCGACCCCGTCGACGGTGTGCCGCAGCCGCACCGCGTCGTGCAGCCCGAACCGGTCGGCGTAGTCGGTGAGCCAGCCGGCGACGCGGGCGTGGTCGGGGTAGTCCGGCCAGTGCGCCGGCATCGGGTGGTCGACGAACTCGGTGCGTGCCTTGCTGGTGTTCAGGTGCAGGGTCCGGTACGCGGGCGAGCCGGGCGCCCCGTACACCCAGAGGCCACCGACCCGGTCGGCCGCCTCGAAGCCGACGGCGGGCACGCCGACGTCGGCGAGCGCCTTGAGGGTGGCCAGTCCGGCCGCGCCCGCGCCGATGACCGCCACGGACGGCTGCGCACCCATCGCCGACTCCTTCCCATTAATCCAACGTGCGTTGGATAATGGCCCGGTGCGGGCGGTACGTCAAGGCGTCGCCGGCCCGTACAGCCCGTCGAGGAAGCGGTGCACGAAGGTGCGGAACTCCCGCCGCTCGCGCGCCTGCGACCCCCCGCCGGCGGCCAGGGCCACCACGTGCCCGTGCACCGCCCACACCAGGCTGCGCACCGTCACGTGCGGCGTCGGCTCGACCAGCGCCCCGGCCGCCGCGGCGGCGGCGAGCAGGTCGGCGACGAGCCGGTACAGCGGGGCCGCGTACCGCTCGTCGAGTTCGGCGTGCCGTTGCGGCTCCAGCCAGCGGCGCAGCCACAACGCGGTGGTCTCCGGCCGGTCCTCCAGGAAGTCCACGAACACGTCCACCAGGTCGTGCAGCGCGCGCCGGACCTCGGCCGGCCCGCTGTCCAGCGCCTGCCGGGCGCGCCCGGCCGCCGCCTCGAGCGCCTCCCGCTCGGCGGCGAAGACCCGCGCGAAGCAGGCGTCGTAGAGCTGCGCCTTCGTACCCGTGTGGTGCGAGACCGTGGCCACGTCGACGCCGGCGGCCGCCGCGACCTCCCGCAGCCCGACGGCGTCGAAGCCCCGCCGGGCGAACAGCGCGGTCGCGGCGGTGAGCACCACCTCCCGGGTCGGTCGGGTCTCGTCGCGGCGGGGCCGCCCGGGTCGACGGCGGGGCATGGTCATGGCCGCCATTCTGCCCCTACAATCCAGCATCCGTTGGATTGCGGGCGGCGTGCCCGCCGAGGAGGCCGCCATGACCGGGCTCGACCAGCAGCCGGCCGGTACGGACACCACCACCGCCCTGCCCCGCGGGCCGTTGCTCGGCTTCGCCGCCGGTTCCCTCGGCATGGGCGTCTGGGTGACGGTCCCCGGCCTGCTGCTGCTCTACTTCCTCACCGACGTGCTGGCCGTCGCCCCCTGGCTGGCCGGCCTGGCGCTGCTGCTGCCGAAGGTCGCCGACGTGCTGCTGCACCCCTGGATCGGGCACCGCTGCGACGTCGAACAGGCACGCCGGGGCGACCGGCGTCGGCTGCTGCTGCTCGGCTGCGCCCTGCCGCTGGCCTTCGCCACCCTGTTCGCCGTGCCCGGCGCGCTCACCGGCGCGCCGGCCGCCGCCTGGGTGGCGCTCGCCTTCGTCGCCGGCAACCTGCTCTTCGCCGCCTACCAGGTCCCCTACCTGGCCACCCCCGCCGACCTGCGGATCGGCTACCACGAGCGGACCCGGCTGATGGCCTTCCGGATGGTGGTGCTGACCCTCGGCATCCTCGCCTCCGGGCTGCTGGCACCCCTGCTGGCCGGCGGCGAGGACGCCACCCGGGCCGGCTACCAGCGGATGGGCGTGCTGCTGGCCGTCGGGATGCTGGCCGCCATGCTGGTCGGCGTGGCCGGCATCGCCCGGCTGCGCCGGGCCGCCGCCGCGACGCCCGCACCGCACGGCGGCGGCTGGCGGGGGCTCGTCGTGGCGCTGCGCGACCGGCAGTTCCGTTGGCTGGTCGCCGCGTACCTGGCCATGTCCACCACCACCCACCTGGTCCTGGCCGCGGTGCCCTACTACGCCGAGTACGAGCTGGGCCGCCCCGGGCTGACCACCGTGCTGGTGGCCGCCTTCGTCGCCCCGGCGCTGCTGGTCACCCCGGCCTGGCTGACGCTGGCCCGCCGCGTCGGCAAGCAGCGGGCGCTGCTGGGCGCCCAGGGCGCCTTCGCGGCCGGCTCGCTGGTCCTCGCCGTCGGCCGCCCCGCGGGGCTGCCCGTGCTGGTGGCCGCCGTGGCGGTGCTCGGCGTCGCCTTCGCCGGCATGCAACTGCTGCCGTTCTCGATGGTGCCCGACGTCATCCGGGCGGGCGGCGGCGCCGCCGGCACCTACACCGGGGTCTGGACGGCCACCGAGGCCACCGGCGCGGCGCTGGGCCCGTGGGCGTACTCGCTGTGCCTGGCCGCGGGCGGGTTCGTCGCCTCCACCGCCGGCGAGGGCGTCACGCAGCCCGACGGCGCGCTGACCGCGATCCGCTGGGGCTTCGGGCTGCTGCCCGCCGCGGCGATGCTCGCCGCGCTGCTGCTGCAACGCCGCTACACCCTGGACCGCACGGCCCGCACGGCCGGCTGAGCATCCCCACACACAAGTCCGCGCGGTGCGCACCGCCGGCGGCCCGCCCCGCAGCGCCGGCCCGCACCGCCCACGCCGCAGGCGGTCCGCCGCGCGTCGGGCGGGCCGGGGTCGCTCCGGCCCCGGGGGGCGGTCGCTCATGCCCGGGGGCGCGGGGCGCTGCGCCGAGGGCCACCGGGCCCGGCAGTAGACTCCGCCCTCGATGGACGCCGAGCCCACCCCCGCCGAGACCCGCCCCTGCGCCCACTGCGGACGCCAGGTGCCGCAGCGCGTCGGCGCCGGCCGGCCGTTCCGCTACTGCCGCGACAACGACGGCGCCTGCCAACGGGCCTCGCGCAACAGCCGGATGCGGCACCGCAACGCCCCCGGCCTGCCCGGTCAGGTGGCCCGCACCTGGGAGGCGGTGGACCGGCTGGAGCAGGTCGCGGAGACCCTTGCCGACGCCCTGCACGCCGAGCTGTCCCCGGTCGGGGTGGAACGCCAGCTCGCGCAGGCCCGCGCCGACGCCGCGACGCAGGTCGCGGCGGCCCAGACCGAGCGCGACGAGGCCCGCCGCGACGCCGAGGACGCCGCCGCGGCCGCCGTCCGGGCCCGCGAGGAGGCCCGGTCCGCCGCCGCCGAACGCGACGCCGCCCACGACGAGGCCCGGCGCGCCGCCGAGCGGGCCACGGCCGCGGTCGAACGCGCCGACCGCGCGGAGGCCGCCCGCGACGACGCCCGCCGGCAGGCCAGCGCCGCGGAGGCCCTGCGCACCCAGGCCGAACGCGACCGCGACATGGCCCGCCACGAGCTGCGTGCGCTTCGCGCCGAGATCGACGCCGAACGCCGCCGCGCCACCGAACTCACCGGCGAACGCGACGCCGCCCGCGCCGACGCCGACCGGGCGACGCGCGCCGCCACCGAGGCCCTCGACCGCGCGCAGCGCCTGCACGCCGAGGCCGAGCAGGCCCGCGAGCGTGCCGGACAGGCCCGCGTCGAGGCCGACGCCGCCCGCACGGCCGCCGCCGAGGCCGACACGGCCCGCCAGCGCGCCGCAGCCGCCCACCGGGAGGCCGAGGCCGCCCGTCAGCGCGCCGAGGCGACCGCCGAGCAGGCCCGCGCGGAGCTGGCCGACCTCGCCGGCCGGCACGACACGCTGCGCGCCGACCTGGCCGCCGCCCGCGAGGCCGCCGAGGGCCGCGTCGAGGACCTGACCGTACGGCTGCGCGCCGCCGAGACCGACCGCGACGAGGCGCAGCGGCGCACCGCCCAGCTGGCCGACCAGGTCAGCCACCTCGCCGCCGCCCTGGCCAACCTCGGCGCCCCCGGCCCCGCCCGGCGGGCGCCGTGAGCGAGGCGCACGCCCCGCACCGGCGCGGGTCCGCCCGGTGTCGACGTCGACCCGGCCGGCTGCGCGGCTAAAATTCAGGTTCGCAGTTCAACCGTGCTCTGCGTTAGCGGACGCGGCCTCGGGAGGGTGTTCCCGCACCCTCGCCGAGGGTCCGTCGCACTGCGACGGCGGCTACTCGCAGAAGACACGCACCTTGGCATCGGGCTGGTCGACCTCCACGGTCATCTCGTCGAGGTGCTCCACGAGCGTCTCGAGCTGTTCCGGCTTGAGCTGCGTCAGGTCCAGCGGCACACCCGACCTGTGCAGCTCGGCGTTGGCCTGACCCAGCGCCTGCGGCGGGACCAGGGCCGCCAGCCGCACGCCGGCCCGCAACAGTTGCAGCGGCACCCGCACGTTGACCCGGCCTGGCTCGCCGTCCTCGACGGTGTCCACCACCACCCGCAGGTACTTCGCCTTGTTTCTGGGCCGGGCGTCGACTCTTGAGGCCGCCGGCGGGTGGTCGCGTTCGAGCGCAGCGAGGAGCTGCTCGGCCTCCGCCGCGGTGATCCTGCCCTCGGCCAGCATGTCGAGAATGTCCTTGCGTTGTTCGGTCATCGGTTCTCCTCCTATTGGATGGCGACGAGCACGGCCGTGCGGCCCTGCTCGATGTCGACCCGGGTGCCGGGCAGCGCGGACACGACGTGCCAGGTGGTGGCGAGCGCGCGCGCCACGCTGACGCGGTACGCGAGACAGGCCACGGCCGCCACCAGCACGACCAGGACCACGAGCGGTGCGCACACGAGCACGACGGGAAGCACCGGGACCCGGATCCGGACGGGACGGCCGGACGGGCGGCGCACCCGTACGGTCACCGACCGCAGCATCACGCGCGTCCCTCCAGTTCGGCGACCGCCTGCTGCGCGGTGATCTCGCCGCGGCGCAGCCGGTCGATGACGTCGGCCCGCGACGGGGCCGGATCGGTCTCGACGAAGTCGAGCATCTGCGTGATCCGGTTGAGTCGTGACTTGACCGTCGGGTAGCTCACCCCGAAGATCCGCTCCATCTCCTTGATGGAGCCGTGGCACCGGACGAACGCCGTGACGAAGACCTGGTCCTCGACGTTGAGCTGGGCCAGCTGCGGTAGCTCGAACTCGCCCTCGATCGCGACGCCGTTGCCTGCCAGGCGCACCCGCTCGACGACGAACGGCTGGCCCCGGGTCAGGTTCGTCAGTTCCTGCCAGTCCATCGCCCGCTCTGTCATGCCTAAAGTTATATCTGCCAAAACCTCAATTTTGAAGATGTCGACCTTGATTTTATCAATCTGGCGCTGTGGTTGGCTCATTGTCGGCCACCTGCCCCGCCGGCCACGTGGTCGTCGCCGCGCACCTCACGACGGGGCAGCGGCGTCGGCGTAGCGGCGGGCCAGCCGCGCGAAGGCGTCCCTGAGCTCGGCCGGGCCGACGACCTCGATGTCGACGTCGAAACGGCCGATGGAGGCGGCCAGACCCACCCACGACCACGAACCCAGGACGAGCCGGCAGCGGTGCGGGCCGAGTTCCTCGACGAGCGCGTCGTGGAGGTACCCGGACACCACCGCGGCCGGCAGGTCGAGGATCACCTCCCCGCGGCAGGGCCAGCCGTCGGCGCCCCCGGAGCCCCGGAACCGGCTGGTCACGAAGGCCGCCACGTCACCTCCGGGCAGCTCACGCGGGGTGAACCGGGGCCCGGTGGGGGTACGCGGGCTGATCCGGTCGGCGCGGAAGGTGCGCCAGTCCCCGCGGTCGAGGTCCCACGCCACCAGGTACCAGCGTCCGCCCCACGTGACGAGGTGGTGCGGCTGCACCCGGCGCGGCGCAGGCAACCCACCGTCGCCGTCGGCCTCCGGCGGGGTCACGGGGGTGTAGTCGAAGCGCAACACCTCGCGGGCGTGCACGGCGGCGCCGAGCGCGATGAGCACGCCGCTGTCGACCTGCCGGCCCGCTCGCGTCGGGGACCGCTCGACGGCGGTGACCCGGAGGACGTCGATGCGGTGGCGCAGCCGGGCGGGCATGACCTGCCGGACCGTGTGCAGTGCGCGCGCCGCGGCCTCCTCGATGCCGGCGCCGGCGGTGGTGGCGCTCTGCAGCGCGATGGCCAGGGCCACGGCCTGCTCGTCGTCGAACAGCAGCGGCGGCAGCTGCGCACCGGCGACGAGGCGGTAGCCACCGTCGGGTCCCTTGACGGCCGCGATGGGATAGCCGAGCTCGCGCAGCCGCTCGACGTCGCGCCGTACGGTGCGCGCGCTCACATCCAACCGCGCCGCCAACAGCGCCCCCGGCCAGTCCCGGCGGGCCTGCAGCAGCGACAGCAACGCCAGCAGGCGCGCGGAAGTTTTCGGCATTCCCCCATGGTGCCCGCAGAAGCGGACACATCCTGTCCGCTTCGACTGCGAACGTAGGTCACGTGCCCACCGACGACAAGAAGGACCCGAACGCCGTGACCGACACCGCCACCGCCACGCCCCCGTCGACCCTCGACCCCGAGCGGGCCGACCTGCTCTCCGCGCTCTCGACCGCCCGATCCGCCCTGACCGGCACCGTCCGCGGCCTCACCGACGAGCAGCTCGGCCAGCGCCCGACGGTCAGCGCGCTGTGCCTGGGCGGGCTGGTCAAGCACGTCGCGGCCATGGAGCAGTCGTGGCTGCGCTTCGTGGTCGAGGGCCCCTCGGCCATGTCCTTCGCCCTGCCCGAGGGGGTCACCTGGGCCGACATCACGGCCGGTACGGCCCGCGAGGTGCCGCAGTGGCTCGTCGAGCACGAGGCCGGCTTCCAGATGCTGCCCGGCGAGACCCTGGCCGGGATCCTCGACCACTACGCGCAGGTCGCCGCCCGCACCGAGGAGACCGTCGCCGCCGTCGCCGACCTGTCGACGACCCACCCGCTGCCGCCGGCGCCGTGGCACGAGGTGACGGGGGTGCTCAGCGTACGCGGGGTGCTGATGCACGTCATCGCCGAGACCGCCCAGCACGCCGGGCACGCCGACATCCTGCGCGAGAGCCTCGACGGGCAGCGGGCCACCTGAGCGCCCGGCGTCCCGACCACCTGAGCAGGACCCGCCCGAACCCGTCCCGTGGATCCGCAGGGAAGACGTGCACCCGATGACCGTTCTCGACAGCCGGGCGCTCAACCGCGCCACCCTGGCCCGGCAGCTGCTGCTCGACCGCGCCGACGTGCCGGCCCTCGACGCCGTCGCGCACCTGTGCGGCCTACAGGCGCAGGAACCGCAGGAGCCGTTCGTCGGGCTCTGGTCCCGGGTGCGCGGGTTCGACCCGGCGGCACTGTCGGGCCTGCTGACCGGCCGGCGTGTGGTGCGGATGCACCTCATGCGCCGCACCGTGCACCTCGTCACCGCCGACGACGCACTGGCGTGGCGGGCCCGCCACGACGGCATGCTGCGCCAGCGGGTACTCGGGGTCTACCGTCACGAACTCGCCGACGTGGACCTCGACGAGCTCGCCACGGCGGGCCGGGAGGTGCTGGCCGACGGCGAGCCCCGCTCGATGACCGGGCTCGCGCGGGAGCTGGCCGACCGGTGGCCGGCACCGGGACCGAGGGCGCTGGGCGAGATGCTGCTCGCCGCCCTCGTCCCGGTGGTGCAGCTGCCGCCGCGCGGGCTGTGGCGCACGACCGCGGGCGTACGCAACGTGCTGCTCTCCTCCTGGCTGGGCCGCGAGATCGACCCGCCGGCCCCGCCCGGCTGCGACCCGGTCGGCGAGGCGCTCGTGCGGCGCTACCTGGCCGCTTTCGGTCCGGCCTCGACAGCCGACCTGCGCGCCTGGTGCGGCCTCGCCGGACTGCCGGCCACGGTGGCCGCGATCCGCGACGAACTCGTCGCCTTCCGCGACGAGCGCGGGCGGCGGCTGTGGGACCTGCCCGACGCGCCGCGCCCCGACCCCGACACACCCGCCCCGGTGCGGTTCCTGCCGGCGTTCGACAACGCGCTGCTCGGCTACCACGACCGCAGCCGCATCGTCGACGACGCCCACCGTGGCCTGTCCGTCGCCGGCGCCCGCGTCGTCCTGGTCGACGGCCGGGTCGCCGCGACCTGGAGCGTCGCGGCCGACACCGTGCTCGTCGCCCCGCTGCGCCGCCTCTCCCGCGCCGAACGCGCCGCCGTGGCCGAGCAGGGGCGGGCGCTGGCGTCGTTCCTCTCCGACGACGACAGCGACCGCGTACGCATCGCCGCGTCCACGCCCTGAGCACCGCACCACCCGGGGGCAGCGCAGGGACCGTCACCGGGCCATGATGCGGAGGTGGGAAAGACATACGAGCGCATCGAGGGCCGGCTGCGCAGCTTCATCGAGGACCAGCCGCTGTTCTTCACCGCCACCGCCCCGCTGTCGGGCGACGGCACCATCAACCTGTCGCCGAAGGGACTGCGTGGCTCGTGGGCGGTCGTCGACGCGCACACCGTGGCCTACCTGGACTTCGCGGGCAGCAACGCCGAGACGATCGCGCACCTGCGGGAGAACGGCCGGATCACGCTCATGTGGTGCGCGTTCGACGGGCCGCCGAACATCGTGCGGGTGCACGGGCGCGGTGAGCCGGTGTTCCGTGACGACCCCCGCTGGGGCGAGTTGGTGGGTTACTTCCCGGACATCGACGCGAGCGTCCACGGCCTGCGGGCGATCATCGTCGTGCGCGCCGAACTGATCCGCGACACCTGCGGCTACGCGGTGCCGTTCATGTCCTACGACGCCGACCGCGACCTGCACGCCCGGCGCTTCGCCCGGGAGGACGACGCGTCGCTGAGCGACTACTTCGCCGGCAAGGACCACGTGGCCCGCAGCATCGACGGGCTGCCGGGCCTGCCGCTGCCGCTGCCACCGACCCCGGCGGCCTGAGCCGGCCGCCGCGTCGCTGTGCCGTTCCCCGCGAGAGTCGCTGTGCCGTCGCCGCGCGGAGGAGCGGGCCGGGCTTTCACGTGAGCGGCCGCAGCGTCGGTCGGGGTGCGCATCCACGCGGCGCGGCCGGCGCGTCACCGGCCGCCGCGACCTGCGCCGCCTCGGGGCGGCTACCATCGCCGGTGGCACAGCGGAAACACGCCACCCGCCCGGCCCGGCCCGGGGCGACCCCGTCGGGCGGCTGGCGTGGCCGGCTACCCTTGTGCAGGCCCGCCCGGCGTCCGGGCGGGAATGGCCCGGCGGGAACGGACCGTTACACCGAGAAGACCAGCACCACGAACGAGGGGAAGTCGATCATGGGCGAGCGTATGCTGCGTGGCAGCCGTCTGGGCGCGGTCAGCTACGAATCCGACCGCAACACGGAGCTCGCGCCGCGTCAGACCCGCGAGTACCTGTGCGCCAAGGGCCACCAGTTCGAGGTTCCGTTCGCCGTCGACGCCGAGGTCCCCACGACCTGGGAGTGCAAGTTCGACGGCAGCGTGGCCCGGCTGGTCGACGGCAACGAGCCGGAGCAGAAGAAGGCCAAGCCGCCGCGCACCCACTGGGACATGCTGCTGGAGCGGCGTTCCATCGCCGAGCTGGAGGACATCCTCGCCGAGCGGCTGCAGGAGGTCCGCACCCGTCGCGGTCGCGCCTGAGCCGCACCTGGGACGCCACGGCGCCCCGGGAGCATCCGCTCCCGGGGCGCCGTCGTGTCCGGATCAGTTCCGGCCGGGCTCGACGATCTCACCCTCGATGGCACGACCCCCGTCGACAACGACGGTCGGCTCGGCAGCCGGCTGCGGCTGTGCCGGCTGCGGCGCACCCCGACGCACCCGCACCCGGCGCGGCCCGAACAGGTCACCGGCGACCATCGACGACACCCGCCGCTCCGCGGCCCGCTGCACCCCGTTGCGGGCCAGCCGGCGCACCGGCGGCACCAGCAACGACACCCCCACCAGGCCGCTGAGCAGGCCCGGCATCGCCAGCAGCAGCGCGCCGAGCAGCCCGACGAGACCGTCGGTGACCTGCCGGCCCGGCGGCTGACCGGCCTGCGCGGAGGCCTTGAAGCCACGCCAGGCGCGCATCCCCTCCCGACGCAGCAGCACCAGCCCCAGCAGCGACACCGCGAACACCGCCAGCAGCGCCCAGCCGAACCCGATAGCCCGCCCCACCACGACGAACACCACCAGCTCCAGCAGCGTCGCCGCCAACAGGGCCAACGGCACAAACCTCAGTCCTCGGCGCATCTCACCCCATTCGCCATCAGCGGCGCCTGCGGCGGGGCCACCCCGCGCGGGCGCCGGCGCCCCGTCCAGCATGACACGCCGCCGCTCAGGGCCACCGCACCTGACCGGTGGGGGTACCGTGCAGGCCCCGCCGCACCGCCAGCCGCCGGTCCTGCACCCCCCACGCCGTGATCCGCCACAACGCCTCCGCCACGATCAGCGGGCTCATCTTGCTGCTGCCGCGCTCCCGCTCGGCGAACGTGATCGGCACCTCGACGATGCGCGCCCCGGACCGGTGCGCCAGCCGGGACAACTCCACCTGGAACGAGTAGCCCTGCGAGCAGACCGACGCCAGGTCGATCTCGTCCAGGGCCGCCAGCCGGTACACCCGGTAGCCGCCGGTCGCGTCGGACAACGGCATGCCCAACACCAGCCGCGCGTACAGGTTGCCGCAGCGCGACAACAGCAGCCGCCGCAGCGGCCAGTTCACCACCCGCGCCCCCGCGATCCACCGGGAACCGATCACCACGTCGGCGTCGCGGGCGGCGGACAGCAACGCGGGCAGGTCCTCCGGGGCGTGCGAACCGTCGGCGTCCATCTCCACCACCGCGTCGAAGCCGCGCTCGCGGGCCCACGCGAACCCCGCCAGGTAGGCCGCGCCGAGGCCCTGCTTGCCCTCGCGATGCAGCACATGCACCCGACGGTCGTCGCCGGCCAGGGCGTCGGCCACCGCACCGGTGCCGTCCGGGCTGTTGTCGTCGGCGACCAGGACCTCCACCGCCGGCGCGGCGCGACGCACCCGCGCCACGATCCGCGCCACGTTGTCGGCCTCGTTGTAGGTCGGGATCACCACGAGCACCCGACCCACCCCCGGATGACCGGTTTCCGTCCGGGTGCCGGTCGTCTCGCCCACCGTCGCTCCCCCTCCGCCGGCGTACCGGCTGGTGTCACCCGGCGTGCGGCCGGCGGCGCAGCACGCCCGCGCCGACCAGGGCCACCACGGCCAGGGTGGCCAGCGCCACCTCCGGCCACAACCCGACCCGCGTGGCCAGGGTGCGCCCGTCGTCCAGCCGCAGCTGCCGCACCACGACCGCTCGGGTGTTGAACCCGGTGGCGTCGCTTACCCGCCCGTCCGGGGCAACGAACCCGGACACCCCGACCGTGGAGGCCATCAACGCCGGCCGGCCGTGCTCGACCGCCCGCAGCCGCACCATGGCCAACTGCTGACGCGCCTCGGCCACGTCGAACGTGGCGTTGTTGGTCTGCACCACCAGCAACTGCGCCCCGCCCGTGACGGTGTCACGCACCACCTCGTCGTAGGCGACCTCGAAACAGATCACGTCGCCGAGCACCGCCGCCCCCGTACGCAGCACCCCCGGCTCGCTGCCCGGCACGAAGTCGGCGCGGACCCGGTCGACCTGCTTGCTGACCATCCGGGCCAGATCACGCATCGGCACGTACTCGGCGAACGGCACCGGATGCCGCTTGGTGTACAGCTGCTCCAGGTCCGGGCCGCTGCCGGGCCGCCACAGGATCCCCGCGTTGCGCACCTGCCCCTCCTCGGGGCCGCGCAGCACCGCACCGACCAGGATCGGGGCGCCGACCGCGTCGGCGGCCTGCGAGATGCGCGCCCCGGCGTCGGTGTCGCGCAGCGGGTCGATGTCGCTGGAGTTCTCCGGCCACACCACCAGGTCGGGGCGGGGCCGCACACCGGCGGACACCTGCCCGGCCAGCTCGATCGTGGCGTCGACGTGGTTGTTCAGCACCGCCTGCCGCTGGGCGTTGAAGTCCAACCCGAGCCGGGGCACGTTGCCCTGCACGATCGCCACCGTCACCGCGTCGCCGCCCCCCGCACCGGACACCGGCACCAGCAGCCCCACCACGGGCACCGCGACCGCCCCGGCCGCCAACCCGGCCACCGGCACCCACCAGCGCCGGCGCCCGCCCCACGGCCGCCACAGCGCCGCGACCAGCAGCCCACCGGTCAGCGCCACCACGAACGTCACCAGCGGCGCGCCACCCCACGCGGCCAGCCGCAGCAGCGGCGAGCCGTCCTGGCTGAACGCCAGCCGCCCCCACGGGAACCCGCCGAACGGAGTGCGGTCGCGCAGCGCCTCCTGCCCCACCCACAACACCCCGGTCACCGCCGGCCAAGTCCACCGCACCCGGTCGACCAGCGGCGAGGCGTACGCGCCCGCCGCGCCCAGCAACGCCAGGTAGCCGGCCTGCAACAGCGACAGCAACACCCACGGCAGGTAGCCGGTGTGCAGATTCGTCCAGCTCAGCAGCGGCGCGAACAACGCCACCCCGGTCAGCAGACCCAACCCGGCGCCCGCGCGTACCCGGCGGCGGTGCGTCGCCGCGGCCAGCAACGCCACCCCCAGCGGCGCGAGCGGCCACAGCCCGTACGGCGGGAACGCCGCCAGCAACGCCAGCCCGGCCACCACCGCCATCGGCGCGGCCACCGGCAACGGCAGCGCCCGTGGCACACCCGCCCGCCCGGCAGGTGGCCCGCTGTCGTCCCCGGTCGGCGCCGGCACCTTCCCCACGATCACGGGCCGAAGGCTACCCGCCGGCATCGTTGCCGCCCCGCCCGCCCGGACGTCACGACCCGTCACGGCCCTTGCGGGCGAATTCCGTCCGCCGACCTCGAACCGAAGGAGGCTCGGACACAAATCGGGGCGCGGCTCGCGCCGCGCCCCGATGCTCCCAGGCCCTTCCCGGCCGGTGGGGCGAGAATGAGCTGCGCCGACCTTCGGACCGACCCGACGCGGACTGGCTGCCCCCGCCTGGCCGTTGTCTACTGGCCGTGCACCTCACCCTGCCCGTACACCGGTAACCGCGGCCGGTTCGCGCCGCCCCGCCGACCCCCGCCCGCTGGACCTGGCCGCCGCGACGCACTGCTCACAATGTCGCTCGGCCAGCGGACGAAGGGACGAAGCGAACAACAGCCGCTTCCCGTAGTAGGACTCAAAGACGGTACGGCGTGGACCCCCGCCGCTGTCAACCCACCCGGGCCTGTCGTGTGATGCACCACGGCGTGTCGCGTCGGCGAGTCTCAATCCGTGGCGAGGTGCCGCCGCAGCAACGCCCCCGCCGCCGCCGGATGCTCGGCGGCCAGCAACCCACCGGCGGCCAACACGTAGTCCACGTCGACGACCGGCCGCGCCGCCCGCGGCAACGGCCACCCACCGGCGTAATCGGCCAGCACCGCACCCAGCACACCCGCCGCGTCCGCCGGCGCGGCGTGCCGCAGCACCCCACCGGAACCCACCAGCAGCCGCACGTCGCGCAGGTCCCGCCCGGCCCGCTCACCCGTGGCCGCCCCCCGCGCGTGCCGCCGCAACGCCACCGTCGCCGCCAGGGCCGCGATCCGGGCGTCCACCGCACGCTCCGCGGCCCCCGCCGGCAGGAACCCCGGATCGCCGGCGCGCACCGCCGCCCCCGCCGCCAGGTCGTCGCCCTGCCCGTCGGTCAGCAACCGCTCCTCGACGGCCGCCCGCACCACCCCCGGCGCGCTCCACCGCATGCCCAGGTCCCCCTCGACGGTACGGGCCCGCCACAGCGACCCCGCCACCTCCCGCCCCGGCCCGGTGGCCCGCTCGTCCGGCGTGAGCACCGAATACACGTCCGTGGTGGCGCCACCCACATCCACCACCACCAGATCACCACCCAGCGTGTCGGCCAGCACCTCCACGCCGGTCAGCACCGCGTCGGGGGTGGCCGCCCGCACCAGCCGCGCGAACCGCGACCCCCGCGACAGCCGCTTCCCACCGATCACGTGCCGCAGGAACACCTCCCGGATCGCCGCCCGCGCCGACGCCGGCGCCAACACCCCGATGCGCGGCAACACGTTGTCGGCCGCCGTCACCGGCACCCGCGCCCCCGCCAGCACCCCGTGCAGGTCGTCGCGGACGTCGGCGTTGCCCGCCAACACCACCGGCACCCGCCAGCGCGCCCTCGCCAGCCGCGTCGCGTTGTGCGTCAACGTCTCGGCGTCACCGCCGTCGGTGCCGCCCACCAGCAGCACCACGTCCGGGCGGGCCGCCCGCAACCCGGCCAGCTCCGCCGCACCGAGCCGACCCGCCGCCACGTGCACCACGTCCGCGCCCGCCGACAGACCCACCCGCCGGCCCGCCTGCGCCGTCACCAGACGCTCGTAGCCCACGACCGCCAGGCGCAACCCACCACCGGCCGACGAGCACACGTACCACGGCACCCGACCCACCGCCAGGCCGGCGGTGGCCGCCGCCACCGCCGCGTCCAGGCCGTGCAGCACGTCCGTGCCCACCGTCGTCGGCGCCGACGCCGACGCCACCAACGCGCCCGCGTCGAGATCCACCACCGCCACCTTCGTGTACGTGGACCCGACGTCGGCGCAGACCGCGTACCTCACGCCACCGGCGGAACGACCACCGTGCCGGTCGCGGTGACCGCCACGATCGGCTCGTCGAGCACCTCCGCCGCCGACTCACCCCGATCCGGGCGCCCCCGGCACACCACCCTCGCGGCGAAGTCGATCGTGCGGCTGCGCGTGCCCACCCGGGTCACCGTCGCCGTCACCTCCAACACGTCACCCGCCCGCATCGCCGCCCGGAACTGCACGTCCGAATACGACGCGAACAGCCCCTCGTCGCCGTCGGTGCGGATACACACCTCCGTGGCCACGTCCCCGAACAACCCCAACGCGTACGCCCCGTCGACCAGGTTGCCGGCGTAGTGGGCGTGCGAATACGGCACATACCGCCGGTGCACGACCGTCAGACCCACCCGGGAATCACTCATGCCTTCGCCCTCTTGTCCGTGATCAACGCGTGCACCAGGAAACTCGCCACCTCACCCGGGGTGGTCCCCCGGCCGAAGATCCGATCCACACCCAACTCGCCGGCCATCGACTCGTCGAAACGCGGCCCACCCACGATCAGCAACGGCCGACGCCCCGCCGGCATCGCCTCCCGGAACGCCGCCGACATCTCCCGCGTGTTGTGCAGATGCGCGTCGCGCTGCGTCACCACCTGCGACACCAGCACCGCGTCCGCGCGCTCCACCCGCGCCGCCTCCACCAACTCCGGCACGCTCACCTGCGCACCCAGGTTCGTGACCTTCAACTCCCGGTAGTACTCCAGGCCCTTCTCCCCGGCGATGCCCTTGACGTTGAGGATCGCGTCGATGCCGACCGTGTGCGCGTCCGTACCGATGCACGCCCCCACCACCGACAACTTGCGCCGCAACCGCCGCTTCACCACCGCGTTGACCTCCTTGGCGCTCAGCAGCGGAAAGTCACGCTCCACCACCTGCACCGCCGACAGGTCCACCAGATGGTTCACCCGCCCGTACACCACGAAGAACGTGAACCCGTCGCTCATCGGCTTGGCGTGCACCAACATCGCCGGATCGATGCCCATCTTGTTCGCCAACTGCACCGCCGCGCCCTCGGCCCGCTTGTCGTGCGACACCGGCAACGTGAACGACACCTGCACCATGCCGTCGCCCGTCGTGTCCCCGTACGGCCGCACGATCTTCTTCCCGGCGTCCCCGCCGGCCTCGACGGCGCTCACGCCCGTGCCACCTCTCCACCCGCCACCGCCGGCGCCTCCAGGATCTCCGTGGCCGGATTGAAGTAGTCCGCCTCGTGCGCGGCCACCCCCGCCAGCCCCTTGCCCCGGTCCGCCGGCCGCTTCATGATCCCGAACGTGCCCTCGGCGATCGCCGTCAACAACGACTGCTCACCGATGCGCTCCAACAGCTCGACCGCCTCACCCAGCACCCGGTTGGCCCGCTGCTGGATGAACCCGCCCGGCGCCGGCACGAAGTCCTCGTGCAACCCACCGGCCGCACCCAGCACGTACCGCACGTTCTGCAGCGCGATGTCCCGATCCGACAACCACGGCGTCACCACCGCCTCGGTCATCATCCCCACCAGCAGGATCCCCTGACCGGTCACCGTCCCCACCAGGTTGAAGAACCCGTCCAGCAGGTTCCCCCGGAACACGTCGCCGGTCATGTGCTTCGTCGGCGGCATCCACTTCAACGGCGCGTCCGGGAACAACTCCCGCGCCAGCAACGCGTGCGCCAACTCCAACCGCAACGACTCCGGCACATCAGGGTTGATCTCGAACGCGTGCCCCAACCCCAACTGCCAGTCCGCCAACCCCGCCTCGTGCGCGAAGAACTCGTTGAGCAACTGCGACACCGTCACCGTGTGCGCCTCGTCCACCGCGTCCGCAGTGGTCAGGTAGTTGTCCTCACCGGTGTTGATGATGATCCCCGCCCGCGCGTGCACCTGACGCGAGAACCGCTGGTCCACGAACGTCCGGATCGGGTTGATGTCCCGGAACAGGATCCCGTACATCGAGTCGTTCAACATCATGTCCAGCCGCTCCAGGCCGGCCAACGTCGCCATCTCCGGCATGCACAGACCCGACGCGTAGTTCGTCAGCCGCACGTACCGGCCCAACTCCCGCGACGACTCGTCCAGCGCCGCCCGCATCAACCGGAAGTTCTCCTGCGTCGCGTACGTGCCCGCGAAGCCCTCCCGCGTCGCCCCCTCCGGCACGTAGTCCAGCAACGACTGCCCCGTCGACCGGATCACCGCGATGACGTCCGCACCCGCCCGCGCCGCCGCCTGCGCCTGCGGAATGTCCTCGTAGATGTCCCCCGTCGCCACGATCAGATAGATCCACGGCCGCTGCTTCGGATCCCCGAACCGCCTCACCAGCCGGTCCCGCTCCGCCCGCCGCCGGTCGATCGCCCGGATCCCCGCACCCACCGCCCGCCGCGCCGCCTTGCGCGCCGCCGTGGCCGCCTTCCTCGTCGGCACCTCGAACCGCACCGACCCGGCCGCCGCCTTCTGCGCCAGCAACGTCACGTCACCGAGCTGCTCCCGGGCGAGCGCGTCGAACACCGGCAACGCCACCCCGTGCCCCAACCCCACGTCCGCGACCACCGCGTCCACGAGCCGGTTCACCCACGGAATCCCGTCCGGATCGGCACCACTCACCCCGGCCAGCCGCAACACCGCACGCTCCACCGACACCGTCGTGTGGCTGCGCGCCAGATCCACCACCGGCTGCCCCGCCCGGCGCGCCAACTCCCGCGCCCGCGCCACCAGCCGCGGATCCAGGTCAAGCTTGCCCGTCACACCGTCACCCCGCTCCGCCCGGCGACGGCGCCACGCGCCCCCCGTGCCGTACCGATCGTTCGCTCGCTCACGAAGACCCTTCCTCGTAGATCACGTCACCGCGCAACACCGTGCGCCGACACACCGGCAGCGGCGTCGGGTCCAGCGGACCACGCGCCTCCACCTCCGCCGCCAACAACACCGGCAACCCCCGGTCCACCCCCGCCGGCGTCGACCACACCGCGAACGTCGCCGGCGCCCCCAACGCCAGCACACCCTCGTTGTCCAGCCGCACCGCCCGCCACCCGCCACGGGTGTGCGCCGCGAACGCCGACCGCACACTCATCCGCTGCGTCGGGCTGTGGTGCCACACCGCCGCCCGCACCGAACCCCACGGATCCAGCGGCGTCACCGGCGAATCCGACCCGAACGCCAACGCCACCCCGACGCCGTGCATCGCCCCCATCGGATTCGACTCCAACGACCGCTGCAAACCCAGCCGCGACTCGTACATCCGACCCGCGCCACCCCACAACCGGTCGAACGCCGGCTGCATGCTCGCCACGATCCCGTACTCCACGAACCCCGCGATCAACCGCTTGTTCATGATCTCCGCGTGCTCGATACGGTGCCGCGCCGCCCGCACCCGGTCCGTGCCCAGCTTCTCCGCCGCCCCCGCGAAACCCTCCAGCACCGTCGAGATCGCCGCGTCACCGATCGCATGGAACCCACCCTGCACACCGTGCGCCGCACAGTCCAACAGATGCTCCCGCACCTGCTCCGCACTCAGGTAGCCGTGCCCGCAACCCCCGTCACCGTCCAGGTAGTCACGCGACACGTGCGCCGTACGCGACCCCAACGCCCCGTCGGCGAACAGATCACCCCCCGCCCCCACCGCACCCAACTCCCGGGCCCGCGCCGCCCCCATCAGCTCACCCCAGTACCCGTACACCTCCGCCACACCGTCGCCCGACAACGCCAACAGACCCGTGAAGTCCTCCTCGTCGGAGATCTCCGGACCACCGCACTCGTGCACCGCCGCGATACCCAGCGACGCCGCATGCGCCAACGCCGCCCGCTGCGCCGCCGCCCGCTGCGCCCGCGTCACCGACGCGAACGCCGCCGCCCGCACCACATGGTGCGCGTCCCGCCGCAACCACCCCGACGCGTCGTACCCCGCCGCCGACACCACCTGCGGACACGCCGCCAGCAACGCCGCCGACACCAGCGCCGAATGGATCGACGCCTGCGACAGATAGGCCCGCCGCCCCCCGGCCGCCCGGTCCAACACCGCAGCGTCCGGCAGCTCCGGCACCGGCCAGCTCGACTCGTCCCAACCGTGCCCCAGCACCACCGCGTCCGACGGCAACCCCGCCGCGAACCCCGCCACCGCGTCCAGCAACTCCGCCGCCGAGCGCACCCCCGACAGGTCCAGCCCCGACAACGCCAACCCCGTGTCCGTCGCGTGCACGTGCGCGTCGACGAACGCCGGCGTCACCAACGCCCCGTCCAGATCCACCACCCGATCGGCGGCCGGCGCGTCCGCGTCCACCCCCAACCAGGAGATCCGGCCGTCGGTGACCAGCAGAGCCGTCGCGCTCGGATCGGCCGGGCAGTGCAGCGTCCCGCCGCGGTACAGAGTCGAGGGGTTCGTCATGACCATCAGTCTGCCGCCAGACGCGCCTCGAACAACGCCCGCACCCCCGACTCCGCGCGCAGCAGACCCAACGCGAACTCCGCGTGCCCCGGCACGTAACCGTTGCCGACCAGCATCGTCACGTCCGCCGCCAGGCCCTCCGCCCCCAACGCCGCCGCCGCGAAACTCGTCGCCATCGAGAAGAACACCACCGTGCCGCCGTCCGCCGTCGCCAGCACCGCACCGTGCTCACAGCCCGGCACGTCCACGCAGACCACCGTCACGTCCGCCGGCGCCTCCAGCGCCGTCGTCACGGCCGTCGACAACGCCACCGGATCCCGGGCGTCGGCCAACGCCACCGCGTCCGCCAGCCCCACCGCCGCCAGCGCGTCGCGCTCCGCCACCACCGGCACCACCCCGACCGTACGGGCCGCACCCGCCCGCCGCGCCGCCGCCAGCGACAGCGACCCGCTCTTGCCCGCGCCACCGACCACCGCCACCCGCACCGGCGTCGCATCCCCCGCCCGCTCCCGCTCCGCCACGTAGCGCGACACCACCCGCGCCGTCAGCGCCGGCGCCCCGCACACGTCCAGCACCGCCAGGGACAGCTGCGCATCGAGATCCGCCGGCAGCACCGCCGCGATCGACCGGGCGAACAGGATCGCGTACCCGTCGCACGGCACCTGCTCGCTGCGCCCGTCCCAGCGGGCCAACCCGTCGAGGATCGTCAGCGGCGTCAGCGTCAGCGACACCAGGGTCGCCACCCGCTGCCCCGCCCGCAGCCCCAGCGGGGAACGCCGCCCCGCCTCCTCCACCGTGCCGATCAGCATCCCGCCCGACCCGGTCACCGGGTTCTGCATCTTGCCCCGGGCGGACACGATCTGGAGCACCTCGGCGCGGACCGCGTCGCCGTCCCCGCCGTGCTTCTCCCACAGCTGCCGGAAGCTCGCCGCGTCCAGGTTCAACCGCTCCACCCGGATGCGCACCTCGTTCGGCGCGATCTCCGGACTCGCGTCCAGCCGCCACGCGGCCTGCGGCAGCACCCCCGCCGGTTCGACAACGCGGTGCAGACCCACCGGTGACGTCACGCCGACCTCCCCTGTCACGCCGCTCGAAGCCCCGACCAGGGCTCGCGTAGCGGGAAAACTTACGGCAGACTAATTTCTTCACCGAATATTTTCCAGTAGCCTTCAGGGTCGCTGATCAACCGCACCACATCGAGGAGGGGCCGTGACCCAGACCCAACCGGTGGAGACCCTGTCCCCGCCCCGCCCGGCGCCGGTCGCGGTCCCCACCGCCGGACAGCCCTACGAATACCGCCGCGCGCCCCTCGTGGAACCCGACTGGACCCGCTTCCCCGGCTGGCGCCACGTCACCCGCGACCAGTGGGAGAACGCACAGTGGCAGCGCGTCAACTGCGTCAAGAACATCAAACAGCTGCGCACCGTCCTCGGCGACGCGGTCGACGAGACCTTCTACGCCGACCTCGAGGCCGACCAGAAGGCCCTGGCCACCATGTCCATGCTGGTGCCGCCGCAGATGATCAACACCATGGTCCCGTTCGCCCCGATGACCACCGAGGCGTTCTTCGCCGACCCCATCCGGCGCTACATGATCCCCGTCGCCTCCGACCGGCGCACCGACTGGCCCTCCCACCCGTACGCCAGCCGCGACTCCCTGCACGAACACGACATGTGGGTCGCCGAGGGCCTCACCCACCGCTACCCCACCAAGGTCCTCGCCGAGCTGCTCTCCACCTGCCCCCAGTACTGCGGGCACTGCACCCGCATGGACCTCGTCGGCAACTCCACCCCCGCCGTCGACAAGCTCAAGCTGACCCTCAAGCCCGTCGACCGCTACGACGCCCACATCGGCTACCTCAAGGCCCACCCCGGCGTCCGTGACGTCGTCGTCTCCGGCGGCGACGTGGCCAACGTCCCGTGGAAGAACCTCGAGTCCTACCTGATGCGGCTGCTGGAGATCGAGACCATCCGCGACATCCGGCTCGCCACCAAGGCCCTCATGGGCCTGCCCCAGCACTGGCTCCAGCCCGACGTCGTCGAGGGCCTCGAACGGGTCGCGCGCACCGCCGCCCGACGCGGGGTCAACCTCGCCATCCACACCCACGTCAACCACGCCCAGTCGCTCACCCCGCTGGTCGCCCGGGCCGCCCAGACCGCCCTCGACGTCGGCGTACGCGACGTGCGCAACCAGGGCGTGCTCATGCGCGGCGTCAACGCCACCGCCCCCGACCTGCTCGACCTCTGCTTCGCCCTCCAGGGCGAGGCGGGCATCCTGCCGTACTACTTCTACATGTGCGACATGATCCCCAACGCCGAGCACTGGCGGGTCCCGGTCTGGCACGCCCAGCAGCTCCAGCACGACATCATGGGCTACCTGCCCGGCTACGCCACCCCACGCATCGTCTGCGACGTCCCCTTCGTCGGCAAGCGCTGGGTGCACATGCTCACCGAGTACGACCGCGACCGCGGCATCTCGTACTGGACGAAGAACTACCGCACCTCCATCGAGTCCGCCGACGCCGAGGCGCTCAACAAGCGCCACGCCTACTACGACCCGATCGACACCCTGCCCGAGACCGGGCAGCAGTGGTGGGCCGCGCACCGCAACGACTGACCACCAGCGCACCGTCACCCCCGGAGCCGGCACCGGCTCCGGGGGTGACGCGTTTCCGGACCACCCGCCCCCGGCACGCGACTCCCGCCACGTCTCCCCCGCCGGGCGCGGCGACGTCTCTGGGCACACCCACGTCGCTCGCGGCCGTCCTCCGGCCAGCTCAATCCTCCGACCCGTTCTGTGGGCTCTGGGCCTTGTCGGTCGTGTGCCGTTCGTGGTCTGTGGCGGCCCGCACACCCGCTAGGGCATCCTAGGACACTAGGTGAACGACGGGAGGCGGGTCGTCTGGTTGACTGGGCGAATGGGAGAGCTCCTGCTGATCCGGCACGGCGAGACCACCTGGAGCGCCAGCCGCCGGCACACCTCGTACACCGACCTCCAGCTCACCCCCGACGGCGAGCGGCAGGCCCGCGCCCTCGGCCGCTTCCTCGCCGGCCGGCGCTTCGCCGCGGTCCTGACCAGCCCCCGCGCCCGGGCACTGCACACCGCGCGGCTCGCCGGTCTCACGGTCACCGGCACGGTCGGCGACCTGGCCGAGTGGAACTACGGCGAGTACGAGGGGCGCACCACCGCCGACATCCGCGACGACCACCCGAGCTGGTCCATCTGGGCCGACGGCTGCCCCGGCGGGGAGTCCTCGAACCAGGTCGGCGAGCGCCTCGACCGGGTGCTCGCCCGGGTCCACCCGCTGCTCGACCGGGGCACCGTCGCCCTCGTCGGGCACGCCCACAGCCTGCGCGTGCTCGGCGCCCGCTGGGTCGGCCTGCCGCCGTCGGCCGGCGGGCTGCTGCGCCTGGACACCGCCACGGTCAGCGTGCTCGGCCACGAGCACGGCCGGCGGGTCATCCTGCGCTGGAACCAGCCGGTTCCCCCGACGCCCGCGACCGCACCCGAGTCTGGGGCTCGGCACTGATCTTCGGCGGCCGGTTCTCGTACGGCGTCGACAGCACCACCGTCGTGCGGGTGGTCACGTTCGCCGCCGTACGGATCTCCTGGAGCAGCCGTTCCAGGTCGGCCGGGCTGGCCACCCGCACCAGCAGGAGATAGAAGTCCTCCCCCGCCACCGAGTAGCACGAGTCGATCTCGGGCAGGTGGGCCAGCCGCTCCGGCGCGTCGTCGGGCTGCGACGGGTCGAAGGGCCGGATCGCCACGAACGCGGTCAGCGGCAGGTCGAGGGCCTCGAAGGAGACCCGGGCGGCATACCCCTTGATCACGCCGCGCTGCTCCAGGCGGCGCACCCGCTGGTGCACGGCGGAGACCGACAGGCCCACCTTCTCCGCCAGATCCGTGTACGACAGCCGACCGTCAGCGGTCAGCGCGGCGATGATGGCGCGGTCGATCTCCTCCACGGCGTGCAACCTACCGGGAAAACGGCGTCGCGGCGACGACGCGGCCCGCCGACGCGACGCGGCGCCGGCGGGGCGACGCCCGTCAGCCCCTCGCCAGCGCCCGGGAGATGACCAGCCGCTGGATCTGGTTGGTGCCCTCGACGATCTGGAGCACCTTGGCCTCGCGCATGTACCGCTCCACCGGGTGGTCGGCCACGTAGCCGGCCCCGCCGAGCACCTGCACGGCGTCCGTGGTCACCCGCATCGCCACGTCGGTGGCGAAGAGCTTCGCCTTCGCCGCCTCGATCGAGTACGGCCGCCCGGCGTCGCGCAGCCGGGCGGCGGCCAGCGTCAACGCCCGGGCCGCGGAGATCTGGGTGGCCAGGTCGGCGAGCGTGAAGCCCAGCCCCTGGAAGTCGATGATCGCCCTGCCGAACTGCTGGCGCTCCCGGGCGTAGCCGACCGCGTAGTCCAGCGCCGCCTGGGCCAGCCCGACCGCGCAGGCGGCGATGCCGAGCCGCCCCGAGTCGAGGGCGGACATGGCGATGGTGAAGCCCGCCCCCTCCCCGCCGATCAGCCGCTCCGCCGGCACCCGGGCCGAGTCGAAGGCGATCTGCGCCACCGGGGAGGCGCGCAGCCCCATCGTGCGCTCGGCCGCCTGCGGCGCGATGCCCGGCGTGGCGCGGTCGGCCAGCAGGCAGGAGATGCCCTTCGGGCCGGGCCCGCCGGTGCGGCAGAAGATGTTGTAGAAGTCCGCCACCTGCGCGTGCGTGATCCACGCCTTGGTGCCGTCGACCACGTAGTCGTCGCCGTCGCGCACGGCCTTCGTGGTCAGCGCGGCGGCGTCCGACCCGCCCTGCGGCTCCGACAGGCAGTACGCCCCGAGCAGCTCCCCGCCGACCATGTCGGGCAGCAGCTTGCGCTGCTCGTCCGTGCCGAACTGGGCCAGGGGGTAGCAGGACAGGGTGTGCACGCTGACCGCCTCGGCGACCGCGAGCCAGCGGCTGGCCAGGATCTCCAGCACCTGGAGGTAGACCTCGTAGGGCTGGGC
This sequence comes from Micromonospora sp. M71_S20, assembly GCF_003664255.1. Taxonomy (NCBI): domain Bacteria; kingdom Bacillati; phylum Actinomycetota; class Actinomycetes; order Micromonosporales; family Micromonosporaceae; genus Micromonospora; species Micromonospora sp. M71_S20. The sequence continues at coordinate 4,039,679 of NZ_RCCV01000001.1, read as the reverse complement.
GGCGCCGCCGTGCTCCTCGGCGTAGGGCAGGCCGAGCAGGCCGGCCCGCCCGAGGGTGCGCAGCACCTCGCGGGGGAACTCGGCGCGTTCCTCGAACCCGGCGGCTCGCGGCGCCAGCTCCCGGTCGGCGAGCTCGGTGGCGAGGTCCAGCAGGTCGTGGGCCTCGTCGGTGGGGAGGATCCGGTCGACAGTCATAGCGCGATGAGCTCCGTGGGGGTGGTGTTGAGCCGTTGCACGCCGTCCGTGGTGCAGACGACGATGTCCTCGATGCGGGCGCCGTGCCGGCCCGCCAGGTAGATGCCCGGTTCGACGGAGAACGCCATCCCCGGCTCCAGGGGGCGGGCGTTGCCGGCCACCACGTAGGGATCCTCGTGGCCGTCCAGGCCGATGCCGTGGCCGGTGCGGTGCAGGAACGCCGCGCCGAAGCCGGCGGCGGCGATCGGCTCCCGGGCCGCCGCGTCGACGTCGGAGGCGGCGACTCCGGGGCGGACCGCGGCCACCGCGGCCCGCTGGGCGGCGTGCAGCACGGCGTAGTAGTCGACGAACTCGGCCGGCGCCGGGGCGCCCGCGACGTAGGTGCGGGTGCAGTCGGAGCGGTAGCCCGACGGCATCGTCCCGCCGATGTCCACGACGACCGGTTCGCCGGCGCCGATCGGGCGGTCGGAGGTGCCGTGGTGCGGGCTGGCGGCGTTCGGGCCGGCGGCGACGATCACGAAGTCCACGCTCACGTGGCCGGCGGCCCGGATCGCCGCGGCGATGTCGGCGCCCACCTCCGCCTCGGTGCGTCCCGGCCGCAGCCACTCCCCCATCCGCTCGTGCACCGCGTCGATCGCCGCGCCCGCCTCGGCCAGCGCCGCGACCTCGGCCGGGGACTTGCGCAGGCGCATCTCGCGCAGCACCTCGGAGGCCAGCCGCTGGGTGGCGCCGGGCAGCGCCGCGCGCAGGGCCAAGACCTGCTCGGCCCACATCCGGTCGGCCAGGCCGACCGTCGCCACCGGCCCGCCGAGCGCGGCGACGAGCAGCGGGTACGGGTCCGTGCCGTCGGCGTGGTCGACGATGCGTACGCCGGTGGCCGGCGCCGGGGACGCCTCGGCGGCCGGCCGCTCCAGCGTGGGCACGATCAGGGTGGGCTCGCCCTGCGCGGGCAGCACCAGGCAGGTGAGCCGCTCCCCCTCGTGCGCGTCGTAGCCGGTCAGGTACCGCAGGTCGGAGCCCGGGGTCAGCAGCAGCGCGTCCAGGCCCGCGGCGGCGGTGGCGCGCCGGGCCTCGGCCAGCCGCCGGGGCGGATACAGCTCATCGATTCCCACCCGGTCAGCTTAACGGTCGTTCGGGGACGGACCCAGCCCGCCCGGCGGGGACGGGAGCGTCGCTCATCCATCGAACATCATCGTTGACGCGACAGTTAACACTCCTTAGGATTTGGCTGCCTCTAGGATGCCCGACCCGTCCCCCGTACGCCCGCCACCGGCGCCACGCCGCCGACGCGGGCGGCACGGCCGCCACCAACCGCCCACGGGAAGGCCCCCGATGCCCTCATCGCTGTCCCGCCTCAGGTCGGCCCTCGCCGCCGGCCTGCTCACGCTGGCCACCGCCGCCACCACCCTCACCCTGGTCCCCGCCCCCGCGCAGGCCGCCGTGCTGCCCAACGGCTTCCGCAGCGTCGGCTACCTGCCGTCCTGGACCGGCGACGTCAACGCGGTGCAGTACGCCAAGCTGACCCACGTCAACTACGCGTTCGTGCTGCCCAACGGCGACGGCAGCCTCCGCCCGGTGGAGAACCCCGCCAAGCTCTCCCAACTGGTGTCCCGTGGCCACGCCAGCAACGTCAAGGTGTCGATCGCGATCGGCGGCTGGAACAACGGCGACGACTCCGCCTTCGAGGCGCTCGCCGCCAACGCCGGCACCCGCACGACGTTCGTCAACAACGTCGTCAACTTCGTCAACCAGTACAACCTCGACGGCGTCGACATGGACTGGGAGTACCCGGACCCGGGCGCCTCGGCCACCAACTACACGGCGCTGATGCAGCAGCTGGCCGGCGCCCTGCACAGCCGGGGCAAGCTGCTCACCGCCGCTGTCGTCTCCGAGGGCTGGTACGCCGAGGGCGTGCAGCCGGCCGTGTTCGGCCACGTGGACTGGCTCAACATCATGGCGTACGACGGCGGCAGCCCGCACGCCAACTACGACTGGTCGATCAACGCCGTCAACTTCTGGAAGTCCCGGGGCCTGCCCGCCCGCAAGGCGGTGCTCGGCGTGCCGTTCTACAGCCGGCCCGGATACCACACCTACGCCTCGCTGGTCGCCATGGACCCGGCCAACGCCAACCGCGACTGCACCACCGTCGGCGGGACCCAGCAGTGCTACAACGGCATCCCGACGGTGAAGCGCAAGACCCAGTGGGCCCTGGCCAACGCCGGCGGCATGATGAACTGGGAACTCAGCCAGGACACCACCGGGGCCACCTCCCTGGTCAGCGCCATCTACGACACCGCCACCGGCGGCACCACCCCGCCGCCCGTCGGGCGTACCGGCCCGATCACCGGGATCGGCGGCAAATGCGTCGACGTGGCCGCCGCCGGCACCGCCAACGGCACCGCCGTGCAGCTCTACGCCTGCAACGGCACCAACGCCCAGACCTGGACGGTGGGCACCGACGGCACCCTGCGCGCCCTCGGCAAGTGCGCCGACGTGACCAGCGCCTCCACCGCCAACGGCGCCAAGGTGCAGCTGTGGGACTGCAACGGCACCGGCGCGCAGGTCTGGCAGGCCCAGTCCAACGGCACGCTGCGCAACCCGGCGTCCAACAGGTGCCTCGACGCCACCGGCAACAGCTCCGCCGACGGCACCCGGCTGCAGATCTGGGACTGCTTCGGCGGCGCCAACCAGGTCTGGCGACTGCCCGCCTGAGCGGCACGGGGCCCCGCCACCGCCTCGGCGGGGCGGGGCCCGCGCCGACACCGCCCGCCGCCGGTCGACCCCTCGGGCACCAGCCGCACGCCGGCCCGACCGCCCCGGCACCGTCCACCGCCGGTCCGGCGCGCCGGCCGCCACCGGTCTTCGGCCCGGCCCGTCCGGTGTCAGCCCGCTCCGTGCGCCGCCACCGGCAGCGCGGCGGCGAGCCGGCGGGCACGGTGCGCGTGGGTCAGCACGTCCACGCTGTCGACGTACTGGTCGACCGCGCCGAGGGGCGCGCGTGCGCGCAGCGCCGGATCGGTGATGGCGGCGCGCAGCGCGGCGGCGACCCGACCGGCGTCCAGGACCAGGAACGGACGTCCGTGGAACGGCCGGGGCCGGGCGCGCACCGGGGCCGCCAGGCCGGTGTCGTCGGTGCGGGCGGCGAGGGCCTCCAGCGCCCGGACCAGCCCGTCCTCCCGCCGGCGCCAGTCGCCCGGGCCGAGCGCGTCGGCCAGGGCCGCGACCAGGGGCGCCGCGTCGGGCAGCCGGGCGAACAGCGTGCCCAGCCACTTGTCGTACGGGGGCCAGCGGCGGTGCAGCAGCAGGCCGAGCCGCATCAGGTCGCGGGCCAGCCCGGCGGTGACCACCCGGCTGCCCAGGTCGTCGCCGGTCTCGGCGCAGCGGCCGGGCAGGTGCTCGGCCTGGGCGACGCGGGTCCACGCGGCGGCGAGCACGTGCCGCCACACGTCGTCCGGGTACCACGCCAGCGCCGCCCGGGCACCGGTCAGCGCGCCGTCGAGGCCGTCGTGGAAGACCCCGCCGCCGGTCACCTCGGCCAGCCGTTGCGTCGGCGTGGCCAACCAGTCGGCCGTGCTGACGCCGGCGGCCGGGTCGAAGCCCAGCCGATCGCGCCACCAGCCGCCCAGCTCGTCGATCGTGACGCCGTGACGGCTGCCCGCCGGGTCGGCGGCCCCCAGCCGGCCCTGCCCGCTGAAGCGGGTGGGCCAGCCTAGGAACTCCGCCGGCAGGTCGACGTCCAGCGCCGCGCGCAGGTGCGGGATCCGGGCCGCGTCGGACGCGGCGACGAAGAGCTGCCCACGCGGCCCCCAGTCGTGGTCGGTGGAGCGCGTGGTGTCCAGCCCGAGCAGCTCCGAGCCGCCGTCGAGCAGGCCGGCCGCGTAGCTCAGACCGGGAAGGCGGCGACGCAGGATCGGGGCGAGCACCTCGTCGTGGAACCGGCGGCCGAGCGTCAGGCCCGCAACGAACGTCACACCGGTAAGTCTGCGCCGCGCAGCGGCGGGCCCGCAGCCCGGTTCCGCCGCCAGCGGCCGTACGCGCCGATAGGCTCGGCTCGTCCGGGTCGCCGACGGAGAGGACCGACCGCCGTGGCAGCGACGGACCGGGAGCGCGCCGCGACCCGACGCCGCCGGCTGCTCTGGGCGGGCATCCTCGCCGTGGCGGGCCTGGTGCTGCTGGCCGTCGGCCTGACCGTCGCCGACGGCACGGCGGCGTGGATCGAGGTGACGGTCGCGATCGTGCTGCTGCTCATCAGCTACGGCCTGCAGTACGTGGTCCGCCGCGAGACGCTCCACCGCGACCACGAGCGCCCCTGACCGGCCGCGCCGTGCCCCCTGATCGTCGGTGGCATGTGCCAGGCTGTCGGGCGTGGCACAGCGACCCCCCATCCTGCTCATCGACGCGCCCAGTCTCTACTTCCGGGCCTACTTCGGCATACCCGAGTCGGCGGCCCGGGCCGCCGACGGCAGCCCCGTCAACGCGGTGCGCGGCTTCCTCGACATGCTGGCGAGCCTGATCCGCACCCGCCGGCCCGACCGGATGGTCTGCGCGATGGACCACGACTGGCGGCCCGACTGGCGGGTGGCGCTGCTGCCGTCCTACAAGGCGCACCGGGTGGCCCCCGAGGGCGGCGAGGTGGTGCCCGACACCCTCAGCCCGCAGGTCCCGCTGATCCTGGAGGTGCTCGACGCCGTCGGGATCGCCCACGTCGGCGCGGCCGGCTACGAGGCCGACGACGTGCTCGGCACCCTCTCGGTGACCCAGCCGGCGCCGGTGGAGGTGGTCTCCGGCGACCGGGACCTGTTCCAGCTCGTCGACGACGCACGCCCCGTGCGCCTGCTCTACGTGGGGCGGGGCGTGGCCAAGCTGGACGACTGCGACGACGCCGCGGTGCGCGCCCGCTACGGGGTTCCGGCGGACCGCTACGCCGACTTCGCCGCCCTGCGGGGCGATCCCAGCGACGGACTGCCCGGCGTGGCGGGCGTGGGCGAGAAGACGGCCGCCCGGCTCGTCGAGCGGTACGGCGACATCGCGGGCATCCTGGCCGCCCTGGACGAGCCGGGCTCCGGCTTCGCCCCCGGGCTGCGCACCAAGCTCGCCGCCGCGCGCGACTACCTGGCCGTCGCGCCGCAGGTGGTCCGGGTCGCCCTCGACGTGCCGCTGCCCGAGCTGGCCACCGAGCTGCCGACCGCACCGGCCGATCCCGACCGGCTGCTGGAGCTGGCCGGCGAGTGGAACCTGGCGGGCTCGGCACGCCGGCTCGTCGACGCCCTCGCCCAGCGGTCCTGACACCGCCCACCGGGCCGGCACCCGGCGGGCGGCGGCGACCCGCTGGACGGGTCAGCGCGGCGGGTCGCCCCGGCGGGACGGGAAGGGGGTGCCCGGCTGGCCGAGGGTGGACCGGGCCCGCAGCCCCACCGGGTCCGGCGCCGCGGGCGCCGGCTCGGCCGGTTCGTGGCCCCGCAGGTTGTCGAAGTACGCGGCGGCGACCCGGTCCTCGGCGGTGGGGGCGGCCAGCAGCGCGTAGACCAGCCCGACCACGCCGAACACCACCGCGAGGATGATCGGCACGAGCAGGGTGCTGACGCCGGCGCCGGACACCTCGCCCTGCCCGGTGTGCGGATGCACCGACATGGCGCTCATCCCGGTGAAGTGCATGCCGTTGACGGCGACGCCCATCAGCAGCGCCGAGCCGACGATCGCCAGCCCCCGGCGGACGGTCATCGCCAGCCAGAGCGCCACCGTGGCCGCGACCACCGCGATCACGACCGAGAGCACGACCCGGGTGGTGTCGTAGTCGATCCGGCCGTTGAGCCGCATGGCCGCCATGCCGGTGTAGTGCATCGCGGCGACCCCCGCGCCCGTGAACAGGCCCCCGGCGAGCAGCCGCACGGCGGAGAACCGCCCGGTGCCGACGATGGCCAGGCCGATGCCGACCGCGATCACCGCGATCATCGCGCTGGCCACGGTGATCGGCACGTCGTACCGGATCCGGGTGCCCTGGACGGCGAAGCCGAGCATCGCCATGAAGTGCATGGTCCAGATGGCGGTGCCGCCGATGGCCCAGGCCGCCAGGGTTCCCCACCAGGCGCGCTGGCCCGCGCTGCCCGCGGTGCGGATGCGGATCGCGCAGATCAGGCCCAGGGCCGAACCCAGCACCGACAGCGCGTAGCTGAGCGCGGGGGTGATCCACCCGTACTCAAAGTGATTGATCTCCGCCACGGCGGCCTTCTCCCAGATCGATCCACCGACGCGCGATCTCGCGCCGGAGCAATGATCAGGGATGCCGCCACCAGGCACGACGGCACCCCCCGGAGAATTCGGGGGGTGCCGTCGCGATGACTTTGCGATGCGTCGATTTCGATGTCCGGTGACGGAGGGTGACGGTCAGGCCGGGGTGTGGTAGGCCAGCACGCCCCGGTTCACGGCGCCGATCGCCTGCCGGGCGGTCGACCTGAGCTCCGCCGAGGCGCCGCCGGAGTCGGCGAGCTGGCCGAGCAGGTCGACCACCTGCCGCGCCCAGCGGACGAAGTCGCCGGCCGGCATCTCGCCGTCGATCTCGTGGCCGCTGCCGAGGACCTTCGCCAGCGCCTCGCCCCGCGCCCACCGGTAGACCGGCCAGGCGAAGCCGAGGTCGGGCTCGCGGGTGACGGTGAGGCCGCGGGCCGCCTCGTCGGCCTCGATCTCGCTCCACAGCTTGAGCGTCTCGTCGACCGCCTCGGCCACGGGGCCGCGCGGCAGCGACGCCCGCTCGTCGACGTCGCGGCGGGCCTCGAAGACCACCACGGAGACCGCCGCCGCCAGCTCCGCCGGGGAGAGCCCGTCCCACACCCCGCGCCGCAGGCACTCGGCGACCAGCAGGTCCGCCTCGGTCCAGATCCGGCCGAGCATCCGGCCGGCGTCGGTCACCGCGCCGTCGGGCGTCAGGTAGCCCCGGGCGGTGAGCAGCGCCACGATCCGGTCGAACGTGCGGGCCAGCGACCCGGTCCGGCCGGCCACCCGCTGCCGCAGCTCCTCGGTGTCGTTCTCCAGGCGGCGGCGCCGCTCCGCCCAGCGGGCGTGCTCCTCGCGGTCGGGGCAGGCGTGGCAGGGATGCCGGCGCAGCTCGGTGCGGAGCTGGCTGAGCCGGTGGTCCTCGCCGACGGCCTGCCGGGACCGGCCGCCCCGGCGGCCGCCGTGCCGGTCCAGCCCGGTGCCGCTGACCTCGGCGGCCAGGTCACGCCGGGCCGCCGGGGACCGGTGGTTGAAGTGCTTCGGCACCCGGATGCGCGCCAGCACCTCGGCCGGGGCGGTGAAGTCCCCGGGGCTGACCCGGCCCGCCCAGCGGTCCTGGGTGAGCACCAGCGGCCGGGGCTCGCCGAAGCCGCCGGTGGCCGGGTCGAGCACGACGGCCAGGCCGGCCCGCCGGCCCGACGGCACCCGGATCACGTCGCCGACCCGTAGCCGCTCCAGTGAGGCCACCGCGGCGGCCTTGCGCTGGCTCTGCCCCTGCCGGGCGATGGCCCGCTCCCGCTCGCCGATCGCCACCCGCAGCGCGAAGTACTCGTCGAAGTCGCCGTGGTGGCAGGCCGCCTCCACGCCGTACGCCTCGATGGTCTCGGTGTTGCGCTGCACCTGGCGGGCCAGGCCGACCACCGAGCGGTCCGCCTGGAACTGGGCGAACGAGGACTCCAGCAGCGCGCGGGCCGGCTCGGCGCCGACCGTGCCGACCAGGTTGACCGCCATGTTGTACGACGGCCGGAAGCTGGACCGCAGCGGGTAGGTGCGGGTGGAGGCGAGACCGGCCACGTGCCGGGGGTCGGTCTCCGGGGACCAGACGACGACGGCGTGCCCCTCGACGTCGATGCCCCGCCGGCCGGCGCGGCCCGTGAGCTGGGTGTACTCCCCCGGCGTCAGGTCGACGTGCGCCTCGCCGTTGTACTTGACCAGCCGCTCCAGCACGACGCAGCGCGCCGGCATGTTGATGCCCAGGGCGAGCGTCTCGGTAGCGAAGACCGCCTTGACCAGGCCCCGGACGAAGAGCTCCTCGACGACCTCCTTGAACACCGGCAGCATGCCGGCGTGGTGGGCGGCCAGCCCGCGTTCGAGGCCGTCGAGCCACTCCCAGTAGCCGAGGACGGTCAGGTCCTCGCCGGGGATGGCGGTGACCCGCGACTCGACGACGCGACGGATCTCGGCCCGCTCGTCGGGGGAGGTGAGCCGCAGGCCCGCGGCGAGGCACTGCTGCACGGCCGCGGCGCAGCCGGCGCGGCTGAAGATGAACAGGATCGCCGGCAGCAGCCCCTCCCGGTCGAGCCGGTCGACGATGTCGGGGCGCATCGGGCCGCGCCAGCGGGGCCCGCGCCGGCCGCCGCCGGGGCCGGCGCTGCGCCCCTCGCCGAGTTCCAGCCGGCGCATGGTGTCGCGGGTGTAGCGCAGCAGCTCGGGGTGCACGTCGTGCTTGCGGGCGGCATCGGCGTCGTGGAACAGGTCGAACATCCGCTTGCCGACCAGCATGTGCTGCCACAGCGGCACCGGGCGGTGCTCGCTGACCACCACGGCCGTCTCGCCGCGCACGGTGACCAGCCAGTCGGCGAACTCCTCGGCGTTGGACACGGTGGCCGACAGGGAGACCAGGGTGACCGAGGCGGGCAGATGGATGATCACCTCTTCCCACACGCCGCCGCGGAACCGGTCGGCGAGGTAGTGCACCTCGTCCATCACCACGTAGGCCAGGCCGTCGAGGGTGGCCGAGCCGGCGTAGAGCATGTTGCGCAGCACCTCGGTGGTCATCACCACCACCGGGGCGTCGCCGTTGATGGCGTTGTCGCCGGTGAGCAGCCCGACCTGCTCGGCGCCGTAGCGGTCGACCAGGTCGTGGTACTTCTGGTTCGACAGGGCCTTGATCGGAGTGGTGTAGAAGCACTTGCGCCGGCGGGGCGGGGCGCCCCCGTCGCCGGCCGCGGGCGCCGTCGCGTCGCCGGCCGGCGTGCCGCGCAGTGCCAGGTGCACGGCGAACTCGCCGACCACGGTCTTGCCGGCGCCGGTCGGAGCGCAGACCAGGACGCCGCTGCCCCGTTCCAGAGCCTGGCACGCCTCCCGCTGGAAGTCGTCGAGATCGAACCCCAGATCGAGGGCGAACTCGTCCAGTGCCGGGAACTGTGAGGCCTGCGCGGCCCGGCGGCGCGCCGCGGCGTACCGCTCGGCGGGGCTCGACATACCTCCAAGATTAATGCGTACCGCCGACAGCCACCGGACAAGGCCGACCGGCAGCGGGGTCGGGGGCGGTCGGTAGGGTGCACGACGTGCCGGATCATGCCGAACCGCCCCACGCCTCGCGCGGCGCCGACGACGCCGTCCGCCCGGGTCCGTCCCGCCGGCCGGTGGAGGCGGTCCTGCTCGACTTCCACGGCACCCTGGCCCAGGTGGAGGAGCCCCGGGACTGGGTGCTCGCGGCCGCGGCCGCCTGCGGGGTGACCCTGGAGCGGATGCGGGCCACCGCGCTGGCCGACCGGCTGCTGACCGCCGGCCGGGCGGGCGGGCCGCTGCCGACCCGGGTGCCGCCCCGGCTGACCGAGCTCTGGGCCGACCGGGACCTCTACCCGCACGCCCACCGGGGTGCCTACACCGGGCTCGCCGAGACCGTGGACGCGGGCATCGAGGGCTTCGCGGAGGCGCTCTACGAGCGGGTGCTGGTGCCCGAGGGCTGGGTGCCCTACCCGGACACCGCCCCGACCCTGGCCGCGCTGCGGGCCGGGGGCGTCCGGGTGGGCGTCGTCAGCAACATCGGCTTCGACATCCGGCCGCACTTCGAGGCCTGGGGGCTGGCCGGGCTGGTCGACGCGTTCGTGCTCTCGTACGAGGTGGGGCGCTGCAAGCCGGACCCGGGGATCTTCCTGCGCGCCTGCGGGATGCTCGGCGTCGACCCGGAGCGGACGCTGATGGTGGGCGACACCCCGGCCGACGCGGGGGCCGTCGCGGCCGGGTGCGCGGTGCTGGTGCTGCCGGCCGCCGAGGCGGGTCGGGCCAACGGACTGGGTGCCGTGCTGGACCTGGCCGGCATCGAGAAGCAGAGTTAACGGCACGCCGACAGCGCCGTTAACACGCGGCGCTAACGCGAAGGCGTTATCGTCGCTGCCATGATCACCGAGACGTCGCCCCGGGACCGAATCGTCCGGGCCGCCGCCGCGCTGCTCGCCGAGGGTGGCCGGGAGGCCGTCTCCACCCGCGCGGTCAGCCGGGCGGCGGGGGTGCAGGCGCCCACGATCTACCGTCAGTTCGGCGACATGCGCGGCCTGCTGGACGCGGCGGCCAGCTACGGGTTCGCCGCGTACCTGCACGCCCAGGCGGCCCGCGACCTCGTCGACGACCCGGTCGACGACCTGCGCCGGGGCTGGGACCTGCACGTCGGCTTCGGCGTGGCCAATCCGGCGTTCCACGCCCTCATGTACGGCGACCCGCGCCCCGGCGTGACCCCGACGGCGACCCGGGTCGCGGCCGACATCCTGCGCCAACTCGTGCACCGGGTGGCCGAGGCGGGCCGGCTGCGCACGGGCGTCGACCAGGCGACCGAGATGCTGCACGCCAGCTCCTGCGGGGTCACCCTCACCCTGATCCGGACCCCGCCGCCGCAACGCGACCCGGCCCTGTCGACCCGCACCCGCGAGGCGGTGCTCGCCGCCCTGGTCACCGACTCCCCCGCCGCCCGGGCGACCTCCCGGGCCGACCGACCCGTCCGGCACGCGGTGGCGCTGCGCGCCGCCCTCGACACCCTCAGCACCGACCTCAGCCCCGCAGAACGCGCCCTGCTGGCCGAATGGCTGGACCGCATCACCCACACCCCCTCCTAACCCACCCCGCGCCGCCCCGCGCGGGTCGATCATGGACTTCTGGTGCCGGTTGCGTCCGCTCACGCGGCTTGTGCGGGGCACCACGACTGCATGATCGACGCCGGGGTGGGGTGGGGGCGAAAAGGTCAGCGGAGGAGGTGGAGGGCGGCGGGGGTGGCCGTGACCGTCAGGGGGAGGGGCAGGGCGCGCTCGCCGTCGGCGTACGTGGTGATGCCCTCGGCGCTCAGCTCGACGGTACGGGCGCGGTAGCTGCGTACCAGCGGATGCGTCACGTGGGTGCCCCGGTAGATGCGCGGCTTGACCCGCATCAGGGTGCGCCGGTCGAACCGGCCGCCCACCACCACGTCGAGCAGGCCGTCGGTCGGGTCCGCGTCCGGGCAAATCCGCATGCCGCCGCCGTAGCTGGCGCAGTTGCCCACCGCCACCAGCACGGCGTCCACCTCGTGCGCCACCCCGTCGAGGCGCAGCGTGTAGCGGCGCGGGCGCAGCCGGGCCAGTTCCACCAGGATCGCCAGGTCGTAGCGGCGCGGACCGCTCGGCCAGCGCATCCGGTTGGCGCGCTCGTTGACGATCGCGTCGAAGCCGGCCGCGAGCACCGCCCCGTACCACCGGTCCCCGCCGTCGGCCCCCGTCATCCGCGCCAGGTCCACCGGGCGGGTGCGGTTGTCGCGCAGCGCCGCCGCGATCACGTCGACGGCGGCGAGCGGGTCGGCCGGGAAGCCGGTGTCGGCGGCGAAGTCGTTGCCGGTGCCGGCGGGCACCGGGCCGAACGGGACGCCCGTCCCGGCGATGGCCTGCACCGCGCGGTGCACGGTCCCGTCGCCGCCGACCGCGACCAGGGCCGAGGCGCCGTCGCGCACCGCCGCACGGCAGGCCGCCTCGGCCTCGTCGGCAGTGCGCGCGTGCAGCGGGCGTACGGGCCGGCCGGCGGCCGCGAGCCGGTGCAGGACCTGCGGCAGCAACCCTCGGTGCCGACCCCGGCCCGCGGTCGGGTTGGCCAGCACGGCGACGGGCCCGACGCCGGCGACGGAGGGGTGATCGTCTGCGGTCACGGCGAGCACCGTACCGCCACCGGCCCGGGTGGGCGTACCGCCCGGCCCCACGGCCGGCGAACCACCGGCGGCATCGCGCGCCCCGGGGCGCAACTGACATTTGTCACGGCGACCCGTGCGGCACGCATTCGTCGTCATGACTGAACGCACTGGAGCCGCCATAGCCCGAACGGACAGACTCGTATCCATCGACAGGCCGGGGGCATCGGCCGATCGGCAAAGGCACCGACCGAACAGCGGAGGGAGTGGTCAGGGTGGACGAGCGCTACGACAGCTACTGCGCCGCCGACCGGCTTTTCTACGACTCCCTCGGCAGCGCGGTCGAGCAACCCACCTTCGCCGCGGCCCAGCGGCCCGTCCCCGACGGTTGGCGCTCCGAGCCGCTCGACGACTGGCTGATCTACGCTCCCGAGGGTGGCACGCTGCCGCAGCAGGGTTGGAAGATCCACGTGTCGGCGACGCTCGACAACGCCGAGCGGGTGCTGGACGCCGTCTGGGACTACTGCGTCCCGCGTGGACTGTCCTTCAAGTTCCTGCGCGGCCCGCGCACCCTGCTGCTGCGCAACTCCAAGTACGCCTCCCGGGCGGCCAGCGGCAAGTTCGTCACCGTCTACCCCCGCGACGACGCGGAGCTGGAGCTGGTCTGCAAGGAGCTCGACGAGCTGCTCGCCGGCGAGCCCGGCCCGTACATCCTCAGCGACCTGCGCCACGGCGCTGGCCCGGTGCACGTACGCTACGGCGGCTTCGCCGCTCGCTACTGCCACTCCCCCGACGGCCAGGTCGTGCCGGCGATCGAGGACGACACGGGCACGCTGGTGCCCGACCGCCGCGACCCGGTGTTCCACGTGCCGTCCTGGGTGACGCTGCCCGACTTCCTCGGCCCGCACCTGGCCGCCCGCAACGCCACCAGCACCGACGAGGTGCCGTACCGGATCGAGAAGGTCATCCACTTCTCCAACGGCGGCGGCCTCTACGTCGGTCGGGACGTGCGGACCGACACCCAGGTGGTGCTGAAGGAGGCCCGGCCGCACGCCGGTCTCGACGCCGACGGCACCGACGCGGTGGCCCGCCTGGCCCGGGAGGCCGACGCGCTGCGCCGGCTGGCCGACCTGCCGCAGGTGCCCCGGGTGCACGACGAGTTCGCCCTCGGCGAGCACCGGTTCCTCGCGCTGGAGTTCATCGAGGGCCGCGCGCTCAACAAGGTCCTCGTCGACCGGTACCCGCTGATCGACGCCGACGCCACCGACGCCGACCGCGCCGACTACACCCGCTGGGCGCTGGACGTGCACCGGCAGGTCGAGGAGGTCGTCACGGCGATCCACGACCGCGGCCTGGTCTACGGCGACCTGCACCTGTTCAACGTCATGGTCCGCCCGGACGACCGGATCGCGCTTGTCGACTTCGAGGTCGCCGCGCCGATCGACGGCCACCGCCGGCCGGGGCTGCGCAACCAGGGCTTCGCCGCACCCCGGGACCGCACCGGTCCCGCCGTCGACCGGTACGCCCTGGCCTGCCTGCGGCTGGCGCTGTTCCTGCCGCTGACCCAGCTCGTCCGGCTCGGGCCGGACAAGGCAGCGCACCTCGCCGACGTGATCGCCGAGCACTTCCCGGTGCCGAGGGAACTCCTCGACGACGCCGTACAGGAGATCACCGGCACCGCCCCGGCGGACGCCGGGCCGGCACCCGACCTCACCGTCGACGTCGGAGCGGCCCACCGGGACCGGCTCGCCCGGGCGATCCTCGCCAGCGCGACACCCGAGCGGGACGACCGGCTCTTCCCCGGCGACATCGAGCAGTTCCGCAGCGGCGGGCTGAACCTCGCCCACGGCGCGGCCGGCGTCCTGTACGCCCTGCACGTCAGCGGCGCCGGACGGTGGCCGGAGCACGAGCAGTGGCTGGTCCGCCGGGCCACGGCGCCCGCCTCCGGCACCCGGTGCGGCTTCTACGACGGCCTGCACGGCGTCGCGTACGCCCTCGAGGCGCTCGGCCGCCGCCAGGACGCCCTCGACGTGCTCGACATCTGCCTGCGCCAGCCGCTCGACGGCTTGGACCACAGCCTCTCGGGCGGCCTGTCCGGGATCGCGCTCAACCTGGCCGACCTGGCCGGGCGCACCGGCGAGACGGCCCTGCGCGACGCGGCCTGGCGGGCCGCCGACCGGGTGGTCGACCAACTCGCCGACGACCCGGGGCCGGACATCAGCGGCGGGCGCAACCCGTACGCCGGGCTGCTGCGCGGCCGGACCGGACCGGCGCTGCTGCTGGTGCGGCTGCACGAGCTGACCGGCGAGCAGGCGCTGCTGGAGCACGCCGCCACGGCCCTGTGCCAGGACCTGCGCCGCTGCGTGGTACGCCCCGACGGCGCGCTGGAGGTCAACGAGGGCTGGCGCACCATGCCCTACCTCGGGCAGGGCAGCGTCGGGATCGGGCTGGTGCTCGACCAGTACCTGCGGCACCGCGCCGACGAGCGGTTCGCCGAGGCCAGCGCCGGCGTGCGCCGTGCCGCGCGGTCCCCGTTCTACGCGCAGTCCGGCCTCTTCACCGGACGGGCCGGCATCGTGGCCTACCTGGCGGCGTACCCCGACGATCCGCAGCGCTGCCGCGAACGCGAAGCCCAGGTGGCCCGGCTGGCCTGGCACGCCCTGCCCTACCGCGACGGCACCGCCTTCCCCGGCGAGCAGTTGCTGCGGCTGTCCATGGACCTCGGCACCGGCACCGCCGGCGTGCTGCTGGCGCTGGCCGCCGCGCGGCCCGACACCCCGGTGAGCCTGCCGTTCCTCGCGCCCCTGGCGGGCGCCCCCGACTCCCCCGCCTCGGCGAGGGCGACCGATCCGACCGACCAGCACGGAAGGAGGTGACACGACATGGCGCTTCTCGACCTCCAGGGCATGGAGATGGCCCCCGCCGACCGTACCGGCGGTGGCAGCCGGGCGAGCCTGCTGCTCTGCGGCGACAGCTCGCTGTCCGTCACGACCTGCAACTGATCCGTTCGCCTTCACCGGCGACGTCAGGACAAGACCACCCGATAGACCAGCACAGAAGGAGATGACTCGACATGGCGCTTCTCGACCTCCAGGGCATGGAGATGGCCCCCGCCGACCGTACCGGCGGTGGCAGCCGGGCGAGCCTGCTGCTCTGCGGCGACAGCTCGCTGTCCGTCACGACCTGCAACTGATCAGGTCATCACGCGAGGCCCTGGGCGGACGGACGTGTCCGCCCAGGGCCGCACGTCTTCTGCGGGAGGACCGATGCGGACGGCGACCGGCTCCGACCAGCTGCTGCGGCGGGTGGTCCGCGACGGCGGCGGCTGGACGGTCCTGCTCAGCGCGGTGGCGCTCGCCGGCGCGGCCGCCGAACTCGCCCTGCCCGCCGTCCTCGGGCTCGCGGTCGACGCCGCCGTCGGCGGCGACGGGGGCGTCCGGTGGCCGGCCGCGGCGTGCGGCCTGATCGCCGTCCTCATGGCCACCGACATCCTCACCGACGTGGCCAGCGGGTACGGCGCGGCCCGGGCCACCGCGCGGCTGCGCCTACGCCTGCTGCGCCACCTGTTCGCCTGCGACGTACGCACCGTCCGCCGCTATCCGGTGGGCGACCTGGTCAGCCGCCTCGCCGCGCAGGCCGCCGACGCCGGGCAGGCCGGCACCGCCGTGGTCCTGGGCGTCGTCGCGCTGCTCCCCCCGGTCGGCAGCGTCGTCGCGCTCACCCTGCTCGAACCGCTGCTCGGCGTCACCCTTCTCACCGGGCTGGCCCTGCTCGCGCTGCTCATGCGCGCCTTCGTCACCGACGCCTCCGCCGCCGTGGCCGGCTACCAGCGGGTGCTGGGCGTGATCGCCGGCCGGCTGCTGGAGGCGCTCGGCGGCGCCCGCACCATCGCCGCCGCCGCGACCGTCGACCGGGAACGCGAGCGGGTGCTGGCGGCCCTGCCGGAAC
This sequence comes from Micromonospora sp. M71_S20, assembly GCF_003664255.1. NCBI lineage: Bacteria > Bacillati > Actinomycetota > Actinomycetes > Micromonosporales > Micromonosporaceae > Micromonospora > Micromonospora sp. M71_S20. The sequence goes on along the minus strand of NZ_RCCV01000001.1, from coordinate 4,023,679 downwards.
TGCGCGGGTACGGACTGCTCAGCTGGCGGCTGCTGGCCCGGGCGGGCGCCCGCACCGCCGCCGTCGGGCCGCTGCTCCAGGTGGCCGTCGTGGCCGTCGGCGGGTACGCGCTGACCGTCGGCTGGCTCACCCCCGGCCAACTCGTCGCCGCCGTGCAGTACGCGGCCCTCGGCGCCGGGCTGGGCGCGGTGCTGGCCACCCTGAACCGGCTGGTCCGCAGCCGCGCGGCGGCCGGCCGGATCGCCGAGCCGCTGGCCCACCCGGTACGCCCCGACGGCACCGAGGCGCTGCCGCCCGGCCGGGGCGAACTGCGGCTGCGCGGGGTCGGGGTGCGCGCCGAGGACGGGCGGCCGGTCCTCGACGGGATCGACCTGACCGTCCCGGCGGGTGCCACGGTGGCCGTCGTCGGCTGCTCCGGCGCCGGCAAGTCGACCCTCGCCGCGGTGGCCGGCCGGCTGCACGACCCGGACACCGGCGAGGTGCTGCTGGACGGGGTGCCGCTGCGCCGGCTCGACCCGCCCGCGCTGCGCCGGGCCGTCGGCCACGCCTTCGACCGGCCCGTCCTGGTCGGCGAGACGGTGCACGACGCGATCGGGCTCGGGCTGACCGCCGACTCGGCGCGACCGCCCGCCGGCGCCGCCCCGGCCACCCCGGCGGTGCTGACCGCGGCACGGGCGGCGCAGGTCGCCGACGTCGTCGCCCGGCTGCCCGAGGGCTTCCGCACCCGGCTGGCCGACGCGCCGTTCTCCGGCGGCGAGACGCAGCGCCTCGGACTGGCCCGCGCGTTCCCCGCCGAGCGGCTGCTCGTCCTCGACGACGCCACGTCCAGCCTGGACACCGCCACCGAACACCGGATCGCCCGCGCGGTGGCGACCGGCGCCGGCGGGCGTACCCGACTCGTGGTGACCCACCGCGCGACGACGGCGGCGGCGGCCGACCTGGTGGCGTGGCTCGACGGCGGGCGGCTGCGGGCCGTGGCACCGCACCGGCAGCTCTGGTCCGACCCGGCCTACCGGGCGGTCTTCACGCCCGGCGGAGACGCCCGATGAGCGGCCCCGGCGTACGCCGGACCACCTGGGCGGCGCTGCGGGCCCGCCGCCGGGCCCTGGGCCGGCTGGCCGCCTGGTCGGCGGTGGAGGCCCTGCCGGCGTTGCTCGCCGGGGTGCTCGTGGCCCGGGCCGTCGACCGGGGTTTCCTGGCCGGCCAGTTCGGCACCGGCCTGGCCTGGCTGGCCGGGCTCGCCGCGGCGGTGCTGGTCGGCGCGGCGGCCGCCGGCCAGGTGTACCGCAGCCTCGGGGCCGTGGTCGAACCGTTCCGCGACGAGTTGGCCGCCCGGGTGGTGCAGGGGGCGCTGCGCGACGCCACCCGGGCCGGCGGCCGGGCGGACAGCGCCACCGTGGCCCGGCTGACCCACCAGGTCGAGGTGGTCCGGGACACCTTCGGCGGGCTGCTGCTGGTGGTCCGCGGGTTCCTGTTCACCGCCGGCGCGGCGCTGCTCGGCCTGCTCGCCCTGGCCCCGCCGCTGGCGGGTGCGGTGGCCGCCCCGCTGGTGGTGGGGCTGGCCGTGTTCGGGGCGTCGCTGCCGGCCATGGTGGCGCACCAGCGGGCGCAGGTGACCGCCGGCGAGCGGCTCGGTCGGTCGGCGGCGTCGGCGCTGGCCGGGCACCGCGACGTCGTCGCCTGCGGCGCGCAGGAGCGCGTGGTGTCCGACGTGGGCCGGCGGGTCGGGGCGCAGGCCGACGCGGAGCGGACCCTCGCGCGGATGGCGGCGCTGCGCAGCCTCAGCCTCGGCGTGGGCGGCTGGCTGCCCGTGGTGGTGCTGGTGCTGGCCGCGCCGTGGCTGGTCCGGCAGGGGCTGAGCGCCGGCGCCGTGCTGGGGGCGCTGGTCTACGTCACCACCGGGCTGCAACCCGCCCTGCACGCGGTCGTGCAGGGCGTCGGAGGCGGCGGCCTGCGCTACGCCGTCACCCTGGGCCGGATCCTGCGCACCAGCCCGCCCCCCGACCTCCGGCCGCCCGCCACCCCGCCGTCCCACCCTGCCGCCGTCCCGTCGCCGCCGGCCGTCCGCCCGGCGCCGTGGGCCGCCGCTGCCGTCGGCGACCCGCCGGCGGTCGCGCTTCGGGGGCTGACCTTCCGGTACGGCCCGCACGCCCGACCCGTCCTGGCGGACCTCACCCTGACGGTGCCGGCCGGCGACCACCTGGCCGTGGTGGGGCCGAGCGGCGCCGGCAAGTCCACCCTGGCCGCGCTGGTCGCCGGGCTGGCGGCACCGGAGTCGGGCACCGTCCACCTGGCCGGCGTACCGGTCGACGGCACGCCCCCGGAGGCACTGGCCCGGCTGCGGGTGCTGGTGCCGCAGGAGGCGTACGTGCGCACCGGTTCCGTCGGCGACAACCTCCGCTACCTGCACCCCGACGCCGACGACGCGACGGTCCACGCCGCCGTGCGCACCCTCGGCGCCGGTCCCCTCGTGGCCCGTCTCGGGGGGCTCGACGCCGAACTCGACCCGGCCGCCCTCTCCGCCGGGGAGCGTCAGCTCGTCGCCGCGGTCCGGGCCTACCTCGCCCCGGTGCCGCTGGTGATCCTCGACGAGGCGACGTGTCACCTGGATCCGACCCTGGAGGCGACCGTCGAGCACGCCTTCGCCCGCCGGGGCGGCACCCTGGTGGTGATCGCGCACCGGATCAGCTCGGCGACCCGGGCCCGCCGGGTGCTGGTGTTCGACGGCGACCGGCCACTCGTCGGCACCCACGACGACCTGCTGACCCGCTCGCCCACCTACCGCGAGCTGGTCGGGCACTGGGACGACGTGGCGCCGCCGGACCGCGTACCACTCGGCCGCTCCTGACCGCCGCGGGGCCCGGCGCCGGGCGTCAGATCCAGCCGGCCTCGCGGGCGACCCGCACGGCCTCGATCCTGGTGCGCGCGCCCGCCTTGCGGGCGATCCGGCCGAGGTGGTTGCGCACGGTCCCCGGGGCGAGCCCGAGCGTCCGGGCGACCTCCACGACCGGCGCCCCGGCCGCGGTCAGGTCGAGGATCTCCGTCTCCCGCGAGGTGAGCGGGCTGTCCCGGTTCAGTGCCGCCATCACCAGGTCGGCGTCGACCACCGACTCGCGGCGGGCGAGGCGCCGGATGCCGTCCAGCACCCGGTGCGGTGAGACGTCGCTGCCGAGGATCCCGACGGTGCGCCCCGGCACGAAGACCCGGTGCAGGTTGCGCGCCCGGCGCCGGTCGGCGAGCACCAGCAACGGGCACTGCCCCGCCACGCCCGCCTCGCCGATGAGGTCGAGGTCCACGACCGCGACGTCGGGACGCTGCGTCCGGACCGCCGGCGGCAGGGCGTCGCCCCGGTCCAGTTCCGCCACCACGCTGATGTCCGCCTCGGCGGCGAGCACGAGCGACAGGGCGCCACGGACCAGGGCGCCGTCGAGAGCGAGCAGGGTACGGATCAACGTTGACCCCTCCGGAGCGTCGTCAGACAGATCACGGACCGTCAGAATTCAAGCACGCCCCGCCGGGTTCCGCTCGGCGAGCGATCCGGCACCGTCCAGGCCGGACGGGGGCGGCCGGCACCGGCACCTCCCGGCCGGTTGGGCGCCCGGCCCGCTACATCCAGCCGTCGCGGCGGGCGCGCCACACCGCCTCCATCCGGTTGCGGGCGCCGGTCTTGCGCATGATCGCCGACAGGTGGTTGCGCACCGTCCCGTGCGCGAGGTAGAGCCGGCGGGCGATCTCCTTGAGCGGCAGGCCCTCCGCGGCCACCCGCAGCACCTCCACCTCCCGGCGCGTCAGCGGGCCCGACGTGGGGCGCAGCGCCGTCACGGCGGCGTCGGCGTCGATGACCTTGCCGCCGGCGGCGAGTTCCCGGACGGCGCCGACCAGCGCCTCCAGGGAGGCGTCCTTGCCCACGAGGCCCCGTACGCCGGCGGCCAGCAGGTCCCCGACGATCCGCTGGCTCCACCGGCGGCCCATGGCCAGCACGGCGGTGTCGGGCACCGCTCCGGTGATCTCGGCGACGACCTCGACCGGGTCCGGGGCGTCCGGCGCCAGGTCCACCAGCACCACGTCCGGCCGGTGCCGACGCACCAGGGCGGGCAGCTCCGCCATCCCGGTCACCTCGGCGACGACCTCGATGTCCTCCTCGCTCGACAGTGCCGCGCACAGCGCGGTACGCAGCAGGCCCATCTCCTCGACAACGACGACGCGGATCAACGCGTGGCTCCGATCTGGGGGTGCGGGGCGGCGAGCGGTCCCGTTGACGGGACCGCGCAGGCTGGCCGGACGGAAACGGCTGGATCATGAAGCGCGACAACGACGACCGACGGTGGGGCATCCGGGTGGCCCGGCGTGGGGGCGGAGGGACCGGACGACCGCGCGGGCGGGCCCGCCCGGGCTCAGCCGGGGCGGGCACTCACCCCGGGAGACCGGTCACCCGGGGCCGCCGCTGCCGGGGCGACGGCGGCCCGGTCCGCGGCGGCGGCCGGCTCGCGCGGCAGGGCGGCACTCAGCACGCCCGCCCCCACCGCGGCTCCCTGCCGCACGAGGAACCGTGCGACGGGCACCCCGGGCCGCGGCGGCGGGGAGATGGCCTCCGGGCCGGTGACGGGTGGACGACGACACGTCGGGCGACGCACTGGACAGCGACCTCCCTCGTCGGACACGTCGACACATCGTAAAGATCTGCTTACCCGATTGCAGCTCGTGGATGTCTCGTGACGGATTGCCGACTGGGTGCTGACGGCTGACGCGCCGTGCGTTAGGGGCGCGTTTCGCGGTGCCGTACGCACCGGGGCGGCAACGGAACAAGCCCCCCGGCGAGGGAGGGCTTGTTCCGTTGCGTCGACGGGGACGACCCGCCGGTCAGGTCATGTCGTCGTAGCGGCGCTCGATCGGCGCCGGCGCGGCGACCGGCTCGGGGGCGGCGATCGGCGCGCTGGCGTCCACCCGCTGGCCGGCCTCCACCGGGTCGGGGTCGAACTCCAGCGGCGACACCTCGTCGTCGCCGATGCCCGCGTAGACCTCCTTGCCACGTCCCTTGCGCTTGTCGTTGAGGAACGCCACCCCGACGGCGACGAAGTAGAGCAGCGACAGGCAGAGCGCCAGCAGGGTCATGCCGAACGGCCCGGGATCGGGGGTGGCGATCGCCGCGAACGCGAAGCAGATGAAGACCACGGCCCGCCACCAGCTGAGCAACCGGCGGGCGCTCACCACCCCGGTGAAGTTGAGCATCAGCAGGGTGAGGGGGAACTCGAACGCCACTCCGAAGAGCAGGATCATGTTGGTGACGAACGAGATGTACCGGGTCACCTCGAGCTGCGAGTCGGTGCCGGTGACGCCGGCCTCCAGCAGGAAGGCCAGGCCCTTGTCCACCACGAAGAAGGCCAGCACCGCGCCGGCGGCGAACAGGGGCGCCGCGATCGCCACGAAGACGTACGCCCACTTGCGCTCGTGCCGGTGCAGGCCGGGCGCGATGAACGCCCAGAGCTGGTAGAGCCACACCGGCGCGCCGATGATCAACCCGATCCAGAGCGCCAGTTTCAGCTTGAGGACGAAGCCGTCGGTCGGCGCGAGCTGCAGGAAGTTCTGGCACTCACCGTCGACGATCATGCCGGGAAGCCGGCAGTACGGCTGCTTGAGCAGGTCGAACGCCGGCTGGGCGAGCAGGAAGCCGATGATCAGCCCGAACGCGATAGCCAGGGAGGCGCGGAACAACCGGTTGCGCAGCTCGCGGATGTGCTCGATGAGCGTCATCGAGCCGTCGGCGGCCCGTTCGAAGTTGCTCGGACCGCGCTTCTTGAGGGCGAAGGCCACGGGTCTCGGGCCCTTCGGTCAGTTGTCGCGGACGCGCTGCACCGGGTCGTTGACCGGGGGTGCGTACGGCTGCTGCTGCGGGGCGACGTGCGGCTGCTGCCCGGCGGGCGGCGGCGCGTACGGCTGGCCCTGAACGGTCTGCGGCGGGAGCGGCTGGTAGCCGGACTGCGCGTCGGCCTTCTCGGCGAGGTCGCGGTCGTCGTCGTGCAGGCTCTTGGTCTCGGCCTTGATGATCCGCAGCGAACGGCCCAGCGAACGGGCCGCGTCAGGGAGCCGCTTCGCGCCGAAGAGCAGGATCAGCACGACCACGAGTACGGCGATGTGCCACGGCTTGAGGGCACCCATGGGAAGCTCCAGTCGCTCTGTGTCGTCGTGTGGGGTGTACCGCAGCCCATCGTACGTCCGCCGACGGCCGCTGCCACCCGCCGGGTGGTGGTGGTTCGTCCCGGCCGGTGAAGTCTTGACCAACGCGGGACGTCCCGTCAACCATCTGCCGGAGGATCATTCCTGCGCGCAACCGGACCGGAACGCGCAGGGACCGGGCACCGACCGATCAGCCGCCGCGTTTCGCCTTGATCACGGCCAGCCGCCGCTGGGTGGTGTCGAGCTGCTCCTGGAGAGCCTCCGCCCGCGCCTGGAGGGTCTCGGCGGTCTCCCGCAGCGCCTCCGCCTCGGTCGCCCGGCGTTGCAGGGCCACGGCCGCGCGACGCAGCCGGGGCAGCCGCGCCAGCACCGGCCGCAGGGCCAGGGCGAACACGACGAGCGCGAACAGCACCACCGCGAGCACGATCCACTTCACCACGGCGGCCAGCCTACTGCGTGCCCGCGGTCACCGCCGGGTCGGCTGGGGACACCGCCCGCGGCGTGTCCGACCCGCCGACCGGCACGGGCGGCGGCGACGCGTACGCGTCGAGGGCGGCGACCGCCGCGGCCCGGACCTGCTCGGCCAGCTCGACCGGGGCGACCACGGCCACGTCCGGGCCCAGGCCCAGCACGAACCGGCGGGCCCAGCCCAGGTCGGTGACCCGCAGCGAGACCAGCCAGTGGTCGCCGCCGCCGGCCTCGACCCGCTCGCACGGGTAGTACTCGGTCAGCCACCGCTCGCCCCGACCGATCCGCAGGGTGATCAGCGGCAGGTCCGGCGACGGGCGGAACACGCCCTCGGTGAGGTCGTGCGGGCGGGCCTGCGGCGGCACCACCGCCCGCTCGTCCAACTCGGTGACCGCGTCGATGCGGTCGGCCCGGAACAGCCGCACCGCCTCCGCCCGGCGGCACCACGCCTCCACGTACGCCCGCCCGCCGACCATAAGCATCCGCAGCGGGTCGACGACGCGCTCGGTGGTCTCGTCCCGCGCGGCCGTGTAGTAGGTGATGCGCAGCGCCCGGCCGCTCTCGACGGCCGCCCGCAGCTCCGCCACCCGGCGGGTGTCGGCGGGCAGCCGGACCTCGACCGGCGCCGCCACCAGGTCACCGGCCGCGTGCTCGATCTTGGCCAGCGCCCGCTCGACGGCCTCCCGGTTGGTCACCCCCGGCGTCTCGGCGAGCATCCGCAGCGCCACCACCAACGCGAGGGCCTCGTCCGGGGTGAGCCGCAGCGGCCGGTCGATGCCGGCGTCGTAGGTGATCGTCACCCGGTCGCCGTCGAAGGCCATGTCGATCAGGTCACCGGGGCCGTAACCGGGCAACCCGCACACCCACAGCAGTTCCAGGTCCTCGCGCAGCTGCCGCTCGGTGACGCCCAGGTCCCCGGCCGCCTCGGCGAGCTCGATGCCGGGCCGGGCCAGCAGGTAGGGCACCAGGTTCAGCAGCCGGGCCAGCCGGTCGGCCGACGCGCGGGAGCCGCCCCGGGCGGCCGGCCGGGTCACCGGACACCCCCGGCGACCGCGAGATCGTCGTGCCGGGCGGCGATCTCCTTGAGCCGCTGGATCACCGCGTCGCGCACCTCCGGCGGATCGAGCACCCGCACGTCCGGGCCGTAGCCGACGAGCTGGCCCGCGAGGACGTCCGCGTCGGCGTAGGGCAGGACGAGCCGGTCGCCGTCGGGGCAGGCGGTGACGTCGACCGCCCAGCGGCGCAGCCCGGCGGCGCGTCCGGCGGCGACCAGCACGGTGGCCCGCCCGGTGCGCTCCGCCGGCCCCGACCAGCGGGCCACGTGGCTGATCAGGTCGACCCCGGCCGGCGGCTCGTAGCCCCCGGGGGCGCCGGTCGCCCGGACCGCGCCGACCACCCGGGACAGCCGGAAGCAGCGGGTCGCATCGCGGTCGAGGTCGTGCCCGACCACGTACCAGCGGCCCCGCCAGCAGACCACGCCCCACGGCTGGAGGCGGCGGCGGGTGGAGTCGTCGCGGTCGGGCACCCGGTAGTCGAAGCTGACCTCGCGCCGGTCCCGGGCCGCCGCGGTGAGCGGCGCGAACGCCGGGTCCACCGTCACCATCGGCTCCAGGCCCAGCGTGGCCTGCGGGTCCACGTCGACGCCGGCGGCGCGCAGCTTCGCCAGCCCGGAGGAGGCGGCGGCGGCCAGGCCGGCGTGCTGCCACAGCCGGGCGGCGATGCCGACCGCGGCGGCCTCGTCCGGTTCGAGGGGGATGTCGGGCAGCGCGTACTCCCGGTGGGCGATCCGATAGCCGGGCTCCGCGTCGAAGACGCTCGCCGTCCCGGTCTCCAGCGGCACGCCCAGCTCACGCAGCTCGGCCTTGTCCCGCTCGAACTTACGCTGGAAGGCCTCGTGGTCGCGGGCGTCGTCGGGATCGTGCTCGTAGCCGGGCACGGTCGCGGCGATCTGCGCGGCGGTCAGGAACCGTCGTGTGGACAGTAGGCAGATAACCAGGTTGACCAGGCGTTCGGTGCGGGTCCGCGACACGCGGTAGACGCTAGCAGCCCGCGCGCCGCGTCCGTGCACCCACGCGGGCAGGACGTGTCCCGCGTCGCGACCGGCCGGTTCACCGGTCGCCGGACGGCCCGCCGCCGACGACCCTACAGTGGCGTGGTGGCCCAGCCGGAGGTCAGGACCGAGAGCGTCGGCACCGTCGTGGTGGCGGGGGCCGCCAACCTCGCCATCGCGGTGGCCAAGCTCGTCGCCGGGGTGATCTCCGGGTCGGCGGCGATGCTCTCCGAGGCCGTGCACTCCGTCGCCGACACCACCACCGAGGTGCTGCTGTACCTCGCGCTGCGCCGCGGGGCGCGGCCCGCCGACGCCCGCCACCCCTTCGGGTACGGCAAGGAGAGCTACGTCTGGGCGTTCCTCGCGGCGCTGTTCACGTTCGTCGCCGGCGCCGGCTTCGCCATCACCCACGGCGTCACCACCATCCTGGTGCACGAGCACAGCGGCGACTACCTGATCACCTACGTCGTGCTGGCGGTGTCGTTCGCCATCGAGTCGGTCTCGCTGGCCCGCGCCGTGCGCCAGGTCCGCGCCGAGTCCCGGCGCTGGCGCACCACGCCGCGCCGGTTCCTGCACCTGACCTCCGACACTCCCCTGAAGGCGGTGTTCCTGGAGGACAGCGCGGCCCTGATCGGGCTGGTGCTGGCCGCCGCCGGGGTCGCTCTGTCCCAGCTCACCGGTGACGAGCTCTGGGACGGCGCCGCCTCCGTCCTGATCGGCGTGCTGCTGCTCGTGGTGGCCACCGTCCTGGCCCACAGCAACATCTCGCTGCTGGTCGGCCGGGCGGTGCCCGAACGGCTGCGCGGCGAGATCAGCGAGGAACTCGCCGGCCTGCCCGCCGTGCGGCGGATCGACACCCTGCTGACCATGCAGCTCGGCCCGAGCGACGTCCTGGTCGCCGCGAAGGTGGACTTCGACGACGAGGCGAGCGGCGCGACCATCGAGGCCGCCGCCGACCAGGCCGAGCGGCGACTCACCGCCCGTCACCCGCAGATCCGGTACGTCTTCCTCGACCCCACCCGCAGCGGCGACGCCCCGGAACCCGGCGGCCCCGGCGGCTGACCGCCGTCCGGCCGTGCCGCCCCGGGCGCGCCCGCTCCGGGCGGCGACGCTAGCGTGCCGGGCATGGTGCGATGGCGGTCGGGAACGGTGACGGCGCTGCGGCGGCAGTGGACCGGGGCGGTGGAACTGGACGTCGACCTGCCCGACGGCGGCACCGTACGCGCCCTGGCCTACCCCGCGCTCGTCGGCCGGCCCGAGCCCGGCGACCGGGTGCTGCTCAACGCCGGCGCGCTGCTGATGGGCCTCGGCACCGGCGGGTACGCCCTGGTCGTGGCGTTGCCCGACCGGCTGCCCCCGGACCCGCCGCAGGCCCTCGACAGCCGCGACGCCGGCCATCTCGTCAAGGCCCGCTACACCCCGTTGCAGCCGATCCTGCTCGGCGTCGACGAGGAGGCCTCCCCGCACCGGGAGATCATGGCAGCCGCCGACGACCTGGCCGGCCTGCCCGTCGTCACCGCCGACCTGCACTCCGCGCTGCCGGCCGTCCTGGCCGGCATCCACGTCGACGCCCCCGCCGCCCGGGTGGCGTACCTGTTGACCGACGGCGGGGCACTGCCGGCCTGGTTCTCCCGCACCCTCGCCGCCGTGCGCGACCACCTCGTCGGCACGGTCACCGTCGGCCAGGCGTTCGGCGGTGACCTGGAGGCGAGCACCGTGCACAGCGGGCTGCTGGCCGCCCGGCACGTGCTGCGCGCCGACGTGGCGATCGTCGCCCAAGGGCCGGGCAACCTGGGCACCGGCACCCGGTGGGGCTTCTCCGGGGTGGCCGTCGGCGAGGCCGTCAACGCCGTCGCCACGCTGGGCGGGCGCCCGATCGGTTCGCTGCGGATCTCCGACGCGGACCCCCGCCCCCGCCACCGCGGCGTGTCGCACCACAGCCTCACCGCGTACGGCCGGGTGGCCCTCGCCCCCGCCGAGCTGGTCGTGCCCGACGGCCTGGCGCCGGCGCTGGCCGGCGAGGTGGACGCGGCGCTGGCGCCCCTCACGGCGCGGCACACCGTCGTCCGGGTGCCGACCGACGGGCTCGACGCCGCGCTGCGGGCCGCGCCGGTGCCGCTGTCCACCATGGGCCGGGGCCTCGACGCCGACCACGCCTACTTCCTGGCCGCCGCCGCGGCCGGCCGGCACGCCGCGCGCCTGCTGTCCTGAGCCGCCCTGCCCCCGGGTGCCGCCGCGACGCTCCTCGGCGGCGGGGCGGGGTCAACGCTTCGGCGGACGGGGGTGGGGTCGGTTTCCAGGCGGGCGGGGCGCAGGCCGGCCCGGCGGCGGTCCGGTCAGCTCGCGCCGTAGCCGTAGCGCACGATGTGCTCGGCGGTCCGCTCGTACACCGCCGGGTCCTCCGGAGCCAGCGTGCCCAGCCCGTCGACGTACCGGTTGAACATGCAGAACGCGGCCGCGATCAGGACAGTGTCGTGGATCTCCAGATCCGTCGCGCCGGCACCCCGGGCGGCCTTGACCAGCTCCGCCGTCACGTCCCGGCCGCTGCGCTGCACGGCACCGGCGATCTCCAGCAGCGCCCGCAGCTTGTCGTCGACCTCGGCGGTCGCCGGATCGGCACGGACCTGGTCGACGAGCCGCATGCCCGTGGGCAGCTGCGCCGCCGCGAACGCCGAGTGCGACGCGCAGCAGAACCGGCACTCGTTGAGCCCCGACACGTACGCCGCGATGAGCTCCCGCTCCCCCGGGGTCAGCGTCGGGTGCGGGGCGCGCAGCAGCGTCTCCGCCAGCTCGTTGAGCGGCTTGGCCGTCTCGGGGCGGAACCGCATCGGGCCGCTGATGCCCGGATGCGCCCGCTCGTCGAGACCGAGGTCGATGTGTGCCATGCGGTCACCCTCCCTGCCGCGACCACGCAGCGCACGCGGCCGGTCACCCGACAATGCCGAACGGGCACGACGGTGCCAGCTTCGCGCGGCCGGCACAACTTCGATGTTGCGGAGTTGCCGGGCCGGCGGGAACGGCGCCGGGGCGGCTCAGGACAGGAAGATCAGGGCCAGCCAGGCGCCCACGATCAACACCAGCGCGAGCGCCAGCACCCAGGTGGGCACCGTGTACTCGCCGCGCCGGTTGCGCTCGATCTCGGCGCGGATCTTCTCGCGGCGGCGCTCGGCCCAGTTCTGCCGTTGGCGGCCGCTCTCGGGAGGTTCGGAAGTCGTCATGGCGCGGTCAGCCTACCGGCCCGGCCGGCCCGGGCGGCGGTCAGCACCGCACCGGGCCGGCGGCACGGTCACATGCTGGCGATCAACCGCTCCACCCGCTCGTCGTACGCCCGGAACGGGTCCTTGCAGAGCACAGTGCGCTGCGCCTGGTCGTTGAGCTTCAGGTGCACCCAGTCGACGGTGAAGTCGCGCCGCTTCTCCTGGGCGTGCCGGATGAACTCCCCGCGCAACCGGGCCCGGGTCGTCTGCGGCGGGGTCTCCTTGGCCTCGAAGATCTCCGGGTCGGTCGCCACCCGGTCCACCTCGCCGCGCCGCTCCAGCAGCCCGTAGAGGCCCCGGCCCCGGCGCAGGTCGTGGTAGGCCAGATCCATCTGGGCCACCCGTGGGTGCGACAGCGGCAGGTCGTGCTTGCGCTGGTAGCGCTCGATGAGCCGCAGCTTGGTCACCCAGTCGATCTCCCGGGACACCGGTTCCAGGTCGCCGGTCTCCACCGCGCGCAGCACCCGGCCCCACAGCTCCACCACCCGCTTGGCGGTCTGGTCGCCGCCGCGCCGCTCCACGAACTCGGTCGCCTTGGCCAGGTATTCCTGCTGGATCTCCAGCGCGCTGACCTCCTTGCCGGAGGAGAGCCGCACCTTGCGCCGGCCGGTGATGTCGTGCGACACCTCGCGGATCGCCCGGATCGGGTTCTCCAGCGTCAGGTCACGCATCACCACCCCGGCCTCGATCATCCGCAGCACGATGTCGGCGGTGCCGACCTTGAGCAGCGTGGTGACCTCGTTCATGTTGGAGTCGCCGACGATGACGTGCAGCCGGCGGTAGCGCTCCGCGTCCGCGTGCGGCTCGTCGCGGGTGTTGATGATCGGCCGGCTCCGGGTCGTCGCCGACGAGACGCCCTCCCAGATGTGCTCGGCCCGCTGCGAGAGGCAGTAGACCGCCCCGCGCGGCGTCTGTAGGACCTTGCCCGCGCCGCAGATCAACTGCCGGGTGACCAGAAACGGGATCAGCACGTCGGCCAGCCGGCCGAACTCCCCGTGCCGCGACACCAGGTAGTTCTCGTGGCAGCCGTACGAGTTGCCGGCCGAGTCGGTGTTGTTCTTGAACAGGTAGATCTCGCCCGCGATGCCCTCGTCGTGCAGCCGCTTCTCCGCGTCGATGAGCAGACCCTCCAGGATCCGCTCGCCGGCCCGGTCGTGCGCGACCAGGTCCACCACCGAGTCGCACTCCGGGGTGGCGTACTCCGGGTGCGAGCCGACGTCCAGGTAGAGCCGGGCGCCGTTGCGCAGGAAAACGTTGCTCGACCGGCCCCACGACACCACACGGCGGAAGAGGTACCGGGCGACCTCGTCAGGGGACAGCCGCCGCTGCCCACGGTAGGTGCAGGTGACGCCGTACTCGGTCTCGAGGCCGAAGATTCGCCGCTCCATGATGAGACATTAGCCGCCCGAGGCCCCAGATGGGCAGCGCACACCGCGCCCGTCTCACACGGGATCGGCGACGGTCGGCCCGGGACACCACAGCGACAGGCCCGGCGAGCGCGCGGCGGCCACGAGGCGCGGGATGGCCACGGCCGCTCACCGTACGCCCGCCGGGTGGGGGCGCCGCCACGCCGCCCTACCGCGCGGAGCGTCCCCGTTGGACCCTCGGCGCTGCGGATCCGCCAACCGGCCGGGCTTCGTACGTCGGCGTCGGAAGGCCCCTGCGACGCGCGGGCCGGACCCGACCCGCTGGCAAGCCGCCCGGGAGGACGGTCGGGCGCGTCCACGCCCGGACCGCCCTCCCGGCACGTGCCCCGCTACGCCTCGGGGGTGTCCCGGCCCTCCAGGTCCGCCGAGCCGGCGGACGTGGTGGGCTTCTTCGCCTCCTCGGTCGGCGAGGTCGGCGTCTCCGGGCGGGCCGACACCGGCTCCTCGGCCTTGTCGCCGTCGAGCAGCGCGGTCAACGCGGCCCCGGTGATACGGCGGAACGTCCGCCCCACCCGGCGACGGTCCAGGACCGCCACCTCCAACTGGTTGGCGGCGATGGTCCGGGCGGCGCCGCCCTCTCCCCCGACGCTGCTCAGCGCCTGCATCGCGACCTTCACCGCCTCGCCCAGCGACATGTCCGGACGGTGGTGGGACTTCAGCACGCCGGTGATCGCCTCGGCCTGCCCGCCCATCGCCATCCGGCCCGGCTCGTCGTTGACGGATCCGTCGTAGGTGAGCCGGTAGAGCTCGTCGTCCTCGGCGGTGGTGCCGACCTCGGCCACGCAGATCTCCACCTCGAACGGCTTCGACTGCTCGGTGAAGATGGCACCCAGGGTCTGCGCGAAGGCGTTCGCCAGGGCCCGGCCGGTAACGTCACGCCGGTCGTAGCTGAGGCCGTTCAGGTCGGCCATCCGCACGCCGGCGCGGCGCAGGTTCTCGAACTCGTTGTAGCGGCCGACGGCGGCGAAGCCGATCCGGTCGTAGATCTCACTGACCTTGTGCAGGGCGCTGGAGAGGTTCTCGGCGACGAAGAGCACCCCGCCTTCGTAGCTCAGGACCACCGCGCTGCGGCCCCGGGCGATGCCCTTGCGGGCCAGCTCGGAGCGGTCGCGCATGATCTGCTCGGGCGAGGCGTAGAACTGCATGGCCACGGCGGCGGTTCTCCTTAGGGCGCTGTGCTGACGGCTGCTGACTGGTGCGGGCGGGAGCGGATCAACCGCCCGGGTTCTCCATCCGGCCGGAGACCACGCTCTCGGCGATGGCCGACATCTCCTCGTCGTTGAGCCGGTGGGTGCCCTCCGCCGTCGCCGTCATCACCACCGGGTAGATCCGCCGGATCAGGTCCGGGCCGCCGGTCGCGGTGTCGTCGTCGGCCGCGTCGTAGAGCGCCTCGACCGCGAGCCGGACCGCCTCGTCGATGGAGAGCCCCGGCTGGAAGCGCTTCTTCAGCGCCGACCGGGCGAAGAGCGAGCCGGAGCCGATAGCGTCGTAGCCGGTCTCCTCGTAGGGGCCACCGGTGACGTCGAAGCTGAAGATGCGGCCCGCCCGCGCCGGGTCCTTCGCGGCCAGGTCGTAGCCGGCGAAGAGCGGAATCACCGCGAGACCCTGCATCGCGGCGCCCAGGTTGCCACGGATCATGGAGGCGAGCCGGTTGGCCTTGCCGTCGAGCGAGAGCATCGCGCCCTCGATCTTCTCGTAGTGCTCCAGCTCCACCTGGAACAGTCGCATCAGCTCGATGCCGATCCCCGCCGTGCCGGCGATGCCGACCAGGGAGTACGCGTCGGCCGGGTGCACCTTCTCGATGTCGCGCTGGGCGATCAGGTTGCCCATGGTCGCCCGCCGGTCGCCGGCCATCACGACACCGCCGGCGGCCGAGATGGCCACGATGGTCGTCGCGTGCGGCGCCATGTCAGCGGCCATGCCCGGCGGCAGAGGCCGGCGGCCGGGCAGCATCTCGGGGGCCACCTTGCTCAGGAACGAGGTGAAGGAGGACGTCCCCGCGTTGGTGAACACATCTGGTAGACGCCCGGATGGATCAAAACCCGCTGCCACGTGGTTCCTCTCAGATATGTGATCGCCCCGGCCAGCCGCGACTGATCGTCACGGAACTGACCGAGACCACCGTTGCAGTTGAAGCACAATATCCCGCGCACCCACCCGGTGCGATGGTCGTGGTCGAGATGTTGCGGGTCCACACCGCCACAGATCGCGCAGACCCCGCCCTGCTCGGCCAGGAGCTCCTGGAACTCCTTCTCCCCGATGCCGTAGCGCCGCCGCAGGTGGTACTCGCGCGTGCCGCCGTACAGGCGCTGAGCGGTCTCCCTGCCACGCGCGTTGTGGCAGGGCTTGCAGTAGCTGTGCCGGCCGCCACTCTTGGTCGTGCGCGGAAACTCGTCGACCGGCTTGACCCGGTCGCAGTCCGGGCGCCACTTGAGCCCTTCGCCGACCGGGGTGGCCGACCGCTTCTGCGGCCCGATGCCACGCCTGCGGCGGCTCGCCGTCGAGCGAGCCGCCGCACACGACTTGCAGTAGTAGGCGAGCCCGTCCGCCCGTTGCCGGTTGCGGTGGAACCCGGCGGCGGGCAGCAATCGGTCACACTGGGGGCATACCTTGCCCGACGCCTGAGGCAAATCGGGCATAAAGTATCACTCCCCCCCTTTCTGGACGTAACCGCGCACGAATTCCTCGGCGTTCTCCTCGAGGACGGAGTCGATCTCGTCGAGCAGGTCGTCGACGTCCTCGGTGATCTCGGCGTGCCGCTCCGCCACCTCCGGATTCGCCTCGGTGGTGACGTCCTCGATCTCCTCGCCCTGACGCGACTTGCCCGACTGCGACTGCCCGCCGCTGTCACGAGTGGCCATTGCTGCCTCCTCCACGATCGCCCTGCGATCAACTTACCTCGCGGAGGCGACGAAAAGCCCGCCGCGCGCCGGCTTCGGCGCACGGCGGGAATCCGTCGACGACGCCTCAGCCGCCGGTGAGGGTCTCCAACAGGTCCTTCGCGCTGGGGCAGCGGTCGAAGAGGGCGCCCACGTGCTTGCGGGTGCCACGCTCCGGTTCCATCATCGGCACCCGCACCAGCGACTCCCGGCCGACGTCGAAGATGACCGAGTCCCAGCTGGCCGCGACGACCTCGGAGGCGTACTGGGCCAGGCAGCGGCCGCGGAAGTAGGCCCGGGTGTCCTCCGGCGGTTCGGTCATCGCGGTACGGGTCTGCTCGTCGTCGAGCAGCGTCTTCATCGCGCCCCGGGAGACCAGCCGGTGGTAGAGGCCCTTCTCCGGGCGGACGTCGGAGTACTGGAGGTCGACCAGTTGCAGCTTGTGCGAGCCCCAGCCGAGCTGCTCCCGCTCCCGGTAGCCCTCCAGCAGCCGCAGCTTGGCCACCCAGTCCAGCTCGTCGGCGCAGAGCATGACGTCGCGGCCCAGCCTGTCCAGCACGCGCTCCCAGCGGGCGAGCACGTCGAGGGTCTGCTCGTCGGCGTCGGTGCCGTAGCGGTCGTCCACGAAGGACCGGACCCGCTCGTAGTAGGCCCACTGCACGTCCAGGGCGGTCAGCCGCCGCCCGTCGCGCAGCCGCATCCGGTGCGTGAGGCTCGGGTCGTGGCTGACGGCGCGCAGCTCGCTGACCGGGTCGGCGATGCCGAGGTCGGGGCCGAGCGCCTTCTCCTCGATCATCGTGAGGATCAGCGCCGTGGTGCCGACCTTGAGGTAGGTGGAGATCTCCGACAGGTTGGCGTCGCCGATGATGACGTGCAGCCGGCGGTACTTGTCGGCGTCGGCGTGCGGCTCGTCGCGGGTGTTGATGATCGGCCGCTTGAGGGTGGTCTCCAGGCCGACCTCGACCTCGAAGAAGTCCGCACGCTGGGAGATCTGGAAGCCGCTCTGCCCGCCGTCCTGGCCGATGCCGACCCGGCCGGCGCCGCAGACGATCTGCCGGGTCACGAAGAACGGCGTCAGGTACGCGACGATGTCGGCGAACGGCGTCTGCCGGCGCATCAGGTAGTTCTCGTGCGAGCCGTAGCTGGCGCCCTTGTTGTCGGTGTTGTTCTTGTAGAGGTGGATCGGCTGGGTGCCGGGGATGGTGGCGGCGCGGCGGGCCGCCTCGGCCATCACCCGCTCCCCCGCCTTGTCCCAGCGCACCACGTCCAGCGGGTTGGTCACCTCCGGTGTGGAGTATTCCGGGTGGGCGTGGTCGACGTAGAGGCGTGCGCCGTTGGTGAGTATCACGTTGGCCAGCCCGAGGTCCTCGTCGGCGAGTGCCTCGGCCGGGTCGTACGCGGCGCCGGAGTAGGTGAAGCCGCGCGCGTCCCGCAGCGGCGACTCCTCCTCGTAGTCCCAGCGGGCGCGGCCGCCCCGGTTGAGTTCCGGGCGCGCCCCGTAGGCGTTGACCACCTGGGAGGAGGTGACCATGGGGTTGGCCCCGGCCTGGCCGGGAACGGAGATGCCGTACTCGACCTCGGTGCCCATGATCCGTCTTACGCTCATCGACCTACCCGCTTCGCTCGCCCGACCCGGTCCCCCGTCACGTCGAGCGTAGTCGGCCGCGCGGCGGAAGGGGGCGCGGCGGACCGGGGCGACGGGGGCAGAGAGGCGGGCGCGGACGGGACGGGGCCCGTGACGCGTCGCGTCACGGGCCCCGTGCGGGTGTCCGTCAGAGGTACTGGCCGGTGTTGCTGGCGGTCTCGATGGACCGGCCGGCCTCCGCGCCCTTGCCGCCGGAGACGAGCGTGCGGATGTAGACGATCCGCTCGCCCTTCTTGCCGGAGATCCGGGCCCAGTCGTCGGGGTTGGTGGTGTTGGGCAGGTCCTCGTTCTCCCGGAACTCGTCGACGCAGGCGTCGAGGAGGTGCTGCAGGCGCAGGCCCTTGCGTCCGGAGGTGAGGAACTCCTTGATGGCCATCTTCTTGCCCCGGTCGACGATGTTCTGGATCATCGCGCCGGAGTTGAAGTCCTTGAAGTAGAGGACTTCCTTGTCGCCGTTGGCGTAGGTGACCTCGAGGAAGCGGTTCTCCTCGGTCTCCGAATACATCCGCAGCACGACCGCGTCGATCATCGCCGCGACGGTGGCCTGGGGGTCGCCGCCGTGCTCGGCCAGGTCGTCCGGGTGCAGCGGCAGCCCGGAGAGGATGTACTTGGAGAAGATGTCCTTGGCCGCCTCGGCGTCCGGCCGCTCGATCTTGATCTTGACGTCGAGTCGGCCGGGGCGCAGGATCGCCGGGTCGATCATGTCTTCCCGGTTGGAGGCGCCGATGACGATGACGTTCTCCAGCCCCTCGACGCCGTCGATCTCGCTGAGCAGCTGCGGGACGATGGTGTTCTCCACGTCGGAGGAGACGCCGGAGCCGCGGGTCCGGAAGATCGAGTCCATCTCGTCGAAGAACACGATCACCGGGGTGCCCTCGCCGGCTTTCTCGCGGGCCCGCTGGAAGATCAGTCGGATGTGCCGCTCGGTCTCGCCGACGTACTTGTTGAGCAGCTCCGGGCCCTTGATGTTGAGGAAGAAGCTGGTGTGCTTCTCCTTGCCCTCCCGCTCGGCGATCTTCTTCGCCAGCGAGTTGGCCACCGCCTTGGCGATCAGCGTCTTGCCGCAGCCGGGCGGACCGTAGAGCAGGATGCCCTTCGGCGGGCGGAGCTGGTGCTCGCGGAACAGGTCGGCGTGCAGGAAGGGCAGTTCCACCGCGTCGCGGATCTGCTCGATCTGCGAGTGGAGGCCACCGATGTCGGTGTAGTCGACGTCGGGCACCTCCTCCAGGACCAGCTCCTCGACCTCGCTCTTCGGGATCCGCTCGTACGCGTACGCCGAGCGGGGCTCGATCATGAGCGAGTCGCCGGCCCGGATCGGCGAACCGATCAGGGTGTCGGCGAGGTGCACGATGCGCTCCTCGTCGGAGTGCGAGACCACCAGGGCCCGGTCGCCCGGGCTGCCGTCGGGACCCGCGAGGATCTCCTTGAGCATCGCCACCTCGCCGACCCGCTCGAAACCGAACGCGTCGACGATGTTGAGCGCATCGTTGAGCAGGACCTCCTGGCCGCGCCGCAGTTCGGCGACGTCCAGCGAGGGCGAGACGGCGACACGGAGCTTGCGTCCGCCGGTGAAGACGTCCACCGTGCCGTCGTCGTGCCGCGCAAGGAAGACGCCGTAACCACTCGGCGGTTGCGCGAGGCGGTCGATCTCCTCCTTGAGCGTCACGATCTGCGCGCGAGCCTCCTTGAGGGTGCTCACGAGCCGGTCGTTGTTCTCGGTCAGCCGCGCCAACTGTGCCTGGGTGGCCGCCAGCCGCTCTTCGAGCTGCCGGACGTGTCGGGGGCTTTCGGTCAACTTGCGCCGCACCAGAGCGAGTTCCTCTTGAAGGAACGCGACCTGCGTGGAGAGATCGTGGGCCTCCTTCTCCCACCGTGCGGCGCGCGAGTCCGCGTCGTCGCTGCGTGCCACGTCCCACCTCCCCGGGGGGCTTGAACGTTCTGCCCTAACACTAGCCGCTATGAGGCCGATTCGGTCCCACGCAACGCGCTCGTCACCGAACCTTGATCGCGAAGGGTGGCCCGGGGGGCCGGTACGGGCGTTCGGGTACCGTCGGGGCGTGGGACGGGAGAACATGGGGGGTGCGCCGTGGCGGAGGTCATGACGGACGAGTTGCAGGTCTGGGTTGACCAGGATCTCTGCACGGGCGACGGGCTCTGCGTGCAGTACGCGCCCGAGGTCTTCGAGTTCGACGTCGACGGGCTGGCGTACGTCAAGGGCCCCGACGGCGAGCTGCGGATGGCGCCGGGCAGCCGGGTCGACGTGCCGGAGCACCTGCGCCTCGAGGTGATCGACTCGGCGAAGGAGTGCCCGGGCGAGTGCATCCACGTGGTGCGCGGCAGCGACGGCGTCGAGGTGGCCGGCCCGGAGGCCGAGGAGGACTGACGGCCCGGTCCTCCCGCGCCGTCGGGCGCGGGAGGACGAGTCGGTCTCGCTGGCCCGCGCCGTGCGCCGGGTCCGCGCCGACACGTCCGGGAACCCCGCTCGGCGCGGCCCACCCGGGCGTACGGCTTCAGAGCATCGGGCGGCCGACCACCGAGGCGACGAGGCGGGCGAACTCCTCCAGGCGGGCGATCTGTCCGGCGCCGCCGTCGTCGAGGGTCTTGCCGAAGCGCAGGGCGTCGTGCCGGGGCGCGCCCACCGCCTCGTCGCTGGGCGGCGCCTCGTCCAGCGACGTGAGCAGCAGATAGACGTCGATGCTGTCGACCCTGATCCCGCCGTCGTCGGCGCGGGTCAGCCGGCGCCGGCAGCCGACCTCGGTCACCGTGGAGACCGGCACCACCCGCAGCGACGAGGTCATCGACCCCGGCGGCCCGTCCTCCGGCGGCACGTCCTCGCCGTGCCAGAGGACGAGGCGGCTGCCGTCGCAGACCACGACCTCCTGCCACACCCCGTTGACCTCGTTGACGAAGCGTTCCAGGGTGAAGCCCAGCACCGAAGCGCCGCGCAGCACCCCGCCGAGCGCCTCGAGCGCGACGTCCGGGTCGCGCAGGTACGCCCGGGCCGCCGATTCGAGGTCCTGGTAGGGCGACCAGTCCGGGAACACCGCCGGCAGGTCACCCCCGCCGAAGCCGGGCCGGCTCATGCCACCTCCCCGTGCCCGGCCCGCCGGCACGCGCCGACGGGCGGGATCCGTCCGTTCACTCCTCGTCGCCCCGCCGCGCCGTCACGGCCGTTCCGTGTCCTCGGCCGCCGCCTGCTGTGCCGAGGCGGCCGCCGCCTGCCTGGCGGCCTCGGCCTCGCGCAGGGCCTGGCGGCGTTCGGCGTACGCCTCGGCGCCCTTGCTGGGCTTGCGGCGCCGCGGCGGTGCGGTGACGCCGGGGGCGAGCTTACGCGCGGAGACGAGGAACGCGGTGTGCGCGATCATGCGGTGGTCCGGTCGCACGGCCAGGCCCTCGGCGTGCCAGTCGCGCACCAGCGACTCCCAGGCCCGCGGCTCGGTCCAGCCCCCGCGCTCGCGCAGCGCCTCGACCAGCTCGGACAGCTGAGGGGTGGTGGCGACGTAGCCGATGAACACGCCACCGGGCACCAGTGCCCGCTCGACCATGTCGAGGGTCTCCCACGGGGTGAGCATGTCGAGGATGATCCGGTCGAAGCCGGTCTCGGCGCACCCGGCGACGTCGCCGACGTGCAGGTGCCACGCCGGGTGCGGCCCGTTGAAGAACGCCTCGACGTTGCGCCGGGCGATCTGGGCGAAGTCGTCGCGCACCTCGAACGAGTGCAGCTCACCCCCGGTGCCGACCGCGCGCAGCAGCGAGCAGGACAGCGCGCCGGAGCCGGCGCCGGCCTCCAGGACCTTGGCGCCGGGGAAGATGTCGCCCATGGCGACGATCTGGGCGGAGTCCTTCGGGTAGATCACCTGGGCGCCGCGCGGCATGGAGAGCACGTAGTCCGACAGCAGCGGCCGCAGGGCCAGGAACGCGGTGCCGCCGCCGGTGGTGGTGACCACGCTGCCGTCGGGCAGGCCGATCAGCGCGTCGTGCTCCAGGATGCCGCGGTGGGTGTGGAACGCCTTGCCCGGCTCCAGGGTGACCGTGTGCATCCGCCCCTTGGGGTCGGTCAACTGCACCCGGTCGCCGATCCGGAACGGGCCGCGGTGCACGGGGGGCAGCGCCGGGGTGTCGGCGGTCACCGGGGTGCCCGGGTCGGCCGGGGCGGCGGGGGTTGTTGCGGTCACGTGTTCATCTTCCGTTGAGGTTCGAGGAGCTGAGCCAGATCCGCGATGTGCAGAATGCCCACGACATCTTCGCCTGAGGTCACCACGTACTGCGCGCCCGGGTGGGTCTGCACGGTCTCCATCACGCGTTCCCCGTCGAGCCCGACCGGCATCGCGGGCAGGTTGGCCAGGGATCGGGCGACCGCGTCGACGGCCAGCCAGGGGCGCCGCTCCACGGGTACGGCCTCCGCCGCCGCCGGGTCGACCAGGGCGACCGGCCGGCCGGCGGTGTCGGTGACCACGAGGGCGGCGCCCGGGGTGCTCCCGTCGGCGCGCCGGCGGTGCGCCTCGGCCAGCGGCGTGCCGGTGGGCACGGCGAGCACGGGCCGGGCCAGCCGGGACAGGTCGATCAGCGGGAAGCGGCGGCTGATCCGGGCCATCCGGATCGACTGCCCGGCGCCGCGCCACAGGGTGAACGCGACGAGCAGCATCAGGGGCAGCGCCAGCGGCGCCAGGTCGCGGGTGAGGGTGAGCAGGGCGACCAGCGCGGCGGTGCCGACGGCGACGACGCGTCCCACCCAGCCGGCGACCTCGGTGCCGCGGTGCCGGTCGCGGGTGACCGCCCAGACCGCCGCCCGCAGCGCCCGGCCGCCGTCGAGCGGCAGGCCCGGCAGGAGGTTGAACAGCGCGACGATGACGTTGCTGACCGCCAGTTGGAAGGCGAGCTGGTTGGCCAGGGTGCGGTCGGGCAGGGCGAGGGTGGCGGCGACCGCGAGCACGCCGAGCACGGCGGAGACGGCCGGGCCGGCGAGCGACACCAGCAGGTCGATCCGGGGCGTCGGGGCGTCGCGGTCCATCTCGGTGTAGCCGCCGAGCAGCTCCAGGGTGATCCCGCGCACACCGATGCCGTAGCGGCGGGCGGTGAGGGCGTGGCCGAGCTCGTGCAGGAGCACCGAGCCGAGCAGGGAGACCACGAAGCCGAAGCCGATGAGGTAGCCGGCGAGCTGGGACAGGTCGAGCTGGCGGCGGGCGAACTCGGCGTACAGCACGGTCACCAGCAGGGTGAGCAGCACCATCGAGCCGTTGAGGTGCAGCGGCACGCCGAACACCCGGCCCACGGTCAGGCCGGTCCGCGCGTCGGGCCGGCGGCGCGGTCGCCTCGTCTGCTCCATCGGATCGATGCTACGCGGCGGAGATCATGCGCCGGTGCGGCGACGGGACCACGCGCCGGCGGGGCGCGGCGATCATGCGCCGGTGCGGCGACGGCGTGGTGTCACACCGGTGCCCTAACCTTCCGGGCATGACGGCGGAACCGGTGACCACGCAGCATTCCCCGACCCCGGCCGAGGTCCCGGCGACGGTGCGGGCCTCGCTGTCGCCGTCGCGGGCGGCGGACTTCAAGACCTGCCCGCTGCTCTACCGGTTCCGCAGCATCGACCGGCTGCCCGAGCGGCCGACCGTCGAGCAGGCCCGGGGCACGCTCGTGCACGCGGTGCTGGAGCGGCTGTTCGACCTGCCGGCCGCCGGGCGCACCCCGACGGCGGCGGGCGACCTGGTGGCCCCGCAGTGGGACCGGCTGGTCACCGAGCAGCCCGAGCTGGCGGCGCTGTTCGCCGACGGCGACTCCGCGGCGGCGGCCGAGTTCCTCCGCTCCGCCGCCGGGCTGTTGGAGGGCTACTTCGCGGTGGAGGACCCGCGCCGGCTGGAGCCGGCCGAGCGGGAGAGCCTGATCTCGGCGGTGGTCGACGAGGAGCTGCTGATCCGGGGCTACGTCGACCGGCTCGACGTGGCGCCCGACGGGGCGCTGCGGGTGGTCGACTACAAGACCGGCGGGGCGCCGCGCGAGGCGTTCGAGGCCCGGGCGTTGTTCCAGCTCAAGTTCTACGCGTTGGTGCTCTGGCGCACCCGGGGCGTGGTCCCCCGGGTGCTGCGGCTGCTCTACCTCAAGGACTCGGAGGTCTGCGACTACGCCCCGGACGCCGACGAGCTGCTGCGCTTCGAGCGCACCGTGGTGGCGTTGTGGCGGGCGATCGAGCAGGCGACCGCCCAGCAGGATTTCCGCCCCCGGCCGAGCCGGCTCTGCGACTGGTGCAGCCACCAGGCGCTCTGCCCGACCTTCGGGGGCACCCCGCCGCCGTTTCCGACGCAGGCGGCGCCGGATCCGCTGCGCGACGCCCGGTCCCGCCCGACGCCCCCCGGCGCCGATGAGTGACCGGCTGACCGGCGCGCCGGCAAGGTCCCCCGCCCGGTCGGCGGCGCGTCCGCGGTGAGACCGCCGTCGATTCGGCCGGTCTGCCGCCGGGGCCCACGCGGCCGGTCGTGCCGGGCTCACTGGATCCCGGGTACGCCGACGCGGCGCTGCGAGTGGCCTGGCGCGGCCGCTCGTGCGGGGCGCACCCGGCGCGTGGCCTCGCGCGGTCGTTCGCTCCTGCGGGGATGAGCTGGTCTCCTCCTGAGGGAGGAGGCCGGGCTCACCGCCGGCGACGATCAATCGGCCGCGACGGCGGATAGCGTCGCGGTATGACTTCGGGCCCCCGGGCGTGGCTGCGCCGGCACCCCCTCGCCGCGGACGCGCTCCTCGCCGGCGGGCTCGTCGTGGCGGAGGTGGTGCTCATCGCGCTGACTCCCCGCGACTACTGGCCGGGGCGCCTGCTGGCGGCGCTGGGCTGGAGCGTGGTCTGCGCCGTGCCGGTGGCGTGGCGGCGGGTGGCGCCGTGGGCGGCGGTCGCGATGGCGGTGGCGACCCTGGCGGTGCCCCTCCTGCTCGGCCCCACGCCGACCACGCAGGGCATGACCTTCATGGTGCTCACCTACACCGCGGCCGCCGCCGGGCCACCGCGTACGGCGGCCGTGGCCGCGCTGGTGCTGTGGATGTCGGTCGGCGCCACCAGCGCCCTCGCGCCGCCACCCGACGAGCTGCTGGCGAACGTCAGTCCCGCCTACCTCGTGCTCAACAACCTGCTGGTCGGGGCGGTCTCGTACTCGGTGGGACGCGCGGTGCACGCCCGTCGGGCCTCCACGGAGGCGCTGCGGGAGCGGGCCCGGGCGGCCGAGGAGAACCAGCGTTCGCTGGCCGAGCGGGCGGTCGCCGACGAGCGCCGCCGCATCGCCCGCGAGCTGCACGACGTGGTCGCGCACCACGTCAGCGTGATGGGGGTGCTGGCCACGGGCGCGCGTCGCGTACTGCCGAAGGACCCGGGCGCGGCCGACGGGGCGATCGCCACCATCGAGGAGACCAGCCGGGCGACGCTGCGGGAGATGCGCCGCCTGCTCGACGTGTTGCGTACCGACGCCGAGCCGGCCGCCGACCTGGCCCCGCAGCCGGGGCTCGCCGGCATCGAGGCCCTCGTGGAGCAGGTGCGCGACGCGGGTCTGCCGGTGACCCTGCGGGTCGAGGGCACCCCGGGGACGCTGGAGGAGGGGGTGGCGCTGACCCTCTACCGGATCACCCAGGAGGCGCTGACCAACGCACTCAAGCACGCCGGCGCGGCCACCGCCCAGGTGCTGCTGCGCTTCGACGGGGACACGGTCGACGTGGAGATCGTCGACACCGGGCGCGGCCCCGCGCCCGGTGTCGACCGGATCGGGCACGGCCTGGTCGGGATGCGGGAGCGGGTCGCCCTCTACGGTGGTGTCCTGCGCACCGGGGCGCGGCCGGGCGGGGGCTTCCGGGTGTCGGCGAGGATCCCGGTGGAGCCCCGGGGCACGGCGGCGTGACCGGGAATCGGGACGGGGGAATCAGGTGACCGACGCGACGGTGCCGGCACGGCCGGTACGCATCCTGCTCGCCGACGACCAGCCGCTGCTGCGTACCGGCTTCCGGATGGTGCTGGGCACGGAGGACGACCTGGACATCGTCGCCGAGGCCGCCGACGGCGTGGAGGCGGTGGAGCTGTCCCGCCGGCTGCTGCCCGACGTGGTGCTGATGGACATCCGGATGCCGCGGATGGACGGGGTCGCCGCGACCCGGGCGATCGTCGACGCCCGGCTGCCCGTGCGGGTGCTGATCCTGACCACCTTCGACCTGGACGAGTACGTGGTGGGGGCGCTGCGGGCCGGGGCGAGCGGCTTCCTGGCCAAGGACGTGCCGGCCGACGGCCTGGTGGCGGCGATCCGCACGGTGGCCGCCGGGGACGCGGTGGTGGCGCCGCGGATCCTGCGGCGCCTGCTGGACCGGTTCGCCGACGCGCTGCCCGACCCCGCGGCCGCGCCGCCCCGCACGCTGAGCGCGCTGACCGAGCGGGAGCGGGAGGTGCTCGTGCACGTGGCGCGAGGGCTGTCCAACGCCGAGATCGCCCGGGCGTTGTCGGTCAGCGAGACCACCATCAAGACCCACGTCGGGCACGTGCTGACAAAGCTGGGGCTGCGCGACCGGGTGCAGGCCGTGGTGCTGGCGTACGAGTCGGGCCTGGTCCGTCCGCGGGCGTAGCGCCTCGTCGCCGACGGCGCGGGCGGCGTACCCGGGGATGCGCCGCGGCACGGCGGCGCGGTTGTCGCCGTCACCTACCGTGACCGGAGACGTCGCCGCGTGGTTGACCCTGACGCGGCGTCACTGTGCAGGATCGGTCCCGGCCCACTCAGGGGCAACCCTGAGTCGGCATTGGGGGGCACCCGCAGCGCGAAATCCGCCACGGCTCCGACCGGAGTCGGACGGATCGGGGCCGGCGAGCACAGATGATGGGACTGCCGCGCCGGACCAGCGGGGGCGGCGCGGACCGAAGACAGACGGAAGAGGTAGATGACGTGACCGCGACGGTAGGCCAGCAGGCGCAGGCCGCGGCCCGGGCGAGCGACGTGTGGAAGGTGTACGGCAGCGGCGAGGCGCAGGTCGTCGCGCTGCGGGGGGTCAGCGCGGAGTTCGAGCGCGGCCGGTTCACGGCGATCATGGGGCCCTCGGGCTCGGGCAAGTCGACGTTGATGCACTGCCTCGCGGGCCTGGACTCGGTGACCCGCGGCACGGTGTCGATCGGCGACACGAAGGTCACCGGTCTGGGCGACGCGGGCCTGACGAAGCTGCGCCGCGACAAGGTCGGCTTCATCTTCCAGCAGTTCAACCTGCTGCCGACGCTGACGGCCAAGGAGAACATCCTGCTGCCGCTGTCGATCGCCGGGCGCAAGCCGGATCCGGCCTGGTACGACACGGTGATCGCCACGGTCGGGCTGCGGGACCGGCTGGACCATCGGCCGGCGCAGCTCTCCGGCGGCCAGCAGCAGCGGGTGGCGTGCGCCCGGGCGCTGGTCGCCCGGCCCGAGGTGATCTTCGCGGACGAGCCGACCGGCAACCTGGACTCGCGGGCCGGCGCGGAGGTGCTGAACTTCCTGCGCAACTCGGTACGCGAGCACGGGCAGACCATCGTGATGGTCACCCACGACCCGACGGCCGCCGCGTACGCCGACCGGGTGGTCTTCCTCGCCGACGGGCAGATCGTCTCCGAGCTGATCGAGCCGACCGCCGACACGGTGCTGGACACCATGAAGAAGCTGGACACCCCCGCCGAGGTGGGGCGCTGATGTTCCGCGCGACCCTGAAGAGCCTGCTGGCCCGCAAGGTCCGGCTGATCCTCTCCGGCCTGGCCGTGGTGCTGGGCGTCATGTTCGTCTCCGGCGCGTTCGTGCTCACCGACACCCTCGGCCGCTCGTTCGACGCGATCTTCGCCGACGCGTACGAGGGCGTGGACGTCAACGTCGCCGCCAAGCCGAAGATCGACGTCGGCGAGGCGGAGGGCATGCCGGTGGCCGCGCCCGTACCGGCGGCCACCCTCGACAAGGTCCGGGCGGTGCCCGGCGTGGCCGAGGCCACCGGCATCGTCGGCGTCGACGGGGCGCGGCTGATCGGCGGCAACGGCAAGGTGGTCGCCTCGTTCGGCCCGCCGCAGCTGGGCGAGAACTGGACCGGCGAGAGCGACCTGGTGCAGCTGCGCGAGGGGCGGGCCCCGCAGGCCGACGACGAGATCGTCGTCAACAAGGCGCTCGCGGTGGCCGGCAAGGTGAAGGTCGGCGACCGGGTCGGCGTGCTGACCCTCCAGCCCAAGCAGGAGTTCACCATCGTCGGCGTGTTCGGCTACAGCGGCGGCCGGGACTCCATCGGTGGCGCCAACGAGATCATGTTCACCACGCCGGTCGCGCAGCGGCTGATGCTCGGCGCGCCCGACACCTTCAGCAACATCTCGGTCACCGCCGCCGGCGGGACGTCGGACGAGGCGCTGCGCGACGCCGTGGCCGCCGCGGTGGGCGCCGAGTTCGAGGTCAAGACCGGTGCGCAACTGTCCGAGGACGCGGCGGCCAGCATGAAGGAGGCGCTGTCCTTCTTCAACCGGATCCTGCTCGGCTTCGCCGCGGTGGCGCTGCTGGTGGGCACCTTCCTGATCCTCAACACCTTCTCGATCATCGTGGCGCAGCGCACCCGGGAACTGGCGCTGATGCGCGCCGTGGGGGCCAGCGGCCGGCAGATCATCGGGTCGGTGGTGCTGGAGGCCGTCGCGGTGGGCCTGGTCGCCTCGGTGCTGGGCCTCGGCGCGGGCATCGGCATCGGCGCGCTGCTGGCGTACCTGTTCAGCACGTTCGCCGGCGGGCTGACCCTGGCGGGGATCGGCGTGCCGCTGTCCGCCGTGGTCGGCGCGTTCGCCGTCGGCCTCGTGATCACCGTGGTGGCGGCGCTGCTGCCGGCGCTGCGGGCGTCGCGGATCCCGCCGATCGCGGCGATGCAGGACGTGGCCACCCCCGACCGACCGCTGACCAAGGTCACCGTGGCCGGGGCGATCGTCACGGCCGCGGGCGGCACCCTGCTGGCCCTGGGGCTCACCGGCAACGCCGGGGGCAACACCCTGGCCACCATCCTCGGCGGGGTGCTCTTCGCCTTCATCGGCGTGGCCCTGCTGACGCCGCTGGTCAGCCGGCCGGTGGTGAGCCTGCTCGGCGCGGTCTTCGCCTGGTCGGTGCCGGGCAAGCTGGGCCGGCTCAACTCGGGGCGCAACCCGCGCCGCACCGCCATCACCGCCGCCGCGCTGATGGTCGGCATCGCCCTGGTCACCGGGGTGACGGTGATCCTGGACTCGGCGAAGAGCAGCATCGGCGGGCTCGCCCAGGACAGCCTGAAGGCGGAGCTGGTGATCGCCGGGGCGCAGAGCGGTCCCCGGCCGCCGAGCTTCGACCCGGAGGTGCTGAAGAAGGCCGCCGCGATCCCGGGGGTGCGCCTGGCCGACGGCGAGTACGGCGACCTGGCGATGGTCGGCGGCGAGCGCACCTGGGTCGCGGCGAGCAGCGACGTCGCCGCGCTGCGGCAGGTCTTCGGGGCCGAGCCGACCGCCGGCGACATCGACCGGTTGGCGCCGGACGGGATGCTGGTCAGCTCCGACACCGCGACGGCGCGCGGCCTCTCCGTGGGGTCGAAGGTGCCGGTGCAGACGTCCCGGGGCGAGGCGCGGACGTACACCGTGACCGGCATCTACGCCAGTTCCCAGCTGACCAACCCGGTGGTGCTGCCGGCGGAGGCGGCGAGCGGCTTCGCCATCCCGCAGCCCATCCAGGGCTTCATCCAGCTGGCGCCGGGCACCCGGGTGGCCGACGTGCAGCCGCAGATCGAGGCGCTGCTGGCCGACTCCCCCGAGGTGTCGGTGGCCGACCGGGAGGCGTTCATCGAGCAGCAGGCCGGTCAGCTCGACGGGCTGCTCATGATGATCCAGATCCTGCTGGCGTTGGCCATCGTGATCGCCGTGCTCGGCATCATCAACACCCTGGCGCTGTCGGTGCTGGAGCGCACCCGGGAGCTGGGGCTGCTGCGGGCCATCGGCCTGCGCCGGTCGCAGACCATGCGGATGATCACCGTGGAGGCGGTGGTGATCTCGGTGTTCGGCGCGCTGCTCGGCGTCGTCGTCGGCGCCGGCCTCGGCGCGGCCGTGGTCGAGGCGCTGCGCGACGAGGGCATCACCGATTTGGTGCTGCCCTGGACCCAGATGGGGATCTTCCTCGGCCTCGCCGCGATCGTCGGGGTGGTCGCCGCGGCGCTCCCGGCGGTGCGGGCCGCCCGGATCAACGTGCTCGGCGCCATCGCCCACGACTGATCCCGACGCACGACGAGGGGCCCCGCCGACCGGCGGGGCCCCTCGTCGGTCAGGCGCCGGGCGGTGGCGCGCCGAGCAGGGCGGCCAGCAGCTCCAGGTCCGCGCCGGTCAGGCTCTCCAGCTGGTGTACGCCGTCCAGCGGTCCGATCGGCACCTCCGCCGGCACGGCCAGCACCGCCGCGCCGGCGGCGAGCGCGCTGGCCACCCCCGTCGGCGAGTCCTCGATCGCCACGCAGCGGGCGATCGGCACGCCGAGCAGCCGGGCGGCGGTCAGGTACGGCTCCGGGTGCGGCTTGGCCGCCTCGACCTCGTCGCCGCAGACGACCGCGTCGAAGCTGTCCCGCCCGAGGGTGTCCAGCGCCACCTCCACCAGGGGCCGGCCGCTGGAGGTCACCAGCGCCGTCGGGATGCCCGCCGCCCGGACGGCCCGCAGCAGGTTCAGCGCGCCGGGGCGCCAGCGCAGCCCGGTGCGGAACAGCTCCAGGATCCGGGCGTTGATCCACGCCGCGCTGGCCTGCGGGTCGCGCCCCGGCTGGCCCAGGTCGTCGTGCAGGATGCGCATCGACGCGGCCATGCTGGAGCCGATCATCGCCTTGCGGGCCGGGTCGGAGAGGGTGCCGCCGTACTGCGCCGCCAGCTCGCGCAGCGCGACGTCCCACAGCTTCTCACTGTCGACCAGGGTGCCGTCCATGTCGAAGAGCACGGCGGCGGGGTGGTGGGTGTTCAGCGGGTCCTCCCTCGGGTGCGTACCCGGGGATCCTCTCAGCCGGCACGCCGCCGGCACGCGCCCCGGTGCCGCGGGGTGACCTGGCCGACGGGTTGCGCGCGGGCGCGAGACTCGGGGACAACCGGCCGCCGGCACGGCGGCCCCTCGCCCGGAGGTCGCCATGCGCGTCCGATCCCTGGTCTCCCGGTGCACCGTGATCCTGCTGGCCGCCGCCGCCGCGATCTGGCCGGCGGGGCCGGCCGCCGCAGCGAGCCTGCCGCTCGATCGGTGCTACGACCTGGAGACCCCCCAGCACGAGGATGAGCGGGACTGGTTCGCGCCGGGCAACGTGCACACCACGTGGCCCTCCCCGGTGGGCATGGTCGACCGGGACGTGTTCCGGGTGACCGCCCTGGGCAAGGTCCGCATCGACCACTGGGGCACCCAGAAGTCGATCGCCGGCGAGCTGCCGCTGGCCGGCAGCGGCTGGCCCGCGCCGGACGCCCCCCGGTACGCGCTGATCGCCAGGGTGACGTCGGGGTCCATGCTGGTGCTGAGCACCGGGCTGTTCTACGGCTCGGGCCGATGGTTCCCGGTCGGCGCCGGCAGCGGCTGCATGCTCTACTACAACGCCGGTGAGCCGTCGCGGCTGGTCTTCTCCTTCAACGACCCGAACCTCGGCGACAACGGCGGCGGCGCGGCGGTGTGGGTACGGCAGTGGTGGAACTAGCGCCGCCCGGCGGGCTCAGGTGAGGTCGCAGGCGCCCAGGGAGCGCTCGTAGCCGCGGAAGAACGACTCGGTGCGCTGTTCGGCGGTGCCGTGCGCGCCCTCGGCGAACCACGGCTGGTCGGGGGCGTCGCCGACGGCCAGCAGCCCCTCGCGGAACTCCTCCAGGTCGCCGTCGTCGAGCTTGAGCGCCTTCGAGCGCACCGAGTCGCCGAGGTATGCCCCGGCCATGCAGTCGGCCTGCAGCTCCTGCTGGATGGTGTACGAGTAGCGGATGCCGAGCCGGGCCTGGATGCCGTGCGCGTACTCGTGGCCGAGCAGGTAGAACACGAACGCGTCGCCGACCTGGCGGAACGCGCCCACCGACCAGTTCACGTCGTAGGCGATGAAGTCGCCGGCCGAGCAGTAGACGGCGTTGTTGCGCGGCAGCGCCTGCCCGCCGCAGGACACCTCGCCGGCCCGCTGGTAGGGGATGACGCGGCGGATCGGGCGGAACCGCTCCCCCGAGGCCTGGAACTGCGCGGCCCAGTACCGCTCGGCGATGCTCTTCGCGTCGGCGACGTCCTGCTGGAACTCCTCGACGCTGGTGGTGCCGTCGGCCCGGGTCTGCGCGGCGCCCGGGGAGGCCGGGGCGTCGGGCCGCTGCGGGGCGGGCTGTTGTCCCTCGGGTTCGGACACCCCGCCGACCACGCACCCGGCCGCCGCGACGAGGGCCACCACGAGGCCGGCCAGCGCGCTTCGCGGTCGGCCTCCCACGCGTGTCGTCACAGTGCCTCCCGGGGTCGGCGTTGCGGCGTCCAGTACCCCGGCGAGGTGTCCGTCATGCCGGGGCACGGACACGAACCGGTGCGGCCCCACGGGGTCGCCCATGGGGAGCTGCCGCGCGCCGGCCGGGTGGTGACGGCTGACCGGCGGACGGTCAGGGGCTGGCGGCGAGGAAGACGAAGGCCGCGAGCAGCACCAGGTGCACGCCGCCCTGGAGCACGGTGGCCCGCCCGGGCACCACGGTCAGCACGCTGGTGACGACGGTGAGGGCGAGCAGGGTCACCTGGGTGCCGCCCAGGCCGAGCAGCAGCGGGCCCTCCAACCAGATCGAGGCGAGCGCTATCGCCGGGATGGTCAGCCCGATGCTGGCCATGGCCGAGCCCAGGGCCAGGTTCAGGCTGATCTGCACGCGGTCGCGGCGGGCGGCCCGGGCGGCGGCGATCGTCTCGGGCAGCAGCACCAGCAGCGCGATGACCACGCCGACAAACGACGGGGGCAGGTTCGCCCCGGCGACGGCGGACTCGATCGCCGGCGACACCGACTTGGCGTCGCCCACCACGGCGACCAGGGCCACCAGCAGCAGGCCGAGGCTGAGCAGGGCGGCCCGGTCCGACGGCGGTCCGGCGTGCCCCTCCGTGCCGAGCACCCGTCCCTGGCTGTTGACGGGCAGGAAGTAGTCGCGGTGGCGGCCGGTCTGCACCATGACGAACAGGCCGTAGAGGGCGAGCGAGACCACGGCGGCGAAGGCGAGCTGTGCCGGGGTGAACTGCGGGCCCGGCCGGCTGGTGGTGAAGGTCGGCACCACGAGGCTCAGCACGGCGAGGGTGGTCACGGTCGCCAGCGCGCCACCGGTGCCCGCCGAGTTGAAGACCGCCACCCGGCGGCGCAGCGCCCCGATCAGCAGCGACAGCCCCAGGATGCCGTTGCAGGTGATCATGACGGCGGCGAAGACGGTGTCGCGGGCGAGGGACTGCGTCTTCTCGCCGCCGCTGATCATGAGCGTGACGATCAGGGCGACCTCGATGACGGTGACGGCCACGGCGAGCACGAGCGAGCCGTACGGCTCCCCCACCCGGTGGGCCACCACCTCGGCGTGGTGCACGGCGGCCAGCACCGCGCCGGCCAGCAACACGGCCACCACGGCCACGACGGGGCCGGACAGGTCGCGCCCCCAGGTCAGGATCAACACCAGGATCGCCAGCAGCGGGGTGACGACGGTCCAGTCGGTCAGACGGGTGCGGAACAGCGCGGCCATCCCCCAACCTTTGCAGAGGCAACGATCATCCGACCCCCGACCGGCGGGAAGGGCGGGGTCGGACCGGTGGCCTGGAGGGACGGGTCACGGATGGCTCCGCAGGTGCGCGAGGGAACCTCTGCGGAGAGGCATGCGGCCGCAGCCGGCGGTCGCGGGCCGGCCTCACCGTGGCCGAGCTCGTGCGCTTCGGTCGGCAACCGCACCAGGGGCTGCTGCGACAGTGGTCCCCGCAGGACCGGGACGCCGTCGACCGGACCCTCATCGCCGCGAACGTCACCGAACTCGCCGATCGGCGGCCGGAAGCCCTGTCGGGCGGGCAACGGCAGCGCGCCCGGATCGCGAGCGGCTGGTGCGGACCGACGATCGCGGGCGCAGGGGCGCTCCATCATGGACAGAGCCTCTGTGGTCCCATGTGTCCATGATCAATCCCACACCTCTCATGCGTCTGGTGGCCGGCGTCTGGGGATTCAAGACCCTCGCCGTCGGCGTCGAACTCGGCCTCTTCACCCGCCTCGCGAACGGGCGGACCCTCACCGTCGACGAGGCCGCCGCCGAATTCGGGCTGGCCGAACGCCCGGCAGACCTGCTGTTGGCCGCGACCGCGTCACTGGGCCTGTTGGAGAAGGCCGGCGACGGCTACCGCAACTCCGAACTTGCCGAACAGTTCCTGGTCGAGGGCCGTCCCTACTACTTCGGTGCGCAGATCCGCTACTCCGACCTGCGGACCTACCTGCCCTGGCACCGCGTCGGCGAAGCCCTGCGCACCGACCGGCCCCTCACCTGGGACCCGCAGACCCAGCAGTCGATGTTCGACACCACCGACCCGGAGATGCTGGCGCAGTTCTGGGACGCCATGTACTCCACCTCCAGCTTCACCGCCCGAGCGCTGGCCGACGCGTACGACTTCGGCGCACACGCCCGGCTGCTCGACGTCGGCGGTGGGGCCGGGGCGTTCCCGATCGAGTTCTGCCGCCGGCTGCCCAATCTGCGGGCGACCATCCTCGACCTGCCGCACGTGTGCGTCCGCGCCGAGGAGCGAATCGCAGCGGAAGGCATGAGCGGGCGAATCGGCACGGTCGGCGGCGACTTCCTGGCCGACCCGGCGCTGCCGGACGGGCACGACGTCATTCTGCTGAGCATGATTCTGCATGACTGGGACGAGCCGACGAATCGAGCGCTGCTGGCCAAGTGCCACGCGGCGCTGCCGCCCGGTGGGGCGATCGTCATCTGCGAGCTGCTGCTCAACGACGAGCGCACCGGTCCGCCCGAGGCGGCTCTGATGGGCATGAACATGCTGGTGGAGACCGAGGGCGGCAAGAACTACTCCGGTGCCGAGTACACGGCCTGGCTCACCGACGCCGGCTTCGTCGACGTCCGCGTCGTGCCGTTCGACGCCCCGGGCGCCAACGGGGCGGTGGTCGCCCGCCGGGCCTGACCGCAGGCACGTCCGCTCGCGCCGGCGCCGACGACCTCGCCGCCCGGTTCCGCGAGCCGCGCCCCCGGCGACCCGCGTTCTGGCCGCCGGCGGCGCGGACCGGCCGACTCGTCGTCGTCGCCGGCGCCACGGACGTCCCAACGGTCCGGAGGCGTCGGCTGGACGAGGGACGTCAGTTGGTGCCCGGCAGCCAGGGCCCGAGCACGGTGGGCTCGGCGACCGCCTGCCGCACCCGCTCACGCTCCGGGGCGGTCAACGGGAGTGCCGTGAGCCGAGCGCCCCAGTCGGGCACCAGCTCCGGCTTCTCCAGCGCGACCGACAGCTCGATCAACCAGGCCAGTGCCAACGCCTGTTCGACGGCCGGCGCGCCGTCCCCGTGCCGACGCAGCCCCGAGTTCAGCGCCCGGAAGGCGGCCAGGTCGTCGCTCTTGAACTCGCGCAGGATCCGCGCCTTGTCGAGGACCCGGGCCAACCCCCGCAACCGCTTCGAACCGCCGTACTCCAGCTCCGCCGGCTCGTCGCGTTGGATGAAGATGATGGTGTTCCCCGACGGATCGACGACGCTGAACCGCGACGCGCCGGGGCGGTAACGGGTTATCCGGGGGCGCCCCTTGGCGAGCACTTTGCCGTGGGTGCGGCGCATCGCCTCGCTGAACGCCGCGTGGTAGGGCGCGACCGCGTCGACCATCACCAGGCATCCGCCGGTGTTCTCGGCCGACGGGTCCACGCCGCTCGGCGCGCCGCCGTAGTGCAGCTCGAACCCGCTCCACCGGAACGCCAGGTAGAGGTACGGCTTCGTCTGCTCGTAGGTGACCTCGAACCCGAGCACACGCCAGAACGCCAGGGTCTCCTCCGCCGACACGCAGTGCAGCAGCGGCACCGTGGTCTCGTTCGGCTGGACGTGGTCCTCGGTCATCGTCGGCACCCACTCCCCGTCCGGGTCGACAGCCCGGCCATTGTGCCAACCTGCGTGGCGCCCCGCACGCCCCCGGGCCGGGCGAGGACGGGCGTGACCGGCCTCGCCGGGATGACTCCGGGGGTCGAGGTGTGGGCTCAGTGCGCCGACTGGGCGCCGAGTTCGACGAGGAGCACGCCGGCGGCGATGAGACCGATGCCGAGCATCATGACCTTGGTGAGCGGGTCGTCGAAGGCGAGCCGCGCGATGACCGCGGTCAGTGCGATGCCGGCCGCGGCCCAGACGCCGTAGGCGACGCCGACGGCCATGCCGGCGCGGAGGGCCAGGCTGAGGAAGACGAAGCACGTCACGTAGCCGCCGACGACGACGGGCGCCCATGCCTTCTTACGCAGCCCCTCGGAGGCGCGCAGTGCCATGGTGGCGGTGACCTCGAAGGCGATCGCGGCGGCCAGGAAGAGCCAGCTCATCGTGCCCCCTCGGGCTCGTGGTGGACGTCGTGCGGCGCGGTGTGCCCCGGTTCCGCCTGGTGAGAGCCGAGTTCGACGAGCAGGACGCCGGCGACGATGACGGCGAAGCCGAGCCCCATCACCCAGGTCAGTGCGTCGCCGAACAGCAGCGCGGCCAGCAGCGCGGTGAGGGTGACCCCGCTGGCGGCCCAGATGCCGTACGCGACACCGATCGGCATGCCCTCGCGCAGGACCAGTGAGATGAAGACGAAGGAGAGGGTGTAGCCGACGACGACCAGCGCGAGCCACGCGGCGTGGTCGTTGGCCGCGCGCAGGGCGAGGGTCCCGCTCACCTCCAGGCCGATGGCTCCGGCGAGGTACAGCCACTGCTTCACGAGTCGTCGCCTTCCGCGGTCAGGTCCTCGATGAGCGCGACGAGGGCGTCGCGATCCTGCGGTTCGGGTGGGAACAGGCCGGTGGCGAACGCGCTCCACAGGCCGTCGGCGGCCAGCCGGGCCAGGGTGAGCCGGGCGCGCGTGGCCGGTGGCAGATCCGGTGGCAGGTCGAACCACTTGGCGAGCCGCCCGATCCAGGGCCCCGACAGCGCCGGCCGGTAGGCGGCTTCCGCGGCGACCGCGTACTCCGCGCGGCTGGCGTCGCCGCCGTACGCGACGCGCGCGTACGCCCGGATCCGCGCGGCGGGGGTCGCCCGGTCGAACGGCACCGCGAGCGTGGCGAGCATCGCGTCCTCGACCCGGCCGGCGGCGTGGTCGACGATCGCCAGCAGGAGGGCGTCGCGGGTCGGGAAGTGGTACATCAGTCCCGGCTTGGTCATCCCCGCCTGCCGGGCGACGGCGTCGAGGGTGATGTTCGCGCCCTCCTCGGCGGAGACCAGGGTCATGGCCGCCTCGAGGATGACGGTGCGCTGGCTTGGTCGCATCCGGTTACTTTACCGTCCAGACGGTAAAGTAACCGGATGCTCGCGAGTACGATCACGATCGGGAGCCGAGCGGCCGAGGACCGACCTGACGGCGTGTTCGCCAACCGGAACGGCGGTGCGGCGCGGACCAGCCCCGGACAGGCGTAGGCTGGGCTCATCCCGGAAACGACGACATCCCGCTCCTGAGGTGCCCGCCACGCCGGCTCCCACCGAAGGCATGCGACGTCCACACCCGATCCGCGGTGGCACGACCGGCCGCCCCGGGACACAGTTCTCACCCTCCGACGGCCCACAATGCCCC
Source organism: Micromonospora sp. M71_S20 (assembly GCF_003664255.1). Lineage (NCBI taxonomy): Bacteria > Bacillati > Actinomycetota > Actinomycetes > Micromonosporales > Micromonosporaceae > Micromonospora > Micromonospora sp. M71_S20. The sequence continues at coordinate 3,986,074 of NZ_RCCV01000001.1, read as the reverse complement.
GCTCCACAACACGGCGCCCGGGTCGGCACCACGGTGACCCGCACCGCCCGCACCCGGCCACAGCCGTAGGCGACCCGCAGCGACGAGGACCCGCAGCGCCGCCCCTGATCGGGGCGGGCGCACCGGCCGGACGGGTCGACGAACCGGATGCCCCGCCGCCGCACGACGCGACCTGACGCACGACCCCACCGCTACGCCGCGGTCACGGCGACGAGGATCCGACATGACGCCATCGCCCCACGCCCTCGCTCCCCCGTCGACGCCGCGTTTGCGGATCCAACCGACCCGGTCCACACGCACCCTGCTCGACGGCGGCTGGTGGCCCCGATCGACAGACCCGCTCGCGGAACTGCCCGGGCTCGTCCTCGCCATCGACCTGCTGCACGGGCCGATCGTCCGGCTGGTCCTCAACGCCGACGCCTGGGACGGCAACCCGCGCCACCTGACCGTCGACGGCAGGGTGCTGCGGTTGGGCCACTTCACCAGCCAGCCAGCCACCCTGCTGACCGCGATCTGCCGCAACGACGACCGCGTCGACCTGCTGGTCGTACCGCCGGAGACCCCGGCGGTACTGGCCGAGGCGGCGATGGCGCTCGCCGCCACCGCCGGCAACCTGGTCCACTCCCCGCAGCTGCTCGTCGCCGCGGGCAAGACGTCCGCGCCCGACGCCGTCGCCGCCCACCCGGCCGCCGCCGGGCCGGCCGGATCGTCCGCGCCGACAGCGCCCCCACCGAGGCAGCGGCGCACCGGAAACCGTCCGACCATCACCACCAAGGAGCAGACCATGACGATTTCCCGGAACACGATCGTGGCCGCGCTGCGTCGACGCGGCCAGCACACCAGGGCCGACTGGGTCGAGCGGGAACTGCCCGCGCAGGTCGACACCAGCCGGCACGCCGGGCTGCTCGCGACCCTGCGTCTGGACCTCACCGAACTGGGCGGGCCGGCGGCGCGGTGAGAGTCGCGGGCGGGCGACATGACCCGACCGTGTCGAATGCGCCGAATCGCCCCTCGCCGCCGCTGTGGTGTCTCCACGATGTGAACAAGGTCGGACTCAGAACTGAGAGGGGTAGTGCGCGATGAGGCGTCGACGCAGCAGGAGGGTGCCGCTGCTACAGGCGGCAGCGATGTCGCTGGCAGCGATGGTGGCGGCGGCGGCCGTCGTACGGGCCCGGCGCCGGCGCGCCGTCAACGACGCGGCGGCCGGTGATCTTTCGGCTCTGCGGGACAGCGCGTTCGCGGACGCGGGCACCGGCGGGCTACCGGTCCCCGGCGGCGCGGTCGCCCGGGACAAGCAGACGGCGCCACCGGCGGCCGCGGCGCGGTGAGGACGGGGAGCGCCGCCCCGCGCTCGGGCAGGCACGGCGCCGGCCCGGCGTGATCGGGCGGCGCCGGCCCGGCGTGATCGGGCGGCGCCGGCCCGGCGTGATCGGGCGGCACCGGCCCGGCGTGATCGGGCGGCGCCCGCCCGACGCCCCGGATACGTGCGCCCTGGCGCGCCGCGCCCGTCCGCGCCGATCGGGGCCGACGGCCGCCCCGCCCCGCGGCGGCCGGGGCGGCCGCCGGGCCACGGAGCAGGTCACGGTCGGCCCCGACGCTGACCACACTCGCCATGAAGGACCGCCTGTCCGACGACGACAGGCCGAGAACGCCACGTGCACGGAGCCGCGACCATGAGCGATGCGACCCTCGACACCCGACGTCACGGTGGCAGTCAGTACGCGGAACTGTCGCGCCTGATCCGGCGGGCGGGACTCCTCGATCCGCGGCGCGGCTACTACGCGCTGCGCATCGGCGCCCTCGGCGGGTGCTACGTCGGCACCTGGGCGCTGTTCGGTTGGCTCGGCGAGTCGTGGTGGCAACTGGCCGTCGCGGCCGTCCTCGCGGTGGTCTTCGCGCAGGCCGGGTTCATCGGTCACGACGCCGGCCACCGCCAGGTCTTCCGCACCCGTCGCGCCAACGACCTGGTCGGCCTGGTCCACGGCAACCTCCTGATCGGCCTCAGTTACGGCTGGTGGGTCGGCAAGCACAACCGCCATCACGCGCACCCGAACACCGAGGGCCACGACCCGGACATCGTCGTGCGGCCGTTGTCGTTCACCCGTGGGCAGGCGCGGGAGCAGCGCGGGCCCGGCGCGCTGGTGGTCCGTCACCAGGCGTACCTGTTCTTCCCGCTACTGCTGCTGGAGGGCCTGCACCTGCACGCCAACAGCGTCAAGGCCCTCGTCGGCCCGAGTCGGATCAGGCAACGCCCCGTGGAGGCCGCGCTGCTGGCCGTGCACACCGTCGGATACCTCGGGGCCGTGATCCTCGTGCTGAGCCCGGCGCAGGCCGTCGCGTTCATCCTCGTCAACCAGGGCCTGCTCGGCCTCTATCTCGGCAGCGCCTTCGCCCCCAACCACAAGGGCATGCCGATCCTCGCCGCCGACGACCGGCTCGACTACCTGCGGCGCCAGGTGCTCACCTCCCGCAACGTGCGCGGCAACTGGTTCATCGACGCCCTGCTCGGCGGCCTGAACTATCAGATCGAACATCACCTCTTCCCCAGCATGCCGCGCCCCAACCTCCGTCGTGCCCGGCCACTGGTCCGCCAGTTCTGCGCCGACCACGAAATCCCCTACCACGAGACCAGCCTGACGCGCTCGTGGCGCCAGGTGCTGGGGCACCTGCACGCGGTCGGATCGGGCCGACCGGCCGACGACGCCGGCCCGGGCTGAGGCGCGGACCGCTCGCCGGGTCCCGCCGCGCCGGACGCCGGCGACGGCCCCGCCTCGCCGGGGGCCCGGAGACGCCGATCACGCACGCGCGGGCCACCGGATCCACCGCGCGTCCCTCGGGCCGCGTTCCGAGGGTCGACCCCGGGCCGCTCGGCGGGCGCGGGATGCGCCGGCACCCGTACGGTGACGTACAGTTCCGGGTCGGACTTGGCGTGGGCCGGGAAGACACGGCACGGAAACGGGACGAGACAGCGACGGCATGACGGCGGACAACATCACGGAAACCGGCCACAACGGCATCGACCGGACCCAGCTGGAGACCTGCCTCAGCGTCTTCGAGGCGTTGGAGGACCTGCCTCCCGATCACCCCGACGTGGTACGGGTGCAGCGGGCCACCGCGCGGCTCTACAAGGTGATCAAGCAGCGCCGCCGCGAGGAACGGCGGGACGCCATCGCGGCGGCCGATCGCGCGGTGACGGCCGCCACCGCCACCGGCGCGCCGGGCCGGATCGACGACGAGACCCAGGGGATCCCGCTCGCCTCCCCCACCGAGGGCACGACGGCCGGATTCCTGCACAACCCGCGCGGCTGCTACATCTGCAAGCAGCGCTACCGCGAGGTGGACGCCTTCTACCACCAGCTCTGCCCGCCCTGCGCCGCGTTGAACCGGGAGCGCCGCGACGCCCGCACCGACCTGACCGGCCGGCGTGCGCTGCTCACCGGCGGCCGGGCGAAGATCGGCATGTACATCGCGCTGCGGCTGCTGCGCGACGGCGCGCACACCACGGTGACCACGCGGTTCCCGCACGACGCGGTACGCCGGTTCGCGGCGATGCCCGACAGCGGGGACTGGCTGCACCGCCTGCGGATCGTCGGGATCGACCTGCGCGACCCCGCCCAGGTGATCGCGCTCGCCGACTCGGTCAGTGAACAGGGCCCCCTCGACATCCTGATCAACAACGCGGCGCAGACCGTGCGGCGCAGCCCCGGGGCGTACGCGCAGCTCGTCGCCGCGGAGGCCGCGGCCCTGCCGGAGGGCCCCCTGCCGGAGGTCGTCACGTTCGCCAAGCCGGCCGGCCGGGGCGACCCGGCGGGCAGCCTGACCGCTTCGCCGCAGTCGACCCCGCTCACCCCGCACGCGCTCACCGCGCTCGCGCTGACCAGCGGCTCCGCCTCGCCGGAACGGATCGCGGCGGCCACCGCCATCGACGCCGGCGGTCTGGTGCCGGACCTCGACCCGGTCAACAGCTGGGTGCAGCGGGTGCACGAGGTCGACCCGGTGGAGCTGCTGGAAGTGCAGCTGTGCAACGTGACGGCCCCGTTCGTGCTGGTCAGCCGGTTGCGGCCGGCGATGGCCGCGGCGACGGCCCGCCGCAAGTACGTGGTGAACGTCTCGGCGATGGAGGGCCAGTTCGGGCGCGGCTACAAGGGGCCGGGGCACCCGCACACCAACATGGCCAAGGCCGCGCTGAACATGCTGACCCGCACCAGCGCCCAGGAGATGCTGACCGACGGCATCCTGATGACCAGCGTCGACACCGGCTGGATCACCGACGAGCGGCCCCACCCGACGAAGATGCGGCTGGCGGACGCCGGCTTCCACGCCCCGCTGGACCTGGTCGACGGCGCGGCCAGGGTCTACGACCCGATCGTCCGCGGCGAGCAGGGCGAGGACCTGTACGGCTGCTTCCTCAAGGACTACGCGCCCTGCGCCTGGTAACGGCGCGTTCACCAATCCGGCACTATTGCCAACCTTCGATGCGTGTGTAAAAGTTCTTCACTGACTTCAACCTCGTGCAAGGAAACCTTCGAGGGAGACCGGGATGAGAAGGACCACCACATGGCTGATGGGCCTCGCCACCACGGCGGGGCTCACCATCGCGCTCGGCTCGGCGGCCGTGGCCGAGTCGGCGCCGGCCCCCCAGCCGCAGGCGCAGTCCGTGGCGGTGTCAGCCGTCGGTCCGCAGCCCGGCACCTTCGTCGGTAAGGGCTTCGACACCTGCACCGCCCCGTCGCAGTCGGCGATGGACGCGTGGCGCGCCAGCTCGCCGTACCGCGCGGTGGGCATCTACATCAGCGGGGCCAGCCGCACGTGCGCGCAGCCCAACCTGACCGCGACCTGGGTCACCAACCAGACCGCCAACGGTTGGCGGCTCATCCCCATCGAGCTCGGCTACCAGGCACCCTGCGGCACCCGCGCGCCGAAGATGTCCGCCGATCCCGGCACCGCGCGCTCGCAGGGCCGGACCGCCGCCGACAGCGCCGCCAACGCCGCGCGGGCGCTGGGCATCGGCGCCGGCAGCACCATCTACAACGACATCGAGCACTACCCGACGACCGCGGCGTGCCGTGCCGCGGTGCTGTCGTTCCTGTCCGGGTGGGTCGAGCAGCTGCACACCCGGGGCTACCTGGCCGGCATGTACTCCAGCGGATCCTCCGGCATCAGGGACGTCTGCCAGGAGTACCACAACCCGAGCTACACCAGGCTGGACCAGATCTGGATCGCCTGGTGGAACGGCGTGGCCGACACCGACGCCGGCGCCTACTGCTCGGACGCGTACTACGCGAACCACCAGCGGCTGCACCAGTACGCCGGGGACGTGACGGAGACCTGGGGCGGCGTGACGATGAAGATCGACCGCAACTACCTGGACGTGAGCACGTCCCAGCAGCCGCCACCGCAGCAGTGGAGCACCACGATCGACAACACCACCTCCGGCCGGTTCACGGCGAGCGCCAACTGGAGCACGTCGTCGTACTCCGGCAGCCGGTACGGCACGGACTACCGGTACGCGAACCCGACGTCGGCCAGCGACGTCGCCTGGTACCGGGCGAACATCCCGGCGACGGGGAGCTACGAGATCTCGGTCTGGTACCCCGCCGACCCCGGATACAACAGCCAGACGCCGTACCTCGTCGCCACCGCCTCGGGCAACCAGTCGGTGACGGTCGACCAGCGCGTCAACGGCGGCCGCTGGGTGTCGATCGGCGTGTTCACGCTCGCGGCCGGCGACGCCAACAAGGTCGGGGTGAGCCGCTGGACCAGCGGCAGCGGCTACGTGGTCGCCGACGCGGTCAGGATCACCCGGGCCTGACCCACCGTCTCCCGGTCGACGTGGTCCGGGCGGTGTCGTCGTCCGCGCCGCCCGGCGTCACTTGCCCCGCTTCTCCCCCGCGCCCTGCGGTGCTCAGGGACGACCGGTCGCCGGGCTCGGGGGACCGAGGGTCTCACCCTCGACCAGCTCGCAGGGCAGCAGGCGCTGGTGCTCGCTGCTCCGGCCGTGCAGGATGTCGTCGAGCACCTCGATGGCCTGCCAGCCCATCTCCCTGCGGGCGATGTGGAAGCCAGCGAAGTCGAGGTCGGTCTCGGCCTGACGGGTGGGATCGCCGAGGGCCACCAGGGACAGGTCACCGGGCACGGACATGCCTCGGGCCCGCGCCGCCTCGGCCACCGCCGCCGCCTCGACCAGTTCCTCGCAGAAGACGGCGGTGACCCCGGTCGGGCGCAGTGCGTCGAGCAGTTCCGCCGAGGTCCTGCCGCCGACCGGATCGTGTCGACCGTCCACTCCGGTCTCCCGGACCGCGGCGGTGAAGCCGGCGAGCCGGTCGGTGGCCGACTCGGCGCCCGCACCGACGCCGACGTACGCCAGCACCCGGTGTCCAAGGTCGACGGCGCGGCGGACGAGGGCGGCGGTGGCCTGGGCGTAGTCCGCGCCGACATAGGGCACCGGACCGCCCTCACCGGAGGGTAGGTGGGCGTCGTCGCGTCGACCGACGGACACGAAGGGCATGTCGCCGGCGACCATCCGGGCCAGCTCGTCGCGGGGAATCTCCCGACCGAGCAGTACGCATCCGTCGGCGAGCCGGATGCGGTTGTTGTCGTGGAAGATCCGCCGGCTGCCGCCGCTCACGGGGGCGCTGGTGAACAGCAGCAGGTCGCACCCGATGCTCTCCGCGCACGCCTCGATGCCGGACAGGAACGGGTGGTAGAAGTTCGCGCTGGTGCTCGGGAACACCGACTCGTAGGTGAACACTCCCAGGATCTGGTTGTGCTGTCGCAGCAGCCGCCGGGCGAGCGGGTCGGCGACGTAACCCGTCTCGCGGATGACGCGCAGCACCCGTTCCCGGGTCTCCGGGGCGATCCGCCAGGCCGCCTCACACCGGTCGTTGAGCACGAGTGACACGGTCGTCTGGCTGACCCCGGCCATCCGCGCGATCTCGTGCTGCGTCAGCCTGCCCCGCCCTGCGGACACGGATATCGGCCACCTTCTGAAGCGTCGCGTATCGAGGATTGTCGCCGTGGATGCTGCCCGGCCCGCAGAACCGGTGTCAAGGGCGACCAGCGAGAGTAATACGTATTACGGGCTCCGGCGGTCTTGACCCGGGGTTCTTGTTGATCCAAGACTCAGCGCATCCCCCGGCAACGCAAGGAGCCGACATGCCTGATCACGCCCTGTCCCGCCGCGGCCTTCTCCGGACAGCCGGCCTCGCCGGCGCCGGCCTCACCGGCCTCGCCGCCCTCGGATCCCCGGCGCACGCCCGGCCGAAGACCCCACGGCTCGGCCGGATCGCCCTGGTCCCGCTCGACGACCGGCCCTACACCTGGTACGCCCCGCAACAGATCGCCACCGGCGCCGGCTACGACACCGTGCTACCGCCCCGGGAGACCCTGGGTCGGCACTTCACCCCCGGCGACGGCCGCGCCGTCGGCCGGTGGCTGACCTCGTCCACCACCCAGGCCGACGCGCTGGTCGTCGCCCTACCGATGCTCGCCTACGGTGGACTGCTCAACTCCCGCAACAGCTCGGTACCGGAGGCCGAGGCGTTCGCCCGGCTTGCGGCGGTACGGGCCGTCCGGCGGCGACGCCCGCACCGGCGGCTCTACGCCTTCGACACCATCATGCGGCTCACCCCCGAGGGGCCGTGGCGCAACGAGCTGCGGGCGTGGGCCACGGTGAAGGACGAGGTCGACAACCTCGCCATGGTGGAGAAGCGCCCGCAACTCGACGCGTTGGAGTCCCAGATCCCGGCCGACGTGCGCGACGACTACCTGGCCACCCGGGCGCGCAACCACCGGCTCAACCTGACGATGATCGAATGGGCGGCCGAAGGGATCTTCGACTTCCTCGTGGTGGGCCAGGACGACGCGACCGGCCACGGCTTGCACCGACCCGAGTCCCAGGCGCTCGCCGCCCGCATCGCCGAGCTGGGCGTCGGGGACCGGGTGGTGATCTACCCGGGTGCCGACGTGGTGGCCGCCCTGCTCATCGCCAAGATCGCCGTCCGGGACGCCGACGTGCGCCCCCGGGTGAGCGTCGAGTACTCCCGAGCGACGGGCGAGACCTGGACCGCCCCCTACCAGAACATCCCGTACGCCCGGCTCATCCAGGGCTACGTCGACATCCTCGGTGGCACGGTCGTGGACCGGCCGGAGCGCGCCGACCTGGTCCTGATGGCCAACACGGGTGGCAGTTCCGCGTCGGTGGCGCCGTTCGCCGACCGCCTGGTCGCCCACGTGCGGGCCGGACGCCCCGTGGCCCTGGGCGACGACGCGATCGCCGGGCACTCCGACCGGCGTCTGCTGTCCCTGCTCAACGGCCGGATCCGGTACGTCGAGCTGGCCGGCTACTCCGGCTGGAACGTCGGGATCAGCCTTGCCCAGGCGACGTCCCGCTGGGCGCTGCGGCAGCGCTCGGTCCGCGGTGACCTGCCGCCCGGTGTCCCCGGCGCCCCCGGCGAGCCGGTCCTGGCCGCCCGGCGGGCCCTCCTGCACGACGCGGCCCGAGCCAGCATCGAACTGTCCGTCTCGGAACTGGTGCAGACCGATTCGTACCGCAACGACGTCCGCGCGGCCACCACCGCCTACGCGTCCGCGTTGGGCGAGCCGGACCCGCAGAACATCGCGACCCACTTCCCCGAGATCAACGCGTACGCGGTCGACAACACCACCCCGCACGCGCAGAAGCTCTTCGCCGACGAGTTCGCCGGGGCCACGCTCGCCCTGGGCAGCGACGGACGGGCGCCGGTGACGGCCCGCGTGGACCGGCTCGACGCCTGGCACCTCCACCTGCCGTGGAACCGCACCGGCGAGATCGCCGCCGAGCCCCGGATCGTCCTGACCCCGGACGGGGGGCCACGGTGAGGGCGCGGGCGGCCGCGCTGCTGGCCGCGCTCGTCGTCGGCGTCGCGCTGCCGGTCCCGACCGCGCCGGCCGCCGCCTCCGCTGCCGTCCCCCTCGTCGACAGCTACTTCGACTGGCTCGTGGCGTCGTACGACGGGGTCCGCAACGGGTTGCGCCGGGACGTCGAACACGTCCACGGCGACCAACTCGTGGTAGCCGGCCGGGCGTGCACCACGGCGAGTCCGTGCACCATCGGCGGACCGCGGCAGAGCACCGCCGCCTGCACCTCGCTGCAGTTCATCTCGGTCTATCTGGACCAACGGGCGGCGTACGAGCAGCGGTCGCTGTCGAGCGTGGAGACCGGGCTGGTCGACGAGTTCGCCGGCGCGGTGCTCGCCCACCGGCTGCCCAAGGACCCGAACGCGCCGAAGATCTTCGACGACGCGGTGGCGAGCACCCCGGACGGCCAGATCCGCTACTTCACCTCGTTCGGCAACGCGGCCTGCGGAGAGGCGCTGCTGGCCGCCCACGAGGCGACCGGCGCCGCCGCCTACCTCGACGCCGCCACCGGCATCGGCGAGTTCCTGCTGCGGATGCAGGACCCGCGCGCCTACTACCAGGCCTACGGCGTGCATCCGTTCGTCGACGGGCTCGGCCAGCCCACCACCCCGCCGGGCGGCTACGTCGACCAGATCTCCAGCTGGAGCAACCTCTATTCGACGATGTCCACCTGGAACCTCACCGCGATCGCGTTCCTGCAACGGCTGGAGACGGCCGTGGCGCCGCCCGACGACCGGTACGGCCAGTCGGCCGCCACCGCCCGGCAGTTCCTCGGCACGGGACTCCAACTCGGCGCGGACTGGTACACCTTCGACTTCGACTCCCCCACCACCAGCCAGAACCGGGTGGTCGCGCAGAGCGCGTACAGCGCGGACTGCCGTGACAACCGGTGGCACCGCAAGGGCTCCTGCGCCTACAGCGGCGGCCAGATCGCGGGCGGGACCCTGGGCACCGACATGATCGAGTACGGGCTGGCCGGGCTCTACGACCACGAACGCCAGCTCCACGGCGCCAGTGCCGCGGCTGCCGCCGTGACGAGCCTCTACACCACGTACACCAGCCTCCCGGGCTGGCACACCGCCTCGGCCAGCGACCCGCTCGACTGCGTCGACGACACCGCAGCCGGCGCCGTGGACCCGTACTACCCACCGGACAACCAGGGTCCGACGCCGTCGGGTGACGCGCGGGACTACGACCCGCACCTGTCCTTCGGCGGCTTCTTCCGCCTCACCCCGCCCAACGAGAACGCCGAGGCGAAGTACTACGACATCGTCGGCTTCGGCATCCTCGCCGAGCTGCGCAGACAGGTGGTGCCAGCCAAGTTCGCCGCGGGTTACCAACGGTTGCAGCAGGCGGACCGTCAGGACGCCCTCTACGCCCTGCTCGACCGTTCGCTGGCCGCGATGTTCCTGCCCGCCCGGGACGCCGACGACCTCGACGGTGACGGTGACACCACCGAACAGTTGTGCAAGGGCACCCGGGGCACCCTCCCCGTCGCCCACAACGGCCTCGGCATCCTCAAGGCGGTCGGATACGCCGGCACCCGGTGACCGCGCCACCGAGCGCCGTCCGATGACCCCGTGCACCACCACCACGACGAAAGTGAACCGATGCGTCGCGACAGACGACTGACATCCCGCGCCCTCAGCATGATCACAACGACCGCGGTGACCCTCACCCTCGCGGTCGCCCCACCGGGCTCCCCGGCCGCGGCCGCCGCGGCGCCGGCCAACCTGGGCCGGCTCGCCGTCGTACCGCTGGACGACCGGCCGTTCACCGCGCACACGCCGGTGGCGGTCGCCGAGGCCGGCGGGCACGAGGCGCTGACACCCCCGAAGGACCTGCTCGGCGAGTACTTCACCTACGGTCAGGCCGATGCGGTCGGCGCCTGGTGGCGCAAGGTCGCCGCCGACGCGGACGGCTCGGTCGTCGCAGCCCCGATGCTCGCCTACGGCGGCCTGGTCGCCTCCCGGACCTGCCAGACCAGCCTGGCCGACGCCCGGCGGCGGCTCTCCGTGCTCGACGAGGTGAAGCGGAGCAACCCCGACAAGCCCCTGTACGCGTTCGACGTGATCATGCGCCTCACCATTGAGCCGACCAGCAGCTACCCGGGCGTCCACTCCGGCCCGATCCGGCGCTGGGCCGTCCTTATGGACCAGGTGGAGAACCTCGGCCAGGAGGAGCGCCGGGCCGAGTACGAGCAGGTCGCCAGCGAGATCCCCGAGGAGATCAAGGCGGACTTCCTCTGCGCCCGGGCCCGGGACCACCAGATCAACCGGGACATGGTCCAGCGGGTCGCCGACGGCACCATCGACTACCTGATCCTGGGCCAGGACGACGCCACCGAGCACGGCCCGCACCGCCTGGAGAAGGCGGCCCTGGCGGCGCTCGCGGCGAAGCTCGGGGTCGAGGACCGGGTCAGGATCTATCCGGGCGCGGACATCCTCGGCGCGCTGCTGGTGGCCAAGCATGTCACCGAACGGCTCGGCGCCGCCCCGACGGTCGACGTCGAGTGGTCCCGCACCCCGGGCGAGAAGTGGGTGGCGCCCTACCAGGACGTCCCCTACGCCACCCTGGTCGACGAGTACGTGCGTACCCTCGGCGCCCGACGCTCGGACGGTCCCGACGCCGACATCCTGCTGATGGCGAACACCGCCGGCGGCGGAGACCTGGAACCCTTCGCCGACCGGATCCACGACGCGGTGGCCCGGGGCCGGCTCGTCGCGGTCGGTGACGACGCGCTGGCCGGAAAGGTGGACGGCGAGCTACGTACGCTGCTCGCCCCCCGGGTCCGCTTCGGGGAACTGGCCGGGTGGTCCGGCTGGAACATCGGTCTGTCGATCTCCCAGTCGGTGGTCCGCGCGGCGCTGTTGCAGGCGAGCCGGACCGGACGCCTGCCGGGCTTCCCGGGCCAGACGAAGGGGATCCCCTTCCAGGAGGCGCGCCAGGCCATCCTGCTGCGTGCCGCCACCGCGCACGTCGAGTTGACGCTGCAGGAGCTGGCCCACACCGACGTCTACCGCAACCAGGTGCTCAGCCAGGTCCAGGCGTACGCCCGGGACAACGGCGACGATCCGCAGTACATGACGAAGGTGTTCGAGGGCGCCAACCAGCTCGCGGTGCAGCGGACCAGAGCGCTGGCCGACCAGCTCTTCGCCGACGAGTTCGCCGGCACCCCGGTCCGCGCCGGCAACGACGGCCGGCACGAGGTGACCGCGGTCGTGCACCGGCTGGAGTCCTGGCAGATGACGCTGGCCTGGTCGCGCTACCAGGAGCTGGAGGCCTTCCCCACGCTCGCACTGAGCACGGCCCCGGCCGATCGCGGTGCGCTGCTCACCGTCTCGGCCCTGCCGCTGCGGACCACGGTCCGGCCGGACTCGGACGTGGACACCCGGATCGCCGCGGTGCTGCGCAACGACGTCGGCACACCGGTGACGGCCCAGCTCGGCGCCGTCGTCCCCGAGGGGTGGGTCGCCCCGGCGCCGACCGAGGTGCGGCTCGCGCCGTTCGCGGTGGTGGAGGTCCCGTTGACCGTGGGGGTCCGCGGGCTCGCGGCGGAGCAGAGCGCCACCGTCACGGTCGACGCCCCGCACGGGACGCGGCCGGACCAGCCCCGCCAGTTCGCCGCGAGCGCCACCACGACCGTCGGTGCGGTGTGGCGCAACGTGGCGCTGGCCGCCGAGGGCGCCGAGGCCACCGCGTCGGGCTGGTGGCGGCAGTACGTGCCCTCGCACGTGATCGACGGCAACCGGGTCAGCTCCGGCAGCCGCTGGATCACCGAGCCGGCCGACAGCCACTGGCTGCGGGTCGAGTTCGCCGGTGCGGAGCTGGTCGACACCGTGCGGCTGCACCAGTACGGCGGGTACGAGCTGACCTCGTACCGGATCTCCGGGCTGGTCGGCGGCGCCTGGCAGGTGCTCGGCGAGGTCACCGGAAACACGACCCGGGTCACCACGCACACCTTCGCGCCGGTCCGCGCGACCGCGGTCCGCCTCGACGTCCTCGCCAGCCGGGACAGACAGGCCCGGCTCTACGAGGTAGAGGTGACCTGCCGCGACGCCTCCTGCGGCTGACGCCGGCACCGCCGGCCGACGTCGGCGGCACCGCTTCGCCCAGTCCGGTCACCGGGTGGCTCCCCGCCGCCCGGTGGCCGGACGGGCGGTCGGTGCGCGTGCCGCCGGGTCGGCCGTGCGGGGCGCCGTGCCGACAGGTGGACGACGGCCGCCCCCTCCGACGCGAGCCAGGACGCCCAAGAGAAATCGATTCCCTGCCATATAGGATCTCAGGGCCGACCACTCTCGGGCGGCGGGCCGCAACGGACGGTGGTGCCCGCGCGGTCGCAGCCGGGGGTCCGGTGCGGGACAAGGACGCGAGACATCGACAGGGGACGACCGCATGACGACCATCTATGACGTGGCGCGGGTGGCCGAGGTCTCGGCGTCGACGGTGTCCCGGGTGCTCAACGGGCACTCGTCGGTGGATCCGGACCTGGCCGCGCGGGTCCGCCAGGTGATGCTCGACCTGGACTACCGGCCCAACGCGGTGGCCCGCAGCCTGCGCCGGCAACGCACCAGCCTCTGGGCGGTGATCATCTCCGACATCGGCAACCCGTTCTTCACCTCGCTGGTGCGCGGCATCGAGGACGTGGCGCAGGAGGCGGGCTTCTCCGTGGTCCTCTGCAACGGCGACGAGGACCCCGAGAAGGAGACCCGGTACGTGACGGCGGCCCTGGCCGAACGGATGGCCGGCGTGATCATCTCGCCGTCGGGGCGACCGGCCCTGATCAACCGGCTCACCGAGGCCGGGATGCCGGTCGTGGCCATCGACCGGCAGCCCCACGGGGTGGCCGTGGACACCGTGCTGGTGGACAACGTCCACGGCGCCGAGACGGCCACCGCCCACCTGATCGACAGCGGCTACCGCCGGATCGCCTGCGTCACGGGACCGCGTCGGATCTCCACCGCCGTGCAGCGGCTACGCGGATACCAGCAGGCCCTGCGCGCGGCCGGCCGGAGCGTGCCGGAGGATCTGGTCCGGTACGCGGACTTCCGGGAGGACGGCGGCTACCAGGCCATGGCGTCCCTGCTGAACGCCGCCGAGCCGCCGGACGCGGTCTTCGTCACCAACAACCTGATGACGGTGGGCGCGGTGGAGTGCCTGGTCGACAGGGGTGTCGACGTGCCCACCCGGTGCGGCGTGGTCGGGTTCGACGACATCCCCTGGGCCCACCTGGTGCGGCCCTCGCTGAGCACCGTCGCGCAGCCCACGTACGACCTGGGGCGGGCCGCGGCGTCGCTGCTCACCGAGCGGATCGCCAACCCCGCGAAGGCGTCCTCGACCGTCACCCTGCGCACGACCCTGCGGGTCCGCGAGAGTTCGGTCCGGTCCCTGCCCCGGTCGAACGGACAGCCCGCGGACGGCGCGGGTGGGCCCGCCCGGGCCCGGTGAGCCGGCGTCGGGGAGGCCCGCCCGGGATCACAGCGCCACGTCGCCGCACAGGTGCACCCGCACACCCATCGCGTCGAGCATCGCTGCCTTGACCCGCAGGGCGCGGTCGGCGTCGTCGGCGTCGTCGGCGTAGACCACGTTGACGTGGTTGGCCTTGTGCCGGGCCATCAGCTGGTCGCGGCCCACGCCGTGCAGCACGGCGTGCATGATCGGCCACTGCGGGGTGGTGGCCTGGAGCCGACGCCGCGTCTCGGCCGCCGGCAGCTCGACCACGGTGCCCCGGCCCAGGTCGGCGTGCAGCACCCCGTCCATGATGAAGATCCGCGACCAGACGATCTCGCCCGGCCGGGAGACACCGCTCAGGGTGCCCCCGCCCAGCGGGAAGTACATCGGCGGCTGCCGCATGCTGTACGACCGGTCGTAGCCGCCGTTGTGGGACGCGGGGACCGAGCCGGAGATCTCGAACACCCAGACGAAGTCCGTCCCGTACGACTCGCCCCAGCGGATGTCGTGCAGGGTGGTGGCCGGGTCCATCCCCATCGCGGTCCAGATCCGGTTGGTGACCAGCGAGTCCACCGCGACGCCCTCGTCGACCTCGTTGAAGTGCGGCAGGGCCCGCCCCGCGTACAGCTCGCGCGAGCCGTCCCGGCTGGTCACCGGCGGCCGGGTCACGTCGTTGAGCAGCCCCTCGGCCAGGTCGCTCGCCGGGACGGTGTCCTTGAGCCCCTGCTGGTACTGGATGCCGACGGCGTCCAGGCCGAAGTCGTCGGCGATGCGCAGCGCGGCGACGTACATCTTGAACTGGCTGAGCAGTTGGGCGTCGGTCAGTTCGGTGGCCTCGTCCGTGCCGGTGTGGAAGGTCATCCCGGCGGCGTCGAGCCAGGCCCGCACCGCGTGCGCCTCCTCGTCGGGCACCCGCGACATCTCCGCGACCAGCGCGCTCTGCGACAGCCGTTCCTTGTAGATGCCGAGCGGGTTGAGCAGTTCGTCGTCGATGATCGCGTTGTACATGCCCATGCAGCCCTCGTCGAAGACGCCGATGACGGCCGGTCGGCGCCGCAGCTGGCGGGCCAGCGCCACGCCGAGTTCGACCTCGGCATCGGACGGCAGCGGCGGCAGGTCCCGCACGTGGCTCTCGTCGTGGACCACCTCGCCGGTCTCCAGCCAGGCCTTCAGCCCGTCGCGCGCCCACTCGTCGGTGAAGTCCTCGCTCCACAGCGCCGAGTACCGCACGCCCGCCTTGGTGAGGCTGCCGGCGAGGTTCAGCAGGCCGACCAGGCCGGGAAACTCGCCGCTCCAGTTCGCCACGAGCAGGATCGGGCCGCGGTGGGCGCGCAGCCCGGCCAGCACGTGGTGGCTGTACTGCCACACCGCCTCCACGACGACGAGCGGGGCGTCGACCGGAATTTGTTGAAAGATCTCGATGCCGGCGCGCTGGCTGTCGATGAAGCCGTGGCCCGCGTCGGCGTCCACCGGATGGGCCCGCAGGGTCTGCCAGCCCAGGGCGGTGACCGCGTCGGCGAGGTCCGCCTCCAGGCGTTGCTGGGTCGGCCAACCGGTGACGTTCGCGGCCGGGCGAAGGTCGCCGCTGGCGACCGTGTAGACCGTCCGGGGGGCGGCGGCCGGCGGATCGACCAGCACCGGCATGGTGTAGTTGCTCACGGGTTGACTTCCTCCACTGGCTCGTCGGTACCTGGCTGGGGCGGGGTCGCGAGGCGCGTCTGCCGGGCGGCCAACGCGTGGGCGACGGATTTCGAGCCGGCGTACAGCTGCCGGTACAGCCCGTACAGCTCCGCGTAGTCGGCGGCGAGGGCCGGGCGCGGCTCGCGGACCTCCCGGACCGGGTTCCACCGGTGGATGTCGACCCGCCGCACGGCGCCGGCGGCGAGGAACGCGGCGCCGTAGCTCGCGCCGATGGTGACCGACGGGATGTGCTGCGCCCGGCCGGTGACGTCCGAGACGATCTGCGTCCAGAGGCTGCCCCGGGTGCCGCCGCCCACCGCCACGACGCGCCGGATGTCGCCGCCGGCCGCCTCGATCGTCTCGATGTTGTGGCGCACCGCCAGCCCGGTCGCCTCCAGCGCCGCGCGGTAGATGTCGCCGCGCCCGTGCGAGAGCGTCAGGCCGGCGATCACGCCCCGGGCGTCGGGATCGAGGATGGGGGTCCGCTCGCCGGCGAAGAACGGCAGCATGAGCAGCCCCCGCGCGCCCGGCCCGGACAGCTCGGCCAGGCGCAGCAGCTCGGGGTAGTCGGCGGCGTCGAACAGCTCCCGCAGCCATCCGGTGATCGCCCCGGAGGTCGCCATGCCGCCGGCCAGGTTGCGGGTGCCCGGCAGCGCGCCGACCGTGCCCCACAGCGACGGGCTGGTCAGCCGGTGCGGCACCGTGTGCACGAGGAACATCGTGGTGCCGTACATGAGCATCAGGTCGCCGACGCCCTGGGCGCCCACGCTGACCGCCTCCGACCAGGCGTCGATCGTCCCGGTCACGACCGGGGTGCCGGCCGGCAGCCCGGTGGCCGCGGCGGCCCCGGCGGTGACCGTGCCGGCCACGTCGCCGGGCCACCGCAGCTCGGGCAGCTCCAGCCCCGGGGCGATCTCGTCGGCCCAGGGGCGGTACCAGTCCTGCGCCGCGCTGTCGTACAGCGGCGTGCACTGGCTGGCCGAGTGCTGGTCGAGCAGGTACCGGCCGGTCAGCCGGAAGACCAGCCAGGAGCTCGGCATGAACAGCCGCCGGGCCCGGGAGAACAGCTCCGGCTCGGCGTCGGCGACCCAGGCGACCTTCGCCCCCGCCGCCTGGGTCGACAGCGTCGAGCCGCACCGGCGCAGGATCTCGTCCGCTCCGAAGCGCTCGGTGAGCCGGGCGATCTGCGGCGTGGAGCGGGTGTCGACGCCGTAGAGGATGGCCGGCCGCAGGGGTGTGCCGGCGGCGTCGGTGAGCAGCACGCACGGCCCCATGCCGCTGACCCCGACCGACACCACGTGGGCGTCGCCGGGGGCGAGCAGCTCACGGGTGAGGGCGACGAACTCGTTCCACCAGATGCGGCCGTCCATCTCCACCCAGCCGGGTCGCGGCCGGTCCACCCGGTGCTCCCGCACCGCGGAGCGCAGCACGCACCCGGACAGGTCGACCAGGACGCCCTTGCTGCTGGACGTGCCGATGTCGACTCCGAGCACCGCGGCCACCGTCATGCCAGGTCTCCCCCGATCTTCCAGGTCCGGGTCGTGGCCCGTGGGCCCGTGCCGGCTCGGCGGTCAGGCGACGCCACCGAGCTTCGCGTACGTCTCGGCGGCGTTCTCCCTGGTGATCTGCATCGTGTCGAGGGTGGTGGCACGCGGGACGTCCTTGTCGCAGTCGACCAGGATCCGGCGGGCGAGGTCGACGGCCTCCCGGCCGCCCGTGGCGTACTGGAAGGTCGCCGCGAGCCGGCCCTGCTCGACGGCCTTGATGCCGCCCGACGGCACCGGCAGCGCGTCGATGCCGGTGAACTTCACCTTCGTGTGCAACCCGGCCGCCTTCGCGGCCAGGTACGCGCCCTCGGCCATCGGGTCGTTGTGGGCGTAGACGGCGGCGGCGTCCGGGTGCGCCTTGAGCAGCGCGTCGGCCACCGACTGGCCCTTCTCCCGCAGCCAGTCCCCGGGCTGGGAGGCGACGACCTCGATCTTCGGGTTGCCCGCGATGCCCTCCCGGAAGCCCTGGGCGCGTTCGGCCGCCGGCGTGGAGCCGGGCAGCCCGGCGATCTCGATGACCTTGCCGCCGGCGGGCAGCAGCGTCCTGGCGTAGAACTCGCCGGCGGCCCTGCCGATGGCGACGTTGTCCCCGCCGATGAAGGCCGTGTACGCCTCGCCCTCCACCTTGCGGTCGAGCACGATCACCGGGACGCCCCGGTCGTACGCCTTGCGCACCACCGCGGTCAGCGGCTTGGCCTCGTTCGGCGAGATGATCAGCAGGTCGATCTTCTGGGTGAGGAAGTTCTCCACGTCGGCGACCTGCTTGCTGTTGTCCTGCGCCGCGTCGGAGACCACCACGCTGAACCCGGGGACGGACTTCGCCGCCGTCTGCACGTCGTTGTTCATGACCTGCCGGTAGGGCTCGGCGTTGTTGGCCTGCGACATGCCGATGAGGAAATCCTTGCCGGCGCCGCAGTTCGCGGCCGCGGCGTCGCCGCTGTCGGACGGCTTCTCCACGCTGCACGCGGTGGAGCTGACGAGCGCGCCGGTGCACAGCAGCGCGAGCAGGACGGTACGGGTGCGCATGATGACGCTCCTTGTTCGGTGGCGGTTCAGACGATGCTGCGGCGTAGCTTCTGCAGCCCGGCGGCGGCCACGATCACCAGTCCCTTGATCAGTAGCTGCACGTTGGCGTCGATGTTGTTGAGCGCGAGGATGTTGTTGAGGATGCCGAGCAGCAGCGCCCCGGCGAGCGTGCCGCCCATCGAGCCGGTGCCCCCGGCCAGGCTGGTGCCGCCGATGACCACCGCGGCGATGGCGTCCAGTTCGTAGCCGGCGCCGTCGTTGGGGCTGCCCTGGTTGAGCTGTCCGGCGTGGATGATGCCGGCCACCGCGGCGAGCAGGCCCGCGATCGCGAAGACCGCGACCTTCACCCGCAGCACGGGCACGCCCGAGAGCCGGGCGGCCTTCTCGTTGCCGCCGATGGCGTAGACGTGGCGGGCGAACGCCGTCTTGCGCAGCACGACGATCGCGGCCACGCCGATGCCGATGAACAGCACCGCCGGCACGGGCAGCACCCCGTTGACGGTGCCGTTGAGGATCTCGAACGCCGGGGGCGCCTCCTGCGGGCCGTCGCCGTAGGCGATCGGGATGCCGAGCCCGCCCGACCAGATCCGGGCGAGACCGCGCGCGACCTGGAGTCCCGCGAGGGTGACGATGAACGACTGGATGCCGAGCCGGGCCGTCGCGTAGCCCTGCAACGCACCGAAGAGGGCGCCGATAAGCAGGACGACGGTGACCGCGGGCAGGATGCCGAGCCCGGAGTCGACCATCAGCGTCGCGGTGCCGACGGCGGACAGGCCGAGGATGGCGCCGACGGAGAGGTCGATGCCGCCGAGCAGGACGACGAACGTCATGCCGATGGCGATGATCCCGATCTCGGACACCGCGCGGACGATGTTGCCGAGGTTCTCCGTGGACAGGAACAGGATCTCGCCGTTGCGGCGGGGCGACACGGCGATGGCCAGCACGAACACCAGCAGCAGCGCGAAGAGGCTCTGCACGGCGAAGAGCCGCTCGACGAGGTCGCCCCGGCCGCCGGGCCGCCGCCACCGGCCGGCGCCGGCCGCCGGGCCGCCGCCGGCCGGGGCGAGCGGCGTGCCGGGCCCCTGGTCCGGTGCGCGCAGGTGGGTCATCGGTCGTCCCTTCCGGCGGCCGTGCCGCCCATGGCCGCGGTCAGGATGTCCTCGCCGGTGCACCCGTCTGCCGGGAGTTCCGCGACGGCCCGCCCGCGCCGCAGGACCACGATCCGGTCGCAGACGCCGGTCAGCTCGGGCAGCTCCGACGAGGCGAGCAGGATGCCCATCCCGTCGTCGGCGAGCCGGCGCAGCAGCCGGTAGATCTCCGCCTTGGCGCCGACGTCGACCCCGCGGGTCGGCTCGTCGAGCAGCAGCAGGCGGGGGCGGGTGAGCAGGTGCCGGGCGAAGACGACTTTCTGCTGGTTGCCGCCGGAGAGCGAGCCGACCGGCGCGGCGGCCGACGACGTCTTGATCGCCAGGGCGGCGACCTGCTGGCGCACCGCGTCCCGCTCGCGTCCGTTGCGGACGATTCCGGCGGTGCTGAGCCGGCGCAGGGCGGCCAGCACGATGCTGCGGCCGACGGGATGTTCCAGCACCAGGGCGGAGCGGCGGCGGTCCTCCGGCACGAAGCCGACGCCGGCGCGCAGCGCGGACCGGGGGCCCCGCGGGGCGTACGGGCGGCCGGCGAGCCGGACCAGGCCGCTGCGGCGACCGGGCGGGCCGGCGCCGTACAGGGTCTCCAGCAGCTCGGTGCGGCCCGCCCCCATCAGGCCGGCCAGGCCGACGATCTCCCCGGCGCGGACGGTCAGGCTGACGCCGGCGGGTTCGCAGCGCCCGGGCCGGGTGCCTCGGGGCCGTACGGCGAGGTCGTCGACCTCCAGCACGGCCGGCCCGGCGGGGCTCGCCGGGGCGGCACCGCCGGATCCCGCGCCGAACAGCGTCTCCACCGGGCGGCCGACCATCAGCGTGATGATCTTCTGCCGGTCGGCGCGGTCCGGGCGCAGCGTGCCGGCCACCTCGCCGTTGCGCAGAACGGTGGCCCGGTCGGCGATGTGCTCGATCTCCTCGAGCCGGTGGGAGATGTAGACGACGGCCACGCCGCGCTCGCGCAGCGCGCGGATGGTGGACATCAGCCGCCGCACTTCGGCGTCGGCGAGCGCGGCGGTCGGCTCGTCCATGATGAGCACGCGGGCGTCGAGGGAGAGCGCCTTGGCGATCTCGACGAGTTGCTGCTCGCCGACGCGCAGCGAACCGACGGGCCGGCGCGGATCGATCTGCGCGCCGAGCGGGCCCAGCCAGTCCCGGGCGGCGCGGGTCATCGCCCGCCGGTCGAGCATCCGCAGCCGGGTGCGCGGTTCCCGGCCGAGCACGAGGTTCTCGGCCACGGAGAGCGCGGGCACCAGGTCGAGTTCCTGGTGGATGGTGGCGATGCCGGCGGCCTGGGCGGCGGCCGGGCCGGCGAAGCGCGTGGGCGCACCGCCGATCGAGATCTCCCCGTCGTAGTCGGTGACGACGCCGGAGAGGATGTTGATCAGGGTCGACTTGCCGGCCCCATTCTCCCCCAGCAGGGCGTGCACCTCGCCGGCGCGCAGGGTGAGGTCGACGCCGCGCAGGGCGTGCACGCCGCCGAAGCGCTTGGCGATGCCGGACATGGCGACGATCACCTGGTCGCTCATGCGGGCCTCCGAGGGGGATCGGAAATCGATTTCTGGCGAAACATAGAGGAGTGTCTAATTGCTGTCAAGGCCCCCGGTGCGGGCCGGGCCACCGCCCGACCCGCACCGGTACGGCCCCTCACGGCACGGCGTTGACGGCGGCGTGGACGTTCTCGGCGAACGCGGTGTCCCGCGCCGTCCCGCTGGCGGCGAACCGCCACGTCCCGCCCGGGTAAGACCCCGCCGGCCACGCGGTGCCCCCGTTGCGCCACAGCGGCTGCCAGGCCGCCATCGCGTGGCCGGCGTCGTACCAGGTGTTGTCGCCGCGCCACGCCGAGGCCCAGCGGTGCGCGGCCACGAGGGACAGACCCGCACCGGAGGTCATCGACCACGTCGGCATCCCCGGCACGTCCCCGCTCGGCCGGGCCGCCACGGCGGGATCACCGACCGCCGGCAGGGCACCGTCGACGTTGAACGCCACCTCCCACACCGGCGCGGTCGTCGGGCCGGTCACCGACCAGGTGACGTCGCTCTGCAACGCCGGCCCGGTCCAGCGCGGCGCCACCGTCAGCAGCCAGTCGGCGGTGACCGGCTCGTCGCCCATCCGCATGCCGACCAGGTTGATCCGGGAACCGTCGGCGGAGACGTCCACCCGGGCCGGCGGACCCGCCCGGTCCGTGACATCGAAGCGGCCGACCGCCAGGTAGGGCCCGGTCCCCCGGTGCGACGAGTCCAGCGCCGGCCGGTACGCCCCGCCGCCGGCCGGGTCGACCGCCAGGGACGCGATCCGGGTGTGCGGCCAGGTGCGCACGTCGGCGCGCAGGAATCCGGTGCTCACCTGGTAGCCGCGGGCGACGACCTGAGTGGACCAGGTCAGCGGGGCGAGCCACAGCCCGCCCTGGCCCCAGCCGGCGTGGCTCAGGTACCAGTTCCCCCCGTCCACCACGACCTCCGCGGCGTGCGCGTCGAGCACGGTCACCTTCTCCGCCCCGTCGAAGCGCAGGGGGTCGCGGCTGCGGTAGACGGCGGTGCGCCGGTACGCCGCGCCGTAGTCGGTGCCGTCGCAGCAGACGAAGAGGTACCACCAGTCCCCCCGGCGCACCACGAACGGCGACTCCGTCTGCCCCGCGGCCCGGCCGGTGTGCGGCGACGCGTACGCGACGCCCCGGCCGCTCCAGGTCCGCAGGTCGGTGCTGGTGCGGTAGGCGACCACGTGGTTGCCGCCCTGCGGGTCGGAGGTCGCCGTGTAGTACATGACCCAGCGGTCGCCGACCCGGGTCACCATCGGGTCGCGCCCCTCCCAGCCGTCGGTGAACAGCGGGTTGGCCGGGCTGCGGGTCCAGGTGAACAGGTCGGTCGAGGTGGCCAGGTGCATGCGGTAGTTCGCGTAGTCGGGGCTGCCGGCGGCGTAGAACATGTGGTAGACGCCCTGGTCGTAGACGACGTGGGGCGCCCAGATCCACTGTTCACCCCTCGCCGGGTCGGCCGTCAGCGCCGGTCGTTGCTTCGTCCACGGCCCGGTGGGCGTGGGCGCCGTGGCGTGGCCGAAGCTCTTCTCGTCCTGGGGCGCGCCGGGCTCCGCGTGGGCGATGGCGAAGGCGTGCCACAGCCCGGTCCGCTGGTCGCGCACGATCGTGTGGTCGTTGTAGTACCACGCCGTCGGCTCCCCCACGCCCGGGTCGTAGACCCGGGTCAGCGGCCCCCGCGCCGGCGTCTCGGCCACCGTCTCGTACGGCGTGGTGGTGACCGCCGCCAGCGGGCCGACGCGGCGCAGGGTGACCGTGTCCAGGCCGGCGAAGAAGCCGGTCGAGGACGCCGAGCGGCCGGTCGCGGTCACCGTCAGCCGGTGGGTGCCGGCGGTGAGCGAGGCCGACCCCAGCGGTACGGCCTCGACGCGCCGGACGGTCGGGGCGTAGCCGTCGAAGAGTTGACCGACGGCCACGCCGTCGACGGCGAAGCGCAGGGTGCCGTAGTCGGCGGCGCGGGTGAGCACGCCGCCGATGTCGTACTGCCCGGCCGGCACGGGCGGCAGCGACACGGTGACCGAGTCCCCCGCCCGGGCGGCGCGCAGCCACAGCTGGCGGCCGGCCGACCAGGCGACCCCGCAGCAGTTGGCCTGCGCCTCGACCGGGGCGGTGGACGAGGTCACCGCCAGCGACTCCGCCTCGGCCCGTACGACGTCCTCCGCGGCGGCCGGTCCGGCCGGGACGGTCACCAGGGCGGCGGCGAGCAGGAGCACCGCGAGCATCCGGGGCGCGCGCATCACGACACGCTCGGCCGGGGCAGGTCGGTGCCGGGCGCGAACTGGTCGTGCCACCGGACGCCGGCGCCGAAGCCGCCGCCGGTCGACAGCGCCACGTACGTGTCCGCTCTGGTTCCCCGGGTGTACGTCACCACGTCCGCCCTTCCGTCTCCGTTGAAGTCACCGATGCCGGGCATCTCGTCGCCCACCGCGAACCAGTCGTGCCACCTGCCGGCCTGCGCGACGAACCGCGTGCCGTCGGAGAGCGCCACGAACACGTCGCCGGTGGTGCCCCGGGTGAAGGTCACGACGTCGTCGCGCCCGTCGCCGTCGACGTCGCCCAGCGCCGGCAGCTGGTCGCCGAGCGCGAGCGAGTCGTGCCACTTCCAGCCGTCCTCGACGAACCGGGTGCCGTCGGAGAGGGAGACGAACGCGTCGCCGGTGGTGCCCCGGGTGAAGGTCACGACGTCGTCGCGCCCGTCGCCGTCGACGTCGCCCACCGTCGGCAGTTCGTCGCCGAGCGCGAAGTGGTCGTGCCACTTGACGCCGGGGCCGAAGCCACTGCCGGTCGACAGCGCCACGTACACGTCGCCGGCGCCGCCCCGGGTGAAGGTGATGATGTCCGTGCGCCCGTCGCCGTTGACGTCGCCGACCGCGGGGACCTCCGTACCGGTGGCGAAGAAGTCGTGCCACTTGGCCCCGGCCGCGTAGGTCGTGCCGGTGGAGAGTCCCACGTAGACGTCGGCGCTGTCGCCGCGGGTGAAGGTGATGATGTCGGCCCGCCCGTCGCCGTCGACGTCGCCGGTGAACGGGATCTCCTGGCCGACGGCGAAGTAGTCGTTCCAGGTCCGGGCGTCCGGCACGAACCTGGTGCCGTCCGACAGGGACGTGGTCACGTCGGCGGTGCTGCCCCGGGTGAACGCGACGGCGTCGTCGCGGCGGTCACCGTTGGCGTCGCTGGTGTTGCGGGTGCGGGTGGTGGCCGACACCTCGGCCGAGGGCGCGGAGCTGTTGCCGGCGCCGTCGACCGCGACGACCCGGTAGTGGCGGGTCTGTCCGGCCGGCAGCGGACCGTGCCGGAAGGTGGTCGTCCGGGTCGTGCCCACCAGGTTGGCGGGGGTGATCGCGACGCCGGGGTTGCGCGAGGCGTAGACCCGGTAGCTGGCGACTCCCACGTCGTCCGGCGACGCCGACCAGGACAGGCCGAGGGCGTGCGCCCGACCGCCGGCCAGGCCGAGCCCGGTGACCGCGCCCGGGGCGGTGGCGTCGAGGAACGGGGGAACCATGCTGTCGGCCTCGTACCGGGCCGCCGTCCAGGCCGGGGCGCCGGCCGCCGGGGTGAGGGTGACGGTGACCGTCGACCGTCCGGCGGTCAGCGCGGCCGGGAGGACGAACTCGTCGGCCGACCAGCGCTGCCGGTCGTTGCCCAGCGGTTGGCGCCACACCCCGGCCGGCCTGCCGTCGACCGACACGGCGACCTGCTGGTACGCGCCGGCCTGGTCGCCGTGCCGGCGCAGCCGTACGCCCTGGTTGGCGGGGTCGACGGCGAGCCGGAAGCTGGCGGCGCCGCCGGTGGCGCGGGCCTGGCCGGTGACGGCGACGTTGTCGTCGTCGCCCTCGTACGGGCTGGTCAGCGGGTACTGGGTCCCGGAGTCGGTGTACGCGTGCGCGGCACGGCTGGCCGCGTCGCCGGTGACCAGCGTGTCGGTGCGGCGCAGCGCGACGGTCGGCTGGGTGTAGAGGAAGGCGGTCGAGGCGTAGTTCGCCGGCATGTCGTTGGCGGGGCCGTGCTCGATGCCGAACCGCAGCGCCGTGGCGTAGGGCACCGCGTCGCCGATCATCAGCCGGTACATCGCGTCGCACTCGTCGGCGCAGCCGCCGGAGCGGAACAGGTGGGCGGTGTTGCCGGTGAAGACGCCGCTGTACTCGCCGCGGTTGAAGTACCACCCGGACTCGTAGAAGTCCTCGGTGCCGGTGCCGTAGATCTGCGGCGTGGGCGAGCCGTCGACGTGGACGCGCTCGTCGCCCTCCAGGTAGTTGCGGGTGTTCCCGCCGATGATGTGGCCGCGGGCGGTCTGGGACACGCCGACGAAGCGTCCCCGGCCGGCCTGCTCGGCGACGATCCAGTCGCTGCCCCCCACCGTCTCCGCGCGGCGGGACTGGGTGGTGAAGTAGCCGGCGACGCCGTCGGGGGCGAGGGCGCCGGTCCAGGCGGTGCCCGGCGCGGTGGTCACCTCCGCCTGGACGCCGTTGACGGGGGCGCCGGTGGTGTTGGTGACCGACACCGTCGCGGTGGAGCGGAACGGCATCGGCCACCAGGCGCTGTACCAGCCGCCCGGTGCGGGGTCCATGGCGAACATCAGGGAGCGGACGGAACGCTCGCCCAGGCCGGCGCCGAAGAACTCGCCCACCGGGCTGTCGACCGTGCTCCGCCCGTCGAAGGTGATCCGCAGCCGCAGGCCCGTCAACGTCGGGGCGGTGGCCGCGGCGTCGGGCAGCCGCAGCCGCAGCGCCGTGACCGCGGCGGGACCGGTGAGCGTGGCGAGTGTCGCCTGTCCGCCCGCCGGGACGTCGACCCGGGCGGTCCTGGTGCTCGCACCGGGCTGGCTCGGCTTCGGGTCGCGCTGGCCGGCGGCGCGCAGCTTCTCCACGACGTCGGTGGCGGGGTCGGTGGGGTCGAACGTGGACACCCCGACCGCGTCGGCGAACGTGCGGTAGGTGACGTGGTGGAAGAGCGGGTTGGACTGGGTGGTGATCCGCATGGACTCGCGGTAGGGCATGGGGACCTTGACGGTGACCCCGCCGGAGGTCTGGTCGGCGTTGGTGACCAGCGGGAACACGAACGGGTGGCCGAGGCCACCGTCGACGAGGTGCTGGAGGCTGGTGTCGACCACCGTGACGCCGTCGAGTTCGATGCGGATCCAGCCGGTGGCGCTGACGTTGCCGTCGTCGCGGGTGAACCAGATCGACTGCACCTCGCCGGCTCCGCGGTCCTCGGCGATGACACAGCCGCCGGACTGGCGCAGGCACGAGTAGGTGCCGACGAAGCCGTCGTCGTTGGAGCCGTCCCGGGCGAAGCTGGAGAACTGCCGGGTGCGGCTGCCGGCCGCCAGCTCGGGCAGCCGGTCGAGGCGGCGGTAGACGTCCCAGCCGACCGGGCCCTTGTCGTCGACGACGGCGAGCGCCCCGGCACCGCGCGGGGTCGGGGCGGGATCGGCGGCGTGCGCCGCCGTCGGGGGGATCATGGTCGCCAGCGCCGCGGCCAGAGCCAGCCAGCGGCGGAGGTGGGGCTTCATGGATGTCCCTCCAGGGTGACCGTCGGAGCCGCGAGAAATCGATTGCTCGGGAGTTAACCGGGGGACATCGCGAGATGTCAATACTTTACCGCCACCGCTCAGTTGCCGAAGGAAGACTCCAGGGCGCATTGACAGCCGTCGGGGTCCTGGCGATACTCCTCGGCAATCGATTTCCCACCGACGAGGAGGCTTCGACGCGGCGGCGCATCCGTCAGCCCCGGCGGCCCTCCTGGCGGCAGCGCACCTCCGTGGCGGAACCGCTCGCCGCACCGCTGACACCCCTCAGAGGAGCATCGTGAGACGTACCCCCCTCGCCCTGCTGGTCGGCCTCTGCACCGCGCTCGCGTCGGTCGTGGCGACCGCGCCGGCGCAGGCCGACGCTCCGATCGGCACGCTGGCCTGTTCCTCCATCCCCGCCAACCACGACCCCGCGATCAGCGTGATCGTCTACCGGGTCGCCCGTGCCCACAACGTCAACGACAAGGTCATGCTGTCCGCGTTCGAGGCCGGCTGGGTCGAGTCGCACATGAACAACCTGCCGTGCGGCGACAAGTCCTCGCTCGGGGTCTTCCAGCAACGGTGGGACTACGGCTGGGGCACGCCGGAGCAGATCATGGACCCGGTCTACGCCAGCACGCAGTACATCACCCGCGCGATCGTCTGCGACCGGAACAACCCCCGCTACACCGCCGGTCAGGTCGCCCAGTGTGTGCAGCGCTCCGGCTTCCCCGACCGCTACGACCAGGTGGCGACCAAGGCGCGGACCCTGCTCAACGAGGCGGTACGGACCCACGCCATCGCCGGCGGGTCCGCCACCGACGTCAGCGGCGACGGGCGCGACGACATCGTCAGCTTCACCCAGAACGCCCTCGCCGACGTCTACGTCAGCACGTCCACGGGCGCGGGCTTCGCCGGAACCTCGGTGAAGTGGAACGACTTCTTCTCCATCGGCGGCGAGACGGCCTCGACCGGCGACGTCGACGGCGACGGCAGGGACGACGTCGTCACCTTCGCGCACGGCAACACCGGCGACGTGTACGTGGCGCTGTCGAACGGCACCAGCTTCGGCGGCGGCCAGAAGTGGCACGACTGGTTCGCCCCCGGCGCGGAGATCGGCGCGGTCGGCGACGTCAACGGCGACGGCCGCGCCGACATCGTCGCCTTCACCCACAACGCGGCCGGCGACGTGTACGTGGCGCTGTCCACCGGGTCCTCGTTCGCCGGAACCGCCGTGAAGTGGCACGAGTACTTCTCCATCGCCGGCGAGTACCCGGCC
This sequence comes from Micromonospora sp. M71_S20, assembly GCF_003664255.1. Lineage (NCBI taxonomy): Bacteria > Bacillati > Actinomycetota > Actinomycetes > Micromonosporales > Micromonosporaceae > Micromonospora > Micromonospora sp. M71_S20. The sequence continues at coordinate 3,958,011 of NZ_RCCV01000001.1, read as the reverse complement.
CTGGGCGACGTCGACGGCGACGGCCGCGACGACATCATCACCTTCACCCAGGGCCCCAACACCGCCTCCGACGTCATCGTCGCCCTCTCCACCGGCAGCGCCTTCGGCGCCTCCCGGAAGTGGCACGACCTGTTCGCCGTGGGCGCCGAACTGCCCCGCGTCGGCGACGTCGACGGCGACGGCCGCGACGACATCGTCACCTTCACCTGCGACGCCAACGCCGACGTCTACGCCGCCACCTCCACCGGCACGTCGTTCGCCGGCACCACCGTCAAGTGGAACGACTTCTTCTGCCTCGCCGGCGAGTTCCCCTACCTCGCCGACGTCAACGGCGACGGCAAGGACGACATCGTCGTCTTCACCAAGGGCGCCACGAACGACGTCTACGTCGGACTCTCCACCGGCACCGGCTTCGGCGCCAGCGCCAAGTGGCACGACTTCTTCGGCCTCAACGGCGAGACCACCCTGTGACCCGCGGACGGGAGACCACCATGAGACCCAGCAGACTCTCCTGGCGCGGGGGCGCCGCCGCCGTCCTCGCGGCGGCGCTACTGAGCCCCGTCGCGCCGGCCACCGCCGCACCGGCCGGGCCCACCGGTCCGCTGGACACGGCCTTCACCCGGGCGGCCGGCGAGTTCGACGTGCCCAGGGACCTGCTGGTCGCCGTCGGCTACGGCGAGACCCGGCTCGACGGGCACGAGGGGCGGCCCAGCCAGGCCAACGGCTACGGCGTCATGCACCTGGTCAGCAATCCCCGGCAGCGCAGCCTGGAGCGGGCGGCCGAGCTTACCGGGCAGCCGGTGGCCGCCCTGAAGTCGGTGACCTCGGCCAACATCAGGGGTGGCGCGGCCCTCCTGCGGGACATCGCCGACGCCGAGCGGCTCACGGCCGCCGACCGGGACCGGCTCTCCGCCTGGTATCCGGTGGTCGCGCGGTACGCGCACGCCGCCGACGACGCGACGGCCCGCCTGTACGCCGACCACGTCTACGACCTCCTGCGCGACGGCATCACCGCGGCCTCCGTGCGGGTCGCGCCCCGGCGGGTGCAGCCGGAACTCGGCCGCTACGCCCGCGTCGCCCCCGCCGGGACGGCCGCACCGGCCGCCCTCGCCGCGGCGGTGCCGGAGTACGCGCCGGCCCGGTGGATCTCGGCGTACGGCGGCAACTACGCGGCGGGTCGCTCCTCGCGGATCACCACGGTCGTGGTGCACGTGACCCAGGGCTCGTACGCCGGCACGGTGAGCTGGTTCCAGAACCCGTCGGCGGGAGTGAGCGCGCACTACGTGGTGAAGTCGAGCAACGGCGAGATCACCCAGATGGTGCGCGAGGGCGACACCGCCTACCACGCGCGGTCGGCCAACCCGTACTCGGTGGGCATCGAGCACGAGGGCTACGTCGACAACCCGAGCTGGTTCACCGAGTCCATGTACCGCTCGTCGGCCGCGCTGACCCGCTACCTCTGCGACAAGTACGGCCTGCCGAAGAACCGCACCGCCATCAGGGGCCACCACGAGCTGCCGGGCAACGACCACACCGATCCCGGTCCCCACTGGAACTGGAACCACTACATCTCGCTGGTCAACGCCGGTGGCGGCTCCGGCGGCCGGTATCTGGCGGGTTCGCCGACGGACTTCACCGGCGACGGCCGCGACGACATCGTCGCCTTCACCCAGGGCACCCTCAACGACGTCTACGTCTCCACCTCCACCGGCACCAACTTCGCCGGCACCTCCGTCAAATGGAACGACTTCTTCGGCCTCAACGGCGAAACACTGCTCACCGGAGACTTCAACGGCGACAACCGCGACGACATCGTCGCCTTCACCCACGGCACCCTCGCCGACGTCCACGTCTCACTCTCCACCGGCACCGGCTTCACCACCAGCACCAAATGGCACGACTGGTTCGCCCCCCACAACGAAGTCGCCGCAGTCGGCGACGTCAACGGCGACGGCCGCGACGACATCATCACCTTCACCCACGACACCAACGCCGACGTCTACGTGGCACTCTCCACGGGCTCGTCATTCACCGGAACCGCCGTGAAGTGGCACGACTACTTCTCCATCCCCGGCGAACACCCCGCCCTCGGCGACGTCAACGGCGACGGCAAAGACGACATCATCACCTTCACTCAAGGCCCCAACACCGCCTCCGACGTCATCATCGCCCTCTCCACCGGCACCACCTTCGGCCCACCCCAAAAATGGCACGACCTCTTCGCCGTCGGCACCGAACAACCCCGCGTCGGCGACATCAACGGCGACGGCCGCGACGACATCGTCACCTTCACCTGCAACACCAACGCCGACGTCTACGCCGCCACCTCCACCGGCACATCCTTCGCCGGCACCACCATCAAATGGCACGACTTCTTCTGCCTCAACGGCGAATTCCCCTACCTCGCCGACGTCAACGGCGACAACAAAGACGACATCATCGTCTTCACCAAAGGCACCACCAACGACGTCTACGTCGGACTCTCCACCGGCACCACCTTCAACCCCAGCACCAAATGGCACGACTTCTTCGGCCTCAACGGCGAAACCACCCTCTGAACCGTCCCGCGTAGACAGCAAGCTCCGCGCCACAGTTCTCGTCCGCCCGGCGTGGCTTCACCCGATGGAGGATCCATGGACAACACCCCTGCCGCCCGCCGGCCCGTCAGCCGTCGACGGCTCCTGACCGGCGCCGCGGGAGTCGCCGCCGCCGGCACGTTCGCCGGCGCCCTCGCCGCACCGCTGCCCGCGTCCGCAGCCCGCGACGGCCACGGCCTGCGCATCGTCGACCGCAACGAGAACGGTGGCCGCCTGCAGTACTACCGGTTCGCCACCGATGCCATCGAGTGGGACCCGGCGGTCAACGTCCTGCTGCCCGACGGCTACCACACCAGCGGCAAGCGCTACCCGGTGCTGTACCTGCTGCACGGCGGGGCGGCCGACTTCCGGACCTTCCACATGCAGGACAACATCATCAACCTGACCGCCGGCAGGGAGATCATCGTCGTCATGCCGGACGCCTCCACCGGCTGGTACTCGAACCCGGTCCACAGCAACACCGGTCCCCGCAACTGGGAGACCTTCCACATCGCGCAGCTGCTGCCCTGGATCGAGTCGAACTTCCGCACCTTCCCCGAGTACAACGGCCGCGCCGTCGCCGGCTTCTCGATGGGCGGGTTCGGCGCCCTGAAGTACACCGCGAAGTACTACGGCCACTTCTGCTCGGTCAGTTCCCACTCCGGACCGGCCAGCCTGCGCCGCGACTTCGGCCTCGTCGTGCACTGGGCCAACACCACCTCGGCCGCGATGGACCTCGGCGGCGGCACCGTCTACGGCGCGCCGCTGTGGGACGAGGCGCGGGTCACCGCCGACAACCCGGTCCAGCGCATCGAGAGCTACCGCAACAAGCGCATCTTCCTGGTCGCCGGCACCTCGCCCGACCCGATCAACTGGTTCGACTACGTCAACGAGACGCAGGTGCTGGCCGGTCAGCGCGAATTCCGGGCGGCCCTGGGCCGGGCCGGCATTCCGCACGAGTGGCGCGAGCTCCCCGGCGGCCACTACTTCCGGCACGAGATCTTCGTCCAGGATCTCAACGGGATGCTCGGACGCCTGCGCCGCGCCGGCTGACCCTCGTCGTACGACGCGCCGCCGCCGCGGAGACCCGTCGCGGCCGGCGGCGCGTCGTCGTTACCTCGCCCAGCCCATCCGAGCCTTCCCTGACGGGAGTCACCCCATGTCACGGCATTTGAGGACCGGGGCGCGTCGCGTCCTGGCCGCCCTGCTCACCCTGGCGGTGGGCGTCCTGACCGGCGCGGTGGCGACATCGTCCCCCGCGCTCGCCGCACCGAACTTCAAGGCCCCGTTCCCGTGCGGGCAGCGGTGGACCTACGACCACCACAGCGCCGAGGTCCGGCAGGCCCTGGACTTCGTGCGGGCCGACGGAGGTGCCACCGCGGGCACGCCACAGGTCGCCTCGGCGGCGGGCGTCGCCCGGCGGTACTCGCAGCCCAGCGGCGCCGGCAACTACATCGTCATCGACCACGGCGGCGGTTGGACCACCTACTACTTCCACCTCAGCACCTACTCCGTGCCCGACGGGGCGTACGTGCAGCAGGGCCAGCAGATCGGCACCACGGGCAGCACCGGCAACTCGTCGGGGCCGCACATCCACTACGAACAGCTCTACAACGGCGTGGGACAGACGATCGTGATCAACGGGACGTCGCTGGCGCCGTATCCCGGCCAGTACCACCAGAAGTACCTGGTCAGCGACAACTGCGGTACGTCGCCGACGGGTGGCCGGTATCTGGCGGGTTCGCCGACGGACTTCACCGGCGACGGCCGCGACGACATCGTCGCCTTCACCCAGGGCACCCTCAACGACGTCTACGTCTCCACCTCCACCGGCACCAACTTCGCCGGCACCTCCGTCAAATGGAACGACTTCTTCGGCCTCAACGGCGAAACACTGCTCACCGGAGACTTCAACGGCGACAACCGCGACGACATCGTCGCCTTCACCCACGGCACCCTCGCCGACGTCCACGTCTCACTCTCCACCGGCACCGGCTTCACCACCAGCACCAAATGGCACGACTGGTTCGCCCCCCACAACGAAGTCGCCGCAGTCGGCGACGTCAACGGCGACGGCCGCGACGACATCATCACCTTCACCCACGACACCAACGCCGACGTCTACGTGGCACTCTCCACGGGCTCGTCATTCACCGGAACCGCCGTGAAGTGGCACGACTACTTCTCCATCCCCGGCGAACACCCCGCCCTCGGCGACGTCAACGGCGACGGCAAAGACGACATCATCACCTTCACCCAAGGCCCCAACACCGCCTCCGACGTCATCATCGCCCTCTCCACCGGCACCACCTTCGGCCCACCCCAAAAATGGCACGACCTCTTCGCCGTCGGCACCGAACAACCCCGCGTCGGCGACATCAACGGCGACGGCCGCGACGACATCGTCACCTTCACCTGCAACACCAACGCCGACGTCTACGCCGCCACCTCCACCGGCACATCCTTCGCCGGCACCACCATCAAATGGCACGACTTCTTCTGCCTCAACGGCGAATTCCCCTACCTCGCCGACGTCAACGGCGACAACAAAGACGACATCATCGTCTTCACCAAAGGCACCACCAACGACGTCTACGTCGGACTCTCCACCGGCACCACCTTCAACCCCAGCACCAAATGGCACGACTTCTTCGGCCTCAACGGCGAAACCACCCTCTGAACCACGGAATCCCGTCGTCCCCGCCGTGGCTGTGATCACGGCGGGGACGATCGACATGCGGCCTTGTCCGGGCCCACGGTGACGAGCGTCGCCGGTCCCGTCAGGAGCGGACCGCCGCCGACGACATGACGCCTCCGGTCAGGCGCTCCAGCTTCCCGTACGCGGGTGGCTCGGCCCGGAGCCGATGCCCTCCTGTCGGATCACGGCCGCGATCCTGTCAAGATCCGCAGCCGACAATCGCACCGTCGCCGCCGCCCGCCAGTCCGCTATCTGCTCGGGTCGACGCGCTCCGACAATGGCGCCGGTCACGCCACGGCACTCCAGCACCCACGCGATGGCCACGGCGCTGGTGCTGACGCCGTGCGCGGCGGCGACATCCGCCAGGGTGCGGGTCAGCCGCATCGTCTTCTCCAGTCCGTGCCCCCGGAAACCGGGGTCGCGGGACCGCCAGTCGCTGGGCGGCAGGGCAGCGGCTCGCTCGGGCGTGAACGTCCCGGTCAACAGCCCGGAACCCAACGCGCCGTAGGTGATGACCCCCACGCTGTGCGACGCACACCAACCGATCTCCTCCGCAGCGCCTCGCGCAAGAGCGGAGAACGGCGGCTGGAACGAATCCACCGGCGCGACGTCGTGCGCCCGCTGGAGTTCGTCGAGGCGGTGGTTCGACAGCCCCGCCGCCCGTATCTTGCCCTTCTGACGCAGGTCGGCAAGGGTCTGCCAGTACTCCTCCAGCGGAGTTCCATCTGTGGCGGGCCAGTGCATCTGGTACAGGTCGATGCAGTCGAGCCGGAGCCGACGGAGAGACTCGTCCAGTTCACGCTCGATGCTCTGTCGCCGGCCGGCGACGGTGCCCGGCTCGGCGTCTCCACCCCACACCACGCCGCACTTCGTGAACACGTACGGGCGGACATCCTCGGGGAGATCGGCGAGCGCCTCACCCACCAGCTCCTCCGCCTGCCCAAGGCCGTAGACCGGTGCCGTGTCGAGCCAGTTCAGGCCCCCGTGTTCCACCGCGTACCGGATGGTGGCGATCGCCTCCGAGGCGTCCTGCGGCCCCCAGCCGAAGGCCCAGCCGTCACCGCCGAGCGCCCAGGTGCCGAGACCGAGCCGGGTGACGGTAAGCGGGGATGAACCGAGTCGTACCGATGGCAGCGTCGTCATGGTGCGTCCTCCGGGATCGGCGGAAGTGACAGGCGGGCGAAGGCGCGGAGCGGTACCGCTCCGGCGGTGTGCCGGGCCGGGCCAATGCCGGGCCGGCTCGTGCGCCGCCGCCCGGTAGGACGATGTGCGACGCTTCACCGGCGGCGCCCGGATCTCTATCGGGCATAGTTACGCATCGTTTCGAAGAATGCAATTCCTGCCGCTGCGGCAATTTCCGGGAAGGGGCGGCGGAAACTGTCACCCACCATAAAGGCGACAGTGCCGCGAAGCCGTCGCGACAGGCCTCCTTGGCAGGCTTGGAGCGTCCAGCGGGTTTCGCACCGAGGAGACGGGACGAAACGCGGCATCGACCTTCCGGAGCCGAGGAGTGAGGGCGTGGAGTTCATCGCCGAGCCAGACCGACAGAGCATTGTGATCAGGCGCGTCTTCGACGCCCCCCGCCACCTGGTCTTCAAGGCGTGCACGGAGCCGGACCTGCTCGTCCGCTGGTGGGGGTCGAGCGATTTCGAGAACAGCGTGGACCGGATGGACGTCCGGCCGGGCGGCACCTACCGGTACGTCAGCCGCGACGGCCGCGGAACCGAATTCGCTATTGGCGGCGTCTACCACGATGTCGTCGCACCTGAGCGGATAGTGCAGACATTCCAGTTCGAAGGCATGCCCGGCCAGGTGCAGCTCGAGACGATCACCTTCGAAGAGGTCGAGGGCGGCACCCGGTACGAGGCGGTGTGCATCTTCCAGTCGGTGGGACAACGGGATGACGCGGTGCGGTACGGAATGGAGGCGGAAACGCACGGCAGCATGGACCGGCTGGCCCGGGTGGTGGCGAGCCTCCGTTGAGGGCCCGGCATTCGGTGCGCGACCGTCGCGGCGGCCCGCCGACCCGGCGCCGGTGTCCCGCCGGCGGGACATGGGCTACAACCGCAGCAGAGACGAGCCTGCGACCTGCCCCGGCGGCGCGGACCCGCCAGGCAGCCCGGGCCGGCCGTGGTCGGCCGAGGGTGCCAGGGACCCGTCACCGGTGGTGCCCGTGCCCAGAGCCCGCTCGGCGGCCTGGTCGAGCGTCGTCACGATCCACGAGGCCAGATCGCTGCTCGCATGCTCGGCGGCGAGTCGCCAGCATTCGAGGCGGGCCTCCTCCACCTGCACACGCGGCAGGGCCGACCCCGTGGGCTGGCTGGACGTCCCCCGCCCGCGCGCCTGCTGGACGTGCCGGCGCAGTTGGTTCCGAGACCATCCGCGCTCCTCGGCACGGTCCAACCAGACGTCCTGCTCGGCAGGGGGCAGCGAGGCCACTTCCGCGTGGTGCTGGAAGCTCAGGTTCTCCCGCCGCCTGGCCGACTCGAACTTGCGTGCGACCCAGGCGTAGTTGCGCAGCGTCTGGTAGTCGAGGCCGATCCTCTCGACCGTCTTGGCGTACCTGCCCTCGTACTTGTCCTGTCCGTAGACCAACCAGTCGCCGAGGCACCAGGCGAACGAGTCGACCAGACCGGAGAGCTTCGGCCCCGCCTCCGCCCACTGCTCGAACGTGATCCCCGACGGGAATCGCAGGCCCACCCGGGTCGTCAGGATCTGGCCGTGGCCGTGCGCCGACGTCTCCTGCTGCTCCTCCTCGCCCAGGAGTGGGCTCGCGGGCTGCCTGACGAGATGCCGCGAACTGAGTGCCGTCTGCCTGGGTACACGCTTCACCCTGTTCCCCTTCGCGGGAGTGCTGAACTCGGATTCGTGACCTACCGCCGCCGCGCTACTCGATCACCAGAATGACATATGACCGCCCCACTAGATATCGACTACGACTGCAGGGAAATCCCCGTCGTTCACGCGTCATTCATGGGCCGGACAGATCGGGCCTCAGGGCACCGAAGGCCTGCCCTTGAATCGATCTGGCGGCTCCGGCAATCAACCCCGGGCCGGACGACAATCGCGACATGCTACGCCAGGAACGACCATCACGGCGCCATGACCGAACGAACGCGACGCCGCATTGCCTGGCTTTCAAGACCCACAATTAGTCTTCCGTGACACATGCGCTGCCCCCGTGACAATGAGCAATCTCCAGCCAAACACCTAACCGGTGCCGCAACATCAACCGTAACGCCTGCCGGTCGGGATATCAAGATCGACAGATGGCGATACGTGGAACTTGCACCGCCGAACGCTATGGCCAACCATCACTTCGAGGAGAGGTCCGACGGTCGCCACGAACCCCTCATCCTGCACGTGTATCGGCAGGGTACGGGCCACCTCGCGGCCCTGGCCCACGTCAGTGGCGCCGCGCGACAGCAGCCAGAGACGCAGCCGCACACCGCAATCGCAGCCGTCAGGCATTGGAGGGATATAGGAACCACTCCCGTTTCGGACGCGCCCACTCCACGCCGATAACCCGCTGGGCCGCTTGACAATGCCTCCAGGACCGGGAGATCGTTGGCGCTGGCGGTTCATTCCGCCCTCATCGCGGCGTACGCCATTCAAGGCCTCGCGTGCGGGTCGTGCGCGACGACGGCGTGTCGCGGAATTCGATGCGGCCGACAGGGCCAGCTCGGGGCGCCGAATAGTTCGACGAACGAAGCCGCCACCAGACATGACAGGAATGACATGTACGTTCCGGAACAATACCAGGCGGAAGATCCGTCCTGGACGTGGGAGCTGATCGATTCCCATCCCCTGGCCACGCTGATAACCGCGACCGATGGTGTACCGCTGGCCAGCCATGTGCCGACCATCAGGCGACCCGCCCCGGAGCGCGCCGACGGCACCGCCCCGGCGGACTCGCAATCGATTCTCGTGGGGCACATGAACCGCCTGAACCCACAGTGGGCGGCGATCGGGGCCGGTTGTCCGGCACTGCTGGTCTACACCGGGCCCGACCGCTACGTCTCCCCCACCGTCTACGGCGTCACCCCGGCGGCTCCGACGTGGAACTTCACCGCCGTTCACGTCGACGGTTGGCTGTCGCCGCTACCGCCTGGCGAACCGACGCTGGCGGTGATCCGGTCCACCGTGGAGGCCCTCGAGAAGCGGCACGGCACGGGCTGGGACATGACGGCGTCGCTGGACTACTTCGATCGCCTGCTTCCCGGTGTAGGCGCGTTCGAACTGCGGGTGGACCGGGTCGATGCGATGTTCAAGCTGAGCCAGGAACAGGCGCCGGACGTCCGCGATCGGGTCGCGGCCGACATCGTGACCACCGACTGCGGCCACCACCGGGAACTCGCCCGCCTGATGGCACGGGCGGCCGGACGCGACAAGCCCTGACCGGGCCGGTCCGCCGGTGGCGCGGAGCATTTGGCGCACGGAAATGGCGGCCGGCCGACCCGGCGCGCGGGCCGGCGAGCGCCCACCCGCCGACCCGCCGCCGTCTGCCAACTCCGGGGCACGTGCCGGGGCAGGCCTGGCGGCCCGCCCCGGCACCCGCCACACCGCTCAGGAGACCCCGACGGCGGCGTTCGGCGTGGATTGCGGTTCCCGGTCCGCATCCGCGAGAACCGTGTCGATCTCGTGTGCCAGTTCCGCGACGGTCGCCGCCTCGAACAACGACCGCAGCGGCAGGTCGACCCCGAGCGTCTCCCGCAGCCGGTACACCACGCGGGTCACCATCAGTGAGTGGCCCCCGAGACCGAAGAAGTTGTCTCTCCGGCCGATCCTCGCGATGTCGAGCACCTCGCCCCAGATGTCTGCGACGGCCTTCTCGGTGCCGGTTGCCGGCGCGACGTACCCGTCGACCGGGTCCAGGTCCGGCAACGGAAGCCGCTTGCGGTCGATCTTGCCGGAGGCGGTGCGGGGAAACTCGTCCAGCACGAGAATCAATCCCGGCAGCATGTAGTCGGGCAGGTCGGCGCGGAGCGCGCCGCGCACCGCCTCAGGGGTCAGCTCGCGCCCCGGGCGGGGCGTGACGTACCCGATCAGTCGAGGCGCCTCGGGCACCGACGTGTCACAGACCACGGCTGCCTCCCCGACCGTCGGCAGGGCGGCCAGGCACGACTCGATCTCGCCGGGCTCGATGCGGTATCCGTGGATCTTGACCTGGAAGTCGATCCGGCCGGCGAACTCCAGGATCCCGTCCGGCCGCCACCGCGCCCGGTCACCGGTGCGGTAGAGGCGTTCACCCGTGCCGTTGCCGAACGGGTCGGGGACGAACGCCGCCGCCGTCAGGTCGGGTCGGCCCAGGTAACCACGGGCGATGCCGGCGCCGCCGACATAGACCTCGCCGTAGGCTCCGACCGGTACCGGCCGCATCGCGGTGTCCAGCACGTACACCCGGAGGTTGTCGATGGGGCGTCCCATCGGGGCCTGGTCCGGCCAGTCGTCGGTGGGATGGGTGAGCCGGTTGAGCGTGACGACGTTGGCCTCCGTCTGTCCGTAGTGGTTGTCGAGAACCGCTTCGGGAAGGGCGGCGAACATCTGTCGCACCGACGGGCCGATGCGCTGCCGGTCACCGGTGGTGGCCACGTCCCGCAGCGACACGAACTGCTCGGGGTGCTGATCGGCGTGCCGGGCGAGATGTTCGACGACGACGGTCGGAAGCACCGTGGCGGTGACCCGGTGCGCCTCGATGAGCCGGCCCAGCGCCGGAATGTCGCGCCGGACCTCCTCCGGCACGACGACAAGCGTGCCGCCGGTCCACCAGGCAAGCATGACCTCCAACAGGTAGGTGTCCGGGCTCATGGAGTAGAACTGGAGCACCCGCGGCTGCCCGCGGTAGCACCGGACGATCCAGTTCATCATGTTCAGCTTGGAGCGGTGGGTCATCATGATGCCCTTGGGGCGTCCGGTGGAGCCGGAGGTGTAGACCACGTACAACAGGTTGTCCACGTCGGCGCGTCGCGGCGGGTTGTCGGCCGGCCGTTCCGCGATCCGCTGCCAGAGCGCCTCGTCGAGACAGAGCACCGCTGTCGCCACGCCGCCGTCCGGTTCCGCCGCCGCGCCGACGCCAGCACCGGCCCCCACCGGCCCGCCCGTGACCAGGTCCGCCGTCTCCGGGTCGGTCAGCACCAGCGAGGCACGCGAGTCGTGGACCAGGAACCTCAGCCGCGACGGCGGATCCGACGGGTCCAGCGGGACGTAGGCGCCGCCGGACTTGATGATGGCCAGGACGGTGATCAGCGCACGGGTGCCGCGCGGCAGGCAGACGCCCACCACCGCCTCCGGTCCCACCCCGGACTCGCACAGGTACCAGGCCAGCCTGTTCGCCTCGGCATTGAGCTGCCGGTAGGTGAGCTGCTCACCGCCGGACACGACCGCCACCCGGTCCGGGTACGCCTCGACCTGACGCTCCACGTGCTCGGAGACGGTGCGGGCGGCGGGTGCGGGAACCGTCGGCCCGGTGCCCCAGTCGTTCAGCAGCGCCCGCTCCGCGTCGGTGATGGGCACCAGTTCGGAGATCCGCGTGCGTGGCGCCGCCACGGCGGAGGCGACCAGCGCCGCGTACTGGTGCGCGAAGTGCTCCATGGTCGCCTGTTCGAAGAGGTCCCGGGCGAAGATGACCCGCCCGAGCATCCCGCCGTCCGGCGTTTCGAACACGTGCAGCTCGACATCGAAACGCGTGGTGACGGTCCCGCTGCGGAACTCCTCGACCGCCAGGTCCGGCAGGTCCAGTTCGCCGCGCTCGACACCGGTCCCGGTGCTCAGCAGACCGAACAGGATCTGGACCACCGGGTTGCGGCTCAGGTCGCGGGCCGGCGCGAGGTCCTCGACGATCCGGTCGAACGGAACGGCCTGGCGCGCGTACGCCTCGAGTGCGGTGTCCCGGACCCGCTCGACGAGCTCGGTGAACGTCGGATCGCCGGTGAGGTCGATGCGGAACGGCAGGGTGTTGGCGAAGAAGCCCACGGCGCCGCGCAGTTCCGGCTCGAGCCGGCCGTACACGGGTGACCCCACCAGCAGGTCCGACACGCCCGCCAGCTTCGACAGCAGGAGTCCGTAGGCGGCCAGGGTGACCATGAACGGGGTCACACCGCTCTCGGCGCACAGGGCCCGGACTCCGCCTGCGACCTCGTCGGCGATGGGGAAGGTGAACTCTCCCGCCGCTGCGGACGGCACGGCGGGCCGGCGGCGGTCGGGCGGCAGTTCCAGGGTGATCGGGGCGTCCGCCAGATGGCGTTGCCAGTACTCGAGCTGTTCCGCCATCTCACGGTCACCGATCTGGGCGTGCTGACGCAGCGCGTAGTCGGCGTACTGGACCGGCGGCTTCTCCGGTGGCGGCGAAGACCCCCGCGAGTACGCCCGGTACGCCGCTGTCAGCTCCTCCGTGAGCACCACCAGGGACCAGCCGTCGAACACGGCGTGGTGGGCGGTGCACAGCAGGACATGATCCTCGTCGGCGAGGCGAAGCAGCGCGACCCGGAACAGCGGCCCGGCGCTCAGGCTGAAGGGCGTGTCCACCTCGGCGGCCGCCAACCACCGCGCCGACGCCTCCGGATCGTCCGCGTCGCGGAGGTCGATGAGCCGCAACTCGCCGCCGCCCGCGGTGATCACCTGGTACGGCTCACCGTCGACCGTCTCGATACGGGTGCGTAGGACCTCGTGCCGGTCGACGACATGCTTCACGGCCCGCCCCAGGGCGTCGCGGTCGAGCCGGCCCCGGATCCGGTACCCGAACGGGATGTTGTACGCCGTGCGTCCGGGAAGTAGGCGGTCGATGAACCAGAGTCGACGCTGGGCGTAGGAGAGCGGCGCGCGACGGTGTTCGGTACGAGTGGGATCGGTCATGACCCTCCGATCGAAGTTCCTGCCGACGTTCCGGCGCGGATGCCGGGCAGCGTGGCCCTGGACCCGCGGCCACCCGGCCAGCCGCTGGCACGTCCCCGGCTGATGCCGACGCCTCACCGGGACGTCCCGGCGGTCAGCGACTGTCGCGATTCTCGTGATCCGGTATGTCACGGGGCTTTCAATCCGCCGTCGGCGTCCCACGTCGGGCCGCGCGGACACGCCGGCGGGCCTGGGTGGGACCGGACCGCACCGCTCGAGCCGGACAGCGCGCGGACAGCGCCCCGACAGGCTCCGTTGCCAGGATGCAGACGGAACGCTTGCTCTCGTCGGTGTGGAAGGCGGCCAGCATGGCGCACGTGGAGTTGCCGGAGTTCGTCAGCCGCGAAGGCCGGGGCGACCCGGACCCGTACCGGCACTTCGACTGGATGCGGTCCACCATGCCGGTGGGCCCGGTGGTCGGGCCGGACGGTGAGGGCACCGCCTGGTTCGTGACCTCGTACGAGCACGCACGGGCCTGCCTGGCCGATCCACGGCTGAGCAACGAACGGCGCAACTCGGCTACCGCCACCGAGGGTGAGGACGAGGACGAGGGCGATCTGCTCGGCAAGGACCCGCCGCAGCACACCCGGCTCCGCAAGCTGGTGAGCCCCGTCCTGAGCCGCGGTGCGGTCGCGCGGCTCCGCCCCCGCATCACGGAGGTGTGCTCCTCGCTCATCGACGCGTTCGCCGCACGCGGCACCGCCGACCTCGTCGCCGAGTACGCGTGGCCGATCCCGTGGGCGGTGGTGCACGAGCTCCTCGGCATCCCGGAGTCGGAGCGGATGTCCGCCAGCCGGTGCATCGACCGCTTCCTCGTCGCCGGGTACCACGAACAGCAGCGCCGGGGACGTCCGACACCGGCGACGGACGAGTTGATGGGCTACGTCCGGCAACTCATCGCCTACAAGCGCCGGCACCGCGGCGACGACCTCGCCACGGTCATGATCGACGGCTTCGACCGCAATGAGATCCACAGCGAGGCCGAACTCGAAGGCATGCTCTACGTGATACTCGGCGCCGGGCAGGTGAGTACCGGTCCCATGATCGCCGCCGCGGTGCTGCGACTCCTCGAGGATCCGTCACACCTGGTCAGGCTCCGCGCCCGGGAGACGAACTGGCGGCTCGTCGTGGAGGAGTCACTGCGCTACGACGCACCGGTGCAGACCTCCGTCGGCCGCTACGCGCTGACCGACCTGGAGCTCGGGGGCGTACGCATCGCCAAGGGCGACAAGGTGATCGTCTCGCTCGCCGCCGCCAACCGGGATCCGGCGCGTTTCGCCGACGCCGCGCTGTTCCACCCCGATGCCGGGCGTCCCTCGCACCTGGCCTTCGGGCACGGCATCCACCTCTGTGTGGGCGCGCCTCTGGCCAGGTTGGAGGGCGAGATCTGCCTGCGCGTGCTCTTCGATCGGCTGCCCTCGCTGCGGCTCGCCGCACCGGCCGGGAACACGGCGTGGGTGCTGGGGCCCGAGCTGCGCAGCCCCCGCGAGATCACGGTGCTCTTCGACGCGCAGGGAGCCGCACCGTCGCGTCCGCAGACGCGCGCGTCCCACGCGCCCGAGGCACCGTAGGGTCCCGCCCGACGGCACCGGGCGCCCCCGGCCGGCCCATGAGGGGCCGCCGTCACCGCCGCCCGAGCACCGCGTCCGCGATCCGGTCCAGCGGCAGCGCCCTGCCCGCGTCCGCGAACGGCAGGGCGAGTGCTCCGGCCCCCGGCAGCCGCGCCTCGTCGGGCTCGGACCGCGCGTGGTCGGGGGCGGTCCGGGGCCGGCGTCCGGAGCGCGCGTCGTCGGCATAGGGCCGGCCGACGGCGAGGCCCCGCACCTGGGGGTCGATGCGTTGGCCGGACCGGCCGTCCGCCGTCCCCGCGGCCGGCGCGGCCGTACGAGTCTGCGCGTTCAGCAGCGCCAGGTGCGCCTCACGCAGCACGTCGGACGGATCTACGCCCAGTTCGTCGGCGAGTCGCCGGCGCACCCGCCCGTAGGCCCGCAGCGCCTCCGCCCGCCGCCCGACGGCCGCCATCAACGTCAACAACCTGGCGTGCAGCGGCTCGTCGAACGGCAGGTGGGCGGCGAGCTGTTCCACCAGCGGCAGCGCCAGGCTCGCCCGGTCCAGCCTCAGCGCCAGGTCACCCAACTCGTAGGTGCGCTCCAGCCGGTCGCGCTCCAAGGCCAGCACGGCGGGGTCCATCCGCAACCATTCCGAGGACTCCGCGAGGACCGGTCCGCGCCAGGTCCGCAGCGCGCGCAGCAGCGCCTCGAACCGGGTGTCCGGCTTGTCAGCCTCGTCCGCCAGGCGAGCCAGCGCCGAGAAGCGCGCCGCGTCGAGCCGGTCCGGTTCGACGATGATGCGGTACCCGGCCCCGGAGTGCTCGATACCGGCGTCCCGGCCGCCGGCGTCGCCGAGCATCCGGCGCAGCCGCGCCACCGCGCAGTGCAGGGCGTTGCGGCTCGCGTCGGCCTCGCCCCAGGTCAACGACGCCAGCCGGCTGTGGCTCACCCAGGCGTTCGCGTGGATCAGCAGGGCGCCGAGCAGGTGGTTGACGACGGTGCCCCGCACATCGAGGGGCAGCCCGCCGGCCCGCACCTGCAGGGCGCCCAGAAGACCGAAGGTGACGTCGTTCCTCGGCATGAACCGGTCCTCCCGGTACAGGTCACGGCATCAGGGTCCGCGCGCCGGGGATCCTGTCCCCGTATCCGGCTGCGATCGACCTGGTGATCTCACCGGCCCGGACCGCGGTGTTCGACAGCAGCGAGGAGGAGATCCCGTGCGTCTCCTCGGTGCCGCCCTGCAGATAGACGGCGCAGTCGACGCCGCCGGTCGTGACCACACGATAGTCGCGCTCGAAACACAGGGCACCCCTGTCGTCCAATTTGCAGTACTGGACGAAGTCGCCGAGCATCGGGATCGGGTCGGCCGGCCGGTATCCGGTGGCGTAGACGACGACGTCCGAGCCGAACCGCCGTACCTGCCCGGTCGGCAGGTGCTCGACGGTGACCCGCAGCCCCGCCGGGTCGGGCTCGACGTTCTGCACCCGGGAGGAGTTCACCATGTGCAGGCGCCGCGGTCCGCGCACGCTCTCGTCGTACACGCGCCGGTACAGCTCGGCGATGAGGTCGGCGTCGACAGCCGAGTAGTTGGTGTTCGCGTGGTAGTCCAGCAGCATCTTCTTGACCGCGGGTGGCGAGTGGAAGAACAGGTCCACCGCCGCCGGGTCGAAGATGCCGTTGACGAACGGGCTGTCGTCGGCCGGGCTGTATCCGAAGCGGGAGAACACCGAGTACACCGTCGCCGCCCGGAACCGTCGGTGCAGGTACTCCGTCACCTCGGCGGCGCTCTGTCCGGCACCGACCACGGTCATGGTCAGCGGCGCGGCCTCGTCGAGTCGGTCGGCGCGATCCAGCAACTCGTAGCTGTGCCAGACGCGGTCCGACAGGGTGACACCGGGCGGCGTCGCGGGGACCAGGCCACAGGCGAGGACCAGGTTGCGGGTGCGGGACACCGTGGTCCTGCCTCCTGCCTGGGCCACCACGTCCAGGTGGGCGACGCGCCCGTCGACCACCACCGGACGGACCTCGACGACCTCGGTGCCGTACTGGACGACGTCCTCGAACGCCGCTGCGGCCCAGGTGAGGTAGTCGTTGAACTCGACACGCGAGGGGAACAGCGCCTTGTGGTTGATGAAGCTCGGCAGCCGCCCCTTCTCGTGCAGGTACTTGAGGAAGGTGAACGGACTGGCCGGGTCCCGCAGCGTCGCGAGGTCCTTGAGGAACGACACCTGCAACGTCGCTCCGTCGATCAGCATGCCGCGGTGCCACCCGAAGCGTGGCTGCTTCTCGACGAAGGCGAAGGTCAGTCGACCGTCCTGGGGCGTCGTCCCGGCCCCGCTCCGCATGGCGACGGCGTCGTTGTGGCTTCGTAGGGCGACGGCGAGCGCCAGGTTCGACGGCCCGAAGCCCACCCCGACGACGTCGAGGAAGGGCGCCGCTGCGGTGTCCGCAGCCGTGTTCATGGCTTCTCCGTTCGGTGACGTTCGATGAAGGTGGCCATCGCCGCCACCGTGCGGTGGTCGAAGATCGCCCGAAGCGGCAGATCCAGCCCGAACGTACGACGCAGTTCGGCAACGACCTGGGTGGAGAGCAAGGAGTGACCGCCCAGCCCGAAGAAGTCGTCCGTCACACCGACCTGATCCAGGTGCAGGATGCGGGCCCACACCTCGGCTATCGCCGCTTCGAGCTCGTTGCGCGGGGCCACGAAGCCGTCACTGTCGGGCGTCGCCACCGGAAGCCGACCGACGTCGGTCTTCCCGGAAGGCAGACGCGGCAGTTCCGGCAGCACCACGAAGACCGAGGGGACCATGTACTCGGGGACCCGCTCGGCGAGGTCGGCACGCATCTCCGCCGCCGAGGGTGCCAGCATGCCCCTGGCCACCACGTAGGCCGCGAGGATCGGGTCACCGCCCGGGCCGTCGACGGCCCGCACGGCCGCCTCGCGCAGGCGGCTGTTGGCGAGCAGGGCGGCTTCGATCTCGCCGGGTTCGACGCGGTATCCGCGGATCTTGATCTGGCGGTCGGCGCGGCCCAGGAACTCCAGGTTGCCGTCGTGGCGCCAGCGGGCGAGGTCCCCGGTGCGGTAGAGGCGTTGCCCGGCGGCGGTGGCGAACGGGTCGGGCACGAACCGTTCGGCGGTCAGGTCGGCGCGGCCCACGTACCCCCGGGCCACTGCGGTGCCGCCGAGGTACAGCTCACCGGGCATACCCACTCCGACCGGCGTGCCCTGCTCGTCGAGCAGGTACGCGGTCACGTTCGGCAGGGGGCGGCCGATCGGCGGTCGCACCTGCCCCGGCTCCACGGCACAGGCGGTGGCGACCACCGTGTTCTCGGTGGGACCGTAGTGGTTGCAGATCGTGAACCTCGTGCCGGAGTCCGGCTGGGCCGGGCCCGGCAGGGTCAGCGTGTCGCCACCGGTGAGCAGGTACCGCAGCCGGGTGGTCGGGAGCCCTCTGCGCAGCAACAGTTGCGCCATCGGGGTGGGAACGAACGCCACGGTCGTCTGCGCGAGCTGGAAGTGCTCGGTCAGCAGCTCGGCGGAGGTCTCCACGCCCGGGTCCGGGACCACCATCCGGGCGCCCGAGAGCAACGCGGTCCAGATCTCCCAGCACGCGGCGTCGAACGAGGGGTTGGCGACCTGGCTGACCACGTCGCGGCCGTCGAGCCGGTACCGCTCGACATGCCAGTCGACGAGATTCAGCAACGAGCCGACGGTGACCGCCACGCCCTTGGGTTGTCCGGTGGAGCCGGAGGTGTAGATGACGTAGGCCAGGTTGTCCAGTGAGGCCGGCGACACCGGCACCGGCCGGGCGTCGGCCCCGGACTCCGGCTCCGGTAGCGCGCCGACATCGACCGCCTCCACGCCGGCGGGCAACCCCACAGCCCGTGCGGCATCGGTCAGCACCAGCCGGGCGCCGGCGTTGTCGAGCATGTAGGCACTACGGTCGGCCGGCTGCTGCGGATCCAACGGCAGATACGCCGCCCCCGCCTTCAGCACCCCCAACACCGCCACCACCAGGTCCACCCCACGCGGCAGACACACCCCGACCACCTGCTCCACGCCCACCCCACGACGCGACAACAACCCGGCGACCCGGTCAGCCCGCGCGTCCAACTCGGCGTAGCTCAGCCGCTGCCCACCACTGACCACCGCCGGCGCCTGCGCGGACCTCGCCACCTGCTGCGCGAAACGCCGCACCAACGTCTGCCCACCGGCCCGGTCCACACCCGTGGCATTCCACTGCACCAACACCTGCGCCAACTCGTCATCCGGCACCACCGCAAGCCCCGAACACCGCTGACCCGCATCAACAGCCACCGACTCCAACAACCGCCGATAGTGCCCCGCGAACCGACGCATACTCGCCTCGTCAAACAGATCCCGCGCATAGATCAGCTGACAATCCCACCCATCCACACCACCCACACAATGCAACTCCACATCGAACCGCGTCGTCACCGACTCCTCGGGGGCGGCGGTGACCCGCGTGCCGTCGAGCTCCAGACGGACCAGTCGCTCCTCGGTCTGGAACAGTTGGAAGAAGACCTGCACGAGGGGGTTGCGGCTGAGGTCGCGCGTCGGCGCCAACTCCTCCACCAACCGGTCGAACGGCACGTCCTGATTGGCAAACGCGTCCAGAACCGTCTCCCGAACCCGACCCAACAACTCCACGAAACTCGGATCGTCCGACAAGTCCGACCGCATCACCAACGAATTGACAAAAAACCCGACCAACGACTCCAACCGCGCCGACACCCGCCCCGCCGCCGGCACACCCACCACCACATCCGGCACACCGCTGTAACGCGCCAACAACACCTGAAACGCCGCCAACCCCACCATGAACAACGTCGCCCCGACACCCGCGGCCAACTCCCGCAACCCCGCCACCACCGGGGCATCCACCCGAAACTCGACCACCCCACCCCGATACGACGGCACCGCCGGACGCGGCCGATCCACCGGCAACTGCACCGCCTCCGGCACACCCGCCAACCGCTCCCGCCAATACGCCAACTGCCGCCGCACCACCGGCTGCGTCATCCGCTCCCGCTGCCACACCGCATAATCGCCGTACTGCACCACCAACTCCGGCAACTCCGGCCGCCCACCAACCAACAACGCCGAATACGCCGCCGACAACTCCCGCTGAAAAACCCCAATCGACCAACCATCAAAAACACTATGATGGAAAGTCGCCAACAACACCTGATCCTCATCATCCAACCGCACCAACATCACCCGGTACAGCGGGCCACCATCCAAATCAAAAACACCCTCCGCCTGCTCCCGCGCCAACACCCCCAACCGCTCAAACCGATCCCCCACCCCCCGCAGATCCACCACCCGCAACCCCGCCACCGCACCAAACCGCACAAACGGCTCCCCATCCACCACCTCAAAACAACACCGCAACGCCTCATGCCGCTGCACCACCACATCCAACGCCCGCGCCAACACCCCCACCGCCAACCGACCACGAATCCGGTACGCCAGCGGAAGGTTGTAGGCGATCAGCCCGGGCTGCAACTGGTCCATGAACCACAACCGCCGCTGCCCGAACGACGGCACCCACCGCTCGCCCCGCACCACCGGCTCCAGCCGCACCTCGTCGGTGCCGGTCGGTCGATCGGCGACGGCAAGGGCGAGCGTGGCCACGGTCCGGTTCTCGAAGATCGCCCGCAACGGCAGCTCGATCCCCAGCGCGCCCCGGACCCGTGCCACGACCTGCGTCGCCAGCAGCGAGTGGCCACCGAGTTCGAAGAAGTCGTCGTCGACGCCGACGGCCGGTACGCCGAGGGTCTCCGCCCAGATGGTCGCGATCGTCGCCTCCTCGGCCGTGCGGGGTGCGACCCGGTCCGCAGCCTCGTCGACCGGCGCGTCGGCCGGATTCGGCAGGCTCGTGTGGTCGACCTTGCCGGTCGCCGTGAGTGGCAGGGACGGCAGCGCGACGACCTGCGCCGGCACCATGTACTCCGGCAGCGAGGCACGCAGGAAGGCGCGCAGTGCCGAGCCGGGTGGCAGGGCCTGCCCCGCGGGGACGGCGTACGCGAGCAACCGGGTGTCACCGGTGCGGCCCTGGTCGGCGACGACGAGGGCTTCGGCGACGTCCGGATGACGGAGCAGGGCGGCTTCGATCTCGCCGGGTTCGACGCGGTATCCACGGATCTTGATCTGGCGGTCGGCGCGACCCAGGAACTCCAGGTTGCCGTCGTGGCGCCAGCGGGCGAGGTCCCCGGTGCGGTAGAGGCGTTGCCCGGCGGTCGTGGCGAACGGGTCGGGCACGAACCGTTCGGCGGTCAGGTCGGCACGGCCCACGTACCCCCGGGCCAGACAGTCTCCGGTTACGTAGATCTCGCCCACGGCCCCGGGTGGAACCGGCCGGAGTTGCTGGTCGAGCAGGTAGATCCGGGTGTTGGCGATCGGCTTGCCGATGCCCGGGAACTCCGGCCAGCCGGCCGGGTCACCGGTCAGCCGGCCGGCGGTGATCACATGGGCCTCGGTGGGGCCGTACTGGTTGTCGATCACGACGCCGTCCCCGGCGGTCGCCAGCTCGCGGATCTCCGCGGTGATCTGGAGTTGTTCGCCTGCGGGTACGACCTCCCCGAGCGACAGCCGACGGCCGGTACGCCGCGCCGCGAGCGCGATCTGTGCCAGCACCGCGGGCGGGCAGTGCAGCCGCCGCACCTGTTCGGCCGCGAGCACGTCGAGCAGTTGTTCCGGGTCGCGCCGCTGCTCGTCGGTCACGAGTACCACGTAGCTGCCGCCCAGCCAGGCGGTGAACATCTCCTGGAACGAGATGTCGAAGAAGATCGACGAGAACTGGAGTACCGGTCCGACGACCTGGCTGCGCCGCAACTGCCAGTCGATGAGGTTCGCCAACGGCCGGTGCGACATCGCCACGCCCTTGGGTTGTCCGGTGGAGCCGGAGGTGTAGATGACGTAGGCCAGGTTGTCCAGTGAGGCCGGCGACACCGGCACCGGCCGGGCGTCGGCCCCGGACTCCGGCTCCGGTAGCGCGCCGACATCGACCGCCTCCACGCCGGCGGGCAACCCCGCAGCCCGTGCGGCATCGGTCAGCACCAGCCGGGCGCCGGCGTTGTCGAGCATGTAGGCACTACGCTCGGCCGGCTGCTGCGGATCCAACGGCAGATACGCCGCCCCCGCCTTCAGCACCCCCAACACCGCCACCACCAGGTCCACCCCACGCGGCAGACACACCCCGACCACCTGCTCGACACCCACCCCACGACGCGACAACAACCCGGCGACCCGGTCAGCCCGCGCGTCCAACTCGGCGTAGCTCAGCCGCTGCCCACCACTGACCACCGCCGGCGCCTGCGCGGACCTCGCCACCTGCTGCGCGAAACGCCGCACCAACGTCTGCCCACCGGCCCGGTCCACACCCGTGGCATTCCACTGCACCAACACCTGCGCCAACTCGTCATCCGGCACCACCGCAAGCCCCGAACACCGCTGACCCGCATCAACAGCCACCGACTCCAACAACCGCCGATAGTGCCCCGCGAACCGACGCATACTCGCCTCGTCAAACAGATCCCGCGCATAGATCAGCTGACAATCCCACCCATCCACACCACCCACACAATGCAACTCCACATCGAACCGCGTCGTCACGGAGTCGACTCGGAAGGGTTCGACCTGCAGGCCCTCCAAGGGCAGGCTGTCACCGGGCGAGAAGAGGTCGAACCAGGTCTGTACGAGGGGGTTGCGGCTGAGGTCGCGCGTCGGCGCCAACTCCTCCACCAACCGATCGAACGGCACGTCCTGATTGGCAAACGCGTCCAGAACCGTCTCCCGAACCCGACCCAACAACTCCACGAAACTCGGATCGTCCGACAAGTCCGACCGCATCACCAACGAATTGACAAAAAACCCGACCAACGACTCCAACCGCGCCGACACCCGCCCCGCCGCCGGCACACCCACCACCACATCCGGCACACCGCTGTAACGCGCCAACAACACCTGAAACGCCGCCAACCCCACCATGAACAACGTCGCCCCGACACCCGCGGCCAACTCCCGCAACCCCGCCACCACCGGGGCATCCACCCGAAACTCGACCACCCCACCCCGATACGACGGCACCGCCGGACGCGGCCGATCCACCGGCAACTGCACCGCCTCCGGCACACCCGCCAACCGCTCCCGCCAATACGCCAACTGCCGCCGCACCACCGGCTGCGTCATCCGCTCCCGCTGCCACACCGCATAATCGCCGTACTGCACCACCAACTCCGGCAACTCCGGCCGCCCACCAACCAACAACGCCGAATACGCCGCCGACAACTCCCGCTGAAAAACCCCAATCGACCAACCATCAAAAACACTATGATGGAAAGTCGCCAACAACACCTGATCCTCATCATCCAACCGCACCAACATCACCCGGTACAGCGGGCCACCATCCAAATCAAAAACACCCTCCGCCTGCTCCCGCGCCAACACCCCCAACCGCTCAAACCGATCCCCCACCCCCCGCAGATCCACCACCCGCAACCCCGCCACCGCACCAAACCGCACAAACGGCTCCCCATCCACCACCTCAAAACAACACCGCAACGCCTCATGCCGCTGCACCACCACATCCAACGCCCGCGCCAACACCCCCACCGCCAACCGACCACGAATCCGGTAGGCGATGTCCGACATGTTGTAGGCGAGGATCCCGGGCTGCAACTGGTCCATGAACCACAGCCGCCGCTGCCCGAACGACGGCACCCACCGCTCGCCCCGCGCCACCGGCTCCAGCCGGATGCCCTGTTCGTCGGCGTCCGGCGCGCTCGCCATCCCGTTGAGTCGGCGTCGCAGCAGTTCGGCGCGGTCGGTGGACAGGTCCCCTGCACTACGGATCATGGAATCTCCCGAGGTCTCCGCCGTCACTGGACGGCCCACACCGGATGGTTGCGGCGGTACGCCTGTAGTTCCGGCCCATCCGGGCGGGCGGCGAAAATGATCGACATTCGCTTCTGGTGGCGGCGGCGCATCCAACTCGCGACGCGCCCGGGGCGCACGCCCGCGTTGAGCTGGCGGACCAGGGTCTCGATCGAGTTGAGATCGCTGTAGCGCACGACGAACTCCTCGCTGCGCAACAGATCCTCCGCGGACGTCGCGCACAGCAGCCGCGCGCCCACCCCGCGCGTCAGGTAGTTCATCCCGAGGCCGACGTGTCGCGACTCGTCCCGGCGTACGAGCCGGTAGACGTCCGCGAGCCCGGTCGAGCGCAGACCGCGGACGAACCACAGGAACTCGTCGGCAGCGAAGCCCTCGAGGAGCATGTGCGCCAGCGCCCGGTCAGCAGGATGCGCCATGGCCATCAGGCCGCGCGACAGCGCGTCGATGGGTTCGGGCGGAGGCGCCACCGCGCCACCGATCCTCTCGGCGTAGTAGGCGAAGACGGCGCTGTGTCGTCCCTCGTCGCCCACGGCGGTGGCACCGATGAGCTTGGCGGTGGCGTCCGGGCTCTCGGTCACGATGACGCTCGCCGCCTCCAGGCCCAGTTGTTCGGCGTAGACGCTCCCGCTGGCCAGGTTCCAGGTCAGCTCCAGCAGCGGGTCGGTGGGGCGGATCTTCTCCAGGGCAGCCCGAGCGGTGGCCTTGGGGTCCCACGTCGAACGCCGGGCGTCCGCCAGGAACTTCTCGGTCACCTCGTCGATCTGCCGGTCGTACCTGACCAGTGCCATGTCCGTCCTCAGGTCGTCTCGTCGCTGCCCAGCGCGTTGCGTACGCTCAGCGGCGTGATGTCGGTCCAGACCTCGCGGATGTGGGCCAGACAGTCCTCCTTGGTTCCGGCGAACCCCGCGTCGTCCCAGCCGAGCGGGTTCTCCCGCTCCTGCGGCCAGATGGAGTACTGCTCCTCGTGGTTGACCACGACCCGGTACCGGGTCGTCGACGCCTGGTCGGTCTGACTCACTGGGATCCTCCCGAGATCGCCCCGTCGGGGGTGGACAGGTGACGTAGCAGGCGCCGGGTGAGATCGACGGCGACCGCCTGGGGGTGCTGCTGGAAGTAGAAGTGGTCCCCGGGGAACATGCGTGACTCGAACGTGCCTTCGGTGACGTCCGCCCAGCCCGCGATCGCGGGCTCGGTCGCGTCTGGGTCGTCGACCGAGCCGTACGCGACAAGGGGGCACCGGACGACCGCCCCCGGCGTGAAGCGGTGGTTCTCGACCATGCGGAGGTCCGCGCGCAGGATCGGCAGCATCAGCTCCAGCAGTTCGGCGGAGTCGAACACCTCGGGCGGCGTGCCGCCCATCGCCTTCATCGCGACGGTCAGCTGCGCGTCGTCGAGCAGGTGCAGGCGGTTCTCGCGCGGCCACGCCGGGGCGGGTTGGCCCGAGACGACCAGGCACGACAGCGGTGCCCCGCGGGCCTGTAGGCGGAGGGCCAGTTCCAGCGCGAGGACGGCGCCCATGCTGTGTCCGAACAGCACGACCTGGTCGGTCAGCAGGGGCTCGATCTCGTCGACGAGCTGGCCGGTGAGTTCGCCGACGTCCCGGGCGGCAGGCAGGTGGAACCGGGTGCCCCGGCCGGGAAGCTCGGCGGCCCAGACGTCCAGCGCGCGGGAAAGCAGCGGCAGCCAACTGTCGTAGCCGTTCGCCGACCCGCCGGCGTACGGGAGGCAGAACATCTGCGGGCGGTCGCCCGTGACCCGGCCGACAGGCCGGAACGCCCGCTCCTCCCGCCGGTCCCGGTCATCGGGCTGGCCGTTCGACGCCGGGTCGCGCGTCGCGGCGGTCAACTCGCACCCACCACGACACCGGCGTCGCGTTCGACCGCCCGCTCGTACACGAGGCGGGCGGCTACGAGATCCTCCACGGCCAGACCGAGCGACTTGAACAGGGTGGTGGCGCGGGGATCGGTACGGCCCGGGTGCCGCCCGGCGATCACCTCGCCGATTTCGGCCTGGATGTGGCTGGCGTCGAGAGCGCCCTCGGCGATCGGCACCAGCACGTCGCCGGCCTCACGCAGGGCCGCATCGCGGCTGTCCACGTAGACCTCGGCGCGGCGCACCAGGGCGGTCGGCAGTTCCCGACAGGTCGCCCCGAACGCCCCCACGCCGTTGATGTGCACGCCCTCGGGGGCGATGCTGCTGTCCGCGACGACCGGGCCGGCCGAGGAGGTCGTCGTGCAGATCACGTCGGCGTCCTTGACGGCCGCGTCCGGATCCTCGCTCAGCTCCGCCGGCAGACCCTGTCGCCGTGCCCACCCGACGAGTTGCTCGGCGCGTGCGACGGTCCGGCTGGACACGGTGATCCGTGACCAGTCCCGCAGGCCGGCGAGGGCGACCAGATGCGCCCGGCCCTGCACGCCGGCGCCGATGACGGCCAGACGCGACGCGTCGGGCCGGGCCAGCAGCGCGGTGGCGCGGGCGGTCACCGCGGCCGTCCGGATCTCGGTCAGCGCGACTCCGTCGATGACCGCGAGCGGCTCCCCGTATGTCGGATCCAGGAGGATCAGCACGCCCTGCACGTGCGGGAGACCGCGTTCGGCGCTGCGGTCGAACATGGACAGCACCTTCAGGCCCATCCCCGCGTCGGCGCTGGCCGACGGCATGATGAGTACCCGTCCCGGGCTGGTCGTCGACTCCACGGTCACCCGTGGGTGTTGCGGGACGCGACCGGTGCTGAAATCGGCCAGCGCCTCGCCCATCGCTTGCACCAGGTCCTGAGGCGACAGCATGGATCGCACCGTCGCACCGTCAATTACCCGCATCTCCCGGCTCCCTCCCATGTCCCGCCGGCACGTTCCCCACGCCGTGCGGCGTGGCGTCGTGAACGGCGGCGGCGACGTCGTCGTCTGTCATGGCCTCGATCTGTGCCACCACGGCCGCCGCCACCGTCGCGGCCAACTCGCGGACGGTCCGGTTCTCGAAGATCGCCCGTAGCGGCAGTGCGATGTCGAAGGCGGTCCGGATCTCGTGGACCACGCTGGTGGCCATCAACGAGTGACCGCCCAGACCGAAGAAGTCCTCGTCGAGGCCGATCCGCCCGGACAGATGTCTCGCCCAGATGTCCGCGATGATCCGTTCGTGTGGTTGCAGGATCGCCGAATCCCGCTCGGCGTCACCCCGGTGGCCGTCGAGCGCGGCCAGTCCGACGCGGTCGAGCTTGCCGGCGGCGGTCAGCGGCAGCGCCGGCACGGTGACGAACGCCGAGGGGATCATGTAGCTCGGCAGCCGCGCGAGCAGGAACCCGCGCAGATCCCCCGGGTCGGGCGCGCCGTCCCGGCGGGGCACCAGGTAGGCCACCAGGCTCCGGCTCGCCCCGTGGCCCACCGCCAGCACCGCGGCCTCCGCGACATCCGGATGGCCGGTGAGGCTCACCTCGATCTCGCCCGGCTCGATGCGGTATCCGCGTACCTTGACCTGGTGGTCGGTCCGGCCGAGGAACTCGATCCGGCCGTCCAGGGTCCAGCGGGCGAGATCACCGGTGCGGTAGAGGCGAGCTCCCGGTTCGACGTCGAACGGATCCGGCACGAACCGGTCCGCAGTGAGGTCCGGACGGCCGATGTAGCCACGGGCGAGGCAGGTGCCGCCGACGTACACCTCACCCGCGGCCCGTGGCGGCACCGGCCGCATCCGCTCGTCGAGCAGGTAGATGCGGGTGTTCGCGATCGCGCTACCGACCAGTGGGAACACCGGCCAGTCCTGCGGGTCGCCCGAGAGCATCTCGGCGGTGACGACGTGCGCCTCCGTCGGCCCGTACTGGTTGTCGAGGACGACGCCGGGCAGGCGGCGCAGCAGGTCACGCACCTCGGCGGTCAGGTGCAGTTGTTCACCGGCGGTGGCGATCTGTGCGAGCGGCGGCAGGTCGGTGCCGCCGGCAGCCGCCTGCGCGATCTGTTCCAGCACCAGCGGGGTGCAGAACAGCCGCCGCACGCCGTTCGCCGTCATCACCGAGAGAAGCTGCTCCGGATCGCGCCGTTGGTCCCGGTCGAGCAGGACGACCTGCCGGCCGCAGAGCCAGCTCGAGAACATCTCCTGGAACGAGATGTCGAAGTGCAGGGCGGAGAACTGCAGCGTCGGTCCGGCCGCCTCGGCCCGGCGTAGCTGCCAGTCGAGCAGGTTGAGCAGGGGCCGGTGGGTCATCACCACCCCCTTGGGACGCCCCGTGGAGCCGGAGGTGTAGATGACGTACAGCAGGTCGTCCGGGCCGGCGGTCCGGGTCGGGTCGGTGGCGGCACAACCGGCGATGGCGGCCGAGTCGGCGTCCACGCGCACCACGTCGTCGAGGTCGGACAGCGGCAGGTCGGGTGCCCGGGCGGTGAGGGTGAGCACGACTTTCGCGCCGGCGTCGGCGAGCATGAAGGCGACCCGCTCGCCCGGGCTGTCCACGTCGACGGGCAGGTACCCGGCGCCCGCCTTGACGACCGCCAGCAGGCTGACGACGGCGTCCAGTCCCGGCGGCAGGAACAACCCGACGACCTGGCCGCGCCGGACGCCGCGCCCGCGCAGGTGGTGGGCCAGACGGTTCGCGCGGCGGTTCAACTCGGCGAACGACAACCGGACGCCGTCGGAGACCAGCGCCACCTCGTCGGGCGTACGGGCGACCTGCTCCTCGAAGAGCGTCGGGACCGTACGGTCGGCCCGGTACGGCGCGACCGTGTCGGTCCAGCGCCGCAGGATCCGGTCGCGTTCCTCGTCGAGCAGCATGTCGACCTCGGACAGCGGGACGTCCGGGCGTGCCGCGACCAGGCGGGCAAGGCTTTCGAAGTGTCGCGCGTACTGCTCGACGGTCTCGCGCTCGTACAGGTCGGTGGCGTAGACCAGTTCTCCGCTGAGCGCCCCCGACGGGCTCTCGGACAGGTGCAACTCCAGGTCGAACCTGGTCGCGAAGGTGGCCGGCGGATGCCAGCGAGTCGTCGCGCCGGGCAGGTCCAACGAGTCCGGTGCGGTGAACAGGTCGAACCAGATCTGCACCACCGGGTTCCGGTTCAGGTCGCGGGCCGGCGCGAGATGCTCGGCCAGGCGCTCGAACGGCAGGTCCTGGTGGGCGTAGGCACTCGTCGCGGTTTCCCGCACCCGCTCCACGAGACCGGCGAACGAGGGGTCGCCGGACAGGTCGGCCCGCATCGGCAGCGTATTCACGAAGAAGCCGACCACCTCTTCGAAGTCCGCCCCGCTCCGGCCGACCGACGGGCAGCCGACGACGAACGCGTCGCGCCCGGTGTAGCGACCGATGAGCATCTGGTAGACGGCGAAGGTCACCATGAACAGCGTCGCCCGCCGTTGGTCGGCCAGCCGGCGCAGGTCCGCCGCGACGGACGCCGGAAGGTTCACCGGAACGGCTGCGGCCCGGTACGAGGGCATCGGCGGGTGGGCGCGGTCCCCCGGCATCTCCAGGACGAGGTCGAGCCCCGACAGGCTGCGGGACCAGTAGCCGACGACGTCGCTGATGCGTTCCTCCGACAGGTGCCGCCGCTGCCACGCCACGAAGTGCCGGTACTGCCGGCCCGCGGCGGGCAAGTGGGGCCGCCCGACCAGGGCGTCACGGTAGGCGGCGGACAGGTGCCGCTCGAACGGGCCCAGCGACCAGCCGTCGAAGACCAGGTGGTGCACGACCACCAGCAGCATGTGTTCGGTCGGGCCGATCCGCAGCACCGTGGCCCGCATCAGCGGTCCGGCCGCGAGGTCGAACGGTTCGGCCGCCTCGGCGCGGGCGACCGACTCGGCCTCCGCCGGCGAGCCGACGGGCCGGACCGTGAGCCGGTCGATGACCTGTTCCGGCGGCAGCAGCCGGACCCGTGGACTGCCGTCCTGAGCGACGATGGTGCCGCGCAGGCACTCGTGCCGCACGGCGACCGCGCGCAGCGCCTCGGTGAGGGCGGTGACGTCCAGTTCCCCGCTGACGTGGTAGCCCACGCAGACGTTGTAGGCGACGTTGCCGGGGTTCAGCTGGTCGAGGAACCACAGCCGCCGCTGGGCGAGGGAGAGTTCGTCCGGCGCCACGTCCGCCTCGTCGCCCGGCAGATCCCGAGCGGGTGGCGCACTCGCCGCGGCCTCCGCCAGTGCGGCCACGCTGCGGTGGGTGAAGACGTCGTGCACGTCCAGGTACACGCCGAGCACGGCGCCGGCCTGCATGGCGATCCGGGTGGCGTCCAGCGAGTCGGCTCCGAGGGCGAACACGTCGTCGTCGGCACCGACGGTGGACAGTTCCAGAACGGCCCCGACCACCTCGGCGATCGCCCGCTCGGTATCGGTGTCGGGGCGTCGTGTGCCCCGCGGCGGGACCGGGGCGGGCAGACGGCCACGGTCGATCTTGCCGGTGTCGGTCACGGGTAGCCGGTCCACCGTCGACAGGTGACGGGGCATCATGAACGGCGGCAACCGCTCGGCCAGGAAGCCACGCAGTGCGCTCTCGTCCACCCCGTCGCCGGCAGGCACCACGTAGGCGGCCAGGCACGGTGCGCCGGGCCCGTCGTGGACGGGCACCACGGCGGCGTCGGTGACCGCCGGGAAGCGGCGCAGCGTCGCGGCCACCTCGCCGGGCTCGATCCGGTGGCCGCCCACCGACACCTGGTCGTCGAGCCGGCCCAGGAAGACCAGGTTGCCGTCGTCACGGGCCCGGACCAGGTCACCGGTGCGGTACATCCGCGTCCCGGCCCCGCCGTGGAAGGGGTCCGGCAGGAACCGCTCCGCGGTCCAGTCGGCAGCACCGAGGTAGCCGCGCGCCACGCCTCGACCGCCGAGGACCAGTTCGCCCGGTACGCCCTGGGCGACAGGTCGCAGGTCCTGGTCCAGCACGTACGCCCGCGCCCCGGCGATCGCGGTGCCGATCGGCAACCTCTCGTCGTCGCCCTGGTCGGCGCACGACCAGGACGTGGCCGCCACGGTGGCCTCGCTCGGGCCGTACTGGTTGTACAGCCGGATCCACGGTGCCACCGTGCGCAGGCGCCGTGCCGTGGACGCCGGCAGTTCCTCACCGCCGCAGGTCATCAGGCGTACCGGGGCCAGCCGGGTGCCCGCCTGCGGCTCGTCCAGCAGCCGACGCAGCAGGGTCGGCACGACGTCGAGCAGGGTGACGCCCTCGGCCGAGACGACGTCCAGCAGCCTTGCCGGCTCGAATCGCTCGTCGCCGTCGCCGAGCACGAGGCTGGCTCCGGTCAGCAGCGGCAGCAGCAGCTCCCGCACGGACGCGTCGAACCCGGGCGCGTGGGTGGGTAGCAGCCGATCGTCCGGGCGCATCCGGTACTCCCCTGCCGTCCACCGGATGAGGTTCAGCAGGGCGCCCTGGCCAACCCCGACCGGTTTCGGCGCTCCCGTCGATCCCGAGGTGAAGACGACGTACCCGAGGTTGTCCGGCCGGACCCGCTGCGGCGACCGTGCCGGCAGGTCAGGTGCCGACGGGCCGTCAGCGGCGACGATCGGCACCGAATCACCGATGGGCGCGTCGGACAGCCCTCGGGGTACGAACACGCAGCGCGCGCCGGCCGCCCGCACCAGGTGGGCCAGGCGCGCCCGGGGGTGGGCCGGGTCCATCAACAGGAAGGCGGCGCCACGCCGGGCCACGGCCAGGACGGCCGCGACCAGGTCCACGCCGGGGCGCAGGCACACGCCCACCACCGATTCCACCCCGACGTGATCGGGCAGCCCGTCGGCCAGCACGTCGGCCCGGCGGTCGATCTCCCGGTAGGAGAACCTGCGGCCGGCGCTGACCACCGCCGTCGCGTCCGGAGTGGACGCGACGACCCGGGCGAACGCCGCGGCGATGCCGTCGGCGGCGAGGGACGCCGTGGTCGCGGAGGCGCAGGGGCCCGCCAGCGGCGGTACGGGCTCCGGCTCGCGGTCTCGCGTGGAGAGCGTCATGAGCCCGGCAGGAGGTCGGCTACGTCACGGGCCACCGCGCCACGCAGCGCCAGGTCGACACAGACCTGGCCCAGCATCGGGACGAACTTGAAGATCCAGCCCGAGGTGCAGTAGACGACTCGTTCGGCGCCCGGGACCCGGCCCACACGGAACGCCTGATGATGCTCCTCGGGCAGGGTGACCAGGCATGTCGACGCCTGCAGGGGCGTCGGCTCGAGGTTCGGCAGGTGCCGGGCCACCCACGCGGAGAGCCCGCGCAGGTCGTCGTCCCGGGGCACGCCGGTGGCCTGCGCGGCGTCCGGAAGGGGGTGCGCCTCCGAGTCGGGCGCGACCCGGACCACGTCCCGGCGACCCCACGGATTGCGACCGAACCCGTAGTAGAGCGCGTCATCGGCCTCGGTTGTCGGTTCGAAGGCGAACCACGTCGGATAGTCGACCGACGGGTCCCGCAACCGGAAGTAGGCCGACGGCATCTCGAAGGTCCGCATCCCGAGCCGGAGACCCAGCGCTTCCAGCAACGGTGTGGTGCCCGCACCGGCGGCGACGACCACGGCGCGGGCGCGGACGCTGCCGTCGACGGTGGCCACCTCCACGTCGGCGGCGGTGGGCTCCAGGCCCAGGACGGTGACCTGGGGTCGGATCTCGGCCCCGCTGGCCACCGCCAGCGTGTACAGCGCCCAGAGCGTGCCCCGCACGTCGATCACGCCGCCGTCGGGCTGGTGGAAACCCTGGTAGTGCTCCGGCAGGTCGGCGAACCCGTACCGCTTCTCGATGTCCCGGGCACCGAGCCACTCGTAGCGGAGCGACAGTCGTTCCAGTACGTCCGCCGCCGCCCGGATCTGCCCCTCGTTGCTGTCCTGGTCGATGTCGCCGAACCACAGGCTGCCGGTGCGATGGATGAGCGGACGGTCGATGGCCTGTTCCAGTCGGTCCCACATCGGAACGGACGCGAGCACCAAGCGGGCCAACGGTTCCTCGCTGTACTGGACACGCCACTGCCGTTCGGCACCGCCGGAGCTTCCGTTGTCGTGGAAGAGCGGTCCCCGCTCGAAGAGCACCACGGACAACCCCGCGGCGCTCGCCTGCCACGCCGCCGCGAGCCCGACGGCACCACCGCCGATCACGGCGACGTCGAAGGTCCTGTCCGCGTTCGCCATCAGCTGCTCCCCTCAACCGTCACTAGGAACGGGTTCCGTAGTCCAGCGCGTCGCCGAGCGCGGCGACCATCGTCTTCACGTCGACATCGCCGAAGGCCGGGTGGCACGGCAGGTTGATCTGCTCCTCGAACCAGCACCGTTCGGCGACCGGGCAGTCGCCGAGCCCGTTGCCCCGGTTACGCCACTCGGGTAGCAGATGCACCGGGAAGTACCGCAGCCACACGTCCACCCCGAGCTGCACCAGGCGCTCGACGACCCGGTCCCGCACGATCCCCTGCTCCGGCCGGACGAACATCGTGTACAGGTGGTACGAGTGTCGAACGCCGTCGGGAGCCAGTTGGAGGCGTACACCCGGATGGGCCGCGAGAGCCTCGTCGAGCTGAGCCGCGACGCGTCGCCTCGCCTCGGTGAGCGCGGCCAGCTTCCGGAGTTGCACCAGGCCGACGGCGGCGGCCGGCTCGCTCAGCGTCGCGTTGGTGCCGGCGGCGCGTACGCCGACGCACTCGCTGCTGTGGGCCAGCCCGTCGAACATGGCGCGGGGCACCTTTGGCAGGTCCGGTACGGCCGGCCGGTACACCGCGTCGCATTCGTTGTTGCGCAGCCGGGTGATGCGCTCGGCCCAGTCGTCGCGGTCCAGCGTCAGCATGCCGCCCTCGCCGAGGGTGGTGATGTTCTTCGTCGAGTGGAAGCTGAAGCAACCGATGTCTCCGAGCACGCCCGGCCGTTCGCCGAGGTACTCGGCACCGAGTGCGTGGGCGCAGTCCTCGATGATGACGAAGTCGTGGCGCTTTGACAGTTCCCGGATGGCGGCCATGTCGGCCGGCAGGCCACCGTAGTGAACGATGATCACCGCCTTCGTGCGGTGGTTCACCAACTCCGCGAGCCTGTTCACGTCCACGTTCAGCGAGTTCGGATCGATGTCGCAGAAGCGCACCGTCGCCGGGTAGTCGAGAAGCGGCTGCGCCGTCGCCTGGTAGGTCTGCGGCGTCACCACGACCTCGTCGCCCGCTCGCAGATCCAGGAGTTGGATCGCCAGCCGGAGAGCGACGGTTCCACTGGTCACCGTGAGGGCGTGCGCGGCACCCGTGTAGGTCTTGAACGCTTCCTCGAACCTGCGCCTCCAGGAGCCCTGCGACAACCGCTCGCGCGACAACAGCACATCGGCGACGGCCCTTACTTCCTCGTCACCGAGAATGCTGCCCAGCGTGGGATACGGAACTCCGGGCCGCGTCGGACTTGTCAAGATCAGGCCCTCTCGATTCGGGCCGTACGTGAGACCCGCGATCAGTTCCGTCAGGGTCTCGACATCGGCTGCCGTACGGCGTCCCGATGATTCTGTTCGGCCGGCCTGTCAGCTCACCTTCGTCGGCCGGTCGCCGGATCGCCCGTACCGTTTCCGACGCTTCGGGAAACGCCCGCCGTGTCCCGCCGGCGGGACACGGTCACGCCGGCCCAGGGTCCGTCGGGGCGGGATCCGACGGCGCGGGTGTCGTCGGCGCGGGCGTCGACCGCGAGCCGGCCGTCCACGGTGGAGGGCAGTCGAGCGCGCAGGCCGCGCCCTCGCCACGAGGCCGGGCTGCGGCGCCGGCTGCCCGGGTATCGCGCGGCAAGGCACGCGCCGACCGGGCACAGTCAGTGGTCGGCCGGTGCGGCCCGCCACACGGGCCGGGGGCGACCCGGCGAAGTACCGGGCAGGACGATCACGAGCAGAGCCGGCGACGCGGGTGGTCGGCGAGGAGCGTGGGTGTCCGGGCGGGACCGAGGAAGGCGACGCCCCCTCGCCCCGGGCGGTCAGCCGACCTCGCGGGCCTCCACCGGGCCGTGCGCGTCGCCGTCCGACACGCGAACGCCGGCCTCGGCGCTCCCCCGCCGCGCGGGGGATCCGCCCTCGACCGCCACCCCGCTCTCCGGCGTGCCCGCCCTGTCCGGCGTCGCGCCTCCGCCTGCCACGCCTTCACCTTCGGTCCTGGTGATGGACGCACGGCCCGTCAGCAGCAGGCCACCGATCACGGTCAGGATCGCCACCGCGACGAGGGTCAGGCGGTAGTCCGCGACGGCGACGAACCAGGCGCCCAGTGGAATGCCTATCGCCATCGGGCCGAACAGGACGGTGCTGGCGGTGCCGGCGACCCGCCCGAGCAGGTCCTGCGGCGTCTGTCGTTGCACCGCCGTCATCGCCGCGACCACCGCCCAGGGCAGACCCACACCGACGACGACGCTGCCGGCCACGACGCCGGGCGTCCAGGGCAGCAGGCGCGCCGCGGTTCCGGCTGCGAACAGGACCGCGCCCAACGTCCCGACCAGTGCCTCCCCCCGTCTGGCCATCAGTCGTCCGGTGAGCAGGCCCCCGGCCAGAGCACCGGCGCCCTGCGCGGAGGACAGCACGCCCATGAACGCCACCGACAGTCCCAGGCCCTCGTCGACCACGGCGAACGTGGCGGCCGTCGTGAGTCCGGACATCGTCACGACGAGCGCGCCGACGAGCACGATCGCCCGCAGGCGGGCATCGCCCAGCAGGAACCGGACGCCCTCCCAGGTCTCGTCCACGATCCGCCGTCGCCGCACCGGTGGCCGCGACTCCGGTGCCCGGACGAGGCGGTAGAGCGCGGCGGCGATGATCAGCATGACGGCCGCAAGGGCCGCGACCCCCGCCCCACCCAGCAGCGTGAAGAGACCCGCGCCGAGCAGCGGCGCCAGGAGCTTGGCCCCCTCCTGCGCGCTCATGCGGAGGCCGTTCACCCGCCCCAGCGCGTCACCGGGTAGCGCCGCCGGCAGCCACGCGGCCTCACCGGCGTCGAGCAACACGTAACTGATCCCGTACCCGAGCATGACGACGTACAACAGCCAGACCTGATCAGCGGACCGCACGGCCAGCAGCAGCAGGAGCGAGGCGGCCACCACCAGGTTCGTCCAGACCAGCAGCGGCCGGCGGGGTAACCGGTCGACGAGTGCGCCCAGCAACGGCCCGAAGAGGGTGGGGAAGAAGACGCAGAAGCCCGCCATCGCGGCGAGGCTGGCGGAATTGGTCAGGGCCATCACCCAGATCCCGGCGACCAGGGACATTGCCGTGCCGCCGAATCCGGAAACCAGGGAGACCACGACGAACAAAGCGACGTTGCGCCTCTGCCCGGCGGCCAACGGCACCATTCTGCGCCCTCCCCCGATGGTCGAGTCGAACTGGCTCGACGTTAGCGGCGAGAGGGCGGCTGTCAACCCGCGCCGGGGAATTATCTCCTCCCCTTACCTATTGATCGTCCCCAGTCGGAGGCCTCTCGGTCGATCGGCCCGAAATGCATTCCTGCCGTCTCGTTCGGATGGACCGTGTGCCGCGGCCGCCGCGCCGGATGGCGTCGGCGGCCCGTCAGCGGGCGCGGCGGTTGGCCCGCAGCGCGCCCAGGAGCACGCCGGGTGTGGCCAGCGAACTCGGGTGGGCACGCATTGACACGACCTCGTTGAAGCGCCGTGCGGTCGGCACGTCGGTGACGGTCGCCGTGACGATCCGCCTGCTGACCCAGCTGGAGAGCCGGTAGCCGCGCGGGTAGGGCCCGTCGACGTGCGGCAGCGCCAGGTCGGCGGAGGTCGACATCGACCAGGCGACGTCGACCACGACCTTCTGCAGGGCGAAGAACCGGTGCGCGGGCGCGCCCAGATCCGGGCCCGACCGCAGGTAGGTCGACAGGCAGGCCGCGTGCAGGGCCGCCGCCGTCATCCCCTGCCCGTACACCGGGTTGAACGACGCGACCGCGTCGCCGACGCTGACGAGCCCGGCCGGGAGCCGCTTCAGCGCGTGGAAGTCCCGCCGCCGGCTGTCGGCGTGGCGGTAGGTCCGGACGTCGCCGAGCAGCTCGTTCCCGGCGACGTCGCCGAACTCCGGCGGGAACTGCTCGCGCAGCCGGCGGACGAAGTCGGCCGCCGTGCGCCCCGGGCGGTTGTCACCGTAGCCGGCCATCATGGCCATCCACCGGCCGTCCTCGACGGCGAAGAACGCGGCGCCGGCCACGTCCGAGGACATCCCCGGAGTGTGCAGTGCCATGACCACCGTGGCCGCCGGATCCGCCTCCCGGCGACGGAACAGGGCGGTCGCGTAGTTCAGGTTCACGGTCATCCGCCGCAGGGCGGGCCGCTCCCAGCCGGCCTGCTCCAACCACTCGGAGACCCTGCTCGATCGCCCCATGGCGTCCACCACCAGGTCACCCGACTCGACGCCCGCCGTCCCGCCTGCCTCGCAGCGGACCCCGGTGACGGCGGCGCCGTCACACACGAGGCCCGTGGCGCGGGCGGTGATGGTCTTGACGTTGGGCAACCGCAGCACCCGCTGGCGGATCAGATCCTCCAGCAGGGGCCGGGTGCCCGCCAGGCTGTCGGCGTCGTCGGGCACGACTACCTTCAGTCGCCCGTCGAGGTAGCTCCGCCTGGCCGCCGGCGGTGCCTCGACCGCCCCCCGGGCCACGGCCTGCTCACGGAAGCCGGGGAACAGGTGCTCGAGCTGGAGGAAGCCGCCAGGCAGCAGCGCGTGCAGCTGCGTCCCCTGTGGCACGCCCGGCCGCCCGCCGGTCGCGTGTGGATCGTCCCGGTCGACGATGACGACGCTCTCCGCGTAGTCGGACAACACGCGGGCCGCCAGCAACCCGGCGACGCTGCCGCCGACCACGACGGCCCTGCCGATGACCGGGGACGCCTGGTCGGGTGGCCGCACCGCGTTCAGCGCGGCGAGGACCCGGGCCGGGGACATGGACATCATGCTCTCCAAGGGGTACGCGGGGACCTTTCCGCCTGCCTGCCAGAGACCGGTAGCGTGGGCGGACCGGCGGGACGGACCGGTCGGCGCGACGCCCGACGATCGTCGCACAGGCGTCGGCCCCGAGCGGGGGACGCGCAGGTGTTGTCCCGAGCCGGGATGCGGCAGGTGCCGACGTCACCGGCCCGACTCCGCGCACCGCAGCGGTTCAGCACTCGATGACGTTGACCGCGAGCCCTCCGCGTGCCGTCTCCTTGTATTTCACCTTCATGTCCGCGCCGGTCTCGCGCATGGTCTTGATGACCTTGTCCAGCGAGACGTGGTGCACCCCGTCGCCGCGCAGCGCCAGCCGGGCGGCCGTGATCGCCTTGATGCTAGCCACCGCGTTGCGCTCGATGCAGGGGATCTGCACCAGACCACCGACCGGGTCGCAGGTCAGGCCGAGGTTGTGCTCCATGCCGATCTCGGCGGCGTTCTCCACCTGCTCGGGGGTGCCGCCCAGCGCCTCGGCCAGCCCGGCGGCGGCCATCGAGCAGGCCGAGCCCACCTCGCCCTGGCAGCCCACCTCGGCGCCGGAGATCGACGCGTTCTCCTTGAACAGCACGCCGATCGCGCCCGCCGCCAGCAGGAACCGCACCACCCCCTCCTCGGAGGCGCCCGGGGAGAACCGGGTGTAGTAGTGCAGCACCGCCGGAATGATCCCCGCCGCCCCGTTGGTCGGCGCGGTGACCACCCGGCCGCCGGCGGCGTTCTCCTCGTTGACGGCGAGGGCGAAAAGCGTCACCCAGTCCATCGCCCGTAGCGGGTCGGTAGGGTCGGACTCCGTCTCCAGGCTGCGGCGCAGCTCGGCGGCGCGGCGGCGTACCTTCAGCCCGCCGGGCAGCACCCCGTCGCGCGAGCAGCCCCGCTCCACGCACTCCCGCATCACCCGCCAGATCTCCAACAGGCCGGCGCGCACCTCGCCCTCACCGCGCCAGGAGAGCTCGTTGGCGAGCATCACCTCGCTGATCGACAGCCCCGTCGACGCGGTCACGCCGAGCAACTGCGCACCGGTGCCGAACGGGTGCCGCACCCGCGTGGCGTCGGGCCTGATCCGGTCCGCCCCCGCCGCCGCCTCGTCCACCACGAAACCGCCGCCGACCGAGTAGTACGTCCGCGCCCGCAGCTCCGCGCCGTCGTCGTCGTACGCGACGAAGGTCATCCCGTTCGGGTGGTACGGCAACGACCGGCGCCGGTGCAGCACCAGGTCACGATCCGGGTCGAAGTCGATCTCGTGCGCGTCGAGCAGACCCAACCGCCGCTCGGCACGGACCCGGGCGACCCGCCCGTCCACCGTGTCCGTGTCGACCGTCTCCGGGGCCTCGCCGGCCAGCCCCAGCAGCACCGCCCGGTCGCTGCCGTGGCCGTGCCCGGTCGCACCGAGCGAGCCGAAGAGTTCCGCCCGCACCCGGGCGGTACCGGCCAGCAACCCGTCGGCCTTCAGCCCCGCCACGAACGTACGGGCGGCCCGCATCGGCCCCACCGTGTGGGAGCTGGACGGCCCGATGCCGACACTGAAGAGATCGAAAACACTGATCATGGCTGCACTTCCTGTCGCGTCGGCCGCACCCGGCGGCGGTGGCTCAATTGGCGGAACCGGGCGTGAACGAGCGGGCCAGCAGCAGCAGGTTCGCCGGCTTCTCGGCGAGTCGCCGCATGAAGTACGCGTACCAGTCACGGCCGTACGGCAGGTAGACCCGCATCCGGTTCCCGCCCGAGGCCAGTCGCAGCTGCTCGTTCTCGCGGATCCCGTACAGCATTTGGAACTCGAAGTCCTCGACGCTCCGCCCGCCCTGTCGCGCCAGGTGCAGGGTGTACTCGATGAGCTTCGGGTCGTGGGTGGCGACCATCGGATACCCCTGCCCCTCCATCAGGATGCGAAGGCACTGCCGGAACTCGTCGTCGACCTGACGCTTCTTCACGAACGCCACCGAGGCGGGTTCGGCGTAGGCGCCCTTCACCAGGCGGACCCGGCTGCCCGGGTGGGCGAGCCGCCGACAGTCGTCCGCCGTGCGGCGCAGGCACGCCTGGAGGGCGACGCCGACCCACGGGAACTCCGTCCGCAGGTCGCCGAGCAGGGAGAGGGTCGCGTCGACGGTGGTGTGGTCCTCCATGTCGATCGTGACGCCTGAGCCGACGGCCGCGGCGGCGGCACAGACGTCGCGGGTGAGCCGCAGGGCGTGCCCGTACCCGTCGCCCGGCAACGACCCACCGAGCGCCGAGACCTTCAGTGAGACCTCAGCGGCGGTGGCCAGGTCCGCGGCGTGCAGCGACCACAGCAGCGCGAGGTACGTGTCGCGGGTGGCCTCGGCCTGTGCGAGCGCCGTCGTCCCCTCGCCGAGGTGGTCGATCGTGACCTGGAGGCCCACCCCGGCGAGCCGGCGGGCCACCCCGACCACCTCAGGATCCTCCTCGCCCGCGACGAACCGTTGGACGATTCCTCGGGTCAGGGACGATCGCGAGACCACTGCGCGGATGCGGTCGTTCTCCGCGGCCAGGAGCAGGAGCTTGTTCGGCATGGAACGCCTTTCCGGAGAGCCGAATCCCGATGCCGTCGCCCGACGGCGGCGGGCGGGGTTGGTGCCGCCGGGAGCACGGCGTCCGCACGCGCCCCGGCGGTTGGGTCACGGGCGGGCCGTGGGGCCCGCGTAGAGCGGATGCCGATCGGCGAGGCGGCGGACCCGCGCCCGCAGTTCCTCGCCGCCCTCGGCCGTCGTCAACGCGGTGGCGACGATGTCGGCGACCTCGGCGAAGTCGGCGTCGTCGAAGCCCCGGGTGGCCAGCCCCGGCGTGCCGATCCGCAGTCCCGAGGTCACCATCGGCGGACGGGGGTCGAACGGTACGGCGTTGCGGTTGACGGTGACGTCGATGCTCTGGAGCAGCCGCTCCGCCTGGAGGCCGTCCAGCTTCGCCGCGCGCAGGTCGACCAGCACCAGGTGCACGTCGGTGCCGCCGCCGACCACCCGGATGCCGGCGTCGTGCGCGTCGGCGGCGCCCAGGCGCCCGGCGACGATCCGCGCTCCGCGCAGGGCGCGCCGTTGCTGGTCGCGGAACTCCTCGCCGGCGGCGATGCGGAACGCCACCGCCTTGCCCGCGATGGTGTGTTCCAGCGGGCCGCCCTGCTGGCCGGGGAAGACCGCCGAGTCGAGACGCCGGGCCAGGTCGGTGTCCGCGCTGAGGATGGCGCCGCCACGCGGGCCACCGAGGGTCTTGTGGGTGGTCAGGGTGACCACGTGGGCGTGCGGCACCGGGTTGGGATGCAGCCCGGCGGCGACCAGCCCGGCGAAGTGCGCCATGTCGACCAGCAGGTACGCGCCGACGGCGTCGGCGATGCGGCGGAACCGCGCGAAGTCCAGGTCCTCGGGTACGCCGACCAGCCCGCCACCAGCATCTTCGGCCGGTGCTCGTGCGCCAGCCGCTCGACGGCGTCCATGTCGACGAGGAAGCTCTCGGCGTCCACCTGGTAGCCCACCGCCCGGTACAGCCGGCCCGAGAAGTTGATCCGCATCCCGTGGGTCAGGTGGCCGCCGTGCGCGAGGTCGAGGCCCAGGATGGTGTCCCCGGGTTCGAGCAGGGCCGCCATCACCGCGGCGTTGGCCTGGCTGCCGGAGTGCGGTTGCACGTTGGCGTACGCGGCGCCGAAGAGCCGCCTCGCCCGCTCGATCGCCAGGCGCTCGACGGTGTCGACGTGCTCGCAGCCGCCGTAGTACCGCCGGCCGGGGTAGCCCTCGGCGTACTTGTTGGTGAGGACCGAGCCCTGCGCCTCCAGGACCGCCCGGGGCGCGTGGTTCTCCGAGGCGATCATGCCCAGGGTCCGCCGCTGCCGGTGCAGCTCGGCGGCGACCGCCTCGGCGATCTCCGGGTCGACGTCGATCAGTTCACGGTCGAGGAGGGTCATGCCGCACCGGCCGTGTCGGCGTCGGCCAGGTAGGCGCGGTACTCGTCGGCGGTCATCAGCGCCGGCGCGTCGGTCAGCCGCACCCGCACCAGCCAGCCCGCCCCGTAGGGGTCGGTGCCGATCAGGTCCGGGTCGGCGACGACCGCCTCGTTGGTGGCGACGATCTCGCCGCTCACCGGCATGTACAGCTCGGCCACCGACTTGGTGGACTCCACCTCGCCGCAGACCTCGCCCACGCTCAGGTGGGTGCCCGGCTCGGGCAGTTCGGCGTAGATGATGTCGCCGAGGGCGGCGGCGGCGAACGCGGTGATGCCCACGGCCGCCGGTTCGGCCGTGTCGTCGATCCATTCGTGGTTGCGGCTGTAGCGCAGACGCGCGGGTACGTCCATGGTCGTCACTCCTGGGGGGATGGGTCGGTTCGCGTCAGCGCGGACGGCGGTAGAACGGCAGCGGGCTGATCCGCACCGGCTCGGTGTCTCCTCGGACGACGACGCCCAGCCGGGACCGGGCCTCGATCGCGTCGGCGTGGACGTAAGCCATCGCGACGGGCCGGTCGAGCGTCGGTGACAGCGCGCCGCTGGTGACCACGCCGACGGGTCGCGCCGGTACGCCGTCTGCCAGCGCGACCACCGGATGGCCGGTCCTCGGCACGCGTCGCCCGGTCCCGGTCAGTCCCACGAGGACGGTGGCGGCCCGGGCGTCCCGGCGCTCGGCCAACGCGGCCCGGCCGACGAAGTCGCCCGGTTTGGTGAAGGACACCACCCGTCCCAGGCCCGCCTCGAAGGGGGTGACGCCCTGGTGCAGCTCGCACCCGTACAGCGGCATCCCGGCCTCGATGCGCAGCGTGTCCCGGCAGGCCAGCCCGGCCGGCGTCAGCCCGTGCCCGGCGCCGGCGGCGAGCAGCGCGCGCCAGACGTCTTCCGCGTCTGCGGCCCGGAGGAAGAACTCGAAGCCGTCCTCGCCGGTGTATCCGGTACGGGCGACGATCGCCGGCCGTCCACCGACGTCCACGGCGGTGGCGGTGTAGTAGCGGAGTCGGGTCGGCTCCGCGCCGACCACGGCGCGCACCGTGTCGGCGGCACGTGGGCCCTGCACGGCGATGATGGCCCGCCCGGCGGTGTGGTCGGCGACGGTCGCCGCGTGTCCGGCGCAGCGTAGGTGCAACGCGGTCAGCGCGGTGCGGGTGTTGACGGCGTTGGTCACCAGCAGGTACCGGTCGGCGGCGAGCCGGTAGGCGACCAGGTCGTCGAGCACGCCGCCGGTCTCGTCGCAGAGCATGGTGTAGCGGGCGCCGCCGACCGGCACCGCCGACAGGTGCCCGACCAGCGCCTGGTCCAGCGCCGCCGCGGCGTGCGGCCCGGACACCTCGAGCTGCCCCATGTGGCTGAGGTCGAAGAGGCCGGCACGTTCGCGTACGGCGCGGTGCTCGGCGGTCTCGCTGCCGTAGCGCAGCGGCATCGACCAGCCGGCGAAGCCGGTGAACCGGGCGCCGAGTTCGGCGTGCACGGCGTGCAGGGGTGGGTGGAGCAGAGTCGTCGGACTTTGATGCACGGAGGCCTCCCTCGTCCCGACGCGGTCGCGTCGTACGGTCGGTTGCCTCCCGCTCTGTCATCGACCTGAGAGCTTCACCGCCGGTTGGCGGCTTGCACCGTGGGTGAGACGACTGATCGTCTGCTTTCCAGAGTTCGCCTCACCCGAGCGGTAACGGGGCCTGAGAGTTTCTTGGGAGTTTGCTCCTTCGGCGCCCCGACGGACGGTCGGGATCTCTCCCGCGCGGGTTCGAACGGCGTCTATGTACTTGTGGGTTGCCCGCAGACCGTAGGCGACCGCCTGAGCGGCTGTCAACGGCAACGGAACGTAGTCGGATCGTCACTTATATCGATCATCGGCGATTTCTTTACACGATGTGTG
Organism: Micromonospora sp. M71_S20; assembly: GCF_003664255.1. Classification (NCBI taxonomy): domain Bacteria; kingdom Bacillati; phylum Actinomycetota; class Actinomycetes; order Micromonosporales; family Micromonosporaceae; genus Micromonospora; species Micromonospora sp. M71_S20. Next base: position 3,914,723 of record NZ_RCCV01000001.1, on the reverse strand, counting down.
ATGTGTGCCATTGTACTGGCCACCTACAGCGCGGACCCCAACCTGATCGACGGGAATCGACGCCGCAGCCACCCCACACCGCCACCACCTGCCGGCCAGCGGGCCGGACCACGAACGCCAGGAGGCGACCCGTGAGAACCACGAGAACACGAAACCGACGCGGCTGGCCCGCCGTCCCGCTCGCACTGGCGCTGGCGCTCGGGCTGACCCCGATGGCCTCCTCCGGCACCGCGCACGCGGCGTCACCCAGGCCGACCGGCGCCGCCCCGAGCGACGCCGGCCTCGGCTCCGGCGCTGGCGACGCCCACGTCCGGCGGGCGCCGCTGCCGCTGAGCGAGCGGGCCCCGCTTCCCTCGTCCCGCGAGGAACTGCGCCGCGACTACGACCGGCCCGACGACGGTGGGCGGCGCAACGCCCCGTCGACGCGCGGGGCGGCCGCCGCGCCCTGCGCGGTCGGCGACTTCACGAGCCGGACCGGCAGCGCCCTGGTGCAGCAGATCAGGGCGTCCACCACCGACTGCGTGAACACCCTGTTCAGCCTCTCCGGAAGCGACGCCTCCCAGGCCTTCCGCGAGGCGCAGATGACCAGCGTGGCGTACGGGCTGCGGGACAACGCCGCCTCCTACGACGGCACCAACGGCACGGGTACCGCCCAGCTCGTGCTGTACCTGCGGGCCGGGTACTACGTGCAGTGGAACCACCCCGCCACCGTGGGCTCGTACGGCCCCACCCTGCGCACCGCCATCCGCGCCGGGCTGGACACGTTCTTCGCCAACGGCCGCTCCGGCGACGTCAACGACGTCAACGGCGAGGTACTGGCCGAGGCGGTCACCCTCATCGACAGCGCGGAGGAGAACGCCCGCTACCTGTACGTGGTGAAGCGGCTGCTGACCGGCTACAACAGCTCGTACGACTCTTCGTCGTGGATGCTCAACGCCGTCAACAACGTCCACACCGTGCTGTTCCGGGGCCACCAGCTGCCCGAGTTCGTCAGCGCCGTCACCGCCGATCCGAGCGTGCTGGACACGCTGTACGCCTTCGCCACCGGCAAACGGGCCCTGCTCGGCACCGACCGGGGCTACCTGGTCTCCAACGCCGGCCGCGAACTGGGCCGCTTCCTCCAGCACACCGCCCTGCGGTCGAAGGTGCGGCCGCTGGCCCGGGGCCTGCTCGACCTGAGCGCGATGACCGGCTCCACCGCCACCCTCTGGGTCGGCGTCGCGGAGATGACCGACTACTACGACAAGCCGAACTGCGCCTACTACGACACCTGCGACCTCCAGGCGCGCCTGGCCGCGGCGATCCTGCCGGTCACCTTCACCTGCGGCAGCACCATCCGCGTCCGCGCCCAGCAGATGACCTCCGCCCAGCTCGACTGGGCGTGCGCGAGCATGCGCAACCAGGACGCCTACTTCCACTCGGTGGCGGCGGACAAGGGTCCGGTCGCCGACGACCGCAACACGACCATCGAGGTGGTGGTCTTCGACTCCAGCGCCGACTACCAGACGTACGGCGGGCCGATGTTCGGCATCGACACGAACAACGGCGGCATGTACCTCGAAGGCGACCCGGCGGTCGCCGGGAACCAGCCGCGCTTCATCGCCTACGAGGCGGAGTGGCTGCGCCCCACCTTCGAGATCTGGAACCTCAACCACGAGTACACCCACTACCTCGACGGTCGCTTCAACATGTACGGCGACTTCACCGACAACATCGCCACCCCCACCATCTGGTGGATCGAGGGCTTCGCCGAGTACGTGTCGTACTCGTACCGGGAGCTGACCTACGGCACCGCGATCACCGAGGCCGGAAAGAAGACATACCCGCTGCGTACGCTCTTCGACACCACGTACAGCCACGACACCACCCGCGTCTACCGGTGGGGCTACCTGGCGGTGCGGTACATGCTCCAGTCGCACCGCGGCGACGTCACCACGCTGCTCGGGCACTACCGCACGGGCAACTGGAACGCCGCCCGCACGCTGTTGACCGACACCATCGGCAGCCGCTACGACGCCGACTGGTACGCCTGGCTCGACGCCTGCTCGGCCGGCAACTGCGGCGGCGCCACCAACCCGCCCGCGAACCAGGCCCCGGTCGCGGCGTTCACGTCTGCCACCACCGGGCTGAGCGCCACCTTCACCGACCAGTCCACCGACGGCGACGGCAGCATCGCCGCCCGGTCCTGGACCTTCGGCGACGGCACCACCTCGACGGCGACCAACCCCACGAAGACCTACCGCGCCGCCGGCACGTACCCGGTCACGCTCACCGTCACCGACGACAAGGGCGCCACCGCCAGGACCTCCCGGAGCGTCACCGTCACCGGCGACCCCGCCGCGCTGCCCGAGTGCACCGGCGGCGACCTGCGGGCGCTGGGCCGCAACTGTCAGCGCGGCAACCTCCAGGCCACCGCCGGGAACCTGCACTACCTCTACCTCCAGGTTCCGGCCGGCACCGCCAGCCTGACGATCACCTCGTCCGGTGGCACCGGCGACGCGGACCTGTACTACAGCCCCAGCGGCTGGGCCACCACGAGCACGTACACCCAGCGGTCGGTCACCAGCGGCAACGGTGAGACGATCACGATCAACAACCCGGCCCCCGGCTACCACTACGTCAGCCTGCACGCCAAGCAGGCGTTCAGCGGGGTCACCGTGCGGTCGGAGTACTGAGGACCCGCGCCACGACCTGCGGGTGTGGCAGTCAGCGCTCGCGCGGCGGCCACACCCGCAGGTCGCGCGACCGGCCGGGCCCGGCCCGGCTGCGAGGAAGCGTCGCCGGTCACCACGTGACCGGCGACGCCGCGTGACTCTCACTCCTCGGCGGCGAGTTCGTCGAGCGTGACCGGCTGCGCCAGCGGACGGGACGCGTACCCGGCCAGGTCGGCCGCACCGGCCGTCCGGCCCGCCTCCCGCGCCGCCAGGCAGGCGGTGGCGTAGCCGCAGACCCGCCCCTGGCACCAGCCCATCCCGGCCCGGGTCAGCAGCTTCGCGCCACGGGCGTCGGTGGCGGACAGCTCCCGCACCGCCCGCCGGACCGCTCCGGCGGGCACCTCCTCGCACCGGCAGACGAGCGTGTCGTCGGCGCACCAGTCCGGCCAGCCGGCCGGCACGGGATGGACCGCGTGCAGCGCCGTCGCGAACCGGCGCAGCCGACGCCGGGCACGCAGCAGGCGGTCGTGCCGGCGGGCCGACCAGGGCGGCGGACGGCTGAGAGAGAGCGCGGCGGCGCCCCCGGCCAGCTGTCCCTCCACCAGCGCCAGGGCGGCACCGCCGACGCCGGTGACCTCACCGGCGGCGTACACCCCCGGCACCGAGGTCGTCTGGGCCGCGTCGACGGCCAGCACCAGGCTGCCGTCGGAGTCCAGCCGGGTCGCGCAGCCCAGGGCCACGGCCAACTCCACCTGCGGGGTGAATCCGAAGCCCACCGCGAGGCCGTCGCACTCCACCTCGGTGCGGTGCCGACCGACACGGTGCCGCCGGGACCGACCGGGGCGACGGTCACCCCGGTCAGGTGGTCGGTGCCGTGCGCGGCCACCACCGCCATCCGGCGGTGGTAGGGCACCGTGTGCCGGAGCATCCGCCAGCCGTACCGGCCGGCCTCGGCGAGCTTGCCGGCCGCGCCGGCGACCGCACGGAGGTGGCGGGCGTACCCCGCCGGGTCGTTCGCCTCGTAGACGCCGACGACGGTGCCGCCCGCCTCGGCGAGGCCGGTCGCGACCGGCAGCAGGAACGGTCCCGTTCCCGCCACCACGATCCGCCGCGCGAAGGTCACCCCCTGGCCCTTGAGCAGGGCCTGGGCGCCGCCGGCGGTCACCACCCCGGGCAGGTCCCAGCCCGGGAACGGCACGACCCGGTCGTGGGCGCCGGTGGCGACGACCAGCCGGCGCCCGCGCACCGCCCCCGACCGGGTCTGCACGGTGAACTCCGGATCGGTGCAGCCCGCCGTGGCCCGGCGGAACTCGACGAACCAGACGGCGGCGTCGGCGCGGTGGTCGACCCGGCCGAGTTGCCCACGCAGCCGGGCGAACGTCGACCAGTCGGGGTGGCCGCTGCCGTCCGCGTCGGGCCGGTGCCGCCAGAACTGCCCGCCCGGCCGTGGCCCGGCGTCCAGCACCGCCACCCGGCAGCCGGCCCGCGCCGCCGAGGCCGCCGCGGCCAGCCCGGCCGGTCCGGCGCCGATCACCACCACGTCGTACGCGGTCACGGCCGCGGCCCGTCGTCGTGGGTCTCGACCACGTCGCCCGGGCGGGCGATGACCAGGCAGGCGCGCTGAGACGACGCCCCGTTGACGCGGACCAGGCAGTCGAAGCAGATTCCGATCCCGCAGAAGATCCCCCGGGGTCGGCCACCGACCCGGGTCCGGCGCCACGAGCGGACGCCGGCGGCGAGCAGCGCGGCGGCGATCGTCCGTCGCCCGTCGGTGGGGACGGGGCGGCCGTCAAAGGTGAACATCATGGCGCTCCGGGGCGAATGGTCGTAGGTCCACGTCCGGGCGGCGCCCGGTCAGCAGCGCCGCGACGGCGTGCCCGGTGGCCGGGGCGAGACCGATCCCGGCCCCCTCGTGGCCGGCGGCGTGGTAGAGGCCCGGCGCCCGGGGATCGGCGCCGATCACCGGCAGGTGGTCGGGGCTGTAGGGCCGGAACCCCCGGTAGGCGCGGATCGCCGAGACCCGGCCGAGGACCGGGAAGAGCCGGACCGCTCCCGCCGCCAGCCGGCGCAGCGCCGGCAGCGGGAAGGTCGGATCGAATCCCACCCGTTCCCGGGTGGAGCCGATCAGGATCGTGCCCGCCCTGGTGCCCTCCACCACCGGCGACACCTCCAGGTCGCCCGTGCTGCGGCCGACGTTGGCGACGTAGCCGGCCGCGTACACCTTGTGCCGCACCAGTGGCGGCAGCGCCTCGGTGACGAGGATGAAGCCGCGACGGGGCAGGATCGGCAGCTCGACGCCGGCCAGGGCGGCGACCTCGCCGGCCCAGACGCCGGCGGCGTTGACCACCGTCGTGGTGTGCAGCGTTCCCCGGTCGGTCACCACGCCCCGGACCGCTCCCGCGGCGTCGCGGCGCACACCGACGACCGTGGTCCCGGTCAGCACCCGCACCCGGGCGGCGCGCAGCAGGTGTGCGGCGGCCAGCATCGGCTGCACCTGCGTGTCCTGCGGATAGTGCACGCCGCCGGCGAGGTCCCGGGCCAGGTGCGGCTCGTGGTCGGGCAACGCGTCGGCGGCAACCTCGTACGCCTCGACCCCGGCCCCGCGCTGGCTCGCGGCGAACGCCCGCAGCGCGGCGTGTTCGGCCGGCGAGGCGGCCACCACCAGGCCGCCCTTGTGTTCCAGCTCGATCCGTTCCGCGCCCAGGGTCTCCCCGAGTTCCCGCCACAGGGCGACGGAGTGGCGGGCCAGCGCCAGCTCCGGCCCGGGCGGCTTGTCGGAGACGAGGATGTTGCCCTCGCCGGCGCCGGTGGTGCCGGCGGCCACTCCGCCCCGGTCGACCACGGTGACGGTCAGTCCGGCGCGGGCGGCGTAGTAGGCGCAGGCGACGCCGACCATGCCCGCCCCGATGACGACGACGTCCGGGCTGGCGGTGGTCATGAAGCGATGCGGTGCATCCACGCCTCGACGTCGTCCGCGCGGCGGGGCAGGTCGTCGGAGAGCATGCGGTATCCGTCGTCGGTGATCAGCACGTCCTCCTCGATGCGCATGCCCAGCCCGCGCAGCTCGGCGGGGATGAGTTCGTCGTCCGGCTGGAAGTACAGTCCCGGTTCCACGGTCAGCACGTGGCCGGCCGCCAGCCGGCCGTCGAGGTAGGTGTCGGACCGGGCGGCGGCGCAGTCGTGCACGTCCAGACCGAGCATGTGGCCCGAGCCGCAGAGGGTCCACCGGCGGTGCAGGCCGCTGTCCTCCGCCAACGACTGCTCCGGCGTGCAGGGCAGCACCCCGAGATCCGCCAGCCCGTGCACCAGCACGGTCATCGCCGCCTCGTGGAACGCCCGGAACCGCGCGCCCGGCCGCAGGCACTCCAGCGCGGCGTCGTTGGCCCGCCGGCACAGCTCGTACAGATCACGCTGCAGGGGGCTGAACCGGCCGGAGACCGGCAGCACCCGGGTGATGTCGGCGGTGTACAGCGACCGGGTCTCCGCCCCGGCGTCGAGCAGCAGCAGGTCACCGTCGCGGACCGGCCCGTCGTTGTCGTTCCAGTGCAGGGTCGCCGCGTGCGCGCCGGCGGCCACGATGGACTGGTAGCCGACGTCGTTGCCCTCCAGCCGGGCGCGCTGCCAGAACACCCCCTCCAGATACCGCTCGGACGTACGCATCGCCATCGGCAGCGCCCGCACCACGTCTTCGAAGCCCCGGGTCGTGGTGGCCACCGCCTGCTCCAACTGGGCGATCTCCCAGGGGTCCTTGAGCAGGCGGAGTTCGGCCAGCACCGTGGCGAACTCGGCATCGCCGGCGGTGGCCCCGCCGCCGAGCAGCGCGTCGACGCCCCGGTCGACGTCGCGCAGCACCCGGGTCGGCGTGTGCGCCCCGGCCAGCGCCGGCGCCAGCTCGGCGACGTGGCGGGTCGGCAGGGCGAGCCGCCGGCTGCTCTCCCCCAGCGTGGGGCGCCGGCCGGCCCACAGCTCGCCGTAGACCCGGTCCCGGAAGAACTCGCCGTCCTTGCGCCCCGAGCGTGGGCGCAGGAACAGCGTGGCTTCTCCGTCGGGTTCGATCACCAGGACGCCGTCGGAGGACTGATCGCCGGTCAGCCAGGTGTAGGCCGAGTGGGGTCGGAAGCGGAAGTTCTGGTCGTTGGAGCGCTGCTTGTAGCCCCCGGCCGGGACCACCAGGCGCTGGCCGGCGAACAGGTCGTGCAGGCGCGCACGCCGGGTCGCGGCCCAGCCGGCGACCTCGTCGACCGGCAGGTCGTACTGCTCGGTGTCCGCCCAGCCGGACGACATGAACTCCTCGAGCGCGGGGCTGACCGGCAGGTCGTGGCTGCCGGTACGCAGGTCGGCGCGGGTCACAGCGGCTCCTTGACGGGGATGGTGGGTGGGGTGGGTCAGTTGGGTCGCGGCGGCGCCGCGAAGGTGACGGTGCGAACCGAGGTGTAGAAGTGCAGGGCGGCGGTGCCCTGTTCGCGCGGGCCGTAGCTGGAGGCCTTCTCGCCGCCGAATGGCGCGTGGAAGTCCACCCCGGTCGTCGGCGCGTTGACCCGGATCAGGCCGGTGTCGACCCGCCGGGCGGCGTCGAGCAGCGCTCCGACGTCGCGGCCGTGCACGGAGGTGACCAGCCCGTACCGCACGTCGTTGACCAGGTCGACTGCGCTGGCCAGGTCCGGCACGGCCAGGATCGTGGCCAGCGGCCCGAAGGTCTCCTCCCGGGCCACGGCGTGTGCCGGGTCGAGCCCGTCGATCAGCACCGGCGCGACGTACCAGCCGTCGTCGGCGGTGGTCGGGCCTCCTGTGCCGCCGGTGAGCAGCCGCGCCCCGCTCGCCCGCGCGGCCTCGGTGGCCTCGAGGACCCGGCTGCGCGCCGCCGCGTCGATCACCGGGCCGGCGACCACGGTCGCCTCGGCCGGATCGCCGAACCGCAACGACGCCACGGCGGCCACCAGCGCCTCGGTGAACTCCCGCGCGTCGCCCACCACGACGATCCGCCGGGTCGCGGTGCACTTCTGCCCGGCGTACCCCATCGCGGCGTTGGCCAGGAGCGCGGCGGTCTGCCCGAGATCCGCGTCGGGCAGCACCAGGGCCGCGTTCTGGCCGCCCATCTCCGCCTGCACCGGCAGCCCGGCGCGGGCGGCCGCGACCGTGACCTGAGCGCCGACGGTCGCGGACCCGGTGAACGAGACGACGTCGCTCGCCTCGACGACCGCCCGTCCGGTCTCCGTCCCGCCCGGTACGACGTGCAGCAGTCCGTTCGGCAGCAGCCCTTCGAACAGCCCCTCGACGGCCTCGCCGCAGGCGAGCGCGTCCGGGGAGGGCTTGAGCAGCACGGCGTTGCCGGTGGCGAGCGCCGGTGCGGCCTTCCACAGCGGGATGGCCAGCGGGAAGTTCCACGGCGTGACCAGCCCGGCGACGCCGCGCGGGCGGCGTTCGGTGAAGAGCAGGCCGGGCTGGTGCGCCGGGAGCGAGGGTGCCAGCACGTCACCGGTCGCGGCATAGCAGGCCTGCGCGTAGTAGTCCAGGATGGCCGCGCCGCGGTCCACCTCGGCGCGGGCCTCGCTCACCGGCTTGCCGACCTCGCGGACGACGAGGTCGGCGACCGCGTCGGCCCGGTCGCGCAGCCGGTCGGCCGCCGCGCGCAGGGCCGAGGCGCGGCCGGCCGGCCCTTCCCGGCACCACCCGGCCTGTGCGGTACGCGCCCGCGCGGCCAGCGCCCGGACCTCCTCCTGGGTCGCCGCGGCCCGCTGGACGACCACGTCGCTCGGGCACTGCGGGGAACGACTCCGAATCAGCTCACTCACCACAGGAATCCCGCCGGGAAGGGGTCGTCAGGGTCGAGGAAGTACTGGGCGGTGCCGGTCAGCCAGGCCCGCCCGGTGACGGTCGGCACCACCGCCGGGCGACCCGCGACGGTGGTGGTGCCGACCAGTCGCCCGACGAACCGGGTGCCGAGCAGGGACTCGTTGACGAAGTCCCGGTCGAACGGGAGCAGGCCCCGGGCGTGCAGCTGCGCCATCCGCGCCGACGTGCCGGTGCCGCAGGGCGACCGGTCGAACCAGCCCGGGTGGATCACCATGGCGTGCCGGGAGTGGCGGGCGTCCGAGCCCTCGCCGGCCAGGTACACGTGGCGGCAACCGGAGATGTCCGGCTGCTCCGGATGCACCGGACGGTCGGTGGCGTCGACCGCCGCCATGATGGCCAGTCCGGCCTCCAGCAGCGGCTGTTTGTGGACGCCGTCGAGGCTGAGCCCCAACTCGGCGAGGTCCACCATTGCGTAGAAGTTCCCGCCGTAGGCCAGGTCGTAGCGGACCCGTCCCAGGCCGGGAACGTCCACCACGGCGTCCAGCGCGGCGGCGAAGGACGGGACGTTGCGGATCGTGACGGCGGTGGCGCGGCCGGCGGTCACCGCGACCGACGCCACCACCAGTCCGGCGGGCGTGTCCAGGCGTACGGTGGTCACCGGCTCGGTGACCTCGACCATCCCGGTCTCGACCAGCACGGTGGCCACGCCGATGGTGCCGTGGCCGCACATCGGCAGGCAGCCGGACACCTCGATGTAGATCACGCCGAAGTCGGCGTCCGGCCGGGTCGGGGGTTGCAGGATCGCCCCGGACATGGCCGAGTGGCCCCGGGGCTCGTACATCAGGAAGGTGCGCAGGTGATCGAGGTGGGCCATCAGGTGTTCCCGGCGCTGCGCCATGGTGGCGCCGGGGATCACCGGGACTCCGCCGGTGACCACCCGGGTGGGCATCCCCTCCGTGTGCGAGTCGACCACGTGGATGACGCGGTTGGTGCGCATCAGCGGTGACCCGCCGCGAGCAGTCGCTCGGTGGTCTCCCGGATCTCGGTGACGACCGCCGGGGGCAGGGGCTGGCGCGGCTGGCGGGTGGGTCCGCCCGGCCGGCCGGCCACGTCCATGGAGAGCTTGATCGCCTGGACGAACTCCGACCGGGAGTCCCAGCGCAGCAGCGGGTGCAGCGTCCGGTAGAGCGGCACGGCGGTCGCCAGGTCCCCGGCGACGGCGGCCTGGTAGAGGCGGGCGCAACTGTCCGGGATGGCGTTCTGGTAGCCGCCGATCCAGCCGACCGCGCCGGCCATCAGCAGTTCGAGGGCCACGTCGTCGGCGCCGGCCAGCAGGTCGAGGCCGGGGGCGAGTTCGGCGATCTCGTACGCGCGGCGGACGTCGCCGCTGAACTCCTTGACCGCGACCACGAGGCCCTCGTCGAAGAGCCGCCGCAGCAGTGCCGGCGTGAGGTCGACGCGGGTGTCGAGCGGATTGTTGTAGGCGACGATCGGCAGGCCGGCCTTGGCCACCTCCCGGTAGTGGGCCAGCACGGCCGCGTCGTCGGCGCGGTAGGCGGTGGGCGGCAGCAGCATCACCGCCTGGCAGCCCGCCTCGGCTGCCTGGTCCGCCCAGCGTCGCGCCTCGTCCGCGCCGTACGCCGATACGCCGGGAACCACCGAGAAGCCGGCCGGGGCCGCCTGCACCGCGGTCCGCACGACGGCCTCGCGTTCCCCGGCGCTGAGGACCTGGTACTCCCCCAGCGAGCCGTTCGGGACGACCCCGCGGCAACCGTTCTCGGCGAGCCATCCGACGTGCGCCGCGTAGGCGCCGAGGTCGACACTCAGGTCACGGGAGTCGAACGGCAGGGCGGTGGCCGCCAGGACGCCCCGCCACGGAATCTGTTCCACGCCACCTCCAGTAAAATGTTACATGGCACCGTAGCACGGCTGTCGGGGACGTCACCAGGTGCGAATGGTGTTCCTCTTCCGGCACCGGCGCCCGTCGTCGGCGCAGTGATGTGCCGGCGGTGGCACGCAGGGAGGTGCGGCCGGCGGTCCAGGCGTCCAGCAGGTGCGCGGCAGCGGACCGGCAGACGCCGGCCCGCGGTGACTGACGCCCCGGCTAACGCTCGGGTCGGTCGGCCCAGATTCCGCGCACGTGCCGCAGGTGGCTGCGCATCAGGTCCACGACCCCGTCCCGGTCCCCCGCCGCGAACAGCTCCATGAGCTGGACGTGCTCGTCCGCCGAGTCGACCAGCCGGCCGTCCCTGACCAGCGCGTCGAGTCCGTACAGGCGGGTGCGGTTACGCAGGTCGGCCACCGTCTCGACCAGCCGCAGGTTGCCGCCCGCGCGCAGCAGGGTCAGGTGGAACTCGCTGTCCGCCTCGATGTACGCCACGACGTCGCCCCGGCTCGCGGCCCTGACGATGGCCTCCGCGAGGACCCGGAGCTCGCGCAACTGCTCCGCCGAGAGCCGGCCCACCTGGTCGGCCACCACCGGGATCTCCAGCAGTTCCCGGATCTGCGTGATCTCGTCGAGTTCCCGCTCCGACAGGGAACGGATCCGGAAGCCCTTGTTCTTGACGATCGTGATCAGGCCCTCCTTGGCCAGATCGAGGATCGCCTCGCGCACGGGCGTCGGGGAGACCCCGAACTGCGTCGCCAGGGTGGGCGCCGAATAGATGGTGCCGGGCCTGATCTGGCCCGCCACGATCGCGGCGCGCAGCGCGTGCGCCACCTCCTCGCGCAGGCTCTGCCGACCCTGGATGGCCGCCAGCGCCAGTCCTGACCCGGCGGCGCCGGAACCGCCCGCCTGCCAGTCGGCCGTCACAACCACTCCACCCTGCTCAGCTCACCGGGGGCGGTGAGGTGACCCCTCGTCCCGACGAACACCGGTCGACACACGTACGCCGAGGTTGGAGCTTACCGGTCGACGCGGCACCGGCCGGGCACCTCCTCGCCAGGCGTCCGGTCGGTGCCGACGGCGACCGCCGCCGCCGAGCGGCTGGGCCGCTGAGCAGCCGGCCCCGCCGCGTCAACCGCCCGTCTGCGCCAGGATCTCCGCAGCCGCCCGCTCGCCGGCCTCGATAGCCCCGTCCAGGTAGCCCGCCCACCGGGTGGCGGTCTCCGTGCCGGCCCAGTGCACCCGCCCCACCGGCTGGCGCAGCTCCGGGCCGTAGCCACACCAGGAGCCGGGGGTGGGCGCCCCGCAGAAGCAACCGCGCGTCCACTCGTCGGCCGACCAGTCGTACTCGACGAACTCCTCGGGCCGCCGGGCGGCCGGTCCGGCAACGGCGGCGAGGGCGTCGAGCAGGCTCGCCCTGCGGTCCTGCGGCGGCATCCGTCGCAGCGCGTTCGCCTCCGGGCCGTAGCTGAACGCGGTGAGCACCCCGCGCGGGGAGGCCGGGGTGCTGTTGTCCACCGTCTCGGTGACCGGCCCGGCGAGGCAGAACGCGACGCCGGAACGGCCGTCGGCGCGCCAGAACGGCTCCGGGTAGATCGCGTGGACCTTGATCGCCGAGCCCATCGGCATCCGCTGGGTGAGCGCGTCGCGCAGGGGCGGCAGCGGCGGGTCGTACCGGATGCGCCCGGCCAGCGTCGGCGGCACGGCGACCACCACCGCGTCCGCCTCGACGCGGTCGGTGTCGGTGTGCACGACCACGCCGGCGCGGTCCTGCGCGATGGCCCGCACGGGCGCGCACAGCCGTACCGCGTCCGGGCCGAGGGCGGCGGCCAGCGCCTCGGCCAGCACCGGCGGTCCGCCGACGATCCGGTCCTGCTGCGCGCCGCCGGCCATCGCGAGCAACGCCCGGCTGCCGCCGCCGGAGCGCAGGTAGAACGCCAGTTGGAGCACGGAGATCTCGTCGGGGCCGGCGGCCAGCAGCCCGCCCGCGAGCAGCCGCCCGAGGTACCGGGCGGTGGCCGGGTCCGGCGCGGCCGTGCGCAGCCAGCCGGCCAGCGTCGTACGGTCCCACTCGGCGGCCTCGGCACCGGCCCACGGCGCGGCCGGGTCGACCCGCTCGGCGTACGCGTCGAGCAGGTCGAGGACCCGCGCGGCGGCCTCGGGCGCCCCGGCGTGCCGGCCGTCGGGGAACAGCACGCCCGACGCGCCGTACGCGGCGGACGGGAAGGTGGCGATCCCGTACCGCGCGAGCAGCCCGTTGACCCGGTCCTGGGTGGGGCCGACCCACTGGGCCCCGAGATCGAGCTGGGTGCCGTCGGCCAGCCAACGGGTGAGCACCCGCCCGCCCACCCGGTCCCGCGCCTCCAGCACCCGCGTCCGCACGCCGGCGCGGGCGAGCGCGAGCGCGGCGGCCAGCCCGGAGAAGCCGGCGCCGACCACGACGACCTCGGTTCCCATGCGGCGGCATACCCGTTCCCGCCGCCGCCATGACCCCGACGCCGGATCGCGGCAGCCGGCGGCGGGAGCCGCGTGCGACCCCGGCGACCGGGCGGGTCTACCGCCGGCCGTCGCGATGCGCGCGCGCCGTTTCGTCGGCATCGAGACACATGAGCGTGCCGGGGCTGCGCGGTCGGCCCCGGGCGGGCCATCCTTGTCCGGTGCGGCTGTCGCCCGTCCGACGACGGTGGGTGCGGTGCGCGGACCGGAAGACAGTGAAGGACACGAAGGAGGATGCCGTGCGCTACGTCGACGGCCCGGCGGTCGAGTGCGACCTGCACGTGGCAGCCGATCCCGACCGGGTGTGGGAGCTGGTCACGGACATCGAGCTGCCCCCGCGGTTCAGTCCGGAACTGCGCCGGGTGCGATGGTTGGACGGCAGCCGGGGGCCGACGCTCGGCGCCCGGTTCGAGGGGCACAACCACCATCCGGCGCTGGGCGAGTGGCGCACCATCTCGCACGTCGTGCGGTTCGACGCGCCGCGGGTCTTCGGCTGGGTGGTGCTCGACCCGGACAACCGCTTCGGCGGCGGCCCCACCGATCCCGGGCGACCGGGTGCCACCTGGCAGTACCGCCTCACCCCCGAGGACGGCGGGTGCCGACTGTCCCACTCCGTGCGGATCGGCCCCACCCGCACCGGGCTCAGCCTGGTCATCGACCAGGCCCCCGAGAACGAGGAGCAGGTCATCGCACGCCGGCTGGACGCCCTGCGCGAAGCCATGACCGGCACGTTGCAGGGCATCCGGGACCTCGCCGAGCAGCCGCGCTGACCACGACGGTGGCAGCCGCACGGCGGTGGCGGGTCCGGCCTCGGCGCGACGCCGGGCCGGACCCCTCACCGCCCGCTCAGTGCGCGGCCAGGACCACCGCGTCCGGTTCGAGGTCGGCGAGCCGGGACGGCCGCACGACGACGAGCAGGACCGCCGTCGCCGCCAGCATGCCTCCCGCGACGACGACGGACATGGCGACCGCGCCGGTGCCCAGGACGCCCACCAGGGGCGCGGCCAGCGCACCGACGCCGAACTGCACGGCGCCGAGCAGGGCGGAGGCCGTGCCGGCCGCCTCCCCGTGACGGGACAGGGCCAGTGCCGGCGCGTTGGGCATCGCGAGGCCCGCCGCCGCGAGCACCACCCACAACGACACCAGCAGGCTCGGCAGCCCGCCGAACCCGGTCACGGCGAAGGCCAGCAGTGCCAGTCCGGCCACGCTCCCCGCGGCCAGGGCGACGACGAGGATCCGCTGCGGCGAGTGGCGGCGCAGCAGCCGCACGTTGAACTGGGTCGCCGCGATCAGGCCGACCGCGCCCGCTCCGAAGGCGAACCCGAACTGCTGCTCGTCCAGGCCGTACTGCTCCTGGAAGACGAACGACGACCCGGCGACGTACGCGAACAACGCCGCCATGGCCAGTCCGGCGACCAGGACCAGGCCCACGAACGTACGGTCGCGCAGCAGCGAGCCGTACACGCCCACCGTCGCGACCACCCCGCCGCGCCGGCGCCGTTCGGCGGGCAGCGTCTCGCGGAGGCCGAGCGCGGCGACCACCACGAGCAGCACACCGAAGGCGGCCAGCGCCACGAACACGCCGCGCCAGTCCGTCCAGCGCAGCAGCCCGCCGCCGAGGGTCGGCGCGAGGATCGGCGCCGCCCCCATGACCAGCAGCAGCCGGGAGAGCAGCTTCGCGAAGGCCGCGCCGTCGAACAGGTCACGGACCACGGCCATCGCGACCACCGAGGCCGCGGCGACGCCGAGGCCCTGCACCACCCGCAACACGCCGAGAACCGCGATGGTCGGCGCGACGACGCAGAGCAGCGACGCCACGACGTGCAGCGCGATGCCCGCGATCAGCGGCGCGCGCCGGCCGACGGCGTCGGACAGCGGGCCGATCAGCAACTGGCCGAGGGCGAGGCCCGCCAGCGTGCCGGTGAGGGTCAGTTGGACCGCCGCCGACGTGGTCCGGAAGTCGTCGACGATCGCGGGAAGCGCGGGCAGGTACATGTCGATGGTCAGCGGACCCACCGCGATCAGCGACCCGAGGACGAGGACGAGCCGCAGGCGTTGCCGGGGGCTCATCAGGTCACCGGGCGTCAGCGGGGCTGCCGGCCCCTGCGGGGCGTCGACGGCGGCCGTCATCGGCTCGCCTCCGACCGGTCGGTACGCAGCCGGGCTGGGAAGAGTGCAGGAGTCACATCTGGCTCCAAATCCGGATCCGGTGATCTCATTCCCGCTCGGCGGGGAGGTAACGGAGTTCACAGTCGGCCGGCGGCGGTCGGACGGCGACCGGAGCCGCTGCGCGCAGCCGGTTCCTGCCGGTCGGGCCCGCTCGCCAGCACCATGCTCTCATCCGCGGCGGAGGACCCGCCGCAACCGGATCCCGCGCGCCCTGGCCAGTAGAGACCGGCGGCCAGCTCGTGCGATCGGCTGGTCGCCCGGCCCGCGGTGACCTCGGTGATCGCGGCACCGCCACGCCCGGGGCCGTCACCCGCTCGGGTGCCGCGGCGGTCGCGCGCCGCGCAGCGGCTAGGGCCTGTTTCAGAAGTTGATCCACGGGCTCGTCTCCGTCGATGATCTTGTGGTGGGTCGTGGTGATCTGACCGACGAGCAGTGGACGATGTTGGAGCCGCTACTGCCCGCGTCGGTGGGGCGTGGGCGGCCAGCGGTGTGGTCGCGTCGACTATTGATCAACGGGATCAGGTGGCGGGTGCGGACGGGGTGTCCGTGGCGTGATCTGCCGCCGGAGTACGGACCGTGGCAGACGGTGTATGGGCTGTTCCGGCGGTGGCAGCGCTCGGGGGTGTGGGCGCGGATCCTCACCGCGTTGCAGGCCAGGGCGGACGCGGCCGGCTTGATCTGCTGGGAGGTCAACGTCGACTCGACGATCTGCCGGGCTCATCAGCACGCCGCCGGCGCCCGACGCGACGTTGACGCGCAGCGGGAGCCAGCCGGTGGGGTGGTGTCTGAGCCTGCCGATCACGGACTCGGCCGGTCCCGCGGTGGCCTGACCACGAAGATCCACCTGGTGTGTGAGCAGGGCCAGAAGCCACTGTCGATCCTGGTCACGGCCGGGCAGCGCGGGGACTCGCCGCAGTTCGTGCCGGTGCTGCGGGGTATCCGGGTGCCCCGGCTGGGACCAGGCCGACCACGGCAGCGGCCGGTTCGGGTGCGCGGCGACAAGGCGTACTCGTCGCGGGCCAACCGTGAATATCTGCGCCGCCACGGGATCAAGGCCACCATCGCCGAGCCCGCCGACCAGGCCCGCAACCGTAAGAAGCGCGGCGCAGCCGGTGGCAGGCCACCAGTGTTCGACGTCGAGGACTACAAGGCCCGTCACGCCGTGGAGTGCGGCATCAACCGGCTCAAACGACACCGTGCCGTGGCCACCCGCTACGACAAACTCGCCGTCCGCTTCGAAGCTGCCGTGCACGTCGCCGCGATCAACGAGTGGCTCTGACCACCGAGCATCACCTCATGCGAAGCTGAGCCCGCTGACCAGCAGAGCAGGGAGACACCGGATGGCCGCCGACTACTACTACGCCGACACCGAGAACGGCGACCACATCGACGACCCCTCCGAAGACGCCCTGTTCATGCTCATCGACGAGCTGAACCGCGCTGACAACACCTTCGTCACGATCAACCCTGCCGACGACGACCCAGCCTGGTACGCCTCGATCTCACTGCTCGACGACGACACCTACGAAGTCGAACGCCGTGACACCCACCAGCACATCCACGACCTCACCATCGAGACCGACCCTGGCCACATCGCCAGGGACCTCACCATCTGGCTAGCCGGCCGCCACTACCCCAACCGACCAGCCTGAACCTCAGTCCGTACTTCTGAAACAGGCCCTAGTCTGCGCGGGTGCGGGAGACGATGTTGCGGAGCAACCCCGATGGCTGACGCCGACGACGTCCGTCACGTGGCGCTGGCGCTGCCCCACGTGGTCGAGATCGACAGCGAGGGCTTCGACTTCCGGGTCGCCGACAAGGGGTTCGTCTGGTCCTATCCCGAGCGCAGACCCGGCACGTCGCGTCTGATCCGGACCGACGTCGCGGTGCTGTACGTCGGCGACGAGGCGGAGAAGCAGGCGTTGCTCCTCGGCGAGCCCGAGGTCTTCTTCACCACGCCCGCGTACGAGGGGCTGCCCCTGGTCATGCTGCGGCTGGCGGAGGTGGACGTCGACCGCCTGACGGAACTCGTCACCGACGCGTGGCGCATGCGTGTTCCGGGTTCGCTCGTCGGCGACCTCGACGGCGGCACCGGTCCCCGCTGAGGCCCCCGTCGCGACACCCGTTGGCACGAACCCGCCAGTAACATATGTGCGCCGCGGGCGCACCATCCTCCCACGAAGTGGACGGCCGCAACACATGCCGGGAAACGATCACGGTTGCGTACGACGTTTCGCCTGGTCACGGCCATGATCCCGCGCGTCCGCCGAACGGATTCGCACCCCTGACCTTTTGATCCACAGGCGGAAGGGTGGACACTGCCGAAGGTGCCGCCGCATTGCGGCGCGCCGCATCATTGGTCAAAAAGGAGGGCTCGGTCGGTGTTCAGTCGTGTCGCCATCGTCAACCGTGGTGAGGCCGCCATGCGGCTCATCCACGCCGTACGGGCCATCGCCGCGGAGACCGGGACACGGATCGAGACCGTCGCCCTGCACACCGACGTCGACCGTACGGCCACCTTCGTCCGCGAGGCGGACCTGTCCTACGACCTCGGTCCCGCGTCCGCGCGCCCGTACCTCGACCTGAAGGTATTGGAGCGCGCGCTGGTGGAGACCGGGGCCGACGCCGCGTGGGTAGGCTGGGGCTTCGTCGCCGAGGACCCGGCGTTCGCGGAACTGTGCGAGAGGGTCGGCGTCACCTTCGTCGGCCCGAGCCCGGACGCCATGCGCAAGCTCGGCGACAAGATCGGCGCGAAGCTGATCGCCGAGGAGGTCGGCGTGCCGGTCGCGCCGTGGAGCCGCGGCGCGGTCGAGACCCTGGACGCCGCCCTGGCGGCGGCGGCCGAGATCGGCTACCCGCTGATGCTCAAGGCGACCGCGGGTGGCGGCGGACGCGGCATCCGCGTGATCACCAACGAGGCGGAGCTGGCCGACGCCTACGAGCGCACCAGCCAGGAGGCCGCGCGGGCGTTCGGCAGCGGCGTCGTGTTCCTGGAACGCCTGGTCACCGGCGCCCGGCACGTCGAGGTCCAGGTGATCGCCGACGGCCAGGGCACCGCGTGGGCGCTCGGGGTCCGCGACTGCTCCGTGCAGCGGCGCAACCAGAAGGTCATCGAGGAGTCGGCGTCGCCGGTGCTCGGTCCTGAGCAGACGGCCGAACTCAAGGCGTCGGCCGAACGGCTCGCCGTCGCGGTCGGCTACCGCGGCGCGGCGACCGTCGAGTTCCTCTACCACCCCGGCGACCGGCTGTTCGCCTTCCTGGAGGTCAACACCCGCCTGCAGGTCGAGCACCCGATCACCGAGTCCACCACCGGGTTCGACCTGGTTCGGGCGCAGCTGCACGTGGCCTCGGGCGGGCGGCTCGAGGGCGAGCCGCCGGTGGAGCGCGGGCACGCCATCGAGGCCCGGCTGAACGCCGAGGACCCCGACCGCGACTTCGCGCCCTCCCCCGGCCGCATCGCGCGGCTGGACCTGCCGGCCGGGCCCGGCATCCGCGTGGACACCGGCGTCAGCGAGGGCGACACCATCCCCGCCGACTTCGACTCCATGATCGCGAAGATCATCGCGTACGGCCGCGACCGCGATGAGGCGCTCGGCAGGCTGCGCCGGGCGATGGCCCAGACCACGGTGATCATCGAGGGCGGCGCGACGAACAAGAGCTTCGTGCTCGACCTGCTCGACCAGCCCGAGGTGATCGACGCCAGCGCGGACACCGGCTGGATCGACCGCGTCCGGGGCGAGGGCAGGCTCGTCTCGCACCGGCACTCCGCCGTCGCGCTCGCGGCCGCCGCCATCGAGGCGTACGAGGAGGAGGAACGCGTCGAGCGGCAGCGGCTGCTGTCGACGGCGTTCGGCGGACGCCCGCAGGTGCAGCACGAGAGCGGCCGGCCGCTGGACCTCAAGCTGCGCGGCGTCGGCTACCGCGTGCGCGTCGCGCGGGTCGGCGCACACCGGTTCCGCGTCGGCGTCGAAGCGGGTGGCGCCGTGCGCACCGCCGACGTCGAGTTGGAGCGCTTCGACCGGCACACCGGGCAGATCGTCGTCAACGGCACCCGGTACCGCCTGCTCATCGGCACGCACGGGCCGATCCACCTGGTCGAGGTGGACGGCGTGGCGCACCGGGTCACCCGCGACGAGGGCGGTGTCCTGCGTTCGCCCATGCCCGCGCTGGTCGTCGCCACCCCGTTGAAGGTCGGCGCCGAGGTCGAGGCGGGCGCGCCGGTGCTGGTGCTGGAGAGCATGAAGATGGAGACGGTGCTGCGGGCGCCGTTCAAGGCGCGGCTGAAGGAATGCGTGGTGTCCGTCGGCACCCAGGTGGAGACCGGCGCGCCGCTGCTGCGGCTGGAGCCGCTCGCCGACGACGCCGAGGCCGGGGAGGCCGCGGCGACCGAGTCCGTCGAGCTGGACCTGCCCGCCGCGCCCGCGAGCGTCCCGGCGTGGGAGCGCGCCACGCGCGGTCAGGAGGACCTGCGCAGCCTGTTGCTCGGCTTCGACGTCGACCCGCACGACGAGCGCCGGCTGCTCGACGACTACCTCGCCGCGCGCCGGGCGGCCACGGAGGACGGCCACCGCCCGCTGGCCGAGGAACTCGGCCTCATCGACGTGTTCGCCGACCTCACCGAGCTCAGCCGCAACCGGCCGACGGGCGAGGACGGCGGCGGCGCCGGCCACGTGCCGAGCGCCCGCGAGTACTTCCACACCTACCTGCAGTACCTCGACGTCGACCGGGCCGGGCTGCCGGAGGCCTTCCAGGCCAAGCTCGCCACGGCGCTCGCGCACTACGGCGTCACCGAGCTGGAGCGCTCCCCCGCGCTCGAAGCCGCCGTGTTCCGGATCTTCCTCGCCCTGCAACGCGCCTCCGCCGACGCCACGGTCGTCGCGACGCTGCTGCGCGCCTGGCTGCGGGAGCCGCCGCCGGACGAGTCGCTGCGCGAGCCGGCCGGTCTCGCGCTGGAGCGGCTGGTGGCCGCGACGCAGGTCCGCTTCCCCGTGGTCTGCGACCTCGCGCGCGGCGTGGTGTTCGCCTGGTTCGCCCAGCCGCTGCTGCGCCGCAACCGCGCCCGCGTCTACGCCGACGTACGGCGGCACCTGCGCCACCTGGACGCGCACCCGGACGCGCCGGACCGCGCCGAGCGCATCGCCGAGATGGTGCGCTCCACCGAGCCGCTGGTGCGGCTGCTCGGCCAGCGGCTCGTCCGCGACGACCTCGACAACGCGGTCATGCTGGAGGTGCTGACCCGGCGGTACTACGGCAACAAGGACCTCACCGGCGTACGCACCAGCGAGGTCGAGGGCTGCACGTTCGTCGTCGCCGAGCGGACGGGCTCGTGCGTGGTCTCCGCCGCCGTGGGCTTCGACGCGCTGGGCAGCGCGCTGCGTGGCCTCGCGGAGCTGGCCGGCGGCCACGACGCGATCGACGTCGACATCTACCTGGCCTGGGAGAACCAGCCGGCGGACTTCGACGCGATGGCGGCGGCGCTGCACGAGGTCGTCAGCGCGCACCCGCTGCCGAGCCAGGTCCGCAGGCTCACCGCCACCGTCGCGGGCCGCAGCGGCGCGGTGATGCACCACCACTTCACGTTCCGTCCGTCGACCCTCGGGATGGTCGAGGAGCGGCTGATCCGCGGCCTGCACCCGTACATCGCGCAGCGGATGCAGATGGAGCGGCTGAGCAAGTTCGACCTCACCCGGCTGCCGTCGTCGGACGAGGAGGTCTACCTCTTCCAGTGCGTGGCGCGGGAGAATCCGTCGGACGACCGCCTCGTCGCGTTCGCGCAGGTGCGCGACCTGACCGAGCTGCGCGAGCACGACGGCAGGCTGGTGGCGCTGCCGACGGCCGAGGACGTGCTCGCCACCTGTCTCGACTCGATCCGCCGCGCCCAGTCGCGGCGGCCGTCGAGGAAGCGCTTCAGCACCAACCGGATCGTTCTCTACGTCTGGCCGCCGAGCGACCTCACCCGCGCGGAGCTGGAGATGATCGCCCGGCGGGTGCTGCCCACGACCGCGGGCGCCGGGCTGGAGGAGATCCTGTTCATCGCCCGGCAGCGCGACCGCAGGACCGGCGAGTTGACCAAGATCGCCGTACGCGTCTCGTTCGACGCCACCGGCGGCACCGCGCTGACCGTCGGCGAGCCGTCGGACGAGCCGGTCGAGCCGCTCGACGACTACCGGCAGAAGGTGCTGCGCGCGAGCAGCCGCAACGCGGTCTACCCGTACGAGCTGACCGGGCTGCTCGGCACGTTCGTCGAGCACGACCTCGACGAGAACCACGCGCTGGTGCCGGTCGAGCGGCCGAAGGGGCGCAACAGCGCGGCGATCGTGGCGGGCGTGGTGACCACGCCGACCCGGCGGCACCCGCAGGGCGTCACCCGGGTCGTGCTGCTCGGCGACCCGACGAAGGCGCTCGGCGCGCTGTCGGAGCCGGAGTGCCGCCGCGTGATCGCCGCGCTGGACCTGGCCGAGCGGATGCAGGTGCCGCTGGAGTGGTACGCGCTGTCCGCGGGCGCCCGGATCTCCATGCAGTCGGGCACGGAGAACATGGACTGGGTGGCCGCGGCGCTCAAGCGGATCGTCGAGTTCACCCAGGACGGCGGCGAGATCAACATCGTGGTCGCGGGCATCACCGTCGGCGCGCAGCCGTACTGGAACGCCGAGGCGACGATGCTGATGCACACCAAGGGCATCCTGGTGATGACGCCCGACTCGGCGATGGTGCTCACCGGCAAGCAGTCGCTCGACTTCTCCGGCGGGGTCTCGGCCGAGGACAACTTCGGCATCGGCGGCTACGACCGGGTGATGGGTCCGAACGGGCAGGCGCAGTACTGGGCGCCGAACCTGGCCGCCGCGCGGGACGTGCTGATGGCGCACTACGAGCACACGTACGTCGCGCCCGGCGAGCAGGGGCCGCGGCGGGCGCGGACGACCGATCCCGTCGACCGCGACATCTCCGACTTCCCCCATGTCGTGACGGGCAGCGACTTCACCGCCGTCGGCGAGATCTTCTCCGCCGAGGCCAACCCGGACCGCAAGAAGCCGTTCGACATCCGGACCGTGATGCGGGCGCTCTCCGACCAGGACCACCCGGTGCTGGAACGGTGGGCGGGCATGGCCGACGCGGAGACCGTGGCGGTGCAGGACGTACACCTGGGTGGCATGCCGGTGTGCCTGATCGGCATCGAGTCACGGTCGGTGCCGCGGCGCGGGTTCCCGCCCACCGACGGCCCGGACACCTACACCGCGGGCACGTTGTTCCCGCGGTCGTCGAAGAAGGCCGCGCGGGCGATCAACGCGGCCAGCGGCAACCGGCCGCTGGTGGTGTTGGCGAACCTGTCGGGCTTCGACGGCTCGCCCGAGTCGATGCGCAACCTCCAGCTGGAGTACGGCGCCGAGATCGGCCGCGCGATCGTGAACTTCCGCGGGCCCATCGTGTTCTGCGTGATCTCGCGGTACCACGGGGGCGCGTTCGTGGTGTTCTCGAAGGCGCTGAACCCGAACATGACCGTGCTCGCGCTGGAAGGCTCGTTCGCCTCGGTGCTCGGCGGCGCCCCCGCCGCCGCGGTGGTGTTCTCCGGCGACGTCAACGCCCGTACCGCGGCCGACCTGCGCGTGCGGGAGCTGGAGGCCCGCGTCGCGGCCGCCTCCGGCACCGACCGCGCGGCGCTGACCGCGGAGCTCGACGAGCTGCGCTCGACGGTGCGCGTGGAGAAGCTGGGCGAGGTGGCCGCCGAGTTCGACCGGGTGCACAACATCCAGCGCGCGGTCGAGGTCGGCTCCGTCGACGCCGTCATCCGCGCGGCGGAACTGCGCCCGCGCATCATCGAGGCCATCGAGGCCCGCCTGCGCTGACGGAGGCGCGCCACGGCGAGGTCCTCGCCGTGGCGCGTCGCGCCTGATCGCAGACCGGCGCCCGTACCGGCGTGGACGCGTTCCGCGCCGGTACGGGCACCCGCCCCGCCGCCGGCGGAGGCGTGGTTGCCGGCCAGGAGCACGCTCCAGGCATCTGGCACGATCGGAGCCCATGCACCCCTTCGCGCACTTCCTCCTCCCCGGCTTCCAGCAGGTGGCCGCCGACAGCTGGGCCAACGACGAGCGGATCGTGATCCAGGCGAGCTTCTTCAACCTGGTTCCCGACCTGCCCGCCCCGCTGACGGACCCGCCCGCGCTGCGCAGGGGGATGGCGAAGATGGCCGCCGCCCAGGGCGGTGCGCTGATCGAGGCCGACGTCATGCCGGTCGGCGGCCAGCCGGCACTTCGCCAGCTCATCAAGGTCAAGCTGCCCAACCAGCCCCACGGCCAGGCGTTCCTGGGCAGCTACATCGTGCCGAAGGCCGCGTGCAGCGCGGTGCTGCGGGTGCAGGCCGCCGAGAGCGCGGGGTTCGGCCAGCGGGAGGCGATGGTCATGGGCCAGGTCGGCCCCGCGAACTACTTCAGGCCCCACCCGTACGGGTCCGAGGGCGAGGGCGGCCTGCCGTCGCACGTCGCCGACGATCCGGCGTACGACGCCCGGTTCCCGCAGCACCCGCTGACCCGGGTACGCCAGGTGATGGCCCAGCTCGCACAGCAGGTCCAGGTGCACCCCGGCTTCGCGGCGCTGCCGCCGTTCGCCGGCTGAGTCCGGGCGCGCGGCGGTCCGGCCGTGCGCGCGGGCCGGTGGCGGACAAGGCCGCCGGCCCGCGACGGTCCGGCGGGCCGGTTCAGAAGGCGTACAGGTCCAGGGCGATCCCGTCCGGTCCCCCGGAGTGGCTGACCGCGACCCAGTCGTCGCCGGCCCCGGCGAGCCAACCGGGGTACCGGCCGAGTTGGCGACCGGTCGACACGTCGTGGACGAGCACGACCGGCCGCTCATCTGCCGCGCCGCTGACCGCCACGAGGCGTTTCGTCACGCTCGACCGCCAGCTCGCCGAGGTGCCGGACAACCCCGGATCCGGCGCGCTCCACCGCGTCGCGCCGGTGGCCGCGTCGAGCAGGGCCAGCTCGCCCTCGTCGGCGTTGCGCCGCACCAGCACGGACCGGTCGTCCCCGTCGACCGGCACGCCGGAGGCGGCCCCCTCCCACTGCGTCCTGCCGGTCCGCAGGTCGATCACCTGGGGCCGGCCGGCCGCGGTGACCGCGACGAGCCGGGTGCCGGCCCCGAGCAGGGTCAGCCCGCTGCGGTCGTGCGCCAGTCGCTTGGCACACTCTCCATCCTCGCGACGCCCGCTGAAGACCTCGCCGGACCAGCCTCTGGCACCGGTGGCCGCGTCGACGGTGGCGATGCTGACCGTGCACCGCCGGTCGTCCCGGGGTGGATCGTGGTCGGTGGTCACCAGCAGGCCGTCGGCGACGAAGCCGTGCCAGGCCCGGCTCGGTAACCGGCCGGCGCCGGCCTTGCCGGTGGTGGGTGCGACGGTCGTGTAGGTACGCCCGTCCAGCCGCACCGCCACGTACCGGTCGGTGGGCGCGGCATACGGCGCCCGGACGCCGAGCGCCTCGTCGGACACCCGGGCGAACCGGTCGGCGGTCAGTTTCCACAGCTGGCGGCCGTCGTGGAGGTCGCGCGCGACGACGACGCACTTCGCCGACCGTCCGGTGCCGACGCACTCGCGGTCGTACACGACCTTCTGCTGGACGACGACGTCCTGGGTGTCCTCCGCCCGCCAGCGGGTGGCGCCGGTGGCCGCGTCGAGCACCTCCAGCGGCCCTCCGTCGCTGGCGCTGAGGACGATCAGATCGCCGGCGACCGTGTACTGGTAGCTCACCGGGAACGGGTGACGCCAGCGGTCCTGCCCCGTGGAACGGTCCACCGCCCGCAGCTCCCGCTCGTCGGGCACGACGATGACCTGGCCGAGCTGCGTCAACGGCTGGTCGAGCCGGTCGGCCGTCACCGACCAGGTCGGCTCCGGGCCCTCCTGCTCCGCTCCGGTCTCGCTGCCGCGCAGGCTCTCCTGGGTCACCTCGACCCGCAGCGCCGGCCGCTCCGGCGGCTCCGCCCGTGGCCCGGTGCAGGCGGTAAGCCCGAGAATCACACTCAGGGCTGCCCCTGCCAGGCTCCAACGGGGTGGGCGGTACGACGGCGACAACGGTCTCTCCCTCGATCGGCGGCACGGCCCACCTTACGAACCGCCCGCACCCACGCCGTACGCGATGCACCGACGACCGACGCTCGCGCGGAGGTCCTCCGGCCGACTCCGCCGGTGTTCGGCGGCCGGCAGCGGAGAAGGGCCGGTTCTGGCGGAACCGGCCCTTCTCGACGATCAGCCCGGTGCGGTGGTCAGCTGACCGACTTGTTGTAGCTGTCGATGGCGCCCTGCACGCTCGCCGCCGCGTCCTTCATGGCCTGATCGGCCGGCTTGCTGCCGACGATCGCCGCCTCGAGGCCGTCCTCGGACGCCTTGCGGGCCTGCGGCATCACGCCCAGCAGGCAGCCGGCCGACGCGACCGACGGCGGCAGCGCGTGCAGCTGGTCGACGGCGGTGCGGAACTGGGGGAACTTCGCCATCCAGTCCTTGTCGATCTGCTCGTCGAGCGCCTTGGCGTTGATCGGCACGTACCCGGTGCTGGTGTGCCACTTGGCCTGCTCGACCGGGCCGGAGGCGAACTTCACGAACTCCCAGGCGGCCCGCTTCTCCTTGTCGGTGTGGCCGACGCCGTTGATCCACAGCGAGGCGCCACCGATGATCGGTCCGCCCGTGGAGGAGGCGCTCACCTTCGGGTACGGGGCGGTGAGCACGGTGAACTTGCCCTTCGCGGCGTCGACGTAGCCGCGCAGCACGCTGGTGGACTCCAGGTGCATGGCGACCGTGCCCGACTTGAACGCGGCCTGGGCGTCGTCGGTCTTGCGGCCGGTGTTCGTCGCGTAGCCGCCCTTCACCAGGTCCGTCCACCACTGCGCGACCCGCACGGCCGTCTCCTGGTCGAACTGCACCTTGGTGGCCAGGCCGCTGCGCCCGTTGCCCTTGTCGCAGTACTCCTTGCCGTCGGTGGCGAGCAGCTGCTCCACCAGCCAGCCGTAGATGGCGGCGTTGAAGCCGTACTGGACGGTCTTGCCGCTGGCGTCCTTGACCGTGAGCTTCTTCGCCAGCTCGCCGATCTCGGTGAGGTCCTTCGGCGGCTTCGTCGGGTCGAGGCCGGCCCGCTCGAACGCCTCCTTGTTGATGTAGAGCAGGGGCGTCGAGGAGTTGAACGGCATCGACCAGAGCTTGCCGTCGACCGAGTAGTAGCTGGCGATGTTCGGCTCGATGTCGCCGGCGTTGAAGCCGTCCTTCTCGATGAACTTGTGCATCGGCACGACCTGCTTCGAGTCGACCATGAAGCGGCTGCCGATGTCGTAGATCTGCACCAGGGCCGGCGTGCTCTTCTGCTGCACCGACGCCTTGTACTTCGCGATCGTCTCGTCGTAGCTTCCCTGGAAGACCGCCTTGACCTCGACCTTGCCACCGCTCTGGGCGTTGAAGTCCGCCACGAGCTTGTCGACGGCGGTGGCGTTGGCCCCCTTCATCGCGTGCCAGAACTCGATCGTGGTCTTGTCCGTGGCCTTCTCCAGCACCTCGGCGCCGGGCGCGTCGAGCGCGCCGCTGCCGCCGTCGGTGCCGGACCCGGAGTCGCCGCAGGCCGTGAGCGCGGCGGCGGCCACGACGGCGACGAACGCCGCCGCCGTACGGCGGAGCCGAGGTCTTCTCATTGGTTCTCCTTCTCGATGGTTCAACGCAGCGCCCCGGCGGTCAGCCCGCGGACGATGTAGCGCTGGCCGAAGATCACGACGGCCAGCGTGGGTAGCAGCGACAACGCGACGCCGGCGAGGACGAGACCCGGCTGCGCCGCCTCGGCGTCGTTGAGCTGGGAGATGCCGATCTGCAGCGTCTGGAACTCGGTGTCGCGGATCAGGATCAGCGGCCAGAAGTACTGGTTCCACGCCGAGAGGAAGACGTAGACCCCGACCGCCGCGATGGAGGGCTTGGACAGCGGCACGATGACCCGCCACAGCAGGCGCCAGTGGCCGCACCCGTCGATCACCGCGGCGTCGCGCAGCTCGGTCGGGAACTGCAGGAACGCCTGCCGCAGCAGGAACGTGCCGAACGCCGAGGCGAGGAAGGGCAGCACCAGGCCGAGGTACGTCAGCCCGCCCCGCGTCAGGCCCCAGTCGGAGATGGCCAGGTAGTTGGGGATGATGATCGCTTCCCACGGCACCATGAGGGTGGCGAGGAACAGGCTGAACGTCGCCGCCTTCGCCGGCAGGCGGAGGAACGCGAAGGCGTACGCGGCGAAGATGCTGGTGACCACCTGCGCCACCGTGATGACCCCGGCCTGCACGGCGGAGTTCGCGTAGAAGCGGCCGAGCGGCACCGAGCGGAACACGTCGGTGATGTTCTGCCAGTGCAGCGCGCTCGGCACCAGCGCGGGCGGATAGGTCGCCAGGTCACCGGGGCCCATCACGGCGCCCACGAAGCCGTAGTAGACCGGGAACAGCACGGGGATCGCCGCCAGGCCGAGCACGACGTAGACGGCGACCCGCCCGAGGTTGAGCTTTTTCATCGGTAGTGGACCCGCCGTTCGAGGACGCCGAATTGGACGGCCGTGCAGCCGAGCATGATGACCAGCAGCACGACGGCCTGCGCGCTGGCCGCGCCGAAGTCGGAGGAGCCGAAGGCGAACGCCTTCTCGTAGATCGAGTAGACCAGCGTCGTGGTGGCCTGGTCCGGCCCGCCCTTGGTCAGGATGTGGATCTGCCCGAAGCTCTGCAGGGCGTGGATCGTGGAGACCACGACGAGGAAGAACAGTTGCGGGGAGAGCAGCGGCACGGTGATCCGCGTCGCCAGCCGCCAGCCGGTCGCGCCGTCCAGCCGCGCCGCCTCAACCACCTCGGGCGAGATCGCCGAGACCCCGGCGGAGAGCACGAGGATGTTGTAGCCGAAGTTCATCCACACCGTCGCGGCGCAGACGGCGGGCAGCGCGATCGACGGGTCGGTGAGCCAGTTGACCCGGTCGAAGCCGAGGGAGCCGAGCAGTCCGTTCGCCACCCCGATCGCCGGGTTGTAGATGACGGCGAAGATGACCGACGCGGTCGCCACCGAGAACGCGAACGGCAGGGCGAACGCGGTGCGCAGCGCCCGTACGCCGCGGATGCGCGCCTCCAGCAGCAGCACCACGAAGAGCGCGCCCAGCACGGCCGGCACCACCGAGAAGAGCGTGAACAGCGCCGTCGTGGCCAGCACCTTGCCGAACTCCCCGGACAGCATGTCCCGGTAGTGCGCCGCGCCGACGTACTCCGACGCGGCGCCGAAGATGTCGTTGCCGTGCACCGACAGGTACAGCGTCCGCCCGAGCGGCCAGAACACGAACAGGGCGAAGACCCCCACCGAGGGCAGCAGCATCAGCCACGCGAGACCGGACTCGCTGAAGCGTGCGCGCCGCACCTGTCGGGCGGTGGAGGGCGTGGATTCGGTGGTCAGGGAGCGGTCGCCCGGTGGCGCGCCGACGGTGGAAGGGGGAGGCACCGCAGCACCCTACCAACGGCATCGAGGGATCGACATCATTCCAAGACCCGGGTCCGAGGCCTCCTGTGTGCAGGGCGATCGCCGTGGCCCGCGCCGTACACATGCAGTCACGTCGCTGTTCCTTGCGGTGGCTGACGGGGGCGCGTGTTGCTAGGTTTCGGCTTCGGGTCAGCGGCGCGTCAAGACCCTCACCTACCAGGTCATTCTCACCGACGGTGTGCGGACGGCAAAGAAGCTGATCAAGTCGGAGATCAACAGGGCGCCGGTCACGCAGGTGGTGAGGATCGGTACCAAGCAGACCCGGCAGTGCGATCCGAACTACAGCGGAGCGTGCGTACCCGTCGCCAGTGACGTCGGCTGCGCCGGCGGCAGCGGTAACGGGCCCGCCTACGTCCATCGACCGGTCCGGGTGGTGGGTAGCGACATCTACCACCTCGACCGTGACGGCGACGGCGTCGGCTGCGACGACTGAACGCCAGTCAGCCACGAGTGTCGACAGCGGCGGCCAGCGCGCAGCAGCAGATCGCAGAAGACCCGATGGTGTACGCGCCGCGTCTCCCCACATCAGCAGTCGGCGGGGCCACGATGTCGGAGGTGGGGCCGAATGCGCGACGACCAGCCAGCACGGCCAAAGTGGCGAGGGCAGCGTTGGCGCCAGCGACCTCATTCGGCCGGCCGAAGTCCTACCTGAAGCATGAGCGCGATTGAATCCTCGTCCGGCAAACCCTCGCCTCCAGTGACCTCCCGCACCACGGCTTCGACCGCCGACCTGTCGACGTTCTCATATCGATCCAGGTTACGATAATCGTCCAAGAACCTGAGGACGAGATCCGGGTCGTATGCCCAGGCAGCCTTACGATGGTTCCACAGAATAGCGGACCCAGTGGCCAGATCCATCACGAAAATTCCCGCCGGTCTAGCCTTGGCGTCGTCTCGGTAGATTACGTAGTAGGTCAACATCATTCTTCCCTAGTTGCATGAGGAGTTCACTGGAGATTGGAAAGTCTTCTGCGGTCAGGTCAAACTCCTCAACGGCCTGCGAAAAGCTACGCCCCTCATGGTCCATCCTGCGCAGGTACTCGCCCCAGACTCGGCCATTCGCAAGTATCCACTTCGCGAACGTGGCGTCTTTGGCCGGAAAATTCTCGGAAAGCCGCGGCGGTATCTGGTCCGGCATCCCAGATCGCCTGTTGACGAGCAGCATCCGCATGAACGCATGGATGCGTCGCTCAGAGGGCTCAGAACTCCGACGCAGAACCTCGTACGCTTCATGCGTCAGCATCCAGGCCTCTCTGGACATATCACTGTGCAACTGCAACTCGAAAGTTTGACCGCCTGGCGAGACAACCGTGCAGTTGAACCCATAGAAGCGGTTGCCCGTACGCCAGAAGTTCTTGCAGCTTTTGGCGTCGACAACATATCCCATCTCGCCAACCTCCGCGAGGATCGCCTGCACAGCATCCCCGTACCAATCTTTCGACGGCATGGAGAAGGAAAACCTGAGGACGTCGTTCACCTCCCGGCTGAATTCTTCGACCGACATCCCGACCGCTTGTGCTTCGTCAAGATATTTGCGGGCCAGAGAGTCTAGAGCCTTCACTCTGAACTCTCGATCTCGCAGGAGGATAGGACGGTCCAATCCCAGTCTCCTTGTCACCCGCACTCCCACGTCCGCAAGCGCGTTCTCAACCTCGTCAGCGGCAGCCACCGCTCGGCTTCGGAGGGTGGCCAGGGCAGAGTGCTCTCGAGGAGACAACTGGTCAAGTAGCGGTGATGGCTCGCCTGGCTCGACCTGATCGGGTGGATTCTCACCGACCGAGGGGCCTGAGCCTACTGAGCCCGGCCCGTCCAGTAGGTGCATGCGGTTGAGGAACAGTTCGCCGTAACCCTGGTCGGTTTCGACGGGTGGGTACTCCGGCAGGTCCGGTCGCTGGCTGAACCGCCCCCGCCGCAGTCCACCCAGCGGCATCGGTCTGCCGTCCGAGCCGATCACCAGGACCTCGGTGTCGACGGCGTTGTGCGGATGCGGGAGGCCGTGGTGCCGGTACAGGGGTGTCGTCGACACGGTGCCGGTCTGCGGGTCGAGGTAGAGGATGGTGCCGTTCTGGTTGAGGGCGACCCAGATGTGGGAACCGCCCTGCTCCCAGTTGTTGATGACGAAGGCGAAGCTGCCGTGGCCGCCGAGGCGAAGCTGGTCGTGCAGGTTGCGGTATCCCGTGTCGATGGCCCGCTGCCGCTCAACACCCTGGATGTCCTCGGTCGGCTGGCAGAGGCGCTGGAAACGGCCTCCGGTGATGTCCTCCACCCGCCCGATGCCGTCGCGTTCGCCGTTGATGGGGCACGTGATGTCGCCGGCCAGGTAGGCGTCGAAGGTGCGGGGAGCGGCCACCCGGGGGCGACCGTGCATCCAGGTGTCGAACATCGACAGGGTGCAGTCGATGCAGTTGATGCCGCGGGTCGGGTCGGCCTGCGGTCCGCCGTCGTTGACCAACCCGAACCAGCCGCCCACTCGCGGGTCGGCGTTGCGCCGGACGCTCCCGTCGGGTTCTCGGGGCAACTGCCGTTCGATGTCGGTCTGGTGCAGGGCCAGCGGCGGACGCAGACCGCCGGGCCGGCCGTAGTTCCGGGACCGGTCGATCGGCGGCGGGTAGTCGTCGCCTGTCAAGGCCGAGCGGTCGCCGGTCTCCACGGCACCGTATGCCAGGTCGCCGACGTCGTCGTTGATCCGGCGGAAGTCCGCACCATCGACGGCGACGACGCCTGGGGCGGCTGCTCCGGCGAGGACCGCTTCTGCCAGATCCCTCTGCTGGTGACACCAGCGCTCCCGGTCACGGGCCCCCAGAAAGTAGCGCTCGGCGGCAGCGCGATGCCCGGCCTGCGCCAGGCGACGGCCCTCGCTGACCAGCCACCGGGCTTCGTCGTAGCTCCGATCTGCGGCCTGACGCAGTCGCGCCGCGCTGTCCAGACGGCGGTTCTCCTCATGAGTCCTGCGCTGGAACTCGAAGTGCCCCCGGTAGCGGCGCCGCTCGAACGCGTCCTGGTCCGCGGCCCATCTGGCGGCGTACCACTCCGGCGTGCGCGGACGCGGAGGTGGCTGCCCTGTGGCTCTTGACGGGTGTGGCACCGCCTCGGGCGTCCGGTCTGTCGGTGACGGGACCACAGGCGTCCCCGGCCCCACGTCTGGGACGCGCGATGAGCCCACCTTCGGCCCTGCGGTTCTCGTCGTCGTCTCACCGGACGCTGCCGGCCCCGTAGCGGTGACCGGGGACGCCTGCGCCGAGA
This sequence comes from Micromonospora sp. M71_S20, assembly GCF_003664255.1. Lineage (NCBI taxonomy): Bacteria > Bacillati > Actinomycetota > Actinomycetes > Micromonosporales > Micromonosporaceae > Micromonospora > Micromonospora sp. M71_S20. The sequence goes on along the minus strand of NZ_RCCV01000001.1, from coordinate 3,882,973 downwards.
TCCCGGCGAGCGGTGGGTTCGCTGCTGAACCGTGGGGCGCTGGTCCCCCGGTCGTCGGCGGGTTGGTTGCCGCGACGCCGGTGTTCTGCGCGGCCAGCCCGGAACCGGGCACCGATTCGTTGACGGGACCAGGGACCACCGACGGGGCATGAGCAACTGTCGAAGGTGCGGCAGGCGCGACTGAGGAGAGCGTCGGGTCGAGCGGAGCCCTGGGCGCCTCGGCTTGCGACGCCGGGAATACGGACCGATTCCCGGGGTCGACGCCGGGTGGGGGCGGTGGAGCGGTTCGTGCTTCCGCGGGCACACCCTCAACCGCCGGGCTGACCGCATGGGCGGCGGAGACCGAGTCGGAAACCTGAGACGGCGTACTGGACGAGGCCACGCGCTGCTCGGGAATCCGGCTGTCGGACTCGGGTGCACCAGCGTCCGAAGACGTTGGCGTCGCGGTCGCCGCCCTCGCCTCGACTGGCGTGTCGACCCCGACGGCAGGCACCGATCGGGGCGTCTCCGCGTCCGGCGTCGAGAGCGCGTGGCGGGACGCCTCCACACCCGGCATCGAACCTGCGATTGGGGTCGAGGGTTGCGTGGGAGCCCCACTGTCCACCGAGATGGAGGGCATCCCGGCCAGGGCGCTCATCTGGCCGTTCAGCCGTGCCTGCAACGCCGCGTCGGCCTGCGCGGTGGCGGAACCCCGGACGCCGGAGGCGGCCGCGCGGGCCGCGTCCTCCACGGAGGTCAGCCCTTGGCCGGTGGCGAGGCTCGCGGCCTGATCGGCCATCACCTCGCCGGCCATCTCGCGGCCGAAGTGCTCCCCGATCCGGGCGCCCCGGCCGGTGGCGTGCCGCCCGAGGCCGGCCAGCGGCGCGACCGCCCCGCCGGCCATACCGCCGAGCGCCGTGGTGCCCAGCTCCGTCACGTCCAGCCCGTGCCGGCGGCCGGTCGAGTTCTGGTACGCCTGGGTGGCGAGGTTGATGCCGCTCTCCTCGGCCGCCTCGGACACCCCGCTCAGCGCCGCGCGGCGGCTGAACCCCCGCACACCGCCCTTCGTGACCTCCTTCGCCGCCCGCTCGCCGGCCTCCTTCAGCCCCTGCCTGAGCGACTTGCGGGCCAGTTGCGCCATCAGCCGCTTGAAGATCTGCTGCACGATCAGCCTGGTGGCGGTGATCGCCGCCCCGGCGGCGGGCGAGGCCGCGCCCGCGGTGAGCACGGTCGCGACGGCCAGTGACAGCAGTTCGATCACCAGGATGCCCAGCTCGATCCAGACCTCGAGCTTGGCGCCCTCGATGTCGCAGCCACACTCCTCCACCAGCCGACCCAGCTCGGTGCTGACGGCGAGCAGCACGGGCAACGGCGCCTCGTCGCCCTCCGCCACCCGACGCCAGGCGGTGTCGAAAGCGGCAGCGACCGCCCCGACGCCGCCGTACCCGCTACGCACCTCACCAGCGGCGGCAACGGCGTCGGCACGCGGCCCGGCCAGCGCGGCGGCCACCGCGTACCACTGGTCCGCGAGTTCCCAGACCGCGCGTTCGTTGCCCTCCGGCCACTCGACACCGATGACCCAGTCCAGGGCCTCGTAGACCCAGCCGGGCAACTGCCAGGGCGAGTAGTCGAGCGGGTGCGGGATGGGGCTCGGCAACACACTCATCCGGGTCTCCTCAGCGGATCAGCGCTGCTGGTGCCGGTCGCCGACGCGGCCGAGCCGACCCGCACCCGCCGCGTCCGCCCGCACGTTGGCATCCACCGACCGAACCACGTCCGCGCCGAGACCCTCCAGGTGCCGACCCACGCCCTCCCACGTGCGCAGAACCAGCTCCTCAAATCTCTCGGCCAACGCCACCCTCCCCCGGTTACCGTCGGTAGGGCGAACCATACCGGGCGCCACGAATCCGTGGGGTCCGGTACTTTCAAGCCGTGATCGATCGCCAGCAGGCCGAGCAGCTCGCCGCCGTGTGGGCCCGCCGCGAGTCACAGCGCCTGGGACACGAGTGCCGCCCCAGCGTCGACGAGTTCGAACTCGGCTACGTCATCACGTCCACCGTGCCCATCGAGGCGAGGACGATGCCCGGCGACCTGCCGACCACGGTGGTGGACAAGCTGACCGGCGAGGTGACCACCTGGCCGCGCGTGCCGGTCGACGTGGTCGCGCAGATGTACCGCCGGAGTCGGCCGGAAGGCCCCGCGGTGCCCCGTACGGTCAATCCGGCGAGCCAACTGCTCCGCGAGATCCGCCGGCTGCCGACGCCCGGCACGGCGGCGCACCTGACGGTCGAGGGACGGCTGTTCCGCGCGCAGGGCGCCAAGGGCGACGTCACGTTGAACCACCACCCGCTGGTGCGGTCCTACCTGGACGGATTGCCCCCCGGGCACCTGGTGCGCGGCGGCGACCGGCACGCCGAGCTGATCGTCGTCTCCGACGTCCTGCACGACTACGACCACCGCCGCGCCGCCGAGGGCATCGCGCCGCTCGGCATGGCCGACGCGGAAATGCTGCTGGGCGGCGCCCGCTTCGAGGTCTTCCGGGTGCGGGAGGCGGGTGACCCCTATGGCGGCAGGGCGGAAAGAGCCTGCGACTCGTGCGTCAACTTCCTGGTCCACTTCAACGCGCTGTCCTGGGCGGACCTGGCCTTCACCTCGCAGTGGCACCCGCAGCCGCAGCACCCGCATCATCCGGGGCGCTTCCCGCCCCCGGTGGGCGACGCACTGATGGATGCCGGCTGGGAGGACAGCGAGTTCAACCCCGCTTTGGCCGCCGGGGCGATCCGGGAGACGTGCGAGGTCGCCGGCCAGCGACACCGCCACGAGCCCTTCCCTGCGGCCGAGCGGGCGCTGACCGCCTTCCCCGCGATCGTGAGCAGCCGCCGGGGCCCCGGCGAGCAGGTCTGGATCAGTCGGTTCACGACCAACCCACTCCGGAGCGCGTACTCGGCCGACACACTCGCCGACTTCGCTGCCGTACTCGGGACGAGGCTCTTTCCCGTCGGCTCCGAGCACGGCGACAGCATCTTCGCCGTCGACGAGCGGGGGCGGGTCTTCACGCTGGACCAGGCCGGTGAGTGGTTCCTCGGCGAGGACATCGACGCCGCGCTGACCACCCTGCTGCTCGGCCGGGCGCCAACCCGGGTTCGCGACGACGGCACCTGGTGAGCTGGCCGCAGCCGGCAGGTGCCACAGCGGCGGGCCGGTCGGCGCCAGTAGCCGGGCACGTCGTCGACCCTGCTCGCACTCCTGCGCACCGCTGAGGAATTGCGGACTCGGCCGCACCGTGTTGCGAAACATGCTGCTCTTGGGCTAGATCGTCTCGCCTGACTGCTTGGCACCGACCCGGGCACAAAGCCTCGACTGCTAGCGTTCGGCGCCATGTGGACCGAGGAGATCGTGGCCGGGCGTCGGGCCCTGCGGCATACCGCGTCCGGCGTGGTCTTCCGGGAGGTGCCGGGCGGGACCTTCCGGATGGGTCTGTCCGACGCGGAACTAGAGGCCTTACGCGCCATCGCGCGTAGTGGAGGAGTCGAGGACACCCTCGAACCCTTCTTCGCCGGCGCCGGGGACGCCCAGCCCGTACGCGAGGTGCGGGTCGAACCGTTCCTGATCGCCCGGCACCCACTGACGGTCGCGCAGGTCCGGCACTGGCTGCCCGACTACGATGACGACTACGCCGACGAGGACTCCGGCACGGCCCGGCTCGAGGACGACCTGGACGACCTGCTCGACGCCCTGCCGTTCCGGCTGCCCAGCGAGGCCGAGTGGGAGTACGCGGCCCGCGCTGGCACCACCACGCTGACGTTCCGCGGTGACGGCAAACCCGACGAGGACCAGCTCCTCGACGACTTCGGCGACGAAGAGCGCACCGCCGCCAGCGAGAACGCCTTCGGCCTGGCGGCGATGGGCTCAGCTGGCGAGATCTGCGCCGACGTGTGGATCCTCGGCTTCGCGGACGCGCCAGCGGACGCCCGGCCACGCACCGGCGACGGGCCCCGCACCGTACGCGGCGGCGCCGCCGACCTCTACCCGTGGCAGGGCTGCGACGAGTGGCTACTGCTGCTTTCCGCCACCCGGTACGAGCACTCCCAGTTCACCGCAGTCCGCCCGGCCGCACCGCTGCCGTCCCGGTAGGCCACGTCCTGGCTGGTCGACGGATTCGCGGAGAAGCCCACAGCCGTACGCCCGTCGGCCGCCGCGGTCTCCCTGCGCCCCTTGGCCAGGGGCGTCGTCCAGCGCGGGCCATGTCGACGGCGGCCACCGACCCAGTTCCGGCGCTCCGCCAGCGCGGGGTCGACGAGAAGGCCGAGTGAACGCCGGGGCCGTGGCCGATCCGCACGTACCGGCCGTAGCTGGTGTCACCGAGGCTGGCCACCACGTCCACCGCGCCCGGCGCGCTGGCCTTGATCAAGTTGATCGAATCCGGCTCACTCGCCGTCGTGCGCCACTGTCTAGCCGACGAGGTGAAGCACCAGGAAGAGCAGGGCGATCGAGGCCAGCAGGCCGCCGGTCACAAGGCTGACCCGGGCAGCTCGCGCCCGTGGCGTGGCATCAGGTGCCGCCAGCATCACCGTGGTCGTGCCCAGGGAGATCAGGACGGCCATCACGATGTAGATCGGTGTCTGGTACAGCCATGAGTACAACACGAAGTGCATCGACGTGATCGTCGCGAAAGCGAAGGGCACGAGGGTGTACTGGTGCTTCACGACGAGGTAAATCAGGAACGGCAGCCCGAGGAGCTGTGAGGTCCCGACAAGCACCGAGAGTTGCGTGATCTCGTCGGGCACCGGCCGTTCTCGACCGATCGCCCTGATCAGTGCTGAGAGGCCAAGAGCCACGGGCAGTGCGACCATGCCCTGGAACAGCGTGGCGAAGGCGGCCATCCGCTCCGATGCGCGCTGCCAGATGACACCGCAGGCCAGCCACGTCACGCCGTAGGCCGTCAAAAAGGCCAGACCGGAGATGTTCTGCTCGGCAAGGAGTCCGAGAGACTCGACCAGGTCCACGACCGGCATTCTCGCACCGGTCGTAGGGCGTCCGCGCCGCCGACGGAAGCGCGGCCCTCGCAGGACCGTCGAGCGCCGCAGCGGGGGCGGCACCAGCGGCGCACCACGCAGCGCCACCGGTTGGTAACGTGACGGCGACACCGACCGGTCGGCGTCGATGCCTTGGGGAGGGTCAGGCATGTGGCGGACGAAGCCGCGCTCGACGAGGCAACGCGCCGGCTCGACGGCTGGGAAGCGTCCATCGCGAACCGGGCGGCCCGGCCAAGGAGCTGGCTACGCAGGTGTAGGCAATGAGGGGCACGGCAACCAGCCCCGACCGGACGATCCAGGTCACCGTCGACGCGTCGGGCCTGCTGGTCGACCTGCGGCTGGACGAACGCACCCGACAACACTCCGCGGCGCACACCGCCCGGCATCTCCTGGCGACCACCCAGGCCGCGCACGCCGACCTCCTGAGCAGGATCACCAAGGCGACCACGAGCATCCTCGGTACCGAGGATCCGACTGCGGCGGCGCTGGTCGAGTCGTACCGCCGCCGGCTGGATCCCGACCGGAGCACACCGGATGCCCCGCGATGACGGCATCCAGGTCGACCCCGACGACCTGCCCCGCCACGCGGCATGCCTCGATCGCCGCGCCGACAGTCTCGACACCGCCCGCTAGGCCGGCCAGCACGTCCGGTTGGGCGCCGAGGCGTACGGGCGGCTCTGCGCGATCATGCCGATGCTGCTCGACGGCACCCGGCGTGGTCAGCGCCGGCCTGGACGCCCTCGCCTTCGTCTCCGACCCGGTCGGCGCGCCGATCCAGTACGGCATCGCCTGGCTGATCGAGCACGTCAAGCCGCTCAGCGAGGCCCCCTGGACTGGCTCGCGGGCGACCCGGCGCAGATCACCGCCCACGCCCAGACCTGGCGCAACGTCGCCGCGTCGCTGCGCAGGGAGGCCGCCGACCTGGCCGCCGCCGTCCGCACCGACGTCGCAGGCTGGGGTGGCGGCGCCGGCCCCGCCTACCGCGTCTGGGCCGCCGAGCAGCAGCAGGCCATCGGCGGGCTCGCCCAGGGTGCCGACACCCTCGCCGCCATCACCGAAGGAGCCGCCGGCCTGGTCGCCGCCGTCCGGCTGCTGGTCCGCGACGCCATCACCACCTGCGTCTCCCGGCTCATCGTGTACGCCAGCGAACTGGTCATCACCGGCGGGCTCGCCGCGCCGCTGTGGTGGAGCAGGTGACGACGTTGGTGGCGGCGCGGATCGCGCGGCTGCTGCGAGGGCTGCTGGCGAGCCTGCGGCGGCTGATTCCGCTGATCAGGAAGCTCGGTGACCTGTTCGAGAAGCTGAAGCAGGCACTACATCGCCTCGTGGCAGCCCCTCACGGAGGTCCGCACGGGACGACGGCGACTCTCCCCGTCTGAAATGCTGAGGGACTTTCACCAACCGGAGATGTCCTGAAACCACGAATGTCGCGCGGTTAGCGTGCCACGCCCATCGGCGGGGTGCCGATCGGTGACTGTCGCAATAGCTGCGGCCCTCTGGGCAAATGCTACTGCCGATCGTCGCCGGTCAACTGAAACTCGTAGCGGTCTGCCTCACGGGCGACGGCGCGTACGAGAGTCTGGAAGGCATCCGCGGTAAGTCCGTCCTTCGGCGTCCAGCCTTGGGCGACCATTCGGCCTTCCGCGTCGACCCGGGACCCCACCAGCCGGCTGTGTCGGTTCTTCTCCCACGCCTCGCGGTACAGGCGCTCCCACTGTTCGACGATGTCAGCGCCGGCTACCACAGCGGTGAGGAGGTATCCGTCCGGAGCCTCTGTTACGCGCACCGAATGCGAGCGACCGTTGGCGAACGAGACCTTCACGTGCTGCCGCTTCGGCTGCATGTCCTGGGCTGCACACAGCCGCTGCCAATCACCGCGTGTGCCGAACATCCCGCTCCAACTCCGCCCTGAACTCCTTGAGTAGCCGATCACGTTCGGGAAGATGCTCCCGTTCGAGCCCATCGTCGAGCGTGGTGACACGCCTGATCAGGGCCGCGACCCGGGTCGGGTCATAGGTCGGCGTGGTGAGCAGGACGTCATCCTCCACGGTGACGTCGTAGCTGCCACCACGGACCTCTACCGTGCCGAGCCGCGCAGGAATCGCAGCCGACCACTTCGCCAGGTCATCCCACTGGTCCGTGGTGCTGACCCGACCGATTGGGCTCACACAGTGAACGAGGAGATGTGGGCCTTCCCGCTCAAGCTGCACGCTGAAGGGCTGCTGCCGACCGTTAGAGAAGATCGCCGTCCCGAGGAGCGTCCCGCTTCCGGGTTGGTTGCGCTCCCAATCGACCGCGAGGCCAGGTAGTGCCATGTTCGGTATCGCGTTGAAACGGTCGAGCTGTTGCGCGGCGAGCGTCTCATCCACCGCTAGCGATCTGCTCTGCCCGTCCAGGTGCTCAGGGCGCACGGGAAACGATGTCCGAAGCGGCTGGCTCGGGAGCGGGGGGACATCCTCATTGACCAGTACTTCGCGGCCGACGTCGAGATGGCCCTCTCCGGCCGCCTGCAGGAGTAGACCCTCGTGCATGAGCCGGAGGAAATCGTTGATCCTGCGCAGCACGCGCCGAACCTGCAGGCGCTCTACCGTATCGATGAGGTGGGGGTAGTACACCTGCAACAGGTCCTCGCCGGTTGCAGGTCTGTTCAGCATCGTCAGCCGGCGCTCACTTTCTGAGCGCACCCGGTCGACCCGTCCGATCCGCTGCTCAATCGCCGACGGCGTCCAGGCAAGACCGTAGTGGTAGACCCGGGAACAGAAGGGGTGTAGATCCTCCCCTTCCTGAAGAAGGTCGGTGCAGATCAGCACGAGTGGGTACCCCGGAAGCCGGAACTGCTGCACAAGCCGGTTGTTGACCCGGCCGGACATTCCCGCGACGGGTTGCTGCGCGGTGAAGAGCCGGCCGATGCGGCTGCGGGCTTCTCGTAGATCTGCCCGCGGCAGGTCGGACAGGTTGGTGTCGAGCACCAACTCGTAGTGCTCGGCCAGGGCGACAAGCTCATCCAACGCTGCCCAAGGTCGAGGCCCCGGCGCGGCCCCCACCTGGCGTTCGAGCTCATCGAGGTAGGCGGTGATCACCACGTCCGCCCTGTCGATCGCGGCGGAGGGATCGAGGGTCGGCAGGTGATCGGTGACCACGGCGTACAGATCGAGGAAGGCGTGTCCGAGGCGCGCAGCGGCGGAGAGAAGCTACCCCCGAACATACTGCTCGCGGAACGACTCTCCGACGTTGTTGGAAGTGGGCTCCGGCCAGATCAGCCTACGCAGCCGCTCTCGACGTCGGAGCTCGGTGAAGAAGGTGGCGGTCTCCAGCAGCCCCGGGTCCCCCTCAGCCGACACGGCGCTCCGCTTCTCCGGGCGGTACAACTCACGCCAAATCACCTCGGCGCGCTCTTGATGTGGCCCCGGATGCTGGGCGAGCAGTTCGAGCGCGGCAGCCTGAACCGCGTCGAACCTCGCGCCTCGGGTCGCTTGTTTTGCCTCGGTCAGGTAGTGGCGAGAGTGTTCGCGGAGAAGTCGGTCGACTTTGTCCCGCTCCTTGCCGAGCGCGGCCGCCAGAGAGTCCCTGACCTGTCCGGGTTCGACGGCAAGGAGCGCCAGGACATGGTTGTCGTCGAAGAAGGTGCCGAGCGCTCCGCCCTGGTTCCGGAACCGCCCCTGGATGGTCGCACCGCTGACAATGTCATCTGGTCCGGCGCCACGGAAGAACCATGCGAAGAAGGTGTCCTGCCCGCCAGCGTCGTCGTCCTCCCGGGCCTGTTCCGCCGCCACAGGGGCGGTCGCGGTGCGCAGCGAACGTTGTCGGCGGAACTCGTCGACAGCCGTCTCGAACGCCGCCCGGTGCTGCTCCTTCAGCCGGTTACGTAGCCGGCCGACGAGCCAGTCGCTGTATTCGTCGTCGAGTTTCTGCTTGAGTTCGGCGACCGATGCGACCCGACGGACGAAGACGAGGCCCTTGCGGCCGTCGCGCCAGGACGTGACGAGCGAACTGACGAGGGCATCCATCTTCGGGTGCGGGAGTTCGCGCCCGAACCGATGGAAATGGTCACGGGCCAGGCCGTTGAGCATCGACACGTCGATGCCTTGCCGCTCCACCGCATCGGTGGCCTGCTCGGCGTCGTCGAAGTTGGCTACGACGGCCTCATCCGCGACGTCGTCGGCGTCATCGACCGGGGTTGGCTTCTTCGCGGGCGTGGTTTCGAGGAACGACTCGAACGACGCCAGCATGCCGACCTGGAAACGGGTGCCGAACCGCTCGTCGTCGAGTAGTTCACTCACCTTCTTCTGAACCAGCGCGACAATCAGCCGCTGCCGGTCGTCAGTGATCCGGATCGGCTCGTCGTACGCCGCAACGCCCCCGCCGCGCCACTCCCGCCGGTAGAGGTTCTTGGTGAGCCGTTCGCCGGAGACCTCCAACGATGTCACCCGTCGGATCAGAAACCGCCGTGCCTCGTCCCGCCGCTGCTGCTCGCTGGCATCAGCGTCGCGTAGCAGTCGGAAGGGTTCAGCGAGGCCGAAGACGTCGAGCTGATTCCACAGCTGTCGGTAGTCGTCGTCGACCGGCGTCGCGGAGAGCAGCAGAACCTTCCCGGCCCGCGGGCCGTACTTGTCGCGCAGTCTCGCGTCGAGGTCAGCGCGGTCTCTCCCGAGCACGGTGGCGAGCACCCGATTCCGGGAGGATGACTGTGGGCCCCAGCCGTGCTTGAGGTTGTGCGCCTCGTCGACGATCACGAGATCGAAGTGCGGCAGAGCGGCGTTGATCGCCTGCGCGAACCGGTCCTTGATGACGTTGGCGTTGGCCCTCAGGTCGACGAGATCGTCGGAAAGCCATGGCACCTGCCGCCGCAGTCGGTCGCGCAGGTTGCGCCGCTGTTGGGCGTCCCGCCGCATAGGCAGGCTGAAGCTCGGAAGGCGGACGAAGAAGTCGCGGTCGGGGCCGACTGCGGTCTCCTCCAACAACTGCATCAGGTCTCGGCAGTGCACTAGTGGACGTGCCGGCAGGCCTCCCGGCATCCGCACACGCATGTCGTCCAAACGCACGTTGTTCTTGGTGAAGACCTGCTGCTCCCGCTGCCACTTCTGTTGGATGTTCTGGCGTGGCGCGATGACGAGCACCCGCAGGTCCGGCCTGAAATGGCGCAGCAGCGCGGCGACACCGAGCGCCACGTACGTCTTCCCCATGCCGACCTCGTCGGCCAGGTAGGCGACATGCTGGCGCTGCAGGATGTTGTGCAAGGCAACAGCTCCGTGGAGCTGGTCCCGTGCCCGCTGAGGGTTGCGGATCACCCGGTTGAAGTCCAGCAACTGCTCGGCGGTGTCGACGCTGATCATCATGCCGGCACCGCCGTCGTTTTGCCCAGGAAACGGGGTTCGTACCAGTCGAGGAACTCGGCCATTTCGGCGTCATTGCGCGCGACGAGCAGCTCCCGCAGGGCGGGCCGTACGGCGAGCGTGGTTTCGAGGAGGGAAGTGCCGGTCGGGTCTGACTCCCAGAACGCAGGGTAGGAGTGGCGCATGTCATCGGTAAGCTGTTGCGCGCAGAGGACCATAAGGTATCGCTCCAGCGGATCACCTGCGGCATCGCTCGCCACCTGTTGGACGAGGACGGGCAGAGAATCGTACTTGGCACCGAACATTCGGAATCGGGCCTCCTCGATCCGGTCCTCGTCGAGGGCCGTGCGTACAGCGCGACCCAGCGACGCGAACCCGTGGAAGATCCCGGCGAACCGATCGAAAATCGTGTCGACGGGCTTGACCAGAACGGACTCCACCGGCAGATCCGCCCCTGCGCCGAGTAGCGCCCCGCCATGCTGGGCCAGGTAGACGTTCCGCTGCCCGGCCGTGAGCATCGACCAGTAGCGCAAGATGTCGGCCGGCGTCAGGTCGAGCAGGATCGACGGCCGGTGCGCCATGCCGGTCTCGTGGACCAGGACGACTCCGCGCTGGTTGCCAACGACCACGGTGAGGAAGCTGGTCTCGCGGAGCCGCTCACGCAGGATCACCGCGTCGTCGGCGGACAGGGCAGTCCAGACGGCAGGCTTCAGGTGACCGATCTCGAAGAGGTGTACGCCGCGGCCGTACACCTCGATGCGCGGGCTGTCACCCGCGCCGTCCCACAGGACCTCGGCCCGCCCTGACGCCCAGTCGAAGCGCGCCAGCATGGGCACGAAACCGTGGTCGACGCCGTCGTCCTCGCCGACCGGCTGAGCGAACGGTGGTGGCTCCTCGATCTCCTCCAGCCAGAATCTCGGGCGCCGATCGACGGGCGCCTCCGACAGCACCCCGGTCTCGACGTTGCCACCGCCCGAGTGCGCGGGCCTGGTCAGGTTGAACGATCCGACGAGGGTGACTTCCCAATGCTTGGTGAAGAAGCGGTACACCTTCGCGTGCACTCTCCGGTAGGTCGCTCCCGTAGCCTGCTTGCCGCCGTGCGCGAGGACCGCCTTGGGTACTGTAGCCGCCCCCACTCCCCGCCTCGTTCGCGTACCCAGTCGTAAAGCTCCGGACGGCACCGCGCCACACCGCCCTCCTCGGGAAGCAGCACCCGCCACTTGCCCGGCTGAAAGCGGTCGATCAGGTTCTTCAGCGGCACCGAGGCGTCCGCGTCGTCGAGGTACGGGGAGAGGACCTCCAGATTCGCACCACGCAGCCACTGGCCGGCGATCTCGTCGAGCTGATCTACCAGGTCCTTTGCGCCACGCCGGCCGTTGTGGAGGAAGTGCGGGTGCATCCGCTGGTCCGCCGAGCGGTGCAAGATAGGTTGCACGGTGCGAAGCAACCCCCGAATGTCGTCCAGGGCGATGGGGGACTCGAAGTTCCTCGCCATTTTCCGCAGATGTTCGAGGAACCGCTGGATCTCCGGGGCGGTCCGCGACCGGCCGTGCTCCGCGATCTCCTCCAGGTGGGCGCACTCGACGCTCTCCCACCAGCCCGCCTGTGTCAGGTTCGCCGATGCGGTGAGCACAACCAGCGACCGTTCCTGTGTTGACGAGTCCCGCACGAGGATGAACGCGTTCTTCGGGTGGAAGTAGCCGGTGCGGGGCCGAACCGGGATTCGGCGTACGTCCAGGCATGCTGTTCCGTCACCCGTCACGATCGCACCGGGGTCGTAGTAGACGGCGACCCGGCCGGCGAGTGGTCGCAGCGCCTCCTCAAGCTGAACGCGCCGGATCTGCGGGTCCTGGTGCAGCTGGACGTCGAAGAGAGCCGGCATGATCTCGCGCTCGAAGAAGCCAGGGTCGAAGCGAAACGTGCAGAACACCGCGGCCAGCACCTCGCGACCGTTGATCTGCGCGCGGAGCGCCTCGGTGAGCACCGCCCGGGGAATGCCCTCGCTCACGCCGCACCCTTCCCGATCGCCGACAGCATGGACACCAGTGACGGGATGAAGTACGGGTACCGCCACAGCTCCCGGACCTCGACACCGGTGGGCAGATCGGCCGGCTCGTCCCGGAACCGCACTCGCAGCTGGTCCTGGTCGGTCACCTCCAGCCACGCGAGCGCCGCACCACGCTCCTGCATCGCCGTGGCGTTCCGCCCGGCCAAGGTTCTGACGAGCTTCGGATAATCACCGTGAGCGAGCGCCTCGGCGATGCGTGGCCACTCCTGACCGGGCACCGCGGACGCCGCAAGCGGGTCGATCGATTCGAGGCGGTCCCCCCAGGACGATCGGAGGTCGGCCACGACGTGGTCGAGGTGGGCGCCATTCCGTCCGAGCAGGTAGCTGAAGAGCAGAGAGGCCGGCGCGAGCACGGATTCGCAGGCGATGATCCGGCGTATCAGGTCGGCGATGTCGCTCCAGCCTCGCGACTCTGCGTTGTCGGCGATTGCTATCAGGTACGGCCGTGAAGGGCGGATCGAGTCAGCGGGCCTGGTTTCGAGCAGGACGGCGAGCTTGGCCTGCCGTCCTTTGGTCGGATCACTCGGTCCCCCCTCGACCAGGTGGTAGCGGTAGAAGCCGATCTCCCGCTGCGACATCCCGGGGGTGAAGATGCTGGCCACCGCCTCACGCTTCGCGCTTGCGCCGATGTCGAACACCACCCGCTCCCGCCGCAGTTCCCGTATGAGATGGCGGGCATCTCGACCCCATCCGGATTCCAGTCGCGGAAGGTAGACAGCGTCCACGAAAGCGCTCGCTTCGGGGGTGAGCCGCACCGGGCTGCCCGGCGCGACGAGCCCGGAGACCCGCGCCGGGGCGGTGTAGTTGCCGAGCAAACCGTCCGTCCGCTGGTTGCTCAGAATCTGGTGCTCCGGCTGCGCCGACAGATGCACCTTGCCGCCGTTGCTCCCGGCCTTCGCTGCCCGCGCGGCGATCCGCTGCAGCCCGAAGAAACCTCGATGATCGTGCACAACGTGTCGCACGTACGCCGCCATCTGCTCCCAGATCAGGAAGGCGTTCGTCGTGTTGTCGAACTCGTCTGCGGCGGCGAGTTCAGCCAAGCGCAGCCCGACGAGCAGGGTGGTGAAGCCCTGAAGGGAGTCCGTGACGGTGGTGAGATTGCCAATGAGCGGGCGTCCCGTGGCTGACCAGACGGCCTGCGCACCGAGCCCGTCGCGGGATCCCTTCACGCGCGCACGAGGATCGAGGTCGGTCAGGAAGAGCGCCACAGGCGCAACCATTCTCAACTGGAATTCGTTCGCCAATCGTCCGTACCGACACAGATCTCGGGCGTTTCGCCCTCGCCTGGCGCCATGACTCGGCTGCGGTCGGTGAAACGGCGGGTCGAGAGATGACGTGGTGGACGATACGTCGACCCGTCGGTGCTGAGTAAAGGACGTCTCGTAACTCGGTGAAGGGGTTGCCCGGCAACGGTGCTGGTGTCACCCCGCGAGGATGTTGTTGTGGAGGTGGGCGGTGCCGGATGCGGTGTCGGTCAATGTGTGGGCGGCGCGGCGGTAGTCGCGCAGGATCTTGAGGCACTTCATGCGGGGCAGTACGTGTTCGACCTGTGCTCGGACGGTGCGGTGTTGCTTGTTCAGGTCGGCTTTCCAGTCGGGTGGCTCGCTGCCGTCGGCGGGTTTGCGGTACGGGATGATCACCTCGGGGTTGCCGCGGTAGGCGCCGTCGGCCATGACCGGGCGTCCGGCCAACTTCTGGTCGATGCCGCTGGTGCGGTAGACGATGGTGTCGTTGCGGTTGCCGGGTTGCGGGTCGCCGAGGGCGACGACGAGGCGGGTGTGGGCGTCGATGGCGACCTGCAGGTTCGTGCTGTAGCGGTAGTTCTTGCTGGGGGCGGCCAGGCGGTGGTCCCGGGTCGGCACCAGAGTGCCGTCAACGATGGTGATCTGGTCGACCCGATGTCGGCGTCCCGGCGCCAGGGCGAGCAGGGGGCCGACGGTGTCGATGACCCGGTGCGCGGCGGAGTGCGACACCCCGAACAGCGGGCCGATCTGTCGCATGGTCAGGTTCGTGCGCCAGTACGCCGCTACCAGCAGCACCCGATCGGCGAGGTCGAGAGACCACTGCCGGCCGGGCCGGCCGTCAGCGATCGTGGCACCGCCACGCTCGGCGACCAGCCGGACCAACCTGCGGAACTGGGCGGGCTGCAGCCCGGTGAACGGAAAGATCCACTCCTGGCGGGCCGCCGAGATCACCTGCACCCCGACATGATCCACCATGGACCGATCATCGAGTTACGAGACGTCCCTTAGCTTGGGCGGATGTTGACGGCGGGGATCGATCTTGCGGCGGAGGACGCCAACACCGCAGTGGCCTGGATCCGGTGGTCCGCGACAGGGGCTGCGCTGGAGGAGTTGACCATCGGCGCAGGTGACGATCAGCTCCTGCGGGCGGCATCGGCAGCGGAGAAGGTCGGGATTGACTGCCCGCTTGGCTGGCCGGGGCCGTTCGTGGAATTCGTCATCGCCCACCATCGCGGCGACCTCGCCGCCCCTAGCGACCTGGTCGGTCGCGCCTGGCGCAGGAGCCTTGCCTGGCGCCGGACCGATGCGGTGACCCACGCGGTGACCGATCGCCCACCGCTCAGCGTGGCCGCGGACCGGATCGCCCACACGGCGATGCGATGTGCCGCCCTGCTGGCGCGGCTCGCCGCGGACGGGCAACCCGTGGATCGCAGCGGCGGCGGAACGATTGTCGAGGTCTATCCTGCGGCGTCGCTGAAGCAGTGGGGGTTGCCCTACCGGGGATACAAAGGACGGCAGAACAGCAGCGCGCTGAACGACTTGATGAACCGGCTGATCGACGCTGCGCCGTGGCTGCAACTCGGCGACTTTGAGGCAGCGTGCCGGGATAGCGATCACGCAATCGACGCGGTCGTGGCCGCACTGACCGCTCGTGCGGCTGCCATCGGCCAGGCCAGCCGTCCCGGTCCCGCCGACCTGGCCGCCGCCGCAACCGAGGGTTGGATCGCCCTACCGACCGCACCACTGAGCAGCCTCAGCACGTCAAGCGCGAGACGCTGACGACCTTTGCCGAGGAGGATGCTCCGGGCGAACCGCCGGCTGCCTGACCTGTTTCCGGATCACTCCGGCGGTTCACGCCGAGTCAAGCCGCGAGCCAGCACGATCCGGCGCAACTGCCGTACGCCGCGCTCGAAGTCCTCAAGGTCATTCGCGTCAATGTCGCCCGGCAGTGCCGCGAAGGCGGCAGCAGCCTCGTCAAGAGCGTCCAACACGGCGACTTCGTCAGACTCCACAAGTCCCTCCTCGGCGGCGATCTGCTGCGAGCCGTCGTCCGAGAACATGAGGTACTCGACCTCGTCCGGCCTGAGGTCGAGATCTCCCGCCCACTTGGTCACCAGGCACAGGTACCGGCGGTAGTGGTCGACGTTCCAGTTCAGGCTGACGTGGAGGTCGGCGTGCCGCCACAGCCACCGCTGCACACGCCGATCGAGCACCAGCGCCGGCGATGCCTCCGCACCGCTGCAGAAGAAGAGGTACTTGGTGGCAAAGGAAACGCCAAGGTAGCGAAGACGGTGCTGCCTTAGCCACTTAAACGCCTCCGCCCCGCCATCGCGGCGCGTTCTCAACGCCACCTCGCGGAGAATCCGGGGCGCCTCCTCGTTCTCGCGCAGCACCCGTGCGGTTCGGAACGCGCCGTACCCGACCGGCCCGTACCCCCACACCATCGCTATCACGAACGCCCGCACGGCCTCGCCGTGGGCTTCGCCAGCCCGGCGGCCCCGTTCTGTCACATGGTTACGGTCGAGCCGGTCCGGCAGCTCTTCGAGAAGGCCCTGGTGCTCCGGCAAGCTGGCGAGCCACGCTGAGCGGTTCCACCCCATGCCGCCCTGAGGTTGCCGCCCCTCGGCCTCCCATCGATGCAGAAGCTCCCGCAGGCGGTTCGGAACAGGGACGCAGTCGTTTGACATGACGATCATGTTCCCACCGACCGAGGTACGGGTTTACAGACAGACAGGCGGGGCGAATCGCCGATCGGACATGCTCCGACGACCTTGTCGACTGTCGACAGTCCGCCCTCCGTCGCTTAGGCGACCGGCATCTTCCAAGCTTTTCATCTGTCTGCAACACTGTCATCTCCGGTACGTCGAGGCAGAAAGGCAGCAGATGGCTCCGACCATCCGGGTAGACGACGAGGTGTACGCCCTACTGCAGTCCAAGGCGGAAGCGTTCGTCGACACCCCCAACACAGTGCTGCGACGACTCTTGAACCTGAACGGAGGCGTCGCTGGCCCCGTAGAAAGCCCAGCAAGGAGTCCACACATGAAGCCAGCATCGTCGACCAAACTCGCTCGGCTGCTCGCCGACGGCATCCTCCGCGTAGACGAGTGCCTCGTATGGAACCGGCGGAATCAGGGGAAGAGACACGAGGCCTGGCTCACGAACGACGGTCGGCTACGCCTGCGGGACGGCTCCCTGCACGGCACTCCCTCGAGCGCCGCCCGGCATCTCGCTGGTTATGAGGTCAACGGTTGGACGGCTTGGCAGCGGCAGCGCGACGGGAAGTCTCTCAGCGACATCTGGGCGGAGCATGACCAGCCGGGTGCATCAACCAGCGGCCCCGCATCTGACGAGCCGTCATCGGAGGTGCCGGCTCAGCGTTCCGCAGGACGGAAGCGCGGCCAGACACCGCAGAAGGCATTTCGGCCGTACATACTCGCGATTCTCCAGGAGGCCGGCGGCCGGCAGGAAGTGGACAAAGTGCTCGCGGAGCTCGAACGCCGCATGGAGCACGTCTTCCTCGAGGGCGACTATGGCGTTGTCGATGGGGACGAAGTGCGGTGGCGGAACGCCGCTCGTTGGGAGCGTAAGGCCATGGTCGACGACGGACTGATCAAGCGAACCGGGCATCGTGGCGTATGGGAGCTGACCCGGAAAGGAATGACCACGTCGATGTGACGCCTTGAAGGGCAACCCTGTCGCCGCAGCCCCCGCAGGCGGCGAGCTTCAAGACGAGCTCAGGGACCATCTGGGCTAACTGCCAGAGGAGAACGCCAGGAACGGGCTGGGCTGTCCACTCCATGACACGTGCAGCGCCTCCCGCGCCCGGGTGCTCGCGACGAACAGCAGGCAACGCTCCCGGAGCAGGTCGCTCTCGTGCTGCAACGGATCCACCTCGGCCGGCGTGACCTCCTTCGCGAACGGCACCGACCGCGCCGTTACACCGATTACCGCCACACAGCGGAACTCCAGCCCCTTCATCGCGTGCAGGGTGGCGAGCCGCACCCCGTCCACGTCCACGCCCGGCTGATCGCGAACCCGCACAGAAGGAATCCCGGCGGCGGTCAATGCCTCCTGCACGTCGCTCAGAGTGGTGTTGAACCGAGCGCACACCGCGATCTCGCTCGCCGCCAAGCCCTGCTCCAACCACTCCGCCACCCGCTCCACGAGCGCCGTGTTCTCGGCCTGACTCGTCGGGTATCCGGCGGCGTGCGGCCGCTTGCCGTGCAGCAGCGACCGGTAGCCGGCGAGGCTGTCGTCACCGTCGCCACCGAGGTCCTCGATCCGGGAGCCAACGAGCACCCCGGTGGACCAGGAGAGGATCTCCTCGGTGCTGCGGTAGTTTACCCGCAGCCGGCTGCTGCGCCCAGTGACGAAGATGCCGAGGGCGTTCAGCGAGACCCGGGAGTCGTAGATCCGCTGGTGCGGATCGCCGGTGATGAAGAGGTCGTCCGGGCCGGGCGCCACCGCGGCCCGCAGCACCCGCCACTGCGCGGGATGCAGGTCCTGCGCCTCGTCGACCACGACGTGGTCGTACCCGTGGTCGGTGAGGTCGGCGCCGTCGAGCAGCCGCGCCGCCCGCGCGCAGATCTGCAGGTGGGTGGTGGTACCGGCGGCGGACAGCTCCTTCTGGAACATGTCCACGGCGTCCCATACCCGGTCGCGCTGCCGCGGGCCGAGCGCCGACCCTCTCCCCCGCCGGCTGGCCGCGCGGTACTCCTCCCGGCTCTGCACGTTGTGGGCGAGGATCACATGCCGGAACTCCTGGGCGAGGAACTGCTCGGTCCAGGGCATGTTCAGCCTGCGGCACACCCGCCGCCAGACCTGCCGCTCGTCCGCGTCGCCGATCGGGGTCGGCACCCGTCCGGCGAGGGCACGCGCTGCGCGGTGCGCGAAGGCGTTCACCGTGGTGACCTCCACCCGCGCCAGCTGCTCCTCGTCGTCGAGGAGCAGCGCCAGGTTCTCCCGCAGGGTCGCGGCCAGGGCATTGGTGTACGTGGTGAGCAGCACCCGGCTGTCGGGCGTGCGGGAGAGCAGGTGCTTGACCCGGTGCAGCGCCACCACCGTCTTGCCGGTGCCCGGCCCACCCGTCACCTGAGCGGGCCCGTTGTAGGAGACCCGGTACGCGACCCGCCGCTGCGACGGGTGCAGGAACACCCGCCAGGCGGCGAAGGGCTTGTCGAGGATCTCGGCGAGCTCATCCGGCCGGGTCACCAGGGTGATGCGGTTGGCGGTGTTGGCGATCGCCACGGACAGGCTCCCGCTCGGCTCTGGCGTTGCGTCCACCGGCCGACGCTCGGCCACGACGTCGCGATAGACCTCGTCGGGCGTGAAGCCCTCGGCGAGGTACTGCAGCACCTCGAACTGGTCCTCGGGCAGCAACGTGCTGAACGCGTCCAACTGCCGCTTGTCGATGATCGTGCGTACTGCCCGCAGCACCTGGTCGTCGATGCCGAGGTGCCGCAGCACAGTGTCGGAGTAGCGGGCGAACAGCAGGCTCGGCGCCTCCGCCGCAGCCTTCTCCAGCGCCGGAGTGAGCTGCTCGATGGCGACGACGTTGCGGACCTCCAAGGCCCGCGTCGCCGTGTTCACCGTGTAGAGCCGCTTCGCGGCCCATGTGTACGCGTCGTCGTGTGGCACGACGTTGAGCAGCAGGAACGTGTCGCTGCCGTCGTCGGGCGCCAAAACCACCCCGCGCCAGAAGTCGGAGATCCGGATGGTCCGCATCCGCGGGTCCCGCGCGTTGTTCACCGACTCCAGGTGCAGGCCCTTGTCGGCGTGCAGCTCGGCGACGGTGAGCTGCTGGAACTTCTCCATCGCCTTGCGTACGCCGGCCTTCACCGGCTTCTCCAGGATGTCGTAGCTCTGCCAGAAGCTGTTGGCCAAGGCGAGCTGCGGCACGGCGCGACCTCCTGTGTCTGGGCAAGGGCGGTGGGTGCGACCCTACCGTTCGCCTGCGTCGCGAGGCTCGCCGCAGCACCCAGGGCCCTAGGGCGTGTTTCGTGGATCTTTGGGACGTGAACGTGTAGCACGCTTGTCGTGTCTGGACGATTTGAGCTCACTGACGCCGAGTGGGAGTTGCTGAGACCGCTGCTGCCGACGGATCCACTCCGGGGCGGGCGGTGGCGTGATCACCGTATGACGATCTCGGGGATCTTGTTCCGGGAACGGACCGGGATCACCTGGCGGGACCTGCCCGCCCGGTTCGGCCCATGGAAGACGGTCTACCAGCGCAAGCGTCGCTGGGCCCTCGACGGTACCTGGGCGAGGATCTGCGACGCGCTGCGCACCGACTGCGATGCCGAGGCGGGCGAGGACTGGGTGCTGGGCTTGGACTCGACCGTGGTCCGGGCGCACCAGCACGCGGCCGGTGCTCGCCGCGACCTGCCCAGGGAGCTGTCCGAGCAGGCCAGCGAAGGCAAAGGGGGCGGCCGGTGTCGGGCGAATCGGGTGATCGTGAGGCGCTTGGTCGGTCCCGTGGCGGGCTGAGCACGAAGCTGCATCTGGCTGCAGACCGCCGGTGCCGGCCGGTCAGCCGGACCCTCACCGCCGGGCAGCGCCACGACAGCGTCGGGTTCGCCATGGTCATGGACGGTATCCGCGTCCGGCGACGGTTGGGTCGGCCGCGGACCCGGCCGGGCCGGCTGCTTGCCGACAAGGCGTACACGAACAAGAAGATCCGGGCTGAGCTGCGCCGACGCAGAATCGCGGCGGTGATTCCCGAGAAGAAGGACCAGGTCGCCGCTCGGGCGGCCAAGGGCAGCCGGGGCGGGCGCCCGCCCGCATTCGACCGTGAGCTGTACAAACAGCGCAATGTCGTCGAGCGGGCGATCAACAAGCTCAAGCAGTTCCGAGCCGTGGCCACCCGCTACGACAAGAGAGAGTTCATGTACCAGGCTACGGTTGACGTCGCCACGATGAAGATATGGCTACGCGATCTCGCTCGCCCTAATCCCTAACCCAAACGAATATGTCCCAGCCGAAGCCACTGAGAGCGATGGCCAGCACAACGGCGCTGACCGCCGTCGCGGTCACGGAGAGCCGCCGCCGACGGTCGTTGCCGGTAAACGCGTGGACGAGTGACCCTGCAGCGAGGACAGCTCCGAGCACCCAGCCATTAAGCATTATGTACAGCTGCGAGGTCATGAACAGCCAGGTGAAGGGGTTGAGCAGGGAGAGACCGAAAGGCACGAGGTCCTTGGGGTCGTGCATTTCGTGGGTGAGTTCATGGTGGCCGAGTCCCAACCGGATCCGGCTGACGGCGTATAACACCAGCACGACCGCATATAGACCGCCGAATCCCAACTGCGTCACTGCAAGGCCGGTACGTACGCGGGGCGCACCGGCTGCCCGGATGGCCAGCGCAATGTTCCCTGACGCAAGCACTGCTGTCCCCGTCCTGATGGTAGCGACAAGTTGGAGGGCTGCCACTGCAGTGCCGAGAGCGAGCCGCAGCGGCGACAGCCCTATGTCGGCGGCGCCGCGTATGTCGGCCTCCCACTGTTCTCGGTAGCGCGAACGGGCATCGGAGACTGGCAACGCGGCCGAGGCAAACCGGCTGATGGCCAAAGCGAGGCGCATTCGGCGAGATGCTGTCATCGGGCCAGGTTCGGCCGAATGGTGGAGATCCGGAGCGTGCTCCGCTGAGCGGCGCGTTGGCAGATCCGGCGAGCCTCGGTCGCCCCGTCACGCGTCAGTACGTACAGTCGCCGCCGGGCACCCTTGCGATCCTGGTCATCCCAGGAGGAGGTAACCCATCCGGCTCTCTCTAGGCGGTCTAACAGTGGGTAGACCGTGCCGGACGGCCGGCCAGTAGCCTTGATAATCTCCAACCCCCATCGCGGCTGCTCAGAGTCAAGCAGGACGGCCAGGACGTCAACGGTTGCCCTGCCTATGCGGGCAAGCGGTTCCATGGGCCTTACTCTACATGTGTAGATTAGCGATGTCTATCAGAGACTTGAAGAGTCGATACCTTCGCGGCCTCAAGATCCACGAGACACGGCCTAGTCGAAGCCGAGGCTAAATCTCGATCACTGCGTTCGGGTCTGCCCAAACGGTGCGCAGTTCCACGATGTTGTTGAGGGGAGAGTTCTTGGCGACCTCCACGATTCCGGTGACGCATGCGTGGATGGTATCTGCGTCGCGGTCCTCAATAGCCTTGTCAAGCCTCGCGAAGAAGGCTCGATGCAGTTCGCGACGCTCCTCAAAAACGCGATCCAGATAGTCCCGCAACCCTTGACTCGCGGCGCTGATTCTGGCGACCTCCTTGTCGCGTTCAGCTACGATTCTGGCGCGCTCCGTCATGTTGGCGTCGATACGCTTAGCAACATCGACAATCGCCATGAGGTACTGGGCGGCGTCTGCTGTCGCGGCCATCCGGCCCACCGCTTCAAAGACCATTTTTGGTCGGGTGTTAGCCATTGGGGTTCTCCGGGTTGTAGTTGCGGTACTTGACCATCAGAAATTCGCCATTGGGGTCGAGCGTCAAATCAGGATTCACGACGGGCGTTGCGCCGACTTCGCCGACACCCTTCACGACGAGGAGCGCCGCTTGAAGGCGATGTGCATGGTCATCATTGTGGAGGTCAAATCCGCCGGGCTCGCGCTCAGCCTGTTCCAAGCGGTCGATCGTTTCGCCTGCGCAACTCACGAGCCCCGCCAAGACTTCCTCGATCTCGCCGACCCGCTCGTCTATGCCGCGAAACAGCTCGTTGCGGTGGTTGTATTTGGCGACCGCTTCCTTGACGTCTGCATCGTACTTGGCGACTGCCTTGTCAGCGTCAGACTTCGACTTGATCATCAAGCCTACGCTGAGCGCGACCGCCGGAACCGCGGTGATGATGTTCAGCCGGAGTACGCCTGCTGCGATACCCCCGCCTCCCGCAGCCTTGGCGCCGCCTCCAATCGCCGCGAGGGTTGCGTTTTTTGCTGCCACGCCGCTCAGAGTTTTGATCGCAGTTCCAGTAGATGCCGTGGCTACCTTCGCCACGGTCGCGTAGGCGGCACCACTAAGGCCACCTCCGGCGGCGGCCGACACAACACCGTTCATCGCGGCCGCTATTTCGCCAGGACCCGAGACGTCGGGCAATGCGCCAATCTCCCGTTTTTCGGGAGTCTCTCCCTCCTCGATGATTTGGCGTTCACGCATCCGCAACTGGCGCTCGTTCCGTTCTGCAAAGGCTTTGATCCGGGGCATCACAGTGTCGAGGGCGGACTTCTGATGCTCACCCAGCGTTCTCAACTTTGCAGAGGTGGAGTCAGCGGCGGCTCGGTGCTTCGCGTACTCATCATCGTGGTGGGCCTGCAGGTCTTCCACCTTCTTCTTCGCCTGATTCTCGATAAGCTTGTTACCCACAAAGTTGGCGACCGCTGTTCCCGCGGCAACGGCCACGAGAACCACAGGAAACGGCATGACCCACCTCGACACTCAATCGTTGTTTCGCGGCTCACACCCTAGCAGTGGTTGCCCGCTATGCACCGACTCGCAGGGGCCGGCAAAAATCGTAGGCTGTCCGCCTTGATCCGGTTGACATAGGAGCGCCCCTTAAGATCACCCATATGGCGGAGTACCAGGTGCTGCCAAGCATCTGGCCACTCCCGCCCGCCAGGTTTCCGCCTACGTCACCAAGGCGCTGCGCCGCCGTCGGATATCCGACGATATGCAGCCGCATTGCGTGCTGCGGGCCACCGCGAGTCCCCGAATGACCCGATCGGCGGCGCGCAGAGGTGGGCCGCCCGCCAGGTCACGCCGGAGGCTTAAAAGACGGCCGTCGCCCGAGTGGCGTAGCTGCTGGGTCGCCGGGCCGGCGAGCTGCGGGCGCATCTGAAGCGATGCTCGGTGGCGTGGACCGGCCAGCCGGCAGGTCGGCGGCGACGACAGGCAGGTGGATCACATAGCGTCCGCTAACCGGCGACCGCCCTCGGCCTGCTCGGACTGCCACCGGCGCAGCGCATCCTTGATCCGCAGAGTCTCCCGCCGGCTCTGCGCGAGCGCGTCGTAGACGGCGGCCATGTCGACGGCGACCCGGTCGAGGAAGGCGTACACCTCGTCGGGGTGCAGGCCGCGGCGTCCGAGCCGGGCGAGTGGGAAGCGCCGCTCGCGCACCTGCCACGGCAGCAGATGGGGGTACGCGCGGGAGCGGTACGTCGTCCCGCCGCCCTCCGGGAACGGCCTTTGGTTACGGACGCTCATCGCTACCTGCCTTCCTGGTCGTGGATGGGTGAATCCGCCCACCCTTCCCGCACAGGCGGACCCGCCCGCCCGAACACCGCAGCTTCGCTCAGTGGTACGGCATCCGGGCTGCTCAGCGAGGTTCTCGTCAGAAGCGCGGCGGCCGGTTTCGGAAGATGGCCCGGCCGCCGCGCTGCGGTCATCCTGGGACAGTCCGGAGTGGATGCGCGATGTTTGATGCCGCGATCTTCCCGACACGCATCGACTTTTTTCCTGGAAGGATTAGGTGTTGCGCGAGCAGATGACGCAGTGTTTCGTCTTGGGATCACGGAGTGTGCGATTGCTCGAGCAACCCGGATCGACGTGCCGCCCCGGCGGATCGAGTGCGGCGATGGGCAGAGGAGTTCGCACGCACAGCGGGATGGAGCGCGTTGTGAGCTGGACGACCGGCGAGACGCCAGAGCCGACCGGCGGCAGCGGCAGCGAACGTCACGCTCCCGGTAGGACCGCGTGGATGCACGATCCGATGGCTGAGCTCATGGCTTCGCTGCTCGCGCTCGTGTCCCGCCCGCCGGCTGCACCTGCGACGCTCTCCCGACGTAACAACCAGGTGAGAGGGCCGCCCCAAGCGCGAGTACGCCACCGGTGCGGACAGACCGCGAAACGATCGCCAAACGCTTCCCACGACGGGCCTTGACCGGCTTTTTCAGGACGTCGTAGCTCTGCCAGAAGCTGTAAATGAAGGCGGGCTGCGGCACGGCGGGGATCTCAGCGTCACATTTCAAGGGGCAGGGAGGACAATACCGGTCGCATCCGTCCGGCCGTTGCGGCATCCAGGGTCCAGAGGGCGAGGGCCTGCACGTCACTTCGGCAGCCTGCCCGAAAGGTGCCAGGCGAGCAGGTCCCTGCCAGACGTTAAGTGGTCAAACCGTTCGATCTCCTGGGCCACATCGATGATCTGATCGAGAAAGCCTTCGTGTGCGCCGGTGTCGGGATCCTCCGCTGTGCCTCTGACGTACAGAATGATGAATGTCGCCGGGCGCCGGTCGGCTTTCGGGCGGATTACGCGGCCCATGCGCTGAATCATCTGAAGCTTGCTTCGGCTTCCCGCAACGATGACACCGACATCCGCCTGTGGGACGTCGACCCCTTCGTCCAAGAGTCGAGGCGCGGCCAGCACCTTTGCCTGCCCGTCCTTGAACGCCGCCAACCGCTGCTTGCGTTTCAGGGCGTTCATACCGCTGGTGATCTCCATCGCCTGCACACCGCTGGCCCGCAGCGCCGCCGCCGCGTGTTCCGCACCCCGCATGGTTTGGCCGAACACAAGTCCCCGGTCCGCGGTGGCCAAGACCGGCGCCAAGAAGGCAAGCGCTTCCTGCTTGTTCCGGCTCTCGGCCAGGACCTCACGCCGTTTGTTGAAAGCGTTCAGGTACTTGCGGGCGTCCCAGGCCGCACGCGAGTCCCCTTCACCGCCAGCGCTAATGTGGTTGACCATCGCCATGAACTCACCGAACGGTTCCGTCGGACAGCCGTGGTCGACGATCAGGCGGCGCCGGAGACTTCTCACGCGGTCGTCGTACTCGTCGTGGGCCTTCTGTTCGTCTGGAGTGAAGTCGACTCCCACGAAGGCGACACGGAAGGGCGCCAAGATCTCGTCGGCCAGCCCGCGGTCGTAGCTGCAGTCGGCTACCACGCCGCCGAAGAAGGGTTCCAGGTGGTCGATCAAGCCATCATCAGAACGCTCGTACGTCGCGGTCAGCCCGAGCCGGCCATCGAAGTGCGGCTCGAGAGCACGCGCGAAGAAGGGTGTCCCATAGCGATGCACCTCGTCGGCAATCAGCAGGCCCGGTATGCCGAGCGGCAGCATCTGATATCTGGCAGCAGAGTTCACGATGGCGCCCACGATGGAATGGTCTTCGAGCGTGTCCTCGTGGCCGTCCCCGTGTCGACCCACGAGAACACCGTGAAGATCACGTTGCAACACGTCATACCACTGGTCGAGCAGCTCACGACTGGGCACGAGCACCAACACCCTCTCGCCCGCATCCACCGCGGCCGCAGCGGCCAGCACACCGACGGTTGTCTTCCCCGTCCCGGTGACTGCCTCCACCACGCCTTGCCGTTTGTGAGCTCGCCATGCGGCCAACGCCTCAATCTGCCAGGCTCGCGGCTCCTTGCCGACGTAACACCGGGGCAGCGTCGGCGGCACAGCGGCAGGAACCGCTCCCCCGTGCCATGATGCGGCTGCAGTGAGTCGCCAACGCGGCGGTGTGGCGCCGTCATGATCGAAGGTCGTTGTGTTGGCGTACAACGTCCGGTTGACGTCGGTCGTGGTAAGCCCGTGCAGACCCATGCGCTGCAGCCCGGCGAGCAGTTGCCGCTTGTTCTGACCTGGCATCGCCGCCAGCAACTGCCATAGTGGCACCCACAAGGGTCCCGGCTGCATCTACCTCTCCCTGTCTACCCCAAGACTGTGCCGACCTCGCCGGCGATCTGCCAAGCACCTTGCGTCGCGGCTAGGCGGTCGCCAGGTTGTCCGAAGAAGCCATTTGGGCCACCTGGTAGAACCAGTGGAGATGGTCGAGCAGCGCCTCGCGGGCGTCGGCGTCCGCGAGGACCGCCAAGGGGAAGCCTGGACGTAGGGCGATCTTGGCGGCGGCGATGTCGACGCCCGGCAGCTGGTTAAAGCGCTGGCGCAGCTCCTCGCGCAGGGTGACGTCGTCGAACGGCGGGCGCACGCTCAGGTGCTGGAACACGACCTCGAACTTGCCGCTCGGATAGATCGCCGCCGGCCAGATGTTGCCCAGCTCGTGCTCCTTGCCGCGTGCCATGAGGAAGCAAGAGGTTTCCCCGCCGGTGCCGTAGAGCAGGGTGCCGCCCATCGAGACCCAGACTTCCAGTACGACGAGCGTGGCGGTGGCGACGGCCGAACCCTGCAGAGCGGTCACCTGTTCGATGAACCGCTCGCTGTAGGTACGGTCGTCGCCGGAGCGCGGCCCAGGCAGCTGCTCGGGCAGGTCCTCCGGCGTGAGGCCGGCGAGCTGCGCCAGCTCCTCGGTGCCGATGCGCTGCGCCTGATCGGCGCGGCCGTACTGGTCGAACTCCACGCCCTCGGCGCGCAGGATGTCCCGTGGGTCGTCCGTGCGGTTCGGGTCGAGCCAACGGAAGTTCGGCGAGACGGTGCCCTCGACCTGCAACACGCGGTGGGCGTTCGGAGCCGGGTGGGTCGCGAGGCGAGCCCCGACCGGCACCGGGTGGCTACCGATCAGCGCGGCGAGGTCGCCGTACGTGGTCCACGAGCCGGCCGGCAGCTCGGCGAGAGCCTTGGTCATCACCTCCCACGGCTCTTCCGACTGCTCAGCCGCCTGCTCCGTCGGGCCCGGCCAGATGGAGATGATGCGCTCCGCGAGGGCGTCGGCGCGGGCGTGGATCTCGGGGCGCCCCCACCGGCCATGCGCGGCGATTTTCTGGTTGAGCACGATCCCGCTCTGCTTCAACTTGACGCGCTTTACCGGGAAGCCGTCGTTGCCCAGCTCCGAGTTGTAGCCGCTGAGGGTCAGGTTCCCCAGCGTGTGGACCAGGGCCTCGTGCGCCTCGCGGAAATTCTCCTCCGGTCCGAGGTCGGCGGCGAGCATCTGCCGCCACTCCGTCGTGGGGGTCTGCGGCAGCACGTGCTCGATGGTCGCCTTGTCCAGCGCGACGGGCTCCTTGCTGCCGTACGACTCCTCCAGCCACTGGAGGATCAGCTTGCGTTGGTGTGCGCGGCCGTTGAGGTAGAACGGGATGGAGCGGACTGCACCCCGCACGCTGGCGTCGTTTGAGAAGTACTTACGCCCCGTCGAAAGGTAGGTCCGTACCGCCTCGTCCACCGGCAAGTCCTGGCCCATTTCGGTGACCACGGCGAGCAGGATTCGATTGAGGTTGTTGGTGGGACGACCGGTCAGCAGGCGTCGGACGAAGAAGCTCTCCACGTACAGCATCGCTGCGGCGATCTGCTCCGAGGTTGCGGTGCCCTGCTGGCGGCGGTCGAGCAGATGCAGCAGCAGGGGGTAGACGGTGGTCGTGCCCCAAGCGCTCAGTCGCTCCAGTCGCCGCCGTACGCCCGGGTCCTGCTCCTCGCCGGGGTGGAGGATGACCCGGAGCAGCGCGCCGAGGCGGCTGAACCGCTGCACCTCCACCTCGATCTCCTCCTCCGACCGCAGCCGGTTCAGCCGGGCCTGCTGTACCGAGTAGACGTCGGTCTGCTTGACCCGCGGGTCACGGTGGACCAGGTCGAGCCAGAAGAGCAGGACCAGCTCGTCCGACGACAACTGCTTCTGCAGCGGCAGCCACAGGGACGAGTAGACGGCCTCGCCCCGGGTGGGCAGCCGCATGAACAGGTAGTTGCGCAGCAGGTCGGCCTGGGTGAGGCGGAGGCCGGTGTTGTTGAGCGACTCGAAGATCCGGTACACGTTGTCGCCGGCCTGGGCGGTGACCGACACCAGGGCCAGGCCGGAGATGACGGCGTTCTCGATGCGTTCGATGTCGAGCGGATCGTCGGCGGCGGCCAACTGCGCGACGAAGAACCGGTACGCCGCGCCCACCGGGTCGGCGCCCCCGGCCTGCGGGGTGGAGTCCAGGCATGCTAGGTAGGCGTCCCGGTCGGCCTGCGTGGGGACCAGCTTCAACCGCTGCGGCTCCGACTTCCACGGGTTGACCAGGTACTGCTGGTTGAGCCGCTCGCGATGCACAGGGCCCTCGTGCTGCGCGCGGTGGTCGCGGATGGCGCAGAGCAGGATGGTCAGGGTGGTGAGGCGCTGCTGCCCGTCCACCACCAGATACTCGGCCACGCCGGTCGGCCCATTGTTGGGGCTTGGGGCCAGCACGAGGGAGCCGATGAAGTGTGTCGTTTTCGGGTCATGGGTCCGGTCGTCGGCCAGCTTCAGGATGTCGTCCCAGAGGCGCTGCAACTGCAACGTCGTCCACGAGTATGTGCGCTGGTAGAGCGGCACCTGGTACTGCTTCGCGCCCTCCAGCAACTCCTGCAGCGTCGTCTCGCGTGCCGCAACCACACCCGGTCCCCCGTCTACTTTGGCGCCTGAGCTGGAAAGACAACCAGATCAACAACGGACGGAGCAACCTACGAAAGGCCCAAAGCGCCGCCACACCATCTGCTCGCCTGTCGGCTTCCCGACAGGCAGCTATCCACCGTCGACGGAGGAATCGGCACGACGGGCCCAACTCCTCCTTCCGGTCGGGGTACAGCGCCCTGATCAACCCTTGCGGCGCCACCCTGTGATGGCGACGATCAAGACTGGGCACTCGGTGCCCCTCCTCCTCCAGACCTATTCGACCGCGACGCCTCGGAGGGTGACATCATCAGCAGAGGGACGATCGGCGATTGGTACGCCGACGCGGAGATGCGAGGCTCATCGGATCCCGGCCGCGATTGGGAAAACGACGATATCCCGGATCGCACACCCGACTCCTGGCTCGACGACCTGGGAACCGCGTCGCCTGCGCACTCGCCAGGCGGTGCCGGAGGCGAAGCGCGGCGGTCCGGGACGGGCGGAGCGCCGCACCGTCCGGGAACCTCCTGTCAGTGCATGCCCTGCAAGTCCCGACTTGGCAAGGTGGCCGGCCATCCCGTGGCCTCCCTTGCCACAGCCGCGCGCAAGCTGTTGAGCACGATGCCGGGTGCGAAGGACAGCACCTTGGCCCGCCATCTGCGGAGCTCGGGTTGGCCGGATGTCACCGCAGAGCAGGTCGGGCAGGTGCTGCAAGGCTTGAATCGTCGACAGCCACAGCGGCGTCCCGCCCCGGCCAAGAAGAACCCGCTGAGGTCACAGCGCCTCGCGGACGCCGCGAAGGCGGCTCAGGGCAAGCACCCAAGGCTGAGCATTCGTAGGGTGACGCAGAAGCTCCGGAAGTCGGGCTGGCCTGCCGTGACCGAGGACGAAGTGCGCGCCGCACTCGCTGCACCGCCTCGCCCCGCAAGCCTCACTCCGTCGATACCCACCCGGCCGCTGCCCAGCCCACGGACTCGCCCGGACGCCTGCCCGGCGTGCGGAGTGGTCGTGGGGTCGTTGGGTTTGTGCCGCTGCTCCTAAAGCGCCGCGGTCGACAAGCAGGACTTGAGCACGTTCGTCGTTCCATTGACACTCTGGCAGCCCTCGATCACTCTAGGTGTCCTGACCCATGCGGTATGTCAACACCGGGGGTGGGCATGGACATCGAATCCCTCGTACGTTCCCTCAGCCAACCGTCCAGACTGGTCGTCGAATCCTCTCCCCACCTTGTCGACGCCGTCGAGAAGTACGCCAAGGACGCCGCCGTGAAGAACGACGCGTACCGGTACGGCAAGGCTCCCGTCGCGGTGGCGATCGGCCCGACGGTGGGAACCAGTCCGGCGCAGGTGCTGCACGAGCTCGGGGTGGCGACCACGCTGTTGACCGCGTCGCCGCTGGCACAGGTGGCCCGGCACTGGGCGCACGTCCGCTACTGCGCGACGCTGACCCGGCAACGCGGCATGCTCGGGCTCACTCCGTCAGCCCAGAGCCTCGTGTACCACCACAAGGTGACCCAGTCCGAGCAGTTGGGCATCGGCCTGGCCCTGGTGGTGGCAAAGAAGGTGCTGCAGCGGCAATACCGCCAGTGGACCTTCTTCGCGGTCGACGCGGAGGTGGCGCTGAAGGCAGGGTTCATCGACGGGGCGGGCGCGGTGGAACGCACCTCCAAGAGCCAGAAGCGCCCGGACTACTTCCTGGTGGGGCACCACAGCTCGGGTCGTCGCAGCCGGATGAAGATCGTGGTGCTGGAGTGCAAGGGCACCCATCAGCCGCCAAGCTTCGCCTACGGTCAACTCGCCCGGGCCGCCGTGCAGGTGAGAACGCTGAACGTCGGTGGCCGCCGCCCGCCGGCACTGATGGTCGCGTCCTGCCTGGCCGGGCGTCAGATCACGTCGTACATCCTCGATCCGCCGGGGGATGGCGAGCTGTGGGACGGCGGCCCCGACGACTTCGACGAGTTGCTGCACGGCCGCCCGGAGGACCACCACTGGCGGACCCGGCCCGCCACGGCCGACGAGGCACGGACCTGGCCGGCGGCGGTTGAGGACGCCGGGCCACCCGGCACCACCGGCCCGGGCCCGACGGACGATCTGCCGCTTGGAGCGCCCGAGGTGTTCGACGTGCCCGAGGAACGGCGTGGCTGGTTCACACAGATACTGACCCGTGCGGTGGCGGCCACCGCACTGCTGTTCGCCGGCGATAACGCCACCGCCCGTCATTACGCAACGCCACGGCAACGTGGGGACGAGGAACCCCACACCGGCCAACTGAGGCTGTTCGAGCTGGACCCGTCGTGGGCAGAGAGCACCGCCACATCGCAGCCCGTGGCGGACGACCTGTGTGCGGAAGGCACCCTCTATCGCGCGCCGCTGCAGAACGGCAAGGCTTTGGAGGTGTTTCGGGGCGTGGAGAGCAGCCTGTACCGCCACCTCGCGGACGGCCAGGTCGCGGCCTACCTCCGGGCGGCACCGCTGATCCGCCGCCGGTGGTCGCGGTCCCGGCCGCGCGACGGGGTGGTGTCGCTCGGCCAAGACGGCACAGTCCTCACCATCCGCGTCACCGACCGGCGCCGCTGAGACGCTGAGGGACGTTGCCGCGCCTCAATGCTCCGAGCTGGCCGCCCGGACGAAGGCAGTCCAGGAGTCGGGCGGGAAGGTGAGGACCGGCCCGCTGCGGTCCTTGCTGTCGCGTACGGCGACGATGCCGGGCAGGTTGTCAGCGACCTCGACGCAGTTGCCGCCGTTGTCGCCGCTGCGGGTGCTCTTGCGCCAGTGGGCGCCGGTCAGGTCAGCCATGGTGGACCTCCTCGGAAATCTTGATAATCAACTGTCGGGACTGCCCCTCATCGAGGGCCAGCGAGTCGAGGCTCGCCCAGATCCGCTCGTAGGCGGCCAACTCCTCCTTCCGGTCGAGGTAGAGCGCGCCGGTCAACGACTCGCTGTAGACCACCGACGGCTCGGGTTCGACGCGACTGCCGAGCGGGAAATCGAGAATCACGAAGGATCCGGCGACCGCACCGAAGTGCAGGCCGGCGGCCAGCGGCACGACCCGGATGGAGACGTGGGGCAGCCGGCCAACTTCCGCCAAATGCCGGAGCTGTTCCGCCATCGCCGCTGGGCCGCCGACGACCCGCAGCAGCACCGCCTCGGAAAGCATGACGTCGAGCCGGGGCGGCGGGGGCAGCCGTCGCCGCAGGAGCGCCTGCCGTCGCTGCCGCACCTCGACCAGCCGCTCCCACTCGTCGTCGGCCATGCGTGACCGGTGCCGGTAGACGCCGGCCGCGTAGCCAGGGGTTTGCAGAAGCCCGGGAATCAGGGTGTCGTCGTGCTCCCGTAGCCGGCCGGCGGCGGCCTCCAGGCCGACGTACAGCTCGAACCAGTCGGGGATGGTGTCGCCGTACGCGTGCCACCAGCCCTTCGCCTTCGTCTCGCGGGCCAGGCCGGTCAGCACGGCGGTCAGCTCGGGGGTCGCGCTGTACAGCTCGCACATGGCCCGCACGTCGAGGCCGCGCACCGCGCCGAGGCCCGTCTCGATCCGCCACATCTTCTGGCGGCTGCACTGCAACGCGTCCGCCGCGCCGTCCAGCGTCATCCGCGCCTGGGTCCGCAGCTCCCGCAGCGCGCGCCCGAGCTGCCGGCGCGGCACCGTCGACCCCATGTCCTCAGCCATCCGATCCCCGCCCCTCCGCCGGGCCGCTCCCCCGGCACTGCCCGGCGGTCCGCTCGCCGGCCGGCCGCGGGTCGTAGCGGTCCGCGCGCCGGTTCCGCGTCGGAGCCGCCCGCCGCCGCTCGGGCCACTCGTACACGACCGCGCCGTCGCATCGCGACGTCACCCACCCATCGGGTACGACGTCAGGTGCGCCCGGCCGACCGCCGCGCCCCCGCACGTCGCCATCCGGTACGACCTGCCCGACCAGGTCAACCGCGACCCTCCCCGGCCGCAAGAACCACTTCCACCGCCTACCCATGCCCCCTCCCCGGCTGCCGTTCCGGTTGGGGGCGAGCGTAGCAGACCTATAAAGCCTGTAAAGGTAGGCAGGGGTAGCTATACATGACGTCGGCGTTGGCTGCTTCGCTGATCACATGCCGTATGCCCAGCCGCTCTGGCGCCAGATCAGGGAGGATCTCCGCGCCAAGATACGAGCTGGCATCTACCCACCGGGAGGCAAGCTTCCCTCCGCGCGACTCCTCGCCGAGGAGTACGACACGAGCCACGTAACGGTCAGGCGCGCATTGGACTCCATGATCGAGCTTGGCGAACTGGTTGGCCGCATGGGCATCGGTGTCTTCGTCGCCGATACACCGAAGGATTCCTAAGGGACGTCTCGTAACTCGGTGGCTGATCCATGGTGGATCATGTCGGGGTGCAGGTGATCTCGGCGGCCCGCCAGGAGTGGATCTTTCCGTTCACCGGGCTGCAGCCCGCCCAGTTCCGCAGGCTGGTCCGGTTGGTCGCCGAGCGTGGCGGTGACGCGATCGCTGACGGTCGGCCGGGCCGGCAGTGGTCTCTCGACCTCGCCGATCGGGTGTTGCTGGTCGCCGCGTATTGGCGCACGAACCTGACGATGCGGCAGATCGGCCCGCTGTTCGGGGTGTCGCACTCCGCCGCGCACCGGGTCATCGACACCCTCGGCCCCCTGCTCGCTCTGGCACCGGGGCGCCGGCGTCGGGTCGACCAGATCACCATCGTCGACGGCACCCTCATCCCGACCCGGGACCATCGCCTGACCACCCCGAGCAAGAACTACCGCTACAGCACGAACCTGCAGGTAGCCATCGACGCCCACACCCGCCTCGTCGTCGCCCTCGGCGACCCGCAACCCGGCAACCGCAACGACACCATCGTCTACCGCACCAGCGGCATCGACCAGAAACTGACCGGACGGCCAGTCATGGCAGACGGCGCCTACCGCGGCAACCCCGACGTGATCATCCCGTACCGCAAACCCGCCGACGGCAGCGAACTACCCGACTGGAAAGCCGACCTGAACAAGCAACACCGCACCGTCCGAGCGCAGGTCGAACACGCCCTGGCCCGCATGAAGTGCTTCAAGATCCTGCGCGACTACCGCCGCGCCGCCCACACATTGGCCGACACCGCATCCGGCATCGCTCATCTCCACAACATCATCCTCGCGGGGTGACACCCAGAACCTTTGCCGGGCAACGCCCTTCACCGAGTTACGAGACGTCCTTTAGCGACTATCGGTAGACACGGAAGGGTGGCGGGGGCCCTTACCCGGGGGCGGGGAGAGGGTGGAGGTGTAGTTCTCGCCGTCGATGAGCGGCATGGTCAGGCTAACGCCGGCAGCGGCCATCCGGTCGTACTCGGCAAGGACCAGTTCCTTGGTCCGGTACGTGCCGTATTTAGCGATATCGTTGTTCTTGAGTCCGCCGCCCGAGTCGGACTGAAACCTTTCCAGTATGTAGTCCACATCGTCGCGACGAATGCCATAAAGGTGGAAGAAGTACGCATCCAGTTCTGCGCGAATCTGGGCGCGGCGGTCCTCGCCCCATTTAAGGGAGCGCCAGTGTCGCCGAGGTCGCAAGCAAGCCCCGCCATGTCGTAGGTGGTGTAGACGAGCTCGATTACCCGCGGCGTTACAAACGGAGTATGCAGTTCGAGCGCTGCTGGCGCAGGGACGGGTAGCTGCTTCCAGATAAAGAGCCCCATGTTCGTCTTGCCGATCTTCTGCCGGCTTACATAGTCAAAGGCCAAGGAACTCTGAGTAGCGATGAGCGCTGCGGCAAGGACCGGGGAGACGCGCGGCAGCATCAAGGGGAACTTATGTCCAACTGCCGTGCGCGGAATGAAGGAGCAGATTGAGGTCCGCTCGTTGGTTGCATTAGTAACATCTCGCCAGCCACAAAGCCAGTCGCGATCCCATCCTAACTGAGCCAAGCGTAGGGCGACTCCCGGGATCTCGACCTGCCTTCCCCTCCGGGTTGTGGGAATGAGCCCGTTTTCCGCAATCCAGTAGCGCGGGTAGGCCACCGCTGAAGGATCCTGCTTCTCAGTCAGAGTCAGACGCCTGCGATCCTCGTTGCCTGTTCCAAAGTAGGAGTTCCAGCGATGATCGAAAAGGTGAGCCATCTTCCCTTCATATAGAGGCAGCATCCTCTCTCCATTCCGGGTAAATACGTTCCCGACCAGTTCCCACCCTTCCGCAATCAGTCGCTCTCTTTCACGGAAGAGGTCGGAGTCGTCGGTCATGTGGAAGGGGGTTGGGACGAAGTCGATGCGCCAAGCATTATCCTCGCTCTGGAGCTCGTTCTGCAGCACAGGGATTCGGCGGTAGATCCCAGCAGTGAGTTCGGCATCGCGGCGGGACCGGAAAATCGGAATGTTTCCCGTGTTTGGGCTGATTAAAGCGATCTCCTCGGGAGTAAGTTCGAAGATGCGGCCAGGGTCATCAAGGTCGACCGGATCTTCGAGGAAGAATGCGAAACTTGCCTTCGACTCCCGAAGTCCTCGTCCAACCAACGAGAGCAGGCAAAACCGCTCGTCAAGGTGAATGCCGACGAAAAGCTGATTGCTATTGATAAAGGCGCGCAGAGAGGTGATTGCACCACGCTTAGCGAGATCGCCAAAGAGGTGTTGCGCCCCCGCGCTCGTCGCAATCGCGGTAGGGATGATGCACCCGACGCTGCCCTTAGGTGAACAGATAAGGGTAAAGATTTCGGCGAAGAGCTGGTCGGTCTGAAGCATGGTAACGCCTCTGACGGTAAGGCCCTTGGCGCATAGCGGGAACGCTCCGGAGTCGCCCGCGAAGTGGAACGTCGATTTGATCTTGCGGC
Source organism: Micromonospora sp. M71_S20 (assembly GCF_003664255.1). Classification (NCBI taxonomy): domain Bacteria; kingdom Bacillati; phylum Actinomycetota; class Actinomycetes; order Micromonosporales; family Micromonosporaceae; genus Micromonospora; species Micromonospora sp. M71_S20. Next base: position 3,847,300 of record NZ_RCCV01000001.1, on the reverse strand, counting down.
GTTCAGCCCAGTAGTCTCTGGCGGCTTCCGGGTTCTCCTTAACCCATTCGCTGATCCGATTGCGCCGTGCCGCGCCGGAGATCGCGGCGATGGCCGGGTCGACCACGCTGAAGTATTTCTTGTCCTCGAAGTCGACCTTGTCCCATGGTGGGTTGCCAAGCACGCACGAGAAGCCACCCGCCCAACCGGTCGCTGGGTCGACGTCAACATCCACGCTGTCCTGCGGCACGACGAAGACGGTGGGGAACTCCAGGTGCCAGTGGAAGAAGCGGTACTCCTCGCTGAGCCGCTCAACCTCGCCGCGGACCGCCTCGGGCAGCTTCGCCCCAGCTTGCAGGTTGCGGAACACCTCGTGTGTGATTGCGGGCAGCTTGCTGCTCTTGTGCCACATGAACGCTGCACACCAGGCGTCACTCACAAACTTGGCATGCTCGTAGGCCGGAGACGTCACCCAGGTCCGGTAGGCGTCTTCCTGCCAGTGCACGTCGCGCAGGGTGCGGGTCGGCACCTCGACGATCCGGTTCAGATCAGCGGCGAAGCCGGTGTTTGTGACGCTCGCATCCACGCCGAGTTTCCACAACCCGGGATGCTCCTGCCGTTCATGCTCGTTACGCCGTTCCAACGCTCTTGCGAAGGTCGCGTCGTCGCCCTCCACCGGTTTGAATGCCTTGCTCGGGATGCCGTCGCGCAACAGCGCCGGCCTCGCCCCGATCAGCCCGTTGCCGTGCTTGATCTGCGCGTTCAGGAAACCGAGCGGTCGCCCGGGCTTCAGGGCTTCGAGCCACAGCGACACCTTGGCGAGTTCGACCGCCATCGGGTTGAGGTCGACGCCGTACACGCACCGACGGACGACCTCGTGGAGGGCGTCGCCGACGGCGTCGACCGTCGGTTCCGGGTTACGCTCCCGGACGGAGGCGACCCGCTTCGCGATACGGCGTGCTGCGGCGACCAGGAAGTGACCGGAACCGCAGGCGGGATCGCAGACAGTGAGTGCTAGCAGCTCTTCAATGACGTAGCGCGAAGGGTCTGGCTCGCCCGCAGCGGTCGCCTTCGCCTCCCCCCGCTTCTGCGCGTCGTCAAGGACCGGGTCGAGCGTCGAGTCGATCAGCGCCTCGATCAGTGAGCTAGGGGTGTAGTACGAGCCGGTCTTCTTGCGGTTGTTGCCCGCGCGGTCGACCAGGTCGAAGGTGCTATCGGTCGCCTGGTGCTTGGGCACCAACTCCAGCAGCGACTCGTAGATGGAGCCCAACTCCTCCGCACCCATGTTGCGGTAGTCCGTAGGGCGCCAACGGCCAGACCCAACGTCGCGGACCCGAGCCAGGTAACGCACCGCTTCCAGCAGGTCGGCGTTGGCGATCGACCGGTCCTTCAGCGGCTTGTCGGCGTCGGTGTCGTCGAAGAGCCCCCCGAGGCCGGGCAGTCCTAGCTCCGGCCGGCCCTCCTCGCTGCCGAGTGCGTCGAGGACGATCCGGAGAGACTGATAGAGGTCGCTGTGGGAGGTGCCCCGACGCCGGAGGGCTTGCCGACGCAGCCGAGCGGAGGAAAAGTACTTTGCATACCGCTCCCGGGTCTGCTCCGTCGTGCCAGGTGGGTGCAGAGCATCCCGGTCCTCGGCGACGAAGAGAAAGATTAGCCGGTACACGAGACGCAGCAGGGCGGCGTGGTAGCTATTGACGTCAAGGGTGCGCCGCAAGTCGCCGTTCGCAGGATGCCGGAGGAACCCGGTGCCGAGCGCGATGATGGCGTTCTTCACCGCCTCGCGATGGTATTCGAGTGCCCGGACACCGGTCTCGATCGCCTCAGTGCGCCACTTCTCCAGCCAGCAGGTCGACGGCGCCGCGCCCTCGGCGACCTCGAAGCGGGAGACGTGCAGCAGCCGATACAGCAGCACGAACTCGCTGAACAGCTCGCCGTCGAAGATCGCCTCCAGGTCGAACTCGACGTACGCGGCGGTGGCGAGCGCGCTGGAGTCGCGCAGCAGCCGCAGCTGCCGGCCGTTGGTGAGCACACCCCACAGGTGTGCCTCGGACCTGTTCAGCAGCTCCTGCACCAGCGACTGCGGCGGCACGCTGCCCGCGCCGGCAGGCCGCTTGTCCAGCGCCGCATTCCAAGGGGCCAAATGGATCGGCACGTGGTTCCAGCGGTGGCTAATGGCGAACGTCTTGGCACCGTCATCCGAGGTGATGCCGGTGGCGCCGAGCGCGGTCAGCCGACCAAATCCCAGCCCCTCTCCGAAGAGGGGCTCCAGCCACTGGGTGACCGCCAGGCCAGTCGCGTCGGCGGGGGCCTCGGCCTCCGGGGCGACCGGGAGCCGGTCGCGCAGCTCCTTCCAGACCGACTTGAGATAGTCCCAGTGTCGTTCGGCGTCGTCGCGCACCGAGCGGGAGCCGATCACCCGGTAGTCGGCGGGCTTGGCGCCGCTGACATCCTTACCCTCGGCGATCCGGACCAGCATGTCGGCCGGGATCAGCCCGCCGATCGTGTGGACGGCGGAGAAGACCTGGTTGCGGGCGGTGGCGGACATCAGGCGTGGCCTCCGGCGGCGGGGGTGGAAGCGGGCAGGTAGACGTAGGCGCCGAGGACGTCGGCGGGCTTCTGCGCGGTGACGGTGAGGCCGCGGACGATCTCGCCGGAGGCGCTGCGCACCCGGCGGTGCGAGGCGAGAAGTTCGGCGGCCAGATCCTCGCCGTACGCCTCGAGGTGATCGGTGACTTCGGGCAGGCCGTCGAGGATCCGGCTCATGGTGCGCTCGCCGAAGTCCGGGTCGGTGTTCTCGTCGGCGGTCGCGTCGAGCAGCTTCAGCGCGTCCTGGGTGGGCAGCCAGGTGGCGCTCGCGGGCGCGCCGGCGAAGGCGAGCAGCCGGGCGTCCTCGGCGACGAGCTGCCGCGTCCCGGTGCGGGACGGCAGGGTGAGGTGGAAGCGGTAGCGGACCAGCAGCAGTGTGGTGCGGCCGGTGACGGCCCGGGTGCGGATGACGCCGCAGCGGCGGGCCGGGCGCGGGCCGCTGACCTGGTCGTCGAGGGCGGCGTTGAGGACGTACCCGGCGAGGGCAACCACCGCCGGGTCGGTGCGGACCAGGGCGGCCTCGCCGCGCGCGACGGCCGCCGTGGCCCGGAACGGGACCGGGCGGCCCGCCTCGACGGCGTCGCCGCCGAGCACCGGGGCGAGCGCGTCACGGAGGCCAGCCGGGGTGCCGCTCACATCGGCGGTGAAGCCACCGGACCCGCCCGGCTCGTCGCGCAGCACGCCGTCGAGCGCGCGCAGCGCCTGGCGTACGAAGTCGCGGATCTCGGCGGCCCGGCCGAGCGTGTCGCGGATCGCGGCAACCTCCTGGGCCACCTCGTCCGGCCGGATGGTGTGCTGGGCGAACCGGGACCGGGAGGTCTTCTCCTTCTCTGCGGCGGACTGCCACTCGGTGGCCAGGACAGCGGCCTTCTTGTCGATGGCGCGGTACTCCTCGACGTCGAAGAGGCTGCCCTGCTCCTCCTCCCGGCCGCGCAGCAGCAGCCACTCCACGATCGCGTCGGTCACCCCCTGCGAGGCGGCGTCGGGGACGGAGACGGAGACGCCGAGGTCCTTGCGGATCTGCCGGTGCTTCTTGATGAGGACGTCGAGGACCTTGCCGTCGATGCCGTTGTCGCTGCCCCAGAGGGTGATGACCCGGACCACGTCGCGCTTCTGGCCGTACCGGTCGACGCGGCCCTCCCGCTGGTCGTGGCGGGTGGGGTTCCAGGCGAGGTCGTAGTGGACGACGGCGTCGAAGTGGTGTTGGAGGTTGACGCCCTCGGAGAGGCAGTCGGTGGCGATCAGGACACGGCGGGCGGCGGGGTCGTCGCCGGCTGCCTCGGCGAGTTCCTCAATGCGCTGCAGGCGCTGCTGCGGGGAGAGGGTGCCGGTGACGGCGCGCACCACGGTCTTCTTGCCCAGCGCTCCCTCCAGATGCTCGGCAACATACTCGGCGGTGGGGATGTAGCGGCAGAAGACGATCGGGTGGTAGCCCTGCTTGAGCAGATCCTTGAGGTGCGTGACCAGCGCGGCCAGCTTCCGGTCCTCGGCCTGTCCTTCCAGCGCGGCTGCTCGGTCGGCGAGTTCGGCGAGCCGCCGGCCCGCGTCGACCTCCACGCCGCCGGCCTCCGCACCGGGCGCGACATCCAGCCCCTCCAGCGCTTCCGTGTCGGAGAAGTCGCTGGTCAGCGGGGCACCGAGCCGGTCGGCCTCTTCGGCGGTGACAGCGGTCGCGGTCGCCGAGCGGGTGCGCAGGGTCTGCGCGGCGGCGCGCGGCGACGACACCAGAGAGCGCAGCAGCGCGATCGCCGACCACCAGGCGATGCGGGCCTCCCGCCGGCCCCGGCCGTCCGCGGCGATCACTCGCTCACTGGCGTAGGCGATGGCGTCGTCGAGCAGGGCGCGGTAGTCCTTGGAGAGCTTGTAGGTCTCGTCCTTGAAGTGCCGGTCGGACGGGAACGCCGTCTCTTCGGCGAGGCTGTCATCGGCCAGGCCCTCTGCCTTGGTGAGGTACTGGCGCACGTCGGCGCGCTTGCGGTGCACGAAGTGCTGGGCGAGCAGCCGCCGACCCGCCTCCGAGCCGAGGTCGACGGTCGCGAGTTCTGGCCGGACGAGGCCGAGCAGGTTGCGGAAGGCGCTCTCCTTGCCGCTGTGCGGGGTAGCGGTCACCAGCAGCAGGTGGCGTTCGGTGTCGGCGGCGACGCGCTGCAGCAGCTCGAAGCGGAGCTGGTTCTGGGTGGAGGTGTTGTCGTCGGCGGCGACGCAGGTGTGGGCCTCGTCGACGATCACCAGGTCCGGGCAGTGGCGGACGAAGTCGTCGCGGTGCCGGGTCGACTTGATGAAGTCGGTGGAGACGATGACGTGCGGGTGCCGGTCGAACAGCGACTGACCCAGGTCCAGGCCGCGCTCAAGCTTCGAGACCGTGGAGGCGAGCACCAGCTCGGCGTCGATGCCGAACTTGGTGCGCAGCTCCGCCTGCCACTGCTCGGCCAGGGCCGGTGCGCAGAGCACGGCGAGATTGCTCGCGCTCCCCTGGGCCAGCAGCTCACTGGCGATGAGGCCGGCCTCGACGGTCTTGCCGATGCCGACGTCGTCGGAGATCAGCATCCGCACGGTTCGCTGCCGCAGCGCCATCAGCAGCGGCACGAGCTGGTAGGCGCGCGGCTCGACGGCGATCCCGGCGAGTGAGCGGAACGGCCCCGCGCCGGACCGGAAGCCGATCCGCAGCGCCGAGCGGAGCAGGCTCGCCGCGTACGCGTCGCCCAGGTCGGACGGGGTGGGCGGGGCGAACTCGGCGCTCTTGACCTGCTCGAAGGCGGGGAAGACGGCGGCGATGTCGTCGTCCGCGCCGCCCAGCGGTCGCAGGACCAGCATGTCGGGGGCGCTTTCGGGCAGCACGACCCAGTCGCGGCCCCGGGCGGAGACCAGCGTTCCGGCGCTGAAGGTGGTCATGAGGCTGTTCCTTGCGTCATCGTGTGAAATGGGGGCCGGGCTGTCAGGCGCCGGTGCCGAAGTAGCGCTTGTTTTTGGTGGCGATCGCGGACCAGTCGGCGTCGTGCGGGAACCGCACGACGTCCCAGCCCATGTCGAACAAGCGCTCCTCCGCCTCGCGGTCGCGTTCGGCGACCGCCTCGTGCTCGTGGACCGGCCCGTCGACGAACACGGCGACGTTGGCCCCGGGCAGCCGGTAGACGTAGTCGGGACGGGCCAGCGCGTCGGTGACGAAGACCTGCGCGTCGTCCGGGAGTCGGAGGCCACGCTCCTTCAACCAGGCGACCAGCTTCCCCTCCAGCTTGGTGTCCGACCGATCGGTGAGCCGGGCCAACTGCTCCGTCCGAGACTCACCCTCCCCGGTCGTCCGCGCCGCCGCACTGGCGAACCGCAGCAGCAGGTCGCGGACCAGGTGGCGGTTGATCGAGTGGTGGTTGAGCTGGTTGCCGTAGGTCAACAGGCACTCGTAGCAGCCCCAGGCGCAGGGCCGGTCCTTGTGCGGCCCGCCCCGGTCGGTGCCGTCCGCGTCGAAGTGGCAGATGTCCAGCGCTGCGGCGGCGCCTCGGGCCAGCGCCGTCGGGTCCGACTGCATGAGCCGCAGTACGCCGGCACCACCCTCCGCCGCCTCGGTGAACAGCATCCGGTCACGGGGACCGTCGTTCGGCGGGAGCAACTCGGTGGTGAGCTCCGAGTCCTCCAGCTCGAAGGCCGCTTCGATACCGCGTTCCAGCGCGTACATCAGGGTGAGCGCGACGTCGTGCTCCACCGGCTCGTCCAACTTGAGGACGAGGATGTTCCGGCGGTCCTCGACGTACGGGATGACCCGCTTCTTGCGGCGCTTCTCGTTTCCGTCGGCGTCGACCACCGGCATCTCGCTGGAGTCGCCGGACGCCTCACCGGCGTCACGTTCGTTCATCCAACGCCCGTCGGCGGGGTCGAGCCAGAAGCCGTCCGGCTCGTCCTGCTTGGCGCGAACCCGGCCGATGTTGGTGATGCGCACGGTCGCCGAGTCGCCATAGGAAAGGGTGGCGATCCGGTCGTCCCCGTCGGAGACGACCGCGTCCTGCCGGCCCGGACGGGCACCGTGGTCCTGGAAGCGGTACGAGGTCACCAGGCGGAAGCCCGCCCGGCGCCGCTCCTCCTCGTCCGAGGAGATCCGTTCCCGGCGCCGCGTGTAGACGGTGTGCAGGTGCAGCAGCCCGTAGGTGGTATCGCCCAGCTTCTCGTTGCACATCTCGCAGCGGACCGCGCCACCGCGGGTGTCGTGGTGGTAGCCGCAGCTGGTGCACCGGCGGGCCTCGCTCGTCACCACCTCACCGGCTGCGTCCGGCGGCAACTGGATGCGAGTGACCTGGTAGCGCGCACCTTCGTGATAGATGAGCGCGCCCGGGCCGAACTCCCGGATCGCGAGGAAACGGGGACGCTGCAGGTAGTCACCCTCACCGGACCTGCGCCCGGTGGTCGGCACGTACGCGGCCAACGGAAGACGCGGGAACGAGTAACCCGGCAGGAAACCCTCGCTGGCCAGGTAGCGGTACGGGTTGAAGTCCGACAGCACGGACCTGCTCTCCACCGTCTCGTTCTTCAGCAGGTTGAGCTGCGTCTCGGCCTCCTTCCGGCGGCCGACGGCGATCCGCCGGTCCCGCTCGGAGAGGGTGTGATCCAGGACCCTGCGATTCTGCTCGGCCTGGTCGACGAGGGCCGCGCGGAACAAGTCCCGCCAGCGGTCGAACGCGCGGTCGAACCGCTCCGGCGTGGTTCGTACCGTGTCCTCGATCCACCGGTCGTCCCACCACGTCGACTTGGCGAAGTCGGGCAGCAGACCGGCGAACACGGTGCGGGCTGCGTCCACGGCACGCTCCTGCGCGTGCGTGTCCCGTAGCGCCGCGGCGATGTGGTCGTGCAAGGCCAGGGCCGGGTTGGGGCGGCGGCTGTCCTCCAGATAGCTGATGTCGATCGTCTCGGGAATGGCTCGGCCCAGCTTGAGACCCGCTTCCGCCAGCCAGACGGCGTGCACGTGCGAGCGCACCAGGTCCTCGTTGGCAAGGTCCAGCCGCGGCGGAGCCACCGCTCCGGCCACCATCCGGTCGGAGCGCCGGAAGTAGTACTGGTCGTGGCTGTTGCCGGTGGCGCAGTAGGTGGTGACCAGCGCCGGCTGCCCCGACCGTCCGGCCCGGCCACTGCGCTGCGCGTAGTTCGCCGGGGTCGGCGGAACGTTGCGCATCATGACGGCGTTGAGTTCGGAGATGTCGACGCCGAGTTCCATCGTCGGGGAGCAGTAGAGCAGCTTCAGCTCCGCCTTACGGAACGCCTCCTCCCGCCGCTCCCGCTCCATCGGGTCGACCTGCGCCGTGTGCTCCCGAGCGGTCAGGCCGGCGAGAGTCCCAGCCGCCGTCTTGTACAGCTCGCGGAAGAAGGTGTTGACCCGCGGCCCGTCGCCGCTGGCGTACGTCCGCGTCAGCGGGTCGTGGCTGCCGGTCTCACCCGTCCCTGCCCGCCAGATGAGAGCGGCTGCCGAAACCTGGTAGCCGATCATCGGAGTGCCCGCCGAACGCCGGTACCGGCCGGCACGTTCCGGCACCTGGGTGACCTCGATGACCTGACCGCCCCGCTTGAGCACCTGCAGCAGGTCGGCGATCACGTCCTGGGCGTCGTTCCATGACAGCTCGGGGAAGTGCACCCGGCGCAGGTACTTTCCGAACTTTCCTCGACCGGAGAGGAACAGGTTCGACCGGTCCAAACCGCGACCAGAGGGCTGGGGGTAGGCGGCGCCCACCTTCGGCTTGTCGCTGGCGGACAGCACCCAGGGGTCGACCAGGCGTTCCTCGCTGCCCCGCTGCAGGGAGTCGAAGTCGTCGCGGAAGTACTGGACGTCGATCGCCAGTCCGCGGCGCATCTCGTCCAGGAGCACCCGCATCATCTCTCTGCGGTCCTCTGGCTCCGCGTCGCGGAGCTTGTCGTGGGTCCCGGACCAGCGGTCCTGCTTCTCGGCGAGCCAGGTCAGATCCTGATAGTCGATCTTGAGGAGTCCGGTCTGCTCAAGGTTCGGCATTGTGATGCGCCAGCCGCGTTCCAGATCCAGATACAGACGGAACGCGACGACGTCCCGGAGGGTCTTCGCCGCCAGGTTGGCCAGGGACGGCGGAAGATCCGCTTCGCGCGCGTAGTCACCGAGGCTCAGCCCGAGCGCGGCGGTGACCCGCGCGGCGAGATCCTCGTGGGTTATCCCGTCGGCGCCCGTCTCGACCACGGCCCGGTATAGAGCCCCGCGAAGCTGCGTCACCTGGACGAAGTCGTTGAAGTGGCCAGCCTGGAGCGACGCGTCCTGCCGGTTGTCGACGAAGGTGAGCAGCTTGCGCGCCTTCTTGTTCAGCGCCTCTGGCGGCGCCTGCATCAGCGACCGGACGATGGACGCGGACACCAGCGAGGTGGCCGACGAGCGGCCCTCCTGGTCCAGTGTCGCGAGTTTGGCGAAGTCCTTCCCCCGGGTCTGCTCGTAGCTGACACCACAGTGCAGGCAGAAGAGGAATGGGGATGGTATGAAAGCCGCCTTCAGATCACCGTGCCCCTCCCAGCCCTGGGAATTGACCATGACCGCCCGCGGCAGCCGCGGCCGATACGAGCTACGTACCACCTCGTGCCCGCCGGCGTCGACCTCCAGCCATGATTCCGGAATCCGCCGGGCCTCGATCGCCTCCTCCTCGCGTGCCGGCCACGGGCGATCCGAGTCGATGTACAGGTAACCGTCGTCGCTCGAGCCACCGGTCGCGGTGGTGTCCCTACGCGGCGCGTAGACGACCTTGCCGTCTTTCTCCGACCGCCACACGGTCAGGTACTCCTGGCCGCACTCCCGGCAGAAGGCGAGGGGCAGGAGGATCTTGCCGTCGGAGCCGGGCAGCACGAGCTGGTACTCGCGGGTGAGGTGCCGGGTGAACTCGTCCTCCAGGGTGACGTACACGGTGTCGCCCTTGGAGAGGAACTGGTGCAAGCGGAACGCGAAGAGCGGACGCTCCGTCGCCGGGTCCCGAGCTTCCGATCCGGCCTTCAGCGTGGCCCGGATCGCCTTGGCGCAGTCCGCAGCAGTCAGGTTGCTCTCCCGCGCCAGCTCCAACGCGGCGTCCTCGATCTTGGCCGGCTTCTGCCGCACGAGCCGGCCGGTGACCGCATCGGTGGCGAGCCCGAACCGGGTCTCGATCCAGCGGGCCAGCGGGTCGTTCACCAGGTCCGCGTACGCCCGCGGGGCGCCGGGTGCCCGCAGCCGTTCCACCGGCACGGTGTCGGGCGCCTCGGCCGTGGCCCGGATCAACGTCTCGCCGATGACGTTTCCGCTGCTGACCTCCGTGCCGAACAGTGTGGTGGCCACCCGAGCCACCGCGTCGCGCTGGTCGTCGAGGGTGCCCTCGGTCGACATGGTGGCGGACGTCCCGATGCACTGCAGGTCGATCGCCTGGCATGCCTCCCGGACGCGGCGAATCAGCAGGGCCACGTCGGCACCCTGGCGGCCGCGGTAGGTGTGCAGCTCGTCGAAGACCAGGAACTCTAGCCCTCGGGCCATCTTGATGAGTGACCGGCGGTCGTCCGGCCGCGTGAGCATCAGCTCGAGCATCACGTAGTTGGTGAGGAGGATGTCCGGCGGGTTGTCGCGGATGTCCTTGCGCCGCTCGTCGCTCTCCTGCCCGGTGTACCGGGCATACGTCACCGGCTCACGGCCCTGCCCGTACCCGTCACAGAGGAACTTGTCGAGTTCCTTGAGCTGGCTGTTGGCCAACGCGTTCATCGGGTAGACGATGATCGCCCGAACCCGCTTCGAGGCCTTCGGGCCCTCCTGCTCACGCGCTTTCAGCACCTTGTCGACGATCGGAACGATGTACGACAGGGACTTGCCGGACCCGGTCCCGGTGGTGAGCACATAGGAGGTCCCGGACTGCGCCTTCTCGATCGCCTCCCGCTGGTGCCGGTGCAGCGTCAGCGGTCGCCCGTCACAGGTGGCGCCACCCTCCGTCTTGTTCGCCTGGAAGATCTGGGCGCACTCCGGGTGCAGCACACCCTCGTTGACGAGTTCAAGCATGCTGCCGCCGGACGCGAAGAACGGGTTCAGCGACAACCAGGGGTCGGGCCACTGCGATTTCGCGTCGAGGTCACGCTCGACGAAGTCGGCGATACGGTCGTTACGGATGGTCGTGCCGCCCTCGGTGAAGGCCCGATAGTCGTCGAGGAGCCGTCGATGCACCCCGAACACGTCCATGCCTGCTGCCGGTCGGGACGGAGCTGCTGCAGCTGGATCCGCCAGCGCGGTGACCGCCGCGTTGACGGTGTGGGTAGTGCCGAACTGGCTGACGGGGTTGACGTCGTCCCAGCCGGGGACGTTGTCGTCCCCCTGCACCAGCGGCAACAGTGCCTCGCGGACTGCCATTGCGTCCACAGGCCGGTCCGCTGGGTCCTTGGCGAGCAGCCGTTCGATCAGCCGCTCGAGGCTCCCGGGCACGTCGGAGCGCAACACCCGCACGGGCGGGGGCGGCTCCTCCAGGTGCTTCTGGCCCACTTCGTGCGCCGAGCCGCTGTGGAACGGAGGTACACCGGTCAGCAGCTCGAACAGGACGCAGCCGAGGGCGTACAGGTCGGCGGCCTGGGTGACCGACGAGGCACGGAACTGCTCGGGGGCCATGTAGCGGGCCGTGCCCACCGTGACACCGGTGCTGGTCAGCCTCTCGGCTTCGTCGGCCTCGATGATCCGACCCATACCGAAGTCCAGAACCTTCACGAACCCACCGCGCAGCAGCATGACATTTGACGGCTTGAGGTCGCGATGAATCACACCTGCGGCGTGTGCCGCATTGAGACCAGCGGCGATCTGGGCACCTATCGCGGCGACCCACCCGATCGGGAGCTGCGGCTGCTCGGCGATCAGGTCGCTCAGTGTCTCGCCGTCGAGGAGCTCCATCGCGATGTACGGAAGCCCGGCGGAGTGCACGCCACCGGCGACCGAGCGCGGCAGATTCGGGTGACGGAGTCGGCGCATGATGCGAGTCTCACGCTCGAACCGCTGAACCGCCTTGGTGTCAGCGCTCGAATCGATGACGGCACCCGAGCGGCTCCGCAGGATCAGCTTGACGGCCACCACGCGATCCGGCGAACCCTCCGGTGCCTGCAGATCCTCGGCCCGGTGGACCTCCCCCATGTTTCCTCTGCCCAACGCGCTCAGCAGGCGGAACCTGTCAGCCACCAGCTCCATGTCACGCAACTCCTAGGTCCCACCAGCCGGCGCTTTCCGTACGCCGGGATACGGCGTCTCGGCACGTGTCGATCGCCCGCTGTTGTCCCAGCCTTCTCGCCGGGTTCCTTTCGGTTTCCTTAAGGCCAGCAGTATGCCCCGCTGCTCTACATCGTTGTAGCCCCCCACCCGGCCGAAATGATCAACCGCACGCCTGGCCACGGAGCTCGCCATGGCGAGGGCTGGACCGATGTGGTGTCGTGCTCGGCCGCGGCTAAATGTCCCTGAAACAGAAGGCTCACTCGGCGCCGACCGCGGGATTGACCGAGCCGTTGGCAAGGCTGTCGGCGGTGAGCTGAACGAGTTCCGTGCCCAACAGCGCCACCTGTCGGATAGCCGACTCAAAAGCGTTGAGGCGTCGGAACGCGTCGCCGTACGCCCGCTGGTCGTCTAACCGAAGCCGAGGCACCTGTGCACGTCTGATGTCGAAGCGCAGGGTTCCCGAGAGGCTGGACGCCTGCCTCTCATTAGCCGAGTTTCGCAGTTGTCCGGCGAGGAACCACGGGTCAAGTGCGGCCGGATTCGGGCGCAAGAGGTACATGTTCGGCCCGAGCAGGGCCTCCTCGTCGGTGATGACACGAACTGTCAGCCGCCGCGCAACCAGCGGCACCACGACGTCCCCGGGCGCGAGCTCGATTGCCTGGCCGAGCGGCTTGCCCTCGTGCGGTGAAGGCCCACTGCCCTCCACCACATCCCGAGCGTGCAGGACCAGCAGTTCAACGGATTCCGACTCGCCGCCATTCGGACGGACCGGGCCGAGGATCTGCAGCGCTCCGCCACGGGCCAACTCGGCGACGGTAGCGGTCAGCGGAGGTGCCCCGTCGGGTGTGGGTGTGACCTGGGGCATCAGCGCGGGCAGGTCGCCGACGATCGCGGCGAGCCGTTCCCTGGTGCGTACCAGGTGCTCGCCGGTCCGCTCGACCCCGACGGCGGGTTGCCGGCGCGCGGGGGTGAGGTCGACGTCCTCGTCGAGCAGCTCGATGACCGGCACCGCGCGGGCGAACCCGGCCTCGTCGGCCTCGGCGTCGGGCGCGGCGGCGAAGGCCCGCCAGGCGGTGAGCACCCGCGCGGACAGCTCCGCGAGGTCGCCCTCGGCGGCGTCGACCAGCAGCGCCCGCGCCGGTGCGGGCGCGTCGGCGGCGGGTCGCCGCAGCACCCACAGGTGCAGGGGTACGCCGTGTGGCGCGGCCACACCGCTGGGCAGCGCGACGACGGCGCGCAGCGCTCCTCGGCGCAGCAGCTCGGCCCGGATCCGCCGGCCGGCGCGGCGTCCGGCCACGGTCGGCGGCATGAGCAGTACGGCGTGCCCGCCGGGCCGCAGGTGCGCCAGAGCGTGCTGCACCCAGGCCAGCTCGGGTTCGGTGCGGGGTGGGACGCCGTACTCCCAGCGGGGGTCGTAGCCGAGTTCCGCGTCGCCCCAGTTGGTGGCGCCGAACGGTGGGTGGCAGACGACCGCGTCGACGGTGCGGCCGGCGAACGCGTCGGCGCGCAGCGAGTCCCCCGGGCACACCTCGCCGGGCACCTCGCGCAGGGCGAGCGACAGCCCGGCGAGCCTGGCGAGGTCCGGGTCGAGTTCCTGCCCGTACGCCGAGGTGCAGCCGGCGCGCGCGGCGGCCCGCAGGAGGGCGCCGGTGCCGGCGGCCGGGTCGAGGACGGAGCCGCCGCCGACGCCGGCGAGGCCGACCATCAGGTCGGCCAGCACGTCGGGGGTGGCGAAGGGGCGGCCGGGGCCGGGGGCGGAAAACCGTCGCCACAGCTCGTCGAAGGCGGCCTGGGGGCCGAGTTCGTCGGCGAGGGCGTCGACGTCGGGCAGCAGGGCGGCGAGGTGGGCGTCGGCGGGTCCGGGCGCCGGGCGGTCGTCACGGTGGCGGGCGAGCAGCAGGGCGCCGACGGCGGCCAGCGCGGCGGCGGGGGTCTCCTTCGGGGCGGCGAGGTGCTGCCAGAGCCGGTCGGCGCGGGACAGTTGCGGAAGCTTGCCCTGGCCGCGTAGCCACTGCTCGACCTCGATGAGGTCGAACTCCGGGCTGGCCGTGGTGCCGCCCACCGGGGCCGGGAAGTCGGGGTGCCGCTTGCGCCAGTTGCTGACCGCGGCGCGACCGACCCCGGCGAGCCGAGCGATCTCTGCGGCGGTGACGGTCGGTGTCTTCACGTACGAAGTCTCGCACGCCTGTCAAGGTTCACAGCGTCTGTTGACAGCGTTGTCAGACGATGCTCTTATTGACCCCGCCGCGTTCACAGTTGAGGACAACGATGCGCATGACCACGATTCTCGCCCTGCTCGCCACCGCCGTCGTCGCGCTGGGCTGCGGCGCTGGTACCACCGACACCGCGGGCGGCTCCGGCAGCGACGGTGCCGCCGTCAAGGGCGACGACAAGGCGGTGAAGACCGCGAAGATCGGCCAGCCGGCCCGCGACGGGAAGTTCGAGTTCACGGTGAAGTCGTCCAAGTGCGGCGTCGCCAAGGTCGGCTACAGCGTGCTCGGCGAGAAGGCGCAGGGCCAGTTCTGCCTGATCACGATCAACGTCAAGAACATCGGCAAGGAGTCGCAGATGTTCGACGGCAGCAGCCAGAAGGCGTACGCGGCCGACGGCACCGAGTACTCCGCCGACACCGGCGCCGCCATCTACTCCAACCAGAACGCCGAGACGTTCCTCAACGACATCAACCCCGGCAACCAGGTCACCGGCGTGGTCGTCTTCGACATCCCGAAGAAGGTCAAGCTCACCAAGCTCGAGCTGCACGACTCGCCGTTCTCCGGCGGCGTCACGTCGCCCTGAGCTGACCTCCCGTCGTCCCGTCGGGGCGGGCGGCCCCGCCCGCCCCGTTGCCTCCCGGGCATCAGCCCACCACCGCGTCAGTTCACAGAGGAGCACTGTCATGACCGATCCGACCACGCCGATGCCCGCCGAGCGCCCCGCCGTCCCGCCGGTGTCCGCCGTGCCGCCGCACCCGGCCGCGCAGCTTCCGACTCCCCCGACCGGCGCGGCGGTACCGCCGCCTGGCCCGCCCGCTTCGTCGGGCTACACCATCGCCGGGATGCCCGCCCCGCCCAGGCGCTCGAACGCCCGAGCCTGGGCCGTCGGTGGCGTGGCCCTCGTCGTCGCGCTGTGCTGCGGTGGTGCGGTCATCGGTGCCGTCGCTGGCGACGAGGACGTACCGGCCACCAGCGCCAGCAGCCTCCCGTCAGCCACTCCGAGCAGCGCCGCGCCGAGCACGGCTGCTCCCACCACCGCCGCCCCGACCACGGCGGTTCCGACCACGGCCGCTCCCACCACCACCGCCCCCGAGCCGACCACGGCCCCGCCGGCCCCCAAGCCCAAGGTGGTCAGGGGGCGCGGCGACGACATCGTGCGGGTAGGCGAGCTGACCGACCTCTCGGTCGTCAAGTTCACCTGCAAGTGCTCCAGCAACACGGTCCTCAAGAGCGACGGGGACGGGCTGCTGGTCAACGAGATCGGCTCCTACAGCGGCAAACGTTGGATCAACCTCGAGGACGGCTCGCTGACCACCCAGTTCGAGGTGGAGGCGTCCGGGTCGTGGACGTTGACGATCGGCAGCGTTGCTCAGCTGGCCACGAAGGCAACCACCGGCAAGGCCGCAGGCAAGGGTGACGACGTGCTGATGCTCGGCGGTGCCGGCACCGCCGCGAAGATCACCCACACCAGGGGCAGCGGCAACTTTGTCATCCACGCCTACTCGATCGAGACCGAGGAGGGCGGTCTGCTGGTCAACGAGATCGGCGGCTACTCGGGTGTTCGTCCGCTGGAAGCGCCCGCCCTCGTCCAGGTGACGGCGGACGGCAACTGGACCATCACGCCCGCCTGATCCGTCTACGACATCAGCTCCACAGCGCCGAAAGCGAGCAAACCGCCCCGCCCGGTGCCCCTCCATCCCCGCTACGAGACGTCAGGAGGCGTCGTGCGTCCCGATGAGTTCCTGCGCGCCCTGGACCTGCTCCCCACTCCCCTGCACGAGCGCGCCGTCGCGTTGCGCGCCTATGCCCGCGTCACCCGCTGCGAGGACTGCCAGCGCATCGGCGACGCCGTGCGGCTGGCACTCACCGCCGCCCACTACGACGAGCTCGCCTCGGCCCGGCAGCTCCTCGACACGGCGGAGCAGCAGGCCGCCCGGCACCAGGTCCACCGCCCGCAGCCGAACCCCGAACGCGGTCGCGGCCGGGTCGGCCGCTGGGCGGGGATGTCCGCGCCGCTCGTCGCCGCGACCGACGCCAGCTGGAAGGGTCGTGCCGGCGGCATCGCGTACGTCGTCAGCGACGGTCACTGGGGTCTACGCAGCCGGGGCACCGGCCGGCTGGACCCGACGGGCCCGTCGCGTGTGCTGATCAACGAGCTGCGGGCGGTCGACTTCCTGCTCTCCGCGTACGACGAGGTGCCCGCCGGCATGACGGTGCTGCTGGACAGCCTGACCGCCCTGCGGTACCTACACCGCTGGCAGGCCGGCGAGGCCGACGCCATGCCGGTCGGCTACAGCCTGCGCCCGCGCAGGTCGTCGGACCAGCCGACCCTGGTCCGGCTCGCCGAACTGGTGGGCCGGCGGCCGGATCTGTCCTTCGCCCACGTCAAGGGGCACAGCGGCCACGCACTCAACGAGGCGGCCGACGGCCTGTCCCACATGGCCCGCCGACGGCTCGGCGAGTCCTTCGACGTACGCCCCCGCGCGCACGCGCTGGTCGAGGCGTTCCTCCGCGACTGGCACACCACCGTCGCCAGCTGACCACACCGGCTGACTTCTCACCCCGGGAGATGATCGTGGTTCTCGCTGCCCCGCACACCGCCGTCCCGTCCACAGGAGAGTCGGTCCTGTCCTGGGTCGGCCCGGCCTGATCCTCTGGCAGACCCCAGCGTGCCGGTGACCTACCGCCTGCCGAACCACGTCGCCACCCGTCCTGCCTGCTAACCCAGACACCCCAAGCAGCTCGACAGCGGCACGCAGAACTCGAATCCGTCCACCGGATCCTCCACACCTATCCGGAACCATCTTCCCCGCTCCCCGCAGCGGGCCGGCATCTGCGCCGGTCCGCAGGGAGCATGCGCCTGGAGACGACATGCCCATCCCCCGCCAACCCTCCCCCACTACGCCGGCGCTTCCCGCCCGCCGTACCGAGCCGCTGGTCGAGCTGATCTTCGAGCGGCTCACCGCCGACGACGTGTCCGATCACACCGCCGAGCTGGTGCTCGCCGCCCTGAGCGGCCAGGACGACCTGGCCGCCGCGCTCGACGGCGGGAAGACCAGCCTTGACCTGGCCGTCCCGACCGACGCGGCACCGACGGGACAGATCTGGCTCTCCTCGGTCACGGTCGCCGGGTTCCGGGGCGTCGGACCGGAGCGCACCCTCCAGATCGACCCTGGCCCGGGCCTCACCCTGGTGGTCGGGCGCAACGGCTCCGGCAAGTCGAGCTTCGCCGAAGCCGTCGAGCTGGCGCTGACCGGCGACAGCGCCCGGTGGGCGGAGCGCAACAGCGTCTGGCGTACGGGCAGGCGCAACCTGCACTCCCCCGACCCGTGCTGGATCGTGGCGCAGCTGCACGTCGACGGGGAGGCGAAGCCGGTGACGGTGACCCGGTCGTGGCCGCTCGGCGCGACGCTGGCCGACGCGGAAGTCACCGTCACCAGCGAGCACGGACGGCACGCGAGCCTGGCGGAGCTGGGGCTGGCCCGTCCGCTGGAGCTGTACCGGCCGTTCCTCGCCGCCGCCGAGCTGGGCCGGCTCACCGCCGGCACGCAGAGCCAGCTCTTCGACGCGATCTCCGCGATCCTCGGCCTGGAGGCGATCACCGACGCCGACCAGCGGCTGATGGCCGCCGCCCGGCCCCTCGACGCGGCCATCAAGGAGGTACGCGCCCGGCGCGCCGCGTTCGCCGAGAAGCTGACCGGCGTCGCCGACGACCGGGCCCGACGGGCGGCCGTACTGCTCAAGGGGCGCGGCGCCGTCGACCTGGCGGCGCTGCGCGCAATCCTCGACGAACCGGAGGAGGTCGCCGCGGATGGGCCGCTGCTGCTGTGCCGGCGACTGGTCGAGCTGCGCGTGCCGGCCGTGGCGGAGGTGACGCGGCTGGCAGAACAGCTGCGCGAGGCGTCCGCCGAGGTGCAGCGGCACGACGGCGGGCGGAACCTGGCGGCGCTGCGCAGCGCGGAGCTGCTCCGCCTCGCCATGGAGCACCACGAGGACACCGGCGACGGGCCGTGCCCGGTCTGCGCCACGGGTAGCCTCAACGGGGACTGGCGCAGCGCCGCCGGCGCGTGGCTGGCGCAGCTGCGGGACCGTAGTCTCGCCGCCCGGTCGGCGGCGGCGCGGCTGACCGCTCTGCTGCGGCAGGCGCACCACCTGATCGACAACCTCGCCGTGCCGGAGGACGACACGACGGATTCGCCTCTGAGCGAGCCGCGTGACGCGACGGAGATGCCGTTAGACGCGCCGCGTGACGCGGCGAAGATGCCACTGGACGAGGTGCGCGAGGCGGCGGAGGCGCCGTTGGACGGGCTGCGCAGTGTGGCGGAGGCGCCGCTGGACGGGCTGCGTGAGGCGGTGGCTGCGCTGCGGCGCGTACCCGCGGAACCGGCCGAACTGGCGGCGCACCTGGACGCGCGGTATCCGGCCGTCGTGGCCGCGGCGGGGGCGGCCCGCGCGTACGCCGAAGGGGTCCTGCGGCAGCGCGACACCGGGTGGCGGCGGACGGCGGCCGAGCTGCGCGGCTGGGTCGACGCCGCGAACCGGCTGCCCGAGCGCGAGGCGACGCTGGCCCGGGTGAGGGCGGCGCGGACCTGGCTGAAGTCCACCGCTGCGCGGCTGCGCAACGAGCGGATGGCGCCGTTCGCGGAGCACTCACAGCGGATCTGGGCGCAGCTGCGCCAGGAGAGCAACGTCGAGTTGGGCGCGATGACCCTGGAGGGGACGAACACGCGGCGGCGGGTGGCGTTTCCGGTCAGCGTGGACGGCGCCGACAACGGCACCGCGCTCGGGGTGATGAGCCAGGGTGAGATGCACGCCCTCGGGTTGGCGACGTTCCTGCCGCGCGGGTGCGCGCCGGAGAGCCCGTTCCGGTTCATCGTCGTCGACGACCCGGTGCAGAGCATGGACCCGGCCAAGGTCGACGGCCTGGCCCGGGTGCTCGCCGCGTTGGCAGAGCAGCGGCAGGTGGTGGTCTTCACCCACGACACCCGGCTGCCGGACGCGGTGCGCCGGCTCGACCTGGGCAGGGCCCGGATCGTCGAGGTGACCCGCGCCGAGCGGTCCGTGGTGACGCTGCGGCCCGCCTCCGACCCGGTGACCCGCTACCTCGACGACGCGTACGCGCTGGCGCGCAACGAGGAGATCGCCGCCGAGGTGCGCGGGCCGGTGGTGGCGGAGCTGTGCCGCTCGGCGGTTGAGGCGGCCTGCCACCGGATGGTGTGGCGGCAGCGGGTGGCGCGCGGGGTGCCGCACGACGACATCGAGGGGGCAATCGTGGACGCCTCCCGGCGGCTGACCACCACGCTCGCGTTGGCCCTGTTCGACGACGCCGACCGGGGCGGCGACGTGCTCGGGTGCCTGAGCCGCCGATACGGGTCGCGGGCGGTGGCCGCGTACAAGGCATGCCGGGAGGGCGTGCACGGGTCGTACCTGGTGGACCTGCCGGGTCTGGTCGCGGACGCCCACCTGCTGACGGAGGCGCTGCGGTGACCGCGCCGACGCCACAGCGCTGCCTGGCGGCGGCCGAAGAGTTGCTGGGCGGTGCCGGCACGCTCGGTGGGGCCGCCGTCGCCGGCGGCTGGTGGCCCCGGGCGTGCGCCTGCCTGATCCGGCTCGCGCTCGAAGGTGGCATCGACGCCTACTGGCGGCGGACCAGGCCGGCGGTGGCGCGGTGCCGGCAGGGCCGGGCGAAGCAGCTGATGCTGCGCGGCCGGCTCGGCCCCGGCGTCGTCGTCGCCCGCCGCGTCGCGTTCGCCTGGGCGACCCTGTCGGTCGCCGCCCACCACCACTGCTACGAGCTGGCGCCGACGGCTGCGGAGCTGCGTCGCCTGCACACCGAGGTGAGTGCCCTGCTCGCCCGGCTCGACGGAGAGGCGGAACCTGGACGATGACGTGCTGCCACGCCCCCCGCTCACCGGCAGGTCAGGGCAGTACGGCCACGGCCTGAATCTCGATGAGCAGGTGCGGGTGGGGTAGTTGGTGGACGGCGACGGTGGTGCGGGTGGGGCCGGTGGCGTCGAAGTATTCGGCCCAGACCTGGTTATAGCCGCCGAAGTCGTTCATGTTGACGAGGTAGGTGGTGACCTGGACGAGGTCGGTCAGGTCGGCGCCGACGGTGCGCAGCAGGTCGGCGATGTTGTCGATGACGGCGCGGGTTTGTGCGCGGATGTCGAGGTTGGTGGTGCCGAACTCGTCCACCTCTACGCCGGCGAAGGTGTTGTCCGGCCGGCGGCTGGAGGTGCCGGAGACGAAGACGAAGCCGCCGGCGACCTTGACGTGGGGGAACGCGCCGCGGGGAACGGCCTTGCCGGCGACGACGTGCGCCTGCGCGCTCCCGCCCTGGCCGGTCGTGCTCTGGTTCACGGTCGTGCTCTGGTTCGCGGTCGTGCCGTGGCTTGTGGTCATGCCGATGCTCGCAGGGTGGCGGTGCCGAGGTGTTCGACGACGGCGCGGACGTGGGCGCCGGGTTGTAGGGGGACGGCGGCGGTAGCGGCGCCGGCGAGGAAGACCCAGCCTTCGCGCAGCCGCACCCCGTGCCGGCCGGCCAGGCGGATGCCTTCGTCGAGGGCGCGGCGGGGATCGCCGAGGATGGCGGCGGTCGAGCCGACCTGCGCGACGCGTCCGTCGATCTCCAGCAGCACGCCCAGGTTCTCCAGCCCGTCGGGCACCGGGCTCCACGGCCCGATGACGAACGCGGCGGCGGAGGTGTTGTCGGCGATGACGTCCGGCAGGGAGAAGGTGAAGTTCGCGTATCGGGAGTCGATGACCTCGATGGCGGGGGCGACGGCGCGGACGGCGTCGGTGAAGTCACCGATGGGTTCGCCGGGTTCGGGCAGGCGGTCGAGCAGGAACGCCACCTCCGGCTCGACGCGGGGGTGGATGAAGGCGCCGACGTCGAGGGTGCCGCCGTCGGGGATGCGCATGGTGTCGGTGAGGCGGCCCCAGATGACCTCGTCCACGCCGACCTGCGCCATCTTCGCCTTGCTGGTCAGGCCCATCTTCAACCCGACGAGGCGCTCGCCGCGGTCGAGGCGGCGCTGGATCAGCGCGGTCTGCACCGCGTACGCGGCGTCGACGTCCAGGCCGGTCTCGGCGGCCAACTGGCCGATGGCGGTGGCGGTGTCGGCCGCCACGCCGAGGCGCTCGGCGATACCGACAGTGTCCGGCCCGATCATGATTTCTCCTTGCCGGCGAGGTCCAGTGCCACGTCCACGATCATGTCCTCCTGCCCGCCGACCATGCGGCGGCGGCCCAACTCGACCAGGATGGAGCGCACGTCCACGCCGTATTTGTCCGAGGCCCGCTCGGCGTGGCGCAGGAAGCTGGAATACACGCCCGCGTAGCCGAGGGAGAGGGTTTCTCGGTCGACCTGCACGGGCCGGTCCTGCAACGGCCGCACGACGTCGTCGGCGGCGTCCATCAGGGCGAACACGTCACAGCCGTGCTGCCAGCCGTGCAGCTCGGCGACGGCCACGAACACCTCCAGCGGGGCATTGCCCGCGCCGGCGCCCTGCCCGGCCAGGGAGGCGTCCACGCGCACCGTGCGCCCGTGCGCCGAGCCCAACGGGCCGTCGCCGAGGATGCGGCCGTGCTCGACCGCGACGACGCTGTTGGCCACGCCGAGGGACAGGTTGTGATGCGCGTGGATACCGATCTGCGTGGTCGGCTCCAACACCTGCCGGTACGCGTCCACGCGTTCGGCCACATCGGACATGAGTAGCCGTCCGCCGGAGTCGGTGACGTAGACGCAGTGCGCCCCGTACGACTCCATCAACTTCGCCTGGGCGGCCAACCTGGCCGGGTCGTTCATGTGCGACATCATCAGGAACCCGGCCACGTCCATGCCGTTCTCCCGCGCCCACGCGATGTGCTGCGCCGAGATGTCGGCCTCGGTGCAGTGGGTGGCGATGCGCACACTCGTCACGCCGAGGGCCTTCGCCGCCTTCAGATCCGCGATCGTGCCGATCCCCGGCAGCAGCAACGTGGTCAGCTTCGCCGACGTCATCACCTCGGCCGCCGCCGAAATCCACTCGGCGTCGCTGGCCGCACCGTGACCGTAGTTCACACTCGAACCGGCGAGCCCGTCGCCGTGGGCGACCTCGATCGCCGCCACCCCGGCCGCATCGAGCGCGGCGGCGATGGTGCGGACCTGCTCGACGGTGTAGCGGTGGGCCACGGCGTGCATGCCGTCGCGCAACGTCACGTCCTGGATGTACAGATCAGTCACCCGGTCACCTCCACGACGTCCCGACCCGCACCGTCCCCATCAGCGCCGTCGCCACCAGCACCGTCCTGGCGCGTCGCTGCCGATCGCTGTCCGACCAGCCGCTCCGCGGTGCGCAGCGCGGCTGAGGTCATGATGTCCAGATTTCCCGCGTACGCCGGCAGATAATGGCCCGCGCCGGAGACCTCCAGGAACACCGACACCTGCAACCCGCTCAGGTGCCGCCCCAACGACGGCACATACGTGTCGACCCGGTCGAACTGCACGTCCTGCTTCAACCGGTACCCCGGCACGTACTCCTGCACCGACGCCACCATCTCCTTTACGGAGGCGGCGATCGCGGCCCGGTCGGCGTCGGCGTCCGGGCACAGGCAGTAGACGGTGTCACGCATCAACAACGGCGGATCCGCCGGGTTCAACACGATGATCGCCTTACCCCGCTGCGCGCCGCCGACGACCTCGATCGCCCGCGCCGTGGTCTCGGTGAACTCGTCGATGTTCGCCCGCGTCCCCGGACCCGCCGACCTCGACGCGATCGAGGCGACGATCTCCCCGTACGCCACCGGCGTCACCCGACCGACAGCGGCGACGATCGGCACGGTCGCCTGCCCACCACACGTCACCATGTTCACGTTGCGCTCACCCAGATGCTCATCCAGGTTCACCGGCGGCACCACGTACGGACCGATCGCCGCCGGCGTCAGATCCACCACCAGCCGACCGTGCGCGGCCAACACCGCATCGTTGCGCCGATGCGCGCCGGCCGACGTGGCATCGAACACCAACTCCACATCCGCGAACTCCGGCATCGCCACCAGACCGTCCACACCCTCGGCCGTGGTCGCCACACCCAACCTGCGCGCCCGCGCCAACCCGTCGGAGTCGGGGTCGATGCCGACCATCGCCACCATCCGCAACGACTCGGAGAGCCGCAGCACCTTGATCATCAGGTCGGTGCCGATGTTGCCCGACCCGATCACCGCCACCCCGACGCTCATGACGTACCCCCCTCACGCATCACCGCGAAAACCGCCATCCCGCTCACGACGCCTCCCCCGAGAAACAGACGCGCACCGAGCCCAGGCCGGAGATCCGCGCCTCGTACGCCGCGCCGGCCGTCACCGGCAGCATCGGACCGAGCGCCCCGGACAGCACCACGTCACCCGCGCGCAACGGATCACCCGAACGCGCCATCGTCTGCGCCAGCCACTGCACCGCGTGCAACGGATTGCCCAGGCACGCCGCGCCCGCCCCGACCGACACCGGCTCACCGGCCTGCTCAAGCACCATCCCGCACAACCGCAGATCCACATCCGTCAGGCGACGCGGCGTCGTGCCGAGCACGAACAGGCCGCTGGAGGCGTTGTCCGCCACCGTGTCCACGATCGAGATGTCCCACCCCGCCACCCGCGAATCCACGATCTCGATCGCCGGCAACACGTGATCCACCGCCCGGATCACGTCCGCGCTGGTAATCCACTCGTCGGGCAGATCCGCGCCCAACACGAAGGCGACCTCCGCCTCCACCCGGGGCTGCAACAGCCGGTCCATCTCCACCTCGGCCCCGTCGGGCACCGCCATGTCGTCCAACAGCACCCCGAAGTCCGGCTGGAACACCCCGAAGGACTCCTGCACCGCCCGCGACGTCAACCCGACCTTGGCGCCCACCCGCCGATGGCCGGCGTCCAGCCACCGCCGGACCTGGAGCTGCTGCACCTGGTACGCCGTGTCGACGTCGCCCTCGGGCAGCAGTCGCCCGCGCAGCGGCGGGCAGGGCGTGCCGCTCTCCCGCGCGTCGAACAGCTCCCGGGCCGCCGCCTCGTAGTCAACGCTCATGTCAGCCCTCCGCGCCGCTCGCCGCCGCCGCCACGACACTCCGCGACACCGATGTGTTCGCCACGTCCACTGAACCCCGCGTCACCGATGCGAATGCCGCCGCTCATGTCAGGTCCACGCAGACGTTGGTGAGTTCGGAATAGAAACCCAACGAATGCACGCCACCCTCACGCCCGATACCCGACGCCTTCACCCCACCGAACGGCGTCCGCAAATCCCGCAGGAACCACGTGTTCACCCACACGATCCCCGCATCCAACCGCGCCCCCGCCCGATGCGCCCGACCCACATCCCGCGTCCACACCGCCCCCGCCAACCCGTACTCCGTACCATTGGCCAACGCGAACGCCTCATCCTCATCATCAAACGGCGCCACATGCACCACCGGCCCGAAGATCTCCTCAGTGTTCGTCCGCGCACCCGCCGCAAGCCCCGTCAACACCGTCGGCTGCACGAACGCCCCACCGTCACGGGCGTCACCGAAACGCGGCACACCACCCCCGGCAAGCACCTGCGCACCCTCGGCACGGGCAAGGTCGTAATAGCCCAACACCTTGTCGCGATGCTGATGCGAGATCAACGGCATGTTCACCGTCGCCTCGTCCGCCGGCCACCCGAACCGCAGCTCGGCGGCCCGCTCCGCCAACCGCGCCGTGAACTCCTCGAACACCGGCCGCTGCACATAGATCCGCTCCGTGCACAGACACACCTGACCACCATTGGTGAAACTCGACCGCACCGACCCCGCCACCGCCGCATCCAGATCGGCATCGGCGAACACCAGCCCGGCGTTCTTGCCACCCAACTCGAAGGAGACGGCCTTCACCCCGTCGGCGGCGGCCCGCATGATCGCACCCCCCGTCGACGACTCACCGGTGAACGTGATCGCGTCCACCCCCGGATGCCGAGTCAAGAACTCCCCCGCCGAGTCCGGACCGAAGCCGTGCACCAGGTTGAACACCCCGTCGGGCACCCCCGCGGCGGCCATCACCTCCGCCAACAACGTCGCCGACGCGGGCGTCTCCTCGCTCGGCTTCACCACCACCGCGTTGCCGCACGCCAACGCCGGAGCGACCTTCCACGTCAACAGCAACAACGGCAGGTTCCACGGCACGATCACCGCCACCACACCCACCGGCTTACGCACCGCGTAGTTCAACGCCCGCCCACCGGTCGGGGTGACCGTCGTGAAGGACTCCGTCGGCGCCGTCGCCACGATCTCCGCGAACGCACGGAAGTTCGCCGCACCACGCGGGATGTCCAGAGTGCGAGCCTGCGAAATCGACTTACCCGTGTCCGCGACCTCCGCGGTCACCAGATCGTCGAAACGGCGCTCCAACTCGTCGGCGACCCGACGCAACACCTCCGCGCGCTCCCGCTCACCCATCCGACCCCACGGCCCCCGCAACGCCGCCCGCGCCGCCGCCACCGCGTCGTCCACACACGCCCGATCCGCCTCGGCCACCTCGAACACCGGCTCACCCGTCACCGGACTGCGCTTGACGAACCGCCGCCCACCCTCGACGAACTCACCACCGACGAAGTTGCGCAGGGTCGGCGGGTCGGCGCTCGGGCGGCCGTCGCGCAGGCTCACCGGCCAGGATGACTCGGGCATGGTCAGGTGTCCCTTCCGGTTCAGGTGGTGGGCTCGGTCCGCTCGCTGCCGGGGTCTGCGACGAGCGCGACCACGGCGGCGTCCACGGTGGGTTGGCCGGTCACGGCTGCGGCGGCCTCGTCGGTGACGACCAGGACGGTGGTGCCGACGCCGACGTTCAGGGGGTCGACGGCGACGAGGTCGGGCCCGTCGCCGCGCGGGCGGACCAGGACGAGCCGCTTGCCCTGCAACGCCGGCAGGATGCGGTCGGCCCACACCTTGCCGACGACCTCACCGAGCACCATTGGTTTCTCCCCGCAGGCCGGCGATGACCTCGCGGATGCGGGCCGGTTCGGGCGCGTCCAGCAGGGCCGCCGTGGTCGGGTGGGGCTTCGGGTAGACCTGGGAGCTGCGCAGCTCGCCGTGGGCGCGGATGGCGGCCTCCCCGGCGGAGACGGCCTGGCGTACGGCGGCGAGGGTGCCCCGGACCGCGACCGCGAGGTAGCCGCTGGTGACCCGTTCCACGGCCACGCACCGGACGTCGGCGGTCTTGATCATGGCTTCGATTCCGGCCGAGAGCGCCACCAGGCCGCGTGTCTCGACGATTCCGATCGCGATGTCGGAGGACATGTCTGATTCTCCTTACCCGGTTGTCAGTTGCCGACGAGGTCAGGCTCGGCGGCCAGCGCGCTAACCGCGTCGCAGGGGCTGGCGAAGACGATGGAGCGCACCGAGCGGCTGCGCGCCCGGGCGGTCTCCTCGCCGATGTCCACCGCCTCCTCGACGGTGGCGAGGTCACCGCGCACGGCGACCGCGACGATGCCGCCGCCGAGGCGTACGACCTTGGTCACCTCGACCTCGGTGGCCTTCACCATCGCGTCGACGGCGTCGAAGATGGGGGTGAAACCCTCGGCTTCGACGAAGCCCACGGCCACGTTTCGCATGTCTGCTCCTTGCTCTGGTTGCGGGTCGGCTTCGGTCAGGGACGCTCGGGCAGGTTCCAGGACAGGACGGCGGCGCCGGTGCCCCAGATCGGGCCGTACGAGTGCAGCTGCGCCGGTCCGCTCGCGGCGCCGGTCCCGGCGGCGAACGCGAGGGCCCGGAACTGGCTGTCCGCCTGGGCCTGCCGGGCGTAGTCCTCGCGGATCGCGAGCGCCTCGTCGACCTTGCCGGCGGTGAGCAGGTCGAGTACGCGGGTGTTCCACTGCTCGTGCGCGGGTGCGCCGATGTGGTCCTGCCCGGGCTCGATCCACTGTTGGATCAGTCCGGAGGACAGGCCGCTCACCACGACGACGGCGGCGCGTACCCCGGCGTCGCGGGCGGCGGCGGCACCGGCCCGGCCGACGTCGGCGAGGGTGTCGGCGTCGGCGTACAGGTTGCAGGAGACCTGCGCCCAGCGCAGCTTGCGCTCCGGGTCGAGCAGCGCCGAGGTGACGATGGTGCCGGTGTCGATGGGGAAGCCCTCGTAGCGGGTGCGGCGGGCCTGCTTGCCGTCGGCCTGCACCCGGTCGGCCCACCGTTCGCTGAACTCGACGTCGAAGCGCAGGTCGTAGCGGAGCTCGCCGTAGTCGTAGGCGTACCAGTTCTCGTCGACGTGCTCGCCGCGCGGGTTGGGGTCGCACTGGAACTGGTGGCCGAGGACGGTGAACCACTGGGTGGACAGCAGCAGGACGACGTCCGGCTCCAGCCTGCGCAGCCGCTCGCCCACGTCGCGTGCCGCGGCGGCCAGTGCGGCCCAGCTCGGTGCGGGTTCCTTGGCGAGCAGGTGGGGCATGCCGGGCAGGAGTGCGCCGGCGACGATTCCGGTCCGGTCAGCCATGGGGACTCCCCTCGGGCAGCCACTCGACGACGGCGTTTCCGGTGCCGATGATCGTGCCGTAGCCGAGCACGTCACCGGCGACCCTGGGCCAGCCCATCGCGGCGAGCAGCCAGGTGAGGCTGCCGGCCTTCGTCTCCGACGCGGTCGCCTCGATGTGTTCGGTGATGAGTTCCCGCAGCGGGGCGGTCGGTCCCCGGCGGATCGCTTCGAGCAGCTTCATGTCCCAGCGGTACTGGTGGTTGTTGTACGGGTGTTCGCGTTCCATGTCCTCCGGCAGCTCCGGCTCCTCGTGCCAGTGCAGGTGCGACAGGGAGTTCGAGGCGAGCAGCACGGCGCGGCGGCCGGTGGCCTCGACGGCGCGGCGGGTGGCCTCGCCGAGCACCTCCATCTCCTCCAGTGCCGCGTCGGAGTAGAAGTACGGGTTGTTGTTCGCCGACAGGGACACCACGGGGATGTCCCAGGCGGGGTTGGCCAGGTGCAGGGCGCCGATGGTGGCGTAGTCGACGCGTACCCGGGGGTCGCGCATCGCGCGGGTGACCAGGCCGAGGCCGCTGGCCTCCTCGACGATGGCCTCGCCGAGTTCGACGTCGGTGCGGAAGTCGTACCGGTAGCGGAAGAGGTGCGGGAAGATCGGCTCCACGGAGATGCCGCGCGGGTTCGGCGCGCAGTTGACGTGGTGGCCGACCATCGTGATCCAGTGCGGGGCGTGCACGATCAGCACGTCGGGTCGGTGCACCTCCTGGATGCGCTTGCGCAGCCGCTCGTACGCCCAGCGCAGCGTCTCCCAGCCGCCGGTGGAGCGGGGCTCGTTCTGCGGCGGGTTCTCCGCGTAGATCAGGTGGGGTGGATGCGGGCTGAGGCATCCGGCGACGATGCCGGCGCGGGCCGGCGCGGGCTGCGGGGCCGGGGCGCTGCCGGCGCCGCCACCGGTGCGGGGCCTGGTGGTCGCCACCGGCACCCGGAAGACCCTGCTCACGACCCCTCCTCCCCGGTGAGGACGCGCACGTACGCGCGGTGTTCGGCGGCGGCGCCGAGGATCTGCATCCCGTCGTCGTCGAGGGCTATCTCGTCGGCGGCGAGCGCGGTGTCGTGCCGCAGCCAGGCCCGCAGCGGTGCCGGGTGCACGCCGTGCAGTTCGACGAGGCTCTCCTCGGCCAGGCCGCTGCCGGGCGCGACGTAGGCCAGCCGGCGCTGGCCGCGCCGCCCGGTGTAGGCAGGCCGGTCGGTGGTGGTGAGGCGAAGCCAGCTCCGCTCGTCCCGCAGTCGCTGGCGCAGGTCGGCGGTGGCGGTGCGGTCGGCCTCGCCGTCGCCGTCGAGGACCACGCCGTAGCGCCGGCGGGCCTCGTCGCCGGTCAGGTAGTCCTGGCGGACGTCCTCGGCGACGGCCTCCGGCGCGCGGTCCAGCGGGTCGCCCCAGCCGCCGCCACCGGCGGACTCCATGACCAGCACGTCCCCGGCGCGCATGGGAAAACCGGCGATCTTGCCGGGGGTGTCGAAGTCGACCCGTCGGCCGTCGGCGCGGCGCAGGTACGTGACCGTCGGGGCGCCCGGACCGCCGTGGCGCAGCCCGTACGGGGGGACGGTGGTGCGGTCGGTCTGCACCGAGTACGCCCCGCCGCTGGCCAGCAGCCGGGTCTCCCGCCGGCTGCCCAGGCCGCCGCGGTGGGTACCGTCTCCGCAGGAGCCGGCGCGCAGCTCGCACGCCTCGACCAGGATCGGGATCTCTGTCTCCAGCCGCTCGACGGACTGGATGGTGGAGATGTCGCCGAGGTCGACCGGGTTCATCGCGCTGGGGCCGTCGGATTCGAGGAATCCGCCGTTGCCGCCGGCCGGGTAGTCGTAGTAGAGGTAGGGCTGACCGGTGTGCTCGTCCACGCCGCCGATGAGGTTCTGGAAGGTGGTGCCGAACTGGTCGGCGGCGATGAGGTCGGGTGCCACCTGGCTCAGCGCGGCCATCACCGCGGAGATGACCCGCTTGCGGACCTCGCTGTGGGCGTTGGCCGGGGCGGGGTAGCTGACGTGCACCACGGTGCCGGGCTCGGTGAGCACCCGCAGGGGCCGGAACGCGCCGTGGTTGACCAGCCCGCCGGGGTCGAGGGCGGACTTGACCGCGATGAACACCCCGGCGACGGTCATCGCCCGCGACGAGTTGACCACGGCGGCGACCTGGGTGGAGGAGCCCCGGAAGTCGGCTTCGATCTCGTCGCCGTCGACGGTCAGCCGGCAGCGGACGATCGCGGCGTCGTAGTCGCCGTCGGTGTAGAGGTCGAGGTAGTCCTCGTACCGGTAGGTGCCGTCGGGCAGCGACCGGATCATGTCGCGCAGCCGCTGCTCGGTGCGGTCCATGTTGGCCGCGACGCAGTCGAGGATCAGGTCGGTGCCCCAGCGGTCGACGAGTTCCCGCAGCCGTCGTTGCGCGGTGTGGCAGGCGGCGATGCTGGATTCGAGGTCGCCGCGGCGTTCCTCGGCCATCCGGACGTTGGCGAAGAGGATGTCGAAGGCGGCCCGGTTGGGGCGGCCCTCCTCGATCAGCCTGATCGGCGGGATCCGCAGCCCCTCCTGGAGGATCTCGGTGGCCTGGCCGGACACGCTGCCCGGGGTCATGCCGCCGATGTCGGCCCAGTGCATCCGGACGCAGGGGAAGAGGAACATCTGCCCGTCGACGAAGACCGGGCTGATCAGGGTGACGTCGTTGAGGTGGCTGCCGCCCCGGTACGGGTCGTTGACGATGTAGAGGTCTCCGGGACGCATCTCGGCGGCGAAGTCGGCGAAGATCTCGGCCACCGAGGCCGGCATGGCGATGACGTGTCCTGGCATGTCCCGGCCCTGGGCGACCATCTGCCCGGAGGGGTCGAAGAGTGCGCAGGAGAAGTCCTGGGCGTCGGCGATCACCGGCGAGTGCGCGGTACGGAAGATCGTCTGTCGCATCTCCCGGACGATCGAGATGAGACTTTCGGTGACGACTTCCAGGTCGATCGGATTCACGGTCATGCGGATGCCTCACTGATTCCGGTGTCGGTCCGTGTCTTCCGCCGGAGGGGACCTGGACTGGTCGGGGCGAGTGGACCACCGTGCATTGGACCATCATGTGGTCCTAGAGTTATATTATGAAACCTAGCAGCCGGAAAGGCAGGGAAGCAAGATGTCGTACGCCACTGACCCGACGCCCGACGAGGGCGTCGCCCCCCGCGAGTCGGGCACCCAGGCGCTGGACCGCGCCCTGGGCGTCCTGCTGGCCTTCCGGGGTGACGCCGTCGAGCGCAAGGTCAGCGACGTGAGCCGGGAACTGGGCCTGCACAAGTCCACGGCCAGCCGGCTGTTCCGCGCACTGGCCGACGCCGGCTTCCTGCAACGCAACGAGGAGAACGGCACCTACCGCCTCGGCGTCGCCGTCTTCGAGCTGGGCGCCCGCTTCCTCGCCGGCATCGACCTGCACGCGCTGGCCCGGCCGCTGCTGCACCAGCTCGCCGAGCACGAGGGCGAGAGCGTCAACCTCGCCGTCCTGGAGGGCTCCGACGCCATCTCGCTCTACGTCGTGCAGGGCACCCGCAACGTGCAGCTCGTCTCCCGCCTCGGCCGGCGCATCCCGCTGTGGTGCAGCGCGGCCGGCAAGGCGCTGCTCGTCGACCACGACGACGACGCCCTGCGCGCCCTGCTCGCCACCGTGCCGTTCACGGCGATGACCAGCAACACCATCACCGACCTGGACACCTTCGTGGCGCACATGGACACCGTGCGGCGGCAGGGCTGGGCCCTCAACGACCAGGAGAGCGAGCACGGGCTGCGGGTGGTGGCCGCCCCGGTGCGCGACCGGCGCGGACGGGTGACCGCCGCGATCAGTATCTCCGGGCCGATCTTCCGGCTGGACGACACCCGCACCCGCGAACTGGCCGACGCCGCCTGCCGTACCGCCGCCGAGCTGTCCCGGCAGCTCGGCCACGGCTTCGGCGACAGCTGGGGCGACTGACCGCGTCGCCCACGGGCCGGTCACCCGGCGAGGCTCCCCGCCGGCGCGCCGGCGCCGCGCCGCGCGCAGCGTCCGACGCCGGCACGGCATCAGGCGCCGGAGCGGCGACCGGCGGCGGCGCAACGGGGCGTACGCCGTCAGAACCGCTCCTGGGTGACCTCGGGCAGGACCCGGACGTGCAGCACCGCCGGCCCGGTCACCGGCAGCACCTCGTCGAACGCCGCCTCGGCGCTCGCCTGGTCGGTGACCGTCCAGGCCGGCACGCCCAGGGACCGCGCCACGGCGGCCAGGTCCCGGGCCGGGAACCGGGCCAACGCCGGGTCGACCCCGCGCGGGGCGAACTTGCGCACCTCCGCGCCGTAGCCGCCGTCGTCGAGGACCACCAGCAGCACGGGCGCCCCGACCCGGGCCAGGGTGTCCAGCTCCCCGAGGCCGGTGAGCAGGCTACCGTCGCCCTCGAAGGCGACCACCGGCCGGTCCGGGCGGCCCACCCCGGCCCCGACGGCGTACGGCAGGCCGACCCCGATGCTGCCGAACTCCCAGGGCGCGATGAACGCGCGGTCCACGGCCGGGGAGTCGAGCAGCAGGTTGGGCCAGCCGCCGAACTGCCCCACCCCGACCACCGTGGTGCGCCGGGCCGGGAGCCGCCGGGCGCAGACCCGGATGAACGCCCGGGGGTCGATCCCCGCCGCCCCCTCGACGAACTCGATGCCGTCGAAGGGGTCGGCCGCGGCGATCTGCGCGGCCAGGGCGGGGCTGCGCCAGTCTGGGCGCTCGACCGGGTCGAGCCGGGCCGTCACGGCCCGCGCGGTGGCCGCCGCGTCCCCGACGATCCCCGCGTCGACGGGCCATCGCGCTCCCAGTGCCCGCGCGTCGACGTCGACCGCGACCACCTGGGCCGCGGGGAAGAGCGCGCCGTGGTCGGCCGTCCACCGGTTGAGTCCGGCGCCGAACGTGACCACCATGTCCGCGTCGGCCAGCACCCGCCGGGTCAGCGGGCGGGCCAGTCCTCCGGCCACCCCCAGGTGGTACGGGTGGCCGGCGAAGAGCCCGGCGGCCAGCACGGTGGTGGCGAGCACCGCGCCGCACCGGTCGGCGAGCCGGCGTACGTCGTCCGCCGCCGCCTCGGCGCCCCGCCCGGCCAGCAGCACGGGGCGGCGGGCGGCGGCCAGCCGGCCGGCCAGCTCGGCGACCGCCGCGTCGGTGGGCGCCGACGGTGCGGGCCGGTGCGCCACGACGGCGACCGGCGCGGGCACGGCACCGGCCGGCACCGGCTCGTCCTGCAGGTCGATGGGGACGTCGAGCACGACCGGGCCGGGCCGTTCGGCGGCGGCGCGGAACGCCAGGCCGACGTCGCGGGCCGCCGTGGCCGGCGCCGTCACGGGCACGAACGCCCCGGCGGTGGCCAGCGCGAAGGGCTGTTGCGGGAAGCTCTGCACGTGCAGCGGGTCGCCGGGCGGGGTGTCGCCGGCGATCAGGACCAGCGGCGTGCCGGCCTGCCGGGCGATGGTCAGCGCGGCGCCGGCGACCGCCAGGCCGGGGCCCTGGGTCACGGTGACGACTCCGCACCGGCCGGTAGCGCGGGCCCAGCCGTCGGCCATCATCACCGCGGCGTTCTCGTTGCGAGCGGCCACGAACCGGACGCCGTGCCGCTGCACCAGGTCCGCGACCAGGAACATGTTGGCGTCGCCGAGCAGCCCGAAGATCGTGTCGACCCCCTGCCTAACGACGGCGTCGGCGATCGCCTCGCCGGCCCTCACCGGGGATCCCGGGCGAGGTAGTCGCCGGCGGGGCGCAGCGCCACGCTCAGCGCGCCGAGGTAGGAGTCGTTGGCGGCGGCCTCGAACCGGGGCCCGGCCAGGCGGGCGGCCCGCTTGGTCATCGACCGTCCGACCGCGGAGGTGGCGAGCAGCCGTTCGGCGATCCCGGTCGCGGCGTCAGCGAGCCGCCCTGGGTCCACCACCTCGGTCACCAGGCGCAGGTCGCGCAGCTCGTCGGCGGGGATCCGGTCGCCGAGCAGCAGCCAGCGCTTGGCCAGGTCGGCGCCGACGAGGTCGGCGAGGATCGCCATGCCGCTCCAGGTCAGCGGGATGCCGAAGCCCACCTCCGGGAAGGTCGCGAAGCAGGTGTCGGCGGCCACCCGCAGGTCGCTGGCCAGGCCGAGCACCGCCCCGGAGCCGATGGCCGGGCCGTTGAAGGCCGCGACGGTGGTCTGTTCCAGCCGGTACCAGCGTTCGACCAGCTCGGCGGTGCGGCGCTGCACGGACATCGTGGCCCGGGCGTCGAGGGTGGCCAGCTCGTGCAGGTCGGTGCCGGCGCAGAAGGCGGTGCCGGCGCCGGTGAGCACGACGACCTCGGTCCGGTCGTCGCGGGACAGCTCGTGCAGCACGTCCTCGAAGCGGGCGAGCATCGCCAGGTCGAAGCTGTTGCGCCGGGCGGGCCGGTTCAGCGTCACCCGGGCCAGTCGCCCGTCGCGGTGCAGCAGCACGGATTCCTCGGCGCGGTGTGCGTCGGTCATGGCGACTCCGAGTTCAGTAGGGCGCGGTCGACCAGCGCGGCGGCGTGGCCGACGTACGACAGCGGGTCCAGCAGGCCGGCGAGTTCCGCCGCGGGCAGGGCGGCGGCCACCTCCGGGTCGGCGCGCAGCGCCTCGGCGAACGGACGGCCCTGCTCCAGGCTGTCGCGCACGATCCGCATCACCAGGTGGTGGGCCTGCTCCCGGCCGAGCGGGCCGGCCAGGCGCAGCATCACCGCCTCGGAAAGCACGAGCCCGCCGGTGAGGTCGAGGTTGGCGCGCATCCGGTCGGGGTTGACGCCGAGGTCGCCGAAGACGTCGACCAGGCGCTGCAACGCGCCGCCGAGCAGGATGAAGCACTCCGGCAGCAGCTTCCACAGCGTCATCCCGACGCCCATGTCCCGGTCGTCCTGGGCGACCATGGTCTGCAACGCCAGGGGCACCTGCGCCCGCAGGGTGCCGGCGGCGGCGATCACCGCCTCGCAGCGGATCGGGTTGCGCTTGTGGGGCATGGTGCTGCTGCCGACCTGGGTGGCCCGCTGCGACTCGTACGCCTCGCCGATCTCGGTGCGGCCGAGGAAGTAGATTTCCCTGGCCAGCTTCTCGGCGCTGGCCGCGACGAGGCCGAAGACCATCAGGCACTCGGCGAAGCGGTCCTGGGTGGCGTGCCAGGGGGTGTCGGCGACGCCGAGCCCCAGGTCGGTGGCGACCGCGTGCTCCAGCGCGAACGCCTGGGCGCCGTAGCCGGCCATGGTGCCGGCCGCGCCGCCCATGCTGGTCACCAGCAGCCGCTGCCGCAGTTGCCGCAACCGGACGCGGTGCCGTTGCAGTTCGTCCTGCCACACCGCGCAGCGCAGGCCGAACGTCGTCGGCAGTGCCTGCTGCCCGTGGGTGCGGGCGGCCATCGGGGTGGCGCGGTGGCGCAGCGCGAGCCGCCGCAGCGCGCGGACCAGCTCGTCGACCTGCCGTTGCACGATGTCCAGGCCGTCGCGGGCGCGCAGGACGAAGCCGGTGTCCATCACGTCCTGGGTGGTGGCGCCGAGGTGGACGTAGCGACCGGCGTCGCCGGGACAGGCGGCGGTGAGCGCGCGCACCAGCGGCACCAGGGGGTGCACGGTGTCGGCGGCGTCGGCGGCGAGGACCGCCGTGTCGAGCCGCTCGACGCGGGCGGCCTCGGTGATCGCCTGCGCGGCGGCGGACGGGATGATGCCCAGGCGCGCCTGGCCCCGGGCGAGGGCGGCCTCGACGTCGAGCCAGGACTGCATGAGCTGCCGGTCGTTGAAGACCCCGCGCATCTCGGCGTTGCCGAAGAAGCTGGTGACGGTCAGCGAGTCCAGGAAGCACGATCCGAGCTGCATCAGCGTTCCCCCTCCGCGACGAGCAGTTCCCGGGCGGCCCGCCGGTCGACCTTCCCGGACGGCAGCAGCGGCAGGTCGGCGACGGTACGGATCAGGGTCGGCACCTTGTGCCGGGCCAGGCGTTCGGTGGCGCCGCGGGCGAGCCGGTCGACGTCGCAGTGCCCACCCGGGACGGTCACGACCAGTGCCGCGACCTCCTCCCCCCATCGGG
Source organism: Micromonospora sp. M71_S20 (assembly GCF_003664255.1). NCBI lineage: Bacteria > Bacillati > Actinomycetota > Actinomycetes > Micromonosporales > Micromonosporaceae > Micromonospora > Micromonospora sp. M71_S20. The sequence continues at coordinate 3,811,817 of NZ_RCCV01000001.1, read as the reverse complement.
GTGACGGCACGCCGACGACGCACACCCGGGCCACGGCCGGGTCGTCGGCGAGCACGGCCTCGACCTCGGCGGGGTGGACGTTCTCGCCGCCGCGGATGATCAGTTCCTTGATCCGACCGGCCAGGGTGAGGACCCGCTCGTCGGTCAGCGCGCCCAGGTCGCCGGTGCGCAGCCAGCCGTCGCTGGTGATCGTGGCGGCGGTGGTGAACGGGTCGTCGGCGTAGCCGCGGGTGACCGAACTGCCGCGTACCAGCAGCTCCCCGACCCGTCCGGTGGGCACCGGGGCGCGGGTGGCGGGGTCGACCACGGTGGCCTCCAGGGCCGGCAGGACGCGCCCGACGGTGTCACCGGGCGCGCCGCAGGTCCCGTCGCCGGGGTCGAGGCTGATCGTGGGGCCGGCCTCGGTCTGGCCGTAGACGACCGCCACCCGGTCCAGGCCGAGCACCCGTCGGGTGCGGGTGAGCAGCGCCGGGGTGCACGTGGCGCCGCCGAGGAAGCCGACCCGCAACGACGACAGGTCCCAGCGTCCGGGGTCCCGCTCGACGCGGTCGGTGAGCATCGACGCCATGGTGGGTACGGCCTGCACCACCGTGCACTCGTGCCGCTCGATCTGGTCGAGGACCGGCTCGGTGCGGAACCGGCGGGTGGAGACCCACAGGGCGCCCGTCACCAGCGCCAGCATCGCCCCGCTGCCGAGCCCCGCCGCGTGGGCCAGGGGCAGCGGCGAGGCGATCCGGTCGTCGGCGTGCAACCGGGCCGCCTCGGCCGTCCAGGCCGCGTTGGCCAGCAGGTTGCCGGCGCTCAGCGACACCATCTTGGCCGGGCCGGTGGAGCCCGAGGTGAACTGGATGTTGCAGGCGGCGTCCGGGTCACCGACGGGTGCCGGGACGGTGCCGTCCCAGCCGGGCAGCTGCGCCAGGGCCCCCGGTCCCAGGTCCGCGCCGAGGACGTGCCAGCCGTCCGGGCGCTCGCCGGGCGGCAACGCCGCCAGGGCCCGCGTGACGGTGGACGGGCCGTGCCGGTCGCGTACCCGCTCGGCGGCGTAGAGGCGCCGGGGCCGGCTGCGGGCCAGCGCCGAGGTCAGCTCGGGACCGGTGAGGCCGGGGTGCAGGGTGGTCAGGGCGGCGCCCCGCCAGGCGGCGGCGGCCAGCAGCACCAGCCAGGCCAGCCCGTTCTCGGCCCAGACCGCGATCCGGTCGCCACGGCCGACGCCCTGGGCCGCCAGGACGGCGGCGGCCCGGCCGGCGAGGTCGGCGAACTCCCCCGTGGTCACCGGCCGGGCCGGATCGTCGAAGACGTACAGGGCGCGGTCCGGCTGCCGCGCGGCGCGCTCCAGCACGGTGAGGTCGAGGGCTGGCGGGATCACGGATCACTCCTTGGTCAGCAGCAGGTTTCCGTGGTCGTCGACCGTGGCGGTCCATCCGCCGCCGACGACGGTGGTGCTGCCGTTCTCCCGCACGACGGCGGGGCCGGCGACGACGGAGTCGGGGCCCAGGTCGGCGCGCCGCCACACGGTCGCCTCGACCCAGCCGCCCGGGCGGTAGAGACGGGTCCGGCCGGGCTCCGCCGGGCCGCCGGTCGGGGCGGCGAAGCGCACCGCCGGGCGTGGCCCGAACGCGGTGAGCCGGCAGTTGACGATCTCGGCGGGGTGGTCGGAGCGGGTGTAGGCGTACCGCTCGGCGTAGGCGGCGTGGAAGGCCGTGACCAGGTCGTCGGCGTCGGCCGGCAGTTCGGCCAGGGCGACGGCGAGGTCGAAGCTCTGGCCCTTGAACCGCATGCCGACCGACAGGCCGAAGCTGACCTGGTCGGGCTCCACGCCGTCCTCGGCCTTGAGTTGGGCCAGGGCGGCGTCGCGCAGGTCGGCCATGGCCGCCCGGACGGCAGCCAGGCCGTCCTCGTCGGCCGGCACCAGCACGGTACGCACGTAGTCGTGGCGGGCCTGGGCGGTGACGAAGCCCAGCGCGGAGAAATTGCCCGGCACCGGCGGGACCAGGACCCGGCGGATGCCGAGTTCGTCGGCGAGGTCGGTGGCGTGCATCGGGCCGGCGCCGCCGAAGGGCATCAGCACGAAGTCGCGCGGGTCGTGGCCGCAGGCGACGGAGATCTCCTTGATCGCGCTGGTCATCTTGACCGTGGCGAGGGTGAGGATGCCGTGCGCCAGGTCCAGCTCGTCGAGACCGAACGTGCCGGCCAGCCCGGCCAGGGCGGCGCGGGCCGCGTCGAGGTCGAGTGGCACCTCCCCACCCAGGCTCTCCCGCGGGTCGAGGTGGCCGACGAGCAGGTGCGCGTCGGTGGTGGTCGGCTCGGTGCCGCCCCGGCCGTACGCCGCCGGGCCGGGGGTCGATCCGGCGCTGCGCGGTCCGACGCGCAGTTCCCCGCCCAGGTCGCGCCAGGCGATCGAGCCGCCGCCGGCGCCGATGGTGTTGATCTCGACCTGGAAGGTGCGGTTCGGGTAGCCGGCGATCTTCCCGTCGTTGGTCATCAACGGGGCGCCGTTCTTGATCAGGCAGACGTCCGTGCTGGTGCCGCCGATGTCGCAGGTGATGACGTTCGGGTAGCCGGCGAGCGAGGCCAGGTGCACGGTGGCCGCGACCCCGCCGGCGGGCCCCGAGAGGGCGAGGTTGATCGGCAGCCGCCCGGCCTCCTCGGTGGAGACGACACCGCCGCTGCTCGTCATGATCGACAGTGGGTGGGCGTAACCGCCGTCGGCGAGGGCGTCGCCGAGGCCGCGCAGGTAGTCGGCGACGGTCGCCCGCACGCTGGCGTTGAGCACGGTGGTGGCGAACCGCTCGTACTCGCCCTGCTCCGGCACCACGTCGGAGGAGACGGTGCAGACCAGGTCGGGGTACCGCTCCGCCAGCCGTCGCGCCGCGGCCCGCTCGTGGGCGGGGTTGCGGTAGGAGTGCAGCAGGCAGACCGCCACCGCGCGGGGACCGGCGGCGGCCACCCGGTCGAGTGCCTCGTCCAGTTCGTCGGTGTCCAGCGGCCGGACGACGCGGCCGTCGGCGCCGATGCGTTCGCGCAGCACGTGCCGGTGCCGGCGCGCGACGAGCGGCGGCCGGGCGCTCTCCTTGACGCTGTAGAGGCGGGGCCGGTGTCCGAGGCCCATCTCCAGCACGTCCCGGAAGCCCTCGGTGGCCAGGACGGACACCGGCTCGCCGGAGCCTTCGAGGAGCGCGTTGGTCACCCGGGTGGTGCCGTGCACGAACCGGTCGACCGTGTCCAGGCTGACACCGAGCTTGGCGAGACCCTCGAAGATCGCCGCCGCCGGATCGTGCGGCGTGGAGAGGGTCTTGGCCTCGGCGAGCCGGGCGGTGGCCGGCTCGTAGACGATGACGTCGGTGAAGGTGCCACCGATGTCGACGCCGATGCAGAGCATGGCGAGCCTTTCGGATAGGGGGTGGATGGCGTCGGCGACGGGTCGGGCCGCTAGAACGTGACGCCGTAGCGGCGCAGGGTCCGTCCCGTGACCAGACGCAGGATCCAGTCGAAGAGGTAGCCGAGCAGGCCCAGGGCGATGATGCCCACGAAGACCCACTCCGTCTTGGCGTAGTTCCGCGCCGTCCAGATCAGCGATCCCAGGCCGCTCTGGGCGGCGACGATCTCGGCGGAGACGATCGTCAGGAACGAGTTGCCCATCGCCAGCCGGGCCCCGGTGACCACGTGCGGCACGGTCGACGGCAGCACGACCGAGACGAGGCTGCGTACGGGACCGGCGCCGAGCGCGCGGGCCGCCCGCATCCGGATCTCGTTGACCGACAGCACCCCGGCCAGGGTGTTGAGGGCGACGATGAAGACGGTGGTGTAGAAGATCAGCGCCACCTTCGACGCCTCCCCCGGCCCGAGCCAGATGATGGCCAGGGTGACGAAGGCGATCGGTGGCACGAAGCGGAAGAACTGGATGTAGGGGTCGAGCATCAGCCGCAGCCAGGGGATGCAACCCATCAGCAGACCCATCGGTACGCCGACGAGCACGCCGAGCAGCCAGCCGGTGAGGATGCGGGTCGAGGACGCGCTGACCGAGTCCCACAGGGTGCCGTCGCGGATCAGTTCGACCGCGCCGTCGAGGGTGAGCCGCGGCGAGGGCAGGAAGAAAGCCGTGTAGTTGCGGCTGACCAGGTCCCAGATCAGCACGCCGAGCAGCACCGACAGGACCGACAGCCCGATCCGGGTCAGCCGGGGCCAGCGGTTGCGGCGGGGGGCGGTCGTCGCCGACGCCCTGGTGCGGTCGGGAACGGTGGGTGCCTCGACTGTCATCGCCCCTCCGTCCGGTCGTCGTTCGTGTGGTCGGCGCCGGGCCGGCCGTCGTGGCCGTCGTCGAGTCCCTGGGCGCGCAGCGTCCGGGCCACCTCGGCGCCGATGTCCTCGCGCAGCTCCCGGAAGAGCGCCGCGCAGGCCGGGTCGGTCAGGTCGCGGGGCCGGGGCAGGTCGCAGCGGTAGTCCTTCTTGATGGCCGCCGACGGTCCCGCGGTCATCGTGACGATCCGGTCGCCGAGGAGGATCGCCTCGCCGATGTCGTGGGTGACGAAGACGATCGTGGCGCCGGTCTCGCGCCAGATCCGGTCGAGTTCGACCTGCATCACCAGCCGGGTCTGGGCGTCCAGCGCGCCGAACGGCTCGTCCATCAGCACGACCGAGGGGTCGTTGGCCAGGACCCGGGCCAGCTGGGCCCGCTGGCGCATGCCGCCGGAGAGCTGCTCGGGGAACCGCTCGGCGCTGTGCGCGAGGCCGACCATCGCCAGGTACCGCTCGACGACCGCGTCGCGCTGGGCCTTCGGCACGCCGCGCATCTGCGGGCCGAAGGCGACGTTCTGGCGTACGGTCAGCCAGGGGAACAGCGCCTCAGCACTCTGGAAGACCACGCCCCGCGACACGTCGGGCCCGGTCACCGGCTCGCCGCCGCAGGTCACCTCGCCGGCCGCCGGGCGGACGAACCCGGCGACCGCGTTGAGCAGCGTGGACTTGCCGCAGCCACTCGGACCGAGCAGGCAGACGAGCTCACCGGCGGCGATGTCGAGGCTCGCGCCGCGGACGGCGACGAACTCGCCGAAGCGGATGTCGACGTCGCTGATGCGGATCGGGGAGCCGGCGCGGCTGGCGGGTCGGCCGGCGGGGGTCGTGGCGGGGGCGGTGCCGTTGACTGTCACGCCACCCCCTTGACCATGACGGTCGCCGGGTCCGCCTTCTGGGTGACGATCTTGCTGTCCTGCTGGAACTGGGCGATCTCGCCGTAGCGCTTGAGGTCGTCGTCGGTGAAGTCACGGACCTGGCACTGGACGCCCTCCAGCAGCGTCTGGGCCTCCTTCGCCGGCACCTTGATGGCCTTCTCGGTGACCGTGCCCGCCTTGGCCGGGTCCTGGGTGAGCTGCTCGCACGCCTGGCCGATGGTCTGCACGACCTTCTTGGCGGTCTCCTTGTTGGCCTCGTACCAGGCGCCGTCGACGCCGATCACCAGGTTGTAGACGTAGCCGATGTCGCCGCTGGTCAGCAGGACCTTGCCGCCGTTGGCGACGCCGCGCGACGGCCACGGCTCCCACATGATGTAGCCGTCCACGTCGCCGCGTTGCAGCAGGGCCGGCATCTCGGCGGGAGAGGCGTTGACGAACTCGACGGACTCCCGGCTGATCCCGCGCGCCGCGAGGACCTTGTTGGTGGCGTACTCGTTGACCGTGCCGGGGACGACGCCGTACTTCTTGATGCCCGCCACGTCGCTGACGCCGGAGCGCGCCACGAGCTTGATGAAGCTGGGCGACTGCGAGAAGACGGCCAGGCCCTTGATGTCGCCCCGGGTGGCCCGGTTCAGCAGGCTCGACTCGGTGCTCGCCGTGAACTGGCCCTGCTTGGCCAGGATCGCGTCGAGGCCACCGGTGCCCTCCTGGAACTGGGTGACGGTGACGTTCAGGCCGTTGGCCTGGAACAGCTTCTCCTGGTCGGCGAGGTAGATCGGGGAGTACGCCGGGTCGACGCCGACGCCGAAGTTGACCGCCACCGAAGGGGCCGCCTCGCCGCCGCCGGACTCGGTCGGGCTCTGGTTCTCCGCGCATGCCGCAACGGCGGCGGTCACCAGCAGGGCTGCTACCGCAGCGCGCAATGCTCGCATTCTCATGGCTACCCCAGATACCTAGCGGCTCATATTATGGTTACCGTTGCTTAATATGGGACGCTACTGCCGGACGGCGTGCGCAGTCAAGAGATTCGGCCTCACCTTCCTGCAACAGACAGTAGCCGTCGATCATCGCCAGCCGACGAGTCGAACAAACCGGGAGCCCGATGAACACGCTGGACAAAGGGGCCCATGCCGACCGACCGGGTCGGCCGTCGGCCCGACGGGGAACCGCGCCGACTACGGTCAGTAATCTCGTCGGACTGCGCACCTCGCTGGACCGGGTGTGGACCCCGACCGAGACGATGCTCTACGCCCTCGGGGTCGGGGCGGGACAACGCGACCCGGCGGCGGAGCTCCACCTCACCACCGAGAACTCCACCGGCCGCCCGCAGCGGGTGCTGCCGACCTTCGCCAGCGTGCTCGCCGCCGACCCGCCGCCCCTGGGCGAGCTCACCGCGATCCGGCACGCCGAGGAGGCGCTGACCCTGTTCCGCCCTCTGCCACCGGCCGGGCGGGTGCACACCACCGCCGCCGTGACCGCGCTGCACGACCAGGGCAGCGGCGCCCTGGTCGAGCAGGTCTCCCGGCTCCGCGACCCGACGGGCACGGTCCTGGGCACCGTACGCCGGGCGATGTTCGTCATCGGTGCCGGCGGATTCGGCGGGCGTCGCGCCCGGCCCGCCCTCTGGCACCCGCCGACCGATCCGCCCGAGCACCGGATCGTCACCACCATCCGCCCGGACCAGGCGCTGCTCTACCGACTCAGCGGCGACCGCAACCCGCTGCACTCCGACCCGGCCGTCGCCGGTCGGGCCGGGCTGCCCCGCCCGATCCTGCACGGCCTGTGCACCTTCGGCTTCGCCGGCCGGCTCCTGCTGCCCCTCGTCGGTGACGACCCGACGCGCGTCCGGCACGTCCGCGCCCGCTTCAACGCCCCGCTGCACCCCGGCGACACCCTGACGGTGCACGCCTGGCGGCGCCCGTACGGCGTCGTCTTCCGCGCCACCGACGGGACCGGGCGGGTCGTCCTGGACCGGGGCGTGCTGGCGGTCGCCGCCCGGTGAGCGCCCCTGGCGTGCCGACCCGACGGCACGCGGGTCGCCGGAGCCCGCGTTAGCACCCCGTCGGCGGTCGGCTCGACACCCGGCGGGCCGACGGCGTCGCGGCGGGTGCCGTCACGTCCCCGACGCGTGGGGCCGCTCGATCGCGTCCAGCCGGCGGCGCAGCAGGGCCCGCTCGGGTTCGGTGCCGGCCAGGCCGAGCGCCTCCCGGTACGCCTCGGCGGCGTCGGCGTGCCGGCCGAGGCGGTGCAGCAGGTCGGCCCGGGCCGCCGGGTAGGGATGGTGGCCCCGCAGCAGCGGCTCGTCGGCCAGCTCGTCCAGCAGCGCCAGGCCCGCCTCCGGGCCGTCGCGCATCGCCACCGCCGCGGCCCGGTTCAGCGCGACGACCGGGGACGGCGCGAGTGCGAGCAGCACGTCGTAGAGCGCGACGATCTGCGGCCAGTCGGTGGTGGCGAGGTCCGCCGCCTCGACGTGCAGGGCGGCGATCGCGGCCTGCACGCCGTACGGGCCGGGTGGGCCGCCGGTCAGCGCGACGGGCACCAGGTCGAGGCCCTCGGCGATCATGCGGCGGTCCCAGCGGCCACGGTCCTGCTCGTCGAGCAGCACCAGCTCGTCGTCCGGGCCGGTGCGGGCGTCGCGGCGGGCGTGGATCAGCAGCATGAGCGCGAGCAGCCCGGCGACCTCCCGTCCGGCGGGCAGCAGCCGGCGCAGGATCCGGGCCAGCCGGATGGCCTCCTCGGCGAGGTCGAGCCGTTGCAGGCACGGGCCCCCGCTGGCGGCATAGCCCTCCGTGAAGATCGAATACACCGCCTGGAGCACTCCCGGCAGCCGCTGCGGCAGCTCCCGCGCGCCGGGCACGCGGAACGGGATCCGGGCCTCGTGGATCTTCTTCTTCGCCCGGGTAATCCGCTTGGCCATCGTCGCCGTCGGAACGAGGAAGGCGCGGGCCACCTCGGGCGTGGTCAGGCCCGCCAGGTAACGCAGGGTCAGCGCCCCGTGGTCCTCGGCCGCGAGCGCCGGGTGCGCGCAGGTGAAGAAGAGCTGGAGCCGCTCGTCCGGCAGCTCACCGCCCGGCACCGGGGCGGGGGCGGGCTCCGCCCGGTCCGCCTCCGCCTGGAGGATGGCCAGCCGCGCGGCGAGGGCCTGGTCCCGGCGCAGCCGGTCGACCGCCCGGCGGCGCGCCGTGGTCATCAGCCAGGCGCCGGGTTTGGGCGGAACGCCGTCGACCGGCCACCGCGTCAGCGCCGCCTCGACGGCCTCGGAGGTGACCTCCTCGGCCAGGTCGAGGTCGCCGAAGCGGCGGACGAGCGCCGCCAGCAGCCGGCCGCGTTCCTCACGGAACACCGCCTCCACGACCGCCGCCGGCGCCTCGCCCGTCCCCCCGGTGTCGGCGGGCGCTCCGCCCACCGCGCTCAGCCCCCGAACTCGGCGACCGGCCGGACCACGACGGAGCCGCCCCCGCGCGCGCCGGGGCAGCGCGCCGCCCAGTCGAGCGCGACGTCGAGGTCCGGCACGTCGATCACGTAGAAGCCGCCGAGGATCTCGCGGGTCTCGGCGAACGGCCCGTCCGTGACGGTCCGCCTGCCGTCCTGGCCGACCCGCACGGTGGTGGCGGTGACCAGGTCCGCCAGCGACTCGCCGGAGACCAGGATCCCCGCCTCGCGCACCTGCTTGTCGTACGCCATCCAGTCGCCGACGTCGCAGCCGGCGGCCCCGCCGTCCTCGCCGACCGCACCGGCGTTGATGAGCAACATGTACTTCACGATCCGACTCCCCTCCGTGTCGCGTCGCCTCTTCCGTGCCGGGCGACGCCGTACGACATCACTACGGACGGGAGACGGCCGATTGGACACCCCGCTCGAAGATTCTTCCGCGCCGGGGTCCGGGCTACCGGTGGAACCCGTCGTCGCTTCCGTTCGCGGCGGCCTCCGGCAGGAGGTGACGCAGCCCGGTCAGTTCCAGTACGGCGTGGGCCGGGCTCTGCGGGGTGGCGGTGACGCGCAGCTGCGCGACGATCCGGGCGACCTCGTGCAGGATCCGCACGCCGGTGCTGCTCAGGTGGGTGACCGGGGTGAGGTCGATGGTCAGCGGCAGGCTGCCGCCGCGGCTGGCCTGCATGATCGCGGCGCGCAGCCGAGGGCCGGTGACCAGGTCCACCGGCCCCTGCACCCGCAGCACCCGGCCCGTCGGTGTCTCGACGACGGCGGCCGTGAACTCCTCCACGACGGCGGCCTGCTTGTGGGGGCCGGCCGCCTGGGCGGCGGCCACGGTGGTGACGTTGGTGGCCTGGCCGATGTGGTGGTGCATGCTGACGGTGGTGCCGGCCTCGGTGTGCCGGACCTCCGCGCGGTCGACGAGCCCGCGGATCATCGTCAGTCCACGGCCGCGGCCGCCCGGGTCGGCGACCGGTGGGCGCCACCGCCCCTGGTCGGCGCAGGTGACGTGCACGACGCCCTGGTGGTCCAGCGTGCCGTGCAGCGTGAACGTCCCCGGCGTACCGCTCGGATAGGCGTGGTCGACGGCGTTGGTGACGGCCTCCCCCACGGCGTGCACGAGGTCGCTCGCGTCGAGTTCGCCGGCCCCGATCCGGACGAGCCAGTCGCTCAGGTGCCGGCGCATCGGGCGCAGCGCCGTCGTGTCGGCGGGCAGGGTCACGTGCAGCGGTGCGAGGGGTTGCGGCAGGAGGTGGGCGGCGAGGAGCGTGGTGTCGTCGCCGAAGCCGCCGCCGGCGAGGGCGAGACGTTCCGTGACCAGGGTGCAGATGCGGTCGGGAAGCCGCTGCGGGATGGTGGTGGCCGCGTCGAGTATCGCCCGCCGGGCGGCCGCCGCGGCGTCGGCCAGGATGCGGGCGCCGTCGTGCAGGCTCTGCCGGGGGCGTTCGATGAGGCCGTCGGTGTAGAGCAGCAGGACGTCGTCGGCCCGTAGCCGGTGGGCGTGCAGCGGGGCGGGGCCGGCTCCGGTGCCCAGTGGTCCCGTGGGCGTCAGCGGCAGGTGCCGGGCCTCGCCGGTGGCGCCGATCACCAGCGGCGCGGGGTGTCCGTGGCTGGCCGCCTCGAGCGTCCCCGTGTCGGGGTCGAGTACCGCGAGGCAGGTGGTGGCCGCCCGGGTCACGTCGGCGCGGGCCGCGAAGTCGTCCAGCACGGCCAGCACCTGCGGCAGTTCACCGCCCGACTGCAACGCCTGCCGGGCGACCGTACGGAGCTGCCCCATGGCCGCCGCGGCCGCGGCGCCGTGCCCGACGACGTCGCCGACGGTCAGCGCGAGCCGGCCGTCCGGCAGGGGAACCGCGTCGAACCAGTCCCCGCCGGCGACGAGGTCGCTGCTCGCGACGAGGTAGTGGGCGGCGACCTGGACGCGCGGCAGGACGGGCAGCATGTCGGGCAGGAGGCTGCGTTGCAGTTCCAGGACCAGGCCGGCGGCCTGACGGTAGCGACGTTCGGCGGTGGCGGCGGCGGTCTCGGCGGCCTGCCGGGCGGCCACCACGGGAGTGGCGTCGACGGCCTGCACGATCACCCCACGCACCGAGCCGTCGGGGTTGTGCCACGGCGCCATGTCGAAGGTGTAGAAGGCCTCCGTCAGGCTGCCGTCGCCGTTGCGGTCGGTCAGGACGCGCTGCTCGTAGCCGTGCGAGCGGACCCCGCGCAGGGCCTGGTCGAGCAGTTCGAAGATGTGCTGGCCCGCGAGTTCCGGCACCGCCCGCCGGAAGGGCTCACCGATCAGGCCGCTGCGGTTGCCGACGGCGGCGCGCACGGCCGGGTTCGCGGCCACCACCCGCAGCTCGGGCCCCTCGAAGATCCACACGAATCCGGGCAGCTGCTCGAAACCGTCGAGCACCGCCTGCGGATCACCGGAAGACCACGCGGTATGCGGATCGGCCACAGACGCTTACCTCTCACCCGTGCGCACCAGCAGCACCCTGTCATGCCCGCGCTCGCCCCGTCCAATCCGCCACGTGCGGCTTCGTGGTCGACGGGTCCGGGCTCCTTGACCTCGCCGGCCGGTTGGCCGTAGGTTCCAGCCCTACATCGACATTGTTAACTCGATGTGGCCGGCCTGCGGTCCGGTCCCCACGTCCGGGGCCTTCCGGGACCCCTCGCGACAAGGACGGTCATCATGATCACACGCCGTTCCCTGCTCGGCACGGTTGCCGCCGCCGGCGTGGCCACGGCCGTCGCGCCGGTCCTCGCCCCCGGCACGGCCCGGGCCGCCTCCTGGAAAAAGCGGCTGACCGGCGCCGACCTGGACACCAACCACCGGTGGCGGGTCGCGGGCACGGACCTCGGCATCCCGTACGTGCTGGAGAACGGCTCGATCGGTTACCTGTTCGGCGACACGTTCGACACCCCGTGGCCCGAGGGCCCGCCGGTGCCCAACGACTGGCGCTCGCCGGTGATGCTGCGCTCCGCCGTGCACCCCGGCGCCGCCGGCGGGATCGTCTTCGACAGCGCCGCCCGCGTCGCGGGCAACGGCCGGGCCCCGGAGCTGATGCACAACGGCCACCACGGCATCGGCATCGACGGTCTCTGGGAGGTGACCGTCATCCCCAACGACGGCATCGCCTTTCCCGAGACCGGCCGCCAGCTCGTGTCGTACATGAGCATCGAGAACTGGAACTCCGCCGGCCCGGCCGGGCCGCACTGGCGGTCGCGCTACGCCGGGCTCGCCTACAGCGACAACGGCAACGACTTCGTCCGTACGCCACTGAAATGGTGGAACAACGGCACCAACACCGATCCGTTCCAGATGTGGACGATGCAGCGCGACGGGGACTGGGTGTACGTCTTCTCGGTGCGCGCCGGCCGCCAGCACGGGCCGATGATGCTGCGTCGGGTCCGCTGGGACCGGCTGTTCTTCCCCGAGTCGTACGAGGGCTGGGGTTGGAACGGCAGCAACTGGGGCTGGGGCCGCCCGTGCACGCCGATCCTGACCGGCCGTTTCGGCGAGCCCTCGGTGCGACGGCTGGCCGACGGCACGTGGGTGATGTCGTACCTCAACTGCGCCACCGGGTGCATCGTCACGCGCACGGCGGACGGGCCGGACCGGGTCTGGACGTCGGAGCGGATCCAGCTCACCTCCTGGCAGGAGCCGGGCCTCTACGGCGGCTTCATCCACCCGTGGTCCAGCCGGCGGGCCAACGACCTGCACCTCATGGTGTCGAAGTGGACCAGGACGCCCGACAACCGCAGCACCGCCTACCACGTCAGCCAGTTCGTCGGCTCGGCGTGATCCCGCTGCCGTCACCGGTATCCGGCGGCGGCCCGGCGCACCATCCGGCGCGCCTCGTCGCGGGGCACGCCCGTGGCGCGCAGCAGGTCGTTGGCGATGGTCCGTAGCTGGGACACGACGATGGTGCCGGAGAAGCCCATGTCCTGGCGGCACGCCTCACCGGCCTCCCAGACCGCCACCAGCACCCGCTCCCGCGCGCCGACGGGCTCCCGGGCCGCCAGGAACTCGCGGTGCAGCATCCGTACCGCCTCGCCGTAGCGCTCGACGGCGGCGGGCAGGCCGGGCGGCACCGGCTCGTCGTCACGCAGGGCGGTGCCGATGCGGCGGACCAGCGTGCGGCTGTTGCGGAAGGCCCGCTCCATGTGCTCCACGCCGTCCCGGTAGGCCCGCAGCGCCCGGCGGCGGCGCCAGCGCAGCGGCGAGAACCGGGCCACCTCGTCGGCGGCCTCGACGGCCTCGCTGAGCCGGTCGAGCTCCGGCTCGGCGGCGCGCATCCGGTCGAGCAACTCCTCGGCCGCGCGGGCGTCGCCGCGGGCCAACGCCTCCGCCGACGCGGTCAGGTGGCGGGCGAAGACGTCCAGCGCGGAGTCGGCCACCCGCCGCACGGTCCGCAACGGGTTCAGCGGCACGATGACGAGCACGACCAGCAGGCCGATCACTCCGCCGACCAGCGCGTTGACGGTCCGGGGCAGTTCCAGGTCGGGGTTGCTCGGGGTGAGGGTGGCCACCAGCACCCCCGTACCGCCGGCCTGCGTCATCAGGGCTCCGCCGCCGCGGACCAGCACCGCCACGGCGATCGCCAGGAAGACGATGACACCGGTCTGCCACGGCCCGGTGCCCAGCAGGCCGATCAGCACGTCACCCACGGCGATGCCGAGCACCACCCCGGCGATCAGCTCGACGGTGCGGCGGGTGCGGTTGCCGATGGCCGCGGCGATCACACCGACCGCGGCGGCCGGGGCGAAGGTCGAGTCCTGATTGCCCAGCACCTCGCGGGCCGCCACCCACGCCAGGGCCGCCGCGAGGCCGGCCTGCACCGCGAGGAGTAGGTGCGTCTGCAACCGCCGGTAGGTCTCCCGGCTGGTACGACGCAGCCGCGAGTCCACCTCCGCCTCTGCGTCCCGCGCAATCGGCATGGCCGGGGATACCCGGTTCACCCCGCGCCGAACGTCAGCCGGGATGGGCCATCACGCCGGTCAGCGCGACCACGCCGGGCAGCCGGGTGTCCTGGCGCAGGAACTGCACCACCACCGGCACCGGCGAGCGCAGCAGGCACCCGTAGGGACGGTCGAGGCGGACCGCCTCCGGGTCGATCAGGTCGTTGATCCGTACGTGCCGGATCCGGCGTGCCCCGACCAGGATCCGGTACGGCCCGACGGGCTCGGCGTCCTCGTAGTAGACGTCCAGGCTGATCTCGGTGTCCTGGTCGGTGGCGTTGAGCACGCACAGCTGGTCGAAGCTGGTGAGCTCCGGTTCGGGGCCGTGACCGGGGAACGGCACGTGCCCGCCCGGGACGACCCACGTCCGCGCGCCGACGGGTGGCATCACGCCTCCTCGAGCAGCCGGGCCAGGTCGGGGGTGAGGAACACCCCGTCCGGGTCCAGTCGGCGACGCAACGCCTGGAAGTCGTCCCAGCGGGGATAGAGCGGACGCAGCTCGCGAGCGGTCAACCAGTGCTTCTTTCCCCAGTGCGGTCGGCCGCCGTACTGCCGGAAGACCGCCTCCATGTCCCGGAAGTACTCCTCGTACGGCAGGGAGGTGTTCTGCAGGCAGGCGATGGTCGCGGTCGGCCGGCCGTAGGCGTTGCTGAGCCAGATGTCGTCGGCGGCGATGCTGCGCACCAGCACCCGCCAGCCGGCGACCCGGCGGTGCCGTTGCCTGACGCGCCGCCGCACCTCCGCGAAGCAGGCCGGGAACGCCTCCACCGGCAGCATGTACTCGATCTCCTCGAACCGCAGCTCCCGGTGGCGGGGGATGGCCCGGTGGGTGGGGGCCACGTGGACCTCGCGGGGCTCGTCCACGGCCGCCGAGCCCGGTACCCGCGGCGCGTGCCAGACCCGCTCGTCCGGCGTCTCGTCGACGCGGTTCATGACCCGGACCTGGGTCAGGTCGCTGCGGGGATACCAGTAGAAGTCCATGTTGCGGTTGGTGTGCTGCAACTCGGCCAGGTGGTCCAGGGTCCAGGCGACGGGCGCGCACCAGGACCGGCGGTGCAGTTGGTAGCGGGGCTGCACGGCCAGCGTGACCCGGGTGAGGACGCCGAGGGCGCCCAGCGAGAGCCGGGCCGCCGGCAGGAGGTCCGGGTTGTGGTCGGCGCTGACGTCCAGCGTCTCGCCCGTGCCGGTGACCAGCCGGACGCCGGCCACCTGGGTGGAGAGGTTGCCGAAGCCGAGGCCGGTGCCGTGGGTGCCGGTGGCGGTCGCGCCGGCGATCGACTGGTAGTCCACGTCCCCGAGGTTGTCCATCGCCAGCCCCGCGTCGTACAGGCCCTCACCGAGCGTCCTGAGCTTGGTGCCGGCGTGGACCGTGGCGCGCTCGCCGTCGTCGGCGATCACCCCGGCGAGCCGGTCGAGGCTGGCGAGGATCCCGTCGGTGCGTACCAGCGGGCTGGACGAGTGCCCGGAGCCGACCGGCCGCAGCGTCGTGCCGGCCTCGCGGGCCCGCCGCACCAGCGCCCGCACCTCGTCCTCGTCCGCGGGCTCGGCGTACTCGGCGGGGGTGAACGACAGGCTGCCGGACCAGTTCACGAACTCTCGTCCCACGTCCCCTCCTCCTCCCGCCGGACGGCGGCTTACCCGCCCGCGGGTGGGGTAGTCGCGAGGACGCCGGGCCCGGTGACGTCGAGGACGTCGAGCAGGCCCAGCAGTCCGGCGAGCACGACGGCCTCGTCGTGGGTGAGGGTGATGCTGCGGGTGGCGTCGGGGTCGTCGCCGTCGGGGTAGACCAGCTCACGCCGGCCGCCGACGTGGTGGGTCACGACCCCGATGCGCAGTCCCGCGTCGGTGGTGAACATGCGGCGCAGCCCGATACCGGGCAGGGGGGTCAGCTCGACGTCCATCGAAAACTCCAGGTGTGCGGGAAGGTCGGTCCCGGCCCGACGGGCGGCCGGTGGGCGGCGGCGGACGGCCGCACGGCACCGTCGTCACGACGCCGTGCGGCACCGCCCGGGTCAGCCGGTCAGCAGCAGGCGCAGGCCGGCGAGCGTGGCCAGGTGCGGATCGGCGGGCATCGTGACGACCCGGCCGGTCAGCGCGGCCAGCCGGGCCCCGAGTTCGGGGTGCGTCGCCCCGCCGCCGGTGATCAGCAGCCGACGTCGACCCGGCCACACCGGCCGGGCGCCCAGGCGTCGGACCGCGGCGGCGATCAGCGGCACCTGGTCGAGGACGTTGGGCACGTCGACGCGCTCGGCAGCCTCGACCGCGCGGTCGGCGATGTGGGCGATCTCGGTGCGCCCCTGTCCGATGTCGACGGCGACCACGTCGTCGCCGTCGAAATCGGCCCGGCAGGCCAGGGCGGCGGCCAGCGGCTCCTCCACCGTGGCGACCCGCCCGCCGAACGCGTGGCGTACCGCAGTGACGAGGAGGTCCTTCTGCCGCAGCGTGGCCGTGGCCGGCACACCGACCACGACCGGGGAGACGTCGTCGCCCGGCCGTCCGCTCGCCGCGGCCACCACCCGCAGCAGGTGCACGCAGGCGAAGAAGTCGGCCACCACGCCGTGCCGCACCGGCCAGAGCAGCTTCGCGTCACCGGTGTCGCGCAGGGCGATGGCGGCACGCCCGACGGCCCGGGCGCCGGCCGACGTGCAGGCGACGACGGCGGGCTCGGCGACGACCGCGCCGGACGTCGGCGTCCACAGCCGCACCGTCGAGGTGCCCAGGTCCAGGGCGACGGGATGTCGCAGGCCGAGGCGGGCGTACGCGCCGGGACTCAACATGGTCGCCCCTCCCACGGCGCGGCGTACGCCACGGGTCGTGGTCCGTCGCCGACGGACCGGGGCAGGATGGATCGATCGTGATGCAGGGTCGGCATGGTGCTCCAAGCCACGGGCCCGCGTGGTACGACGCGGGAGGCGGACGGGCTTCAGACGGCGAACGTCAGCCCGGGCGGAGCGCGGTCGGCAGACCAGGCGGGCACGCAGCCGGGGACGGCCCGCCGCGCGCACCGGAACACGATGCACAGCCCGACGGACCGGGCCGCGGCGAGCACCATGAGCAGCACGGTCAGCATCAGCAGCGCCGGCAGCGACACCCGCTTGCCGGCGCGGCGAAGGCCGTGCCGATCCTGCATGCCGACACCATAGCCGGGCGGCCCGCCGATCGACCACGCCGTCGCCGGGTGGACGGCCGTCCCCGGGATGCGCCCGCCGCTCGGCGCGTCGGTGAGCCGGCGCAGTGCTCCGGGGAGGTAGTCGCCGTCGCGCGGCGCTTCGCGTCCGTCGGCGCGCGGCGCTTCCCGACGGTGGGCGCGCGGCGCTTCGCGTCCCTGGGCGGCGCGCGGTATTGAGCGCAGGTTCCGACGGTCCGGGCCCGTCGTCCCGGCGCACCGGGCCGGTCGGCCCTGCCACCCGTGCCGGCTCCGGGCCGAGGATGGGACCGGACCTGCACCAGATTGGCGGCCGGGAGGCGGACGCCTTCTACCGGGGCCGCTGGTCCTACGACAAGGTGGTGCGCTCCACGCACGGGGTCAACCGCACCGGCTCGTGCTCCTAGAAGGTGTACGTCAAGGACGCCTCATCACCTGGGAACAGCAGCAGACCGGGTGCACGGCGTGCAGGGGTCGTACGCGATCGGGCTGATGCTGCTCTCCGACGTCGCGCTGGCCGCGGCGGTGTTCACCGCGGTGAAGATGAGCGGCCTGGCCAGGCGCGACGCCCGACCTGCGGGCGCAAGAAGCCCGGCAGCTCGCCTTGCATGTTACGGAACCTCCCCGAAAAATCCGCTCGGCGGACGTCCGCACTGATCGCGCAGAGATCAGTGCGGACGTCCGCCGCGCTTCCGCCTGTTCCGCTGACCTGGACAAGGGTGCGGGAGCATCAGAGCAGGGCCGACCTTAGCTCTCGTTAGTTTTCCGGAAATTCTTGCTCGGTCACGCGTCGCGCTGCCATACTCCACATCCACCGGGGTCGATGACAACGGCTCGCAGGCTCTCCGGCGCAGCCCGCCGAGCGGCCCCGGTCCGGCACACCCCCACCACACCGGTCCGCCCCCGACGGTGCGGAACGGCCCCCGGAAGGAGCAGGAATGATCGAGAGGTGCCACCGGGACACCCGGCCGAGAACGCGCTCGCGCACACGCGCGGCCCTCGCCGTCGCCGCCGTGGGACTGCTCGCGGCGACCGGCGCCACGGTCCTGCCCGGCGCGGCGAACGCCGGGACCACCCTGGGCGCGTCGGCGGCGGAGCGCGGCCGCTACTTCGGCGCCGCCGTCGCCGCCAACAAGCTCAGCGACAACACCTACGTCACGATCCTCAACCGCGAGTTCAACTCGGTGACGCCCGAGAACGAGATGAAGATCGACGCCACCGAGCCACAGCAGGGGCAGTTCACCTTCGCCAACGCCGACCGGATCGTCAGCCACGCCCGCAGCCGGGGCATGAGCGTGCGGGGCCACACCCTGGCCTGGCACTCGCAGCAGCCCGGCTGGATGCAGAACATGAGCGGCAGCGCGCTGCGCCAGGCGATGCTCAACCACGTCACCCAGGTGGCCACCCACTTCCGTGGTCAGGTGGTGGCCTGGGACGTGGTGAACGAGGCGTTCGCCGACGGCGGCAGCGGCGCCCGGCGCGACTCGAACCTCCAGCACACCGGCAACGACTGGATCGAGGCGGCATTCCGGGCCGCCCGGGCCGCCGATCCCGGCGCGAAGCTCTGCTACAACGACTACAACACCGACGACTGGAGCCACGCCAAGACCCAGGCCGTCTACGCGATGGTCCGCGACTTCAAGCAGCGCGGCGTGCCGATCGACTGCGTGGGCCTCCAGTCGCACTTCAACAGCGGCTCGCCCTACCCGGGCAACTACCGCACCACGTTGTCCAGCTTCGCGGCGCTCGGCGTCGACGTGCAGATCACCGAGCTGGACATAGCCGGGGCCTCGCCCACCACGTACCGCAACGTGGTCAACGACTGCCTCGCGGTCTCCCGGTGCACCGGCATCACCGTGTGGGGAATCCGGGACAGCGACTCCTGGCGGGCCTCCGACACACCGCTGCTGTTCGACAACAACGGCAACCGCAAGCCCGCGTACGACGCGGTCCTCGCCGCTCTCAACAACGGCACTCCCCCGCCGACCACGCCGCCGCCGACGACCGGCCCGACCACCCCGCCGCCGGGCGGAAGCTGCACCGCCACCCTGCGCGACGGCACCCGGTGGGGCGACCGGTTCAACAGCGACGTCACGGTCAGCGGCGCCACCAACTGGACCGTGGTCGTCGAGGTGACGCCCCCGCAGAAGGTCTCCGCCACCTGGAACGGCACCCCGAGCTGGGACGGCAGCGGAAACGTCATGACCATGCGGTCCAACGGCAGCGGCAACGTCTTCGGATTCACCACGATGGCAAACGGCACCTGGACACGCCCGCTGGTGCGCTCCTGCACCGCCTCCTGAGCGCCGGGTGACCGGACGGCCCCGGGACGGCGCCCACCGCGCCGCCCCGGGGCCGCCGGCTCGAGGGCCCGGGGGAGATGCCGGCGGTACGCGGACCCCACCGCACCCACCGCCGGGGCGGCGCTGGCGCGGACCATATATCGCTGACTAAAGTCAGCCTTCATGGAAGCGGAGCTCATCGCCGCCGTGCGGCGGTTCAACCGGACGGTGACCCAACGGGTGGGGGCGCTCGACGACGAGTACATGGCGCGCGCCCGCCCGCTCGCCCAGGCCCGCCTGCTGTGGGAGATCGGCCCCGGCGGCGCCGAGGTCGCGGCGCTGCGGTCCCGACTCGGGCTGGACTCGGGACACCTCAGCCGCCTCCTGCGCGCCCTGGAGGGCGACGGGCTCGCCACCGTCGGGCCGTCCGACCAGGTGGGCGGGGACGGGCGGGTCCGGGTCGCCACGCTCACCGACGCCGGCCGCGCCGAGTGGACCGAGCTCGACGAGCGCTCCGACGAGTTCGCCCGGTCGATCCTCGCGCCGCTGACCGGGCGACGGCGCGAGCGGCTCGTCGCGGCGATGGCCGAGGTGGAGCGGCTGCTCGTCGCGTCGATGGTGCTGATCGAGCCCTGCCCGCCGGGCGACCCACGGGCGCGTGCCTGCGTACGGGCCTACGCCCGGGAGGTGGCGCGGCGCTTCGACGGCGGGTTCGACCCGGCACGGAGCAACCCGGTCCACGACGAGGAACTCGTCCCCCCGGCCGGCGTGTTCCTGCTCGCCACCCTCAACGCCGAGCCGGTCGGCTGCGGCGCGGTGAAACTCCACCGCGACGCGCCCGCCGAGATCAAGCGGGTCTGGGTGGCGGACTCCGTACGCGGGCTCGGGATCGGGCGGCGGATGCTGAGCGAGCTGGAACGCCACGCCGCCGAGCGGGGCTGGACCGCCGTCCGGCTGGACACCAACCGCAACCTCACCGAGGCGATCGCGATGTACCAGGCGGCCGGCTACCGCGAGGTCGAGGCGTACAACACCGAGCCGTACGCCCACCACTGGTTCGAGAAGCGCCTGACGCGGTGACGGCGCGAGCGGCGGGGCGGCCGGTCGTGGGGCCGGCGCTTGCGGGACCTCCCGCATTTATAGATACTTGTCGATACTCCTGAGCCGGACGTGATCGGGCAGCCGGGCAGCCCTCGATCGGAACCCCGCCCTGTCCACCGTCCGAGGAGAGGAACCCATCCATGAGAGCCAGACTCCGACTGCTGGGCGCCGCCCTGGCCGCCGCCGCGCTGACCGCGCTGGCGGCCGTGGCGCTCGCCCCGCCGGCCTCCGCCGCGACCCTGACCGAGGTGACGAACTTCGGCCCCAACCCGAGCAACCTGCGCATGTACCTGTACGTGCCGGACTCCGTCGCGCCCCGGCCGGGGCTGCTGGTCGCGGTGCACTACTGCACCGGCACCGGCCCCGCGATGTACTCCAACACCCAGTACGCGGCGCTCGCCGACCGGTACGGCTACATCGTCGTCTACCCGTCGGTGACCCGCAGCAGCCAGTGCTTCGACGTCTCCTCACCACAGGCACTGCGCCGCGACGGCGGCAGCGACCCGGTGGGCATCAAGTCGATGGTCGACCACGTCCGGCAGCGGTACGCCGTCGACCCCGACCGGATCTTCGCCACCGGCATCTCGTCCGGCGCGATGATGACCAACGTCCTGCTCGGGCTCTACCCCGACGTGTTCAGCGCCGGGGCGGCGTTCTCCGGGGTCCCCTTCGGCTGCTTCGCCACCACGAACGGCTCCGAGTGGAACAGCGAGTGCGCCAACGGCCAGGTCACCAGGACCGCGCAGGAGTGGGGGGACCTGGTCCGCAACGCCAATCCGGGCTACACCGGGCGCCGGCCCCGGATGCAGACGTGGCACGGGACCAACGACGAGGTGCTGCGCTACCCGAACTTCGGCGAACAGATCAAGCAGTGGACGAACGTGCACGGGCTGAGCCAGACGCCGACGTACACCGACAGCCCGCAGGCCGGCTACACCCGCACCCGCTACGGCGGCAGCGGCGACCGGGCGCCGGTCGAGGCGATCAGCATGCAGGGGGTGCCGCACAACCTGCCGGTCGACGCCGCGCAGGCGATCCGCTTCTTCGGGCTCGACACCACCGCGCCTCCGACCACCGCGCCTCCCACGACGGCGCCGCCGACGACCCCGCCGCCGTCCACTCCCCCGCCCTCGCCGGGCGCCTGCCGGGTGGGCTACACCGTCAACGCCTGGAACGCCGGCCTGACCGCCTCGGTCACCGTCACTAACACCGGCACCACGACGGTGAACGGCTGGTCGCTGGCCTTCACGCTGCCCGCCGGCCAGAGCATCACCGGCGGTTGGAACGCGACGTACGCCCCGACCAGCGGCGCGGTCAACGCCCGCAACGTCTCCTACAACGCCACCATCGCGCCCGGCGCGTCGGTCAGCGTCGGCTTCCAGGCCACCCACACCGGCGACACGGGACGGCCCTCCTCGTTCACCCTCAACGGCGCTACCTGCACGATCGCCTGAACCGGCCCGGGGCGGCGCCGGCGCCGCCCCGGGCCGCGGGAGCCGGCGCGTGACGTACGGCGAATGGGAGGTCCTCGTTGTCATCCTCCCGCGATGCGTGGACCGTGGCCCGACGGAGCCTTGCCGTGCTGGCCGGCTGGTACGCGTTCGCCGTGCTCGCGCCGGTGGCGGCGGCGACCTGGATCCTCGGCCCGGAGTTCGTGGGGTCGGGTCCGGGACGGACCGGCACCAGCGCGGACGCGACCTCCCACCCGACTGCTTGAATGAGTGCGTGACTGACTCGCACGCGGTGCAGCCCCTGAGCTTTGGATACTCGTTCGACGTCAGGGACGCGCGCCGGCTGCGGTTGCTCGATGAGCGCGGTGCCGAGCTCACGATCGTGGAGCCTCGCCGCGGCGCGGAGAAGGCGGCGTGGCCGCCCCGGTCACGGATGCCGGCCTTCCAGGCCGACACCGTCGCGGTCACGCTGACCACCGGTGAACGGTTCGAGTTCGTCAATGGCAGGAGCGCGCCCTGCCGCCGACGCAATGCCGGCACCACGTGGACGCTCCGGGGACGCCGGTACGAGGTCGTCCACACGAGCTCGCGCCGGGCGCAGCTCCGCCGGGACGGGGTGGTCCTCGCCTCGGCGCGTTCCTCCTCCCGCCGGTACGGCCCCGTCCGCACCACCCTCGAAGCGGAGTGCGACGTTGCGGACCGGATCGGGGTCGTGCTCCTCGAACAGGTCGTCCGCCCCGGCCGGCCGATGGCGTTCTTCGCCGCTCTCGACATGCTTGCGATGTCCGGGTGAGGCCGATGGCCGTCGTCACCCGTCCGGGGCACCGTTGCGAGGAGCCTGGCCCGGCCGGGCGTCCCTGACGAACAGGATCCCGTCGGTGCCGGCCACGTGGGCCGGGTCGAGCGGGGAGTAACCGAACCAGGGCGACACCCGGGCAGCGGGCGTCCTGTCGGCGAGGGCGGTGGCCAGTCGGCGGGCGTCGACGAGGTGACGCTCCCCTGGCAGCGCGTACAGCAGCCCCTCGACGGTGTCCGGCGGCGGGGTGTCGACTCCCTGGTGGCGGATCGTACCGATGGCGGTGGCGAGGAAGGCGTACTCCTCGCCCAGGTGCGCGTCGACGATCGCGCCGGCGCTCCACCACTCCACCGGCACGCCGCCCATCCGCATCCTGCTCCTGTTCCGCTGGAGATGGCCGTTGTGGGCGTTCACCAGTGCCGGACCCCGTCCGGCGATGGCGAGCAGGTTGGCGGCCATCATCGAGTCCCGCACGCCGAGCAGCCGCGCCATGCGGCTCGGTGACGTGTCGGCCATCGCGTGGTGGTAGCGCAGCAGGCCGATGGCGGTACGCCCGTACAGGCGCACCCGGTGCCAGTCCTCCCGTGCGGACACGGCAAGCAGGTGTGGCGTCTGCGCGTCGAGCAGGGCCACCAGCTCGTCGGCGAGCAGCCGCAGCCGTCCGGCGTCGGGCGTCCGCCCCACGGACCGGGACGGGTCCATCATCGCGGCGGGATCGGTCCACCGATCGTCGGCGCCGAGCAGGCGGTCGAGCGTCTCCGCGGCGCAGGGAAGCAGGCCGGCGTCGACCCGGGCGGCGAGGTAGGCGTGGAGCGCGGTGAGGGCCTGCCGAGGGCTCGCGGCGCCGGTGATCTCCAGCGGGCCGTCGAATCCGGCGAACCGCAGTTGCTCCGACGAAGGCCGGCCGTCGTTGTACGCGCGCATCCACCGCACCAGCTCACGGTTGGCCGCGAAGGCGCCCCACCCGTGGCTGAACCCGCGCTCCATGACGTCGTCGAGGAGGCCGGCGCCCGAGGTGAGGTGGTCGTCCACGACCAGGCCCATCAGGCAGTCGCTCTCGATGGCGATCGTCCGGTAACGCCCCTGCTCGACGAGTTGCCGGAAGAGATCGTTGCGCAGGTCGAGCAGGACGTCCTCGCCGTGGGTGGGCTCGCCCAGGGCGAGCAGCCGCGGCCTGGTCGGGAGCAACCCCATGACGGCAGCGGCGTCGACGACATGGGCGGCCTCTGCGATACCAGCAGTCATGCCCTAAACGGTATCGTTGAACCAACGGTGCAAACTTCTCGTCGACGTCAGCGGGATGATGGGGCCAAACCTTCAAAGCAGCGGCAGGCTCAGGCCGGTCGACCTGGCGCGCGCGCACGGCCTGTCGACACAGGCGGTCAGGAACTACGAGGCGGCCGGCATCCTTCCCGCCGCCGGACGCACCCCGCACGGCTACCGCACCTACACGCCGCTGCACGCGCAGGCACTGCACGCGTTCCTCGCCCTCGTGCCCGGGCACGGGCACGCGACGGCCACGGCGATCATGCAGGCGGTCAACCGGGACGCGACCGAGGACGCGCTCCGGCTCATCGACGAGAGCCACGCCCAGCTTCTCGACGACCGCCGCACCCTCCAGGCCGCGGAAGCCGCTGTCGGCGACCTCGATCCGGTGCCGCAGGAACGGAGCACCACGTTCGTCGGCCCCCTGTCCAGAAGGCTCGGCGTCCGCCCGGCCACCCTCCGCAAGTGGGAACGCGCCGGCCTGGTCCAGCCGCGCCGCGACCCGCAGACGGGCTACCGGGTCTACCACGCCGCCGACGTGCGCGACGCCCGGCTGGTCCACCAGCTCAGACGGGGCGGCTACCTGCTGGCGCAGATCGCCCCGCTGATCGCTCAGGTCCGCTCCGCCGGGGGCGTCGCGCCGCTCGAGTCGATGCTGCGCGACTGGCACGCCCGCCTCTCCGCCAGGAGCCGCGCCATGCTGGCCGGCGCTGCCGCCCTGGACGCCTACCTCGACAGCCGGCCGGCCCCGCCCGGCGACGAGCCGAGCGCCTCGCCGGCGACGGATCCGGTCCCGCCGCCAGAGGGCTCCCGCTGATCGTCGCCGTCGTCGGTCAGGCGGTCGCCGCCCGCCTCACCGTCCCTCTCGGGCCCGATCATCCGCCGGTCGGTCACCCGGTCGCCGTACGAGCAGTTGCCAGTAGTCGCCCGGGCGGTCGTGCGCCGTGAGCCACCGCCGGAGCGCCTCGATCGACGACGGGTGCGAGGCCGAGCTGACCTCGTACCACCTGTGGAGCAGCAGCTCGTGTATCCGGACAGCCTGCGCGGCGTACTCGAGCACCCAGTCGTCCACGGCCCGGACGACGGCCACTTCCTCGGCCCGTCCCCGGAGCAACGCGGTGCAGTCGATGTCCGTGGCGATCTGGATCCCGCCGGCGACGGCGAGGACGCAGAACTCGACGGTCCGGTCCCCCGGTCCCACCTCGACCGTCTGCGCGAAGACGAGGGCGTCGTCGCCCGGGGGCACGAGCATGCCCTCGCCGGCCGCCCCGGGTGGGACCACGTAGTGAACCCAGAACGTCATGGGCAGATGCTATCCACCCCCGTAGGGCTGCCCCGGCGCGCTCTCCTGCCGTGCCGGCGCACCCGACAGGACGGTCACGGCGGCCGGCGAGGCGTGGGTCCGTGGTGCCGGGCGGGCGCAGCCGACCGCCCGGCGGATGGTCGGGACGGGGTGGCCACGTCATCGGCGCCCGCCTCGGTGCAGGACTCTACCGGCGGCCGGCAGCTGTGACGACGACCTTCCCCGCGGGGTGGCCCTGGGCGAGGTAGCGCATCGCGTCGGGCGCGTCGGCGAGAGCGTAGCTGCGGTCGATGACCGGGGTGACCGAGCCTGCCTCGACGAGGGTGGTCAGTTCCTCGAGATCCTCGTGACGCTCCCGAGCGGCCACGCCGCGCACTCGCTGGCTGCCGGACAGTGAGAGCAACGGCGCGGCCATCTGGCGTTGGAAGCCGCCGAGCAGCCAGCCTGTGGCGTGGCCGCCACCGACGAGGGCGATCGTCCCGCGCGGCGTGGTCGCGCGCCGGAGCAGCGACAACGGCCGGTTGCCGGCGGTGTCGATGATGACGTCGTATCGCGCGCCGCCACGGTCGATCTCGTGCCGGGTGTAGTCGATAACGTCCTCGGCACCGAGGGAACGCACCAGCTCGATCTTCGAGGTGCTGCAGACGCCGGTCACGCCTGCCCCGTACACCTTGACCAGCTGGACGGCGAACGACCCGACGCCCCCGGCCGCGCCGGTGATCAGCACCCGCTGTCCAGGCTGCACGCGTGCGTCGCGGATGCTCTGTAGCGCGGTCACCGCGGAGATGGGCATCGCTGCCGCCTGCTCGAAGGTGAGGTTGGCCGGCTTGGGTGCCACCCGGTGCTGCCGTGCTGTCGCGTACTGGGCGAACGAGCCGCTCTGACAGGTGCCGTACACCTCGTCGCCGGCGCGCAGGCGGGTCACGCCGGCGCCGACGGCCACCACCACACCGGCGACGGCCCGACCGAGCACCGCGACCCTGGGCCGGCGCAGCCCGGCCGCGAGCCGCACCGCCATGGGCCGGCCGGTCATGAAGATCCACACGCCTGGGTCCAGGCTGGCGGCGCGTACCTCGATGAGCACCTCGTCGACTCCGATCGAGGGTTTGTCGACCTCGCGGAGTTCGAGTGCGTCGGCCGGGCCGTACACGTCGCGGACGATCGCCTTCATGACTTCTCCTCGGGGGAGTCGGGGTACTGGAACACGTCGTCGAGCGGAACGCCGAACACCCGGGCGATCCGGAAGGCCATTTCCAGGGATGGCGAATAGCGGCCCTGCTCGATGGCGAGGAGGGTCTGCCGGGTCACGCCGATGCGCTCGGCGAGCTCGGCCTGGGTCATCTCGCCGTGCGCGAAGCGCAGCGCGCGGATGCAGTTGGTGACCTGCGTCGGCTTCACCACTGCGGGAAGCTCCTGCGGTACACGACGACCTTGGTGATGCCACCGACGATGGCCGACAGCACGAAGCACAGGTAGATGACGTTGGCGATCCAGAACCGGTCCCAGTCCGCCATGGCCATGACCATCGCGGCGACCGCGCCGATGACGACGAACGACTGGCCGACGTGGTCGCCGAGCCGGCCGATCTCGCGGTCCCGCACGTCCTTGGCGCGCGGCGCGCGCGGATTCACGACGGCCATGCCGATCTCCGCCACGATCGACGCGACGATGGCCGCGCCGACCGTCCACACCAGGGCGCTTGCGTACGGCACGTCGGGCAGCGAGTGGCCATCGACGCGGCTGACGATGAGGGCCACGTAGGCGGAGTAGCCGAACATGGCGACGACCAGCCTGATCCAGGCGCGTTTCTCTTCGTGCGTCATGACAGGCCCTCCCAATGTCTAAGATTCTTGACATCACGAAGGTACCGAATCTTTGACCTCATGTCTAGAAATCTTTACATGGGCCTTGGAGCCAGACCATTCGGCTGACCGGGCGGTCCGACCCCGCGAGCCGGCGCCCGCCCGCTGACGAGTGCAGCCGCGACTCGCGTCTTTGGGGGTGTCCCGACCACCCGGCCCACGCACTGGCACCACCAATGCTGGCCACCAAACCCGCGCAGGGGCCGCCCTGCCCCGTTCGGGCGGACGCCGAGGGGTGGGCACGGCAATACGCCTATGTCACGGCCCTGATGGACGCGCTGGGCTGAGCCGAGGCGGCCCGGGCGCGGCCTGGACCTCAGCTCTCGGGACCAGCTGCACAGCGGTTCCACCGGAGTCATCGACTCCGACACCACGATCGGCGTACCCGCCGCAGGATCCCACCTCGCCAGCAAGCCGGAGAACTTCGCAACGCCCGGACCTGCGATCTCGCCAACCCTGTGGACTTTCGGCACGTCTACGTGCAGGTGGAGAGCCTCGCCGCAGCTACCGGCGCGCGGTCCCCTGGGTGATGCGTTCAGCCGGGGAGACCGGGCCATGGCCCGCAACACCACCCGCTCGAGGGCAGAGCTCCGCACGCCGCGTCGCGCGCTCGCGGGGGACGCACCGTCGAGGGGTGGACGTGCTGCTGCGCGGCGGGCCGGGTGACGGACAGGTGGTGCCCGGCGGCGGGAAAGTCGTCGTGTGGCAGGCCCGCCTGTACGAGATCACGACCAAGTACAGCCACCGGCGCGGCCGAGACCTCAGGATCTACCGGCACCGCCCCGACTGCTGCGAGCCGTCCGACCGAGGCGCCGAAGACCGCTGCGAGTGACCACCCCGCGCTGACGGGGTCGGCAGATGATCACCACGACGCCACCGAGCCTGGTCGAGTCGACGGGGTGCCACGCACAGCGAACCGTGGATTGCGCACGGCCTGTCGTTATCCGCGACTCGGGATGACTGCCAGGGCGGCCTCGGCGAGCCCTTGAAGCTGCCGAGTGTCGGCGCCGTCGCGCGCCTGGACGGACATGCCTTGAATCACCGCGGCGAGCGCCCTGGCCAGGCTCTCGGTGTCGGCTTCCTCGGGAAGCTCCCCCTGTTCCAGGGCGTCGTCGCAGCGGTTGCGGATCATGTCCAGCGCGCGTTCGCGCTCGATGCGGACGGCCTCGGCCGCGACGCGTGCATCCGGGCTCGTGGCCAGCATGCCCGTCGAGATCATGCAGCCGCGCCCGGGACCGGTGGTGAACTCGCGGGCGGCGCGGCTCAGGTACTCGGCGACGGCTCGGCGGTCATCGCCCGCCGGTCCTCGGTGCGGATCGCGGCCTGGCCGGCGAGCTCCCCACCCCACGACGTAATCGCTTATGACAACCGTTATCGTTACCGGGTTGCCTCTGCTTCCCAACGAAAGTTCATGGTTGTGACACGACTACGTCTCGCCCTGTCCGCCCTGCTCGCCGCTGGTGCCACGCTGACCGGCTGCGGTGGCTCCTCCGCACCGTCGCAGCCCGCTGCCGCCGTCGCGCCTTCCGCGCCGCCGGTGGAGGCGGTGACCCACACGTTGAGCCTGACCGACGCACGAGGGCAGACGGTCAGCCTGAAGTCGAAGCCGGACCGGATCGTCTGCCTGACCGGGTTGTGCGACGACGCGCTGGTGGAACTGGGTCTGACGCCGGCGGCGACCACCACGCCGAAGCTCGTCGCCCGTCCCGACTACCTCGGGGAGGCCGGCAAGGCCGTGCCCACCCTGCCGGGCATGTTCGGCAACGAGGACGTGGCGGCGATCGCCGCCACGAAGCCGGACCTCGTCATGGGTCTCGCTGGAGCGCACGACCAGCTTCGCCCGGCGATCGAGAAGTTCGCGCCGCTGTGGCTGGTCGAGGTGAAGACGTACGAGGACTCGGTGCGCTACCTGCGCGACGTGGCGGCGCTCACCGACCGCGGCGCCCAGCAGGTGCGGGCCGAGCGGGCGTTCCGCGACCGGCTCGCCGCCGCCCGGGCCACCTCGACCGAGCGTGGACTGAACAAGACGACCGCGCTGGCGATGTACGGCGGCACGTCGATCGGGGTCAACACCTCCGACGACCTGCTCGGCCACCTGCTGTCGCAGGTGTTCGACTACCCGTGGCCGAGCAAGGGCGGCGGCTTCGACACCGCGCAGGCGTACAACGTGGAGGAGATCCTCACGCGCGACCCGGACATCGTGTTCATCCAGTCGTTCACCTTTGGCCCGGACGCCAGGACGGTGTCGGCCCAGTACGCCGCCAACCCCGTGTGGAAGCGGATCACGGCAGTGCGGGAGGGCCGGGCGCACGAGGTGCCTGCGGAGCTGTGGGCCTCGGGCCGGGGCACCCGCGCGTTGGGGTTGATTCTCGACGAGGCGGTCGCCAAGGCGACCGCATGACGGCGCTCGGAGTCGCCGTGCCCCGGCCGGTGCCGCGCTGGTCGGCGGCGTTGACGCTGGTGGCCGCCCTCGCCGTCGCGGTCGGGTCGACCCTGGGCGTGAGCCTGCCCGCAGAGGCGGACGTCGCGCGGGTGGTGCTGTGGGAGCTGCGGATGCCACGGCTGCTGCTCGCCCTCCTGGGCGGCGCGGCGGTCGGGGCGGCGGGACTGCTGATGCAGGCGGCACTGCGCAATCCGCTGGCCGTGCCGGAACTGTTGGGGGTGTCCACCGGCGGTGCCCTGGCAGCGGCGGTGACGGTGGTCTGGGCGTTGCCGGTCCCGGTGGCGCTACAGCCGGTGGTGGCGCTGGTCGGGGCGGTGTGTGGGGGTGCGGTGTGTCTGGCGGCTGCCGGCACGGGTCGCGGCCCGGGCGCGGTGCTGCTGATCGGCGCGGCGGTCTCCACCGCGTTGCAGGCGGTACTGCTGACCGTGATGGCGGCTGCCGACCGGCTGCAGTACGACACGCTGTTCCGGTACCTGGTCGGCAGCCTCACGGGCATCACCTGGGACCACGCCCGGCTGACGCTGCCGTGGTTGCTGGCGTGCGTGCCGCTGGCCGTGCTGGCGTTGCCCGCGCTCGGGGTGCTGCGTCTCGGTGACGAGGCGGCAGCGGCCGTCGGGCTGCACGTGGGCCGGGCTCGGATCGCCGTGCTGGGGCTCGCCGCCGTCCTGGTCGCCGTGGTGGTGGGACCGTGCGGACCGATCGCGTGGATCGGATTCGTCGCGCCCCACGCTGCCCGCCGGCTGCGCCCGGCCGCCGACGCGCGCCTCCTGCTGCCCTGGGCGGCGGCGATCGGCGCGCTGTTCACCACGGTCGCCGACCTCGCCGCTCGACACGTCTTCGCTCCGGCGGAGACTCCGCTCGGCGCGTGGACGGCGGCCGTCGGCATCGTCGCCGGGTTGCTCATGCTGGCGCGACGGAGCACGTCGTGAGGTGGTGGTGGGCGGTCGGGGCGCTGCTCGCGGCGGCCGTCGCGGAACTGGCCGTGGGCAACGGCGTGGACTGGCCGCAGCTGGACCCCCTGGAGCAGCGGATACTCGTCGAGCTGCGGCTGCCTCGCCTGGTCACCGCACTACTCGCCGGTGCCGGGCTGGGTGCGGCCGGGCTGCTGTTGCAGGCCGTGTTGCGCAACCCGCTGGCCGCGCCGGAGCTGACGGGGGTGAGTCCGGGCGCGGTGCTCGGCGTGCTCACCGGCATCCAGATCGGGCTGGTGCCCGCGGACTCGGCCTCCGGCGCGCTCTTCGCCGCGCTGGCCGGCGGCGCCCTCGGTGGCGCGCTCATGTGGCTGCTGGCGCGGCACGGCTCGACGACGGAGGTGGCGGCGTACGGGTTGCTCGGGTCGGCGGCGCTGGCCGGGGTCACCACGCTGTTGCTGGCGTACCAGCCGGGTCGGTTCGGCAACGCGATGCGCTGGCTCGTCGGCTCGACCGACGGCCGGGTCTGGGCGCACGTGCAGACCGCGTGGCCGTGGCTGGTCGCGTCGCTGGTGCTGGCCTGGCTGTGCTCGGCCCCGCTGAGCGTGCTGGCCGCCGGTGACGGGCACGCCGTCGCGCTCGGTGTGCCGCCCCGCACGGCCCGCGCGGTCGGCCTCGCGTTGGCCGTGGCGTTGGCTGCCGGGGCCGTCGCGCTGGCCGGCGCGCTGGCCTTCGTCGGGCTGGTCGTGCCACACGTGGCCCGGGCGATGTGCGGGGCGGACCTGCGCCGGGCGTTGCCGGCCGGCGCGCTGGTCGGGGCGAGCGCGGTCGCGGGTGCGGACGCGCTCGCGCAGGTGTTGACGGTGATGGTGCAGTCCGGATCGGCCGCACAGCGGCTGGGCGTGCCGGCGGGCGCGGTGACCGCGCTGCTCGGGGCGGTGGCCCTGGTCGTCGTGGCACGCAGGTCGTCTCACGTGGAGGTGTCATGACGCAACCGGTGTTCGCGGCGGAGGAGGTCCGGTACCGGTACCGGGACCGGCCGGTGCTCGACGGGGTGTCCCTGGTCGTCCGTCCCGGCGAGTGCGTGGCGCTCGTGGGCCGCAACGGCTGCGGCAAGTCGACCCTGCTGCGGCTGCTCGCCGGCATCGACCCGCCGCAGAGCGGGCGGGTCCTGCTGCGCGGCCGCCCGGCACACGCGATGCGTCGGCGGGACGTGGCGCGGCAGGTGGCCGTGCTGCACCAACAGCTACCGCCGATGCCGGGGATGACCGTGCGACAACTCGTCGCGCAGGGCCGCTACCCGCACCGGGGGCCGTTGGGGATGCTGTGGCGCCCGGAGGACGCCGAATCGGTCGCCGCACTCGACGCGGCGGACGTGGCGGGGCTCGCCGCGCGGGAGGTGGACACGCTCAGCGGCGGGGAACGCCAGCGGGTCCGCCTCGCGCTCGCGCTCGCGCAGCAGACCCCGGTGCTGCTGCTGGACGAGCCGACCACCTTCCTCGACGTACGGCACCAGTTGGAGGTGCTGTCGCTGGTGCGCCGCCTGCATGCCGAGCGGGGCCTGACCGTGGTGGCGGTGCTGCACGAACTGGATCACGCCGCCCGGTTCACCGACCGGGTCGTGGCGCTGGCCGAGGGCAGGGTCGCCGCCGACGGGCCGCCCACCGAGGTGGTCACCTCGGAGCTGCTCGCCACCGTGTTCGGCGTACGCGGCCGGGTGGTCACCGACGCGCACACCGGCACCGTCCGGGCGCTGGCGGACACCCCGCTGGAGGCGGCGTGATCGTCCATCGGGAGTTGGTGCGCCTCGGCGGCGCCGTCGCCGCACCGGTGGCCGGGTGCGCGGCGCTCGGCGTGGCGGTCTCGGCCGCGTACGTCGGTCAGGCCCTGCTGCTCGCCGCGGCGCTGGCGGCGGTGTCGCGCCGCGACCTCGACGCCACTCCCCCGCTGCTGGCCGGAGTGCTCGCCGTGATCGTGACCCGGGCCCTGCTGCTGTACTGGCGGGAGGTCGCGACCGCCACGGCGGGCGCCCGGATCCGGGCCCGGCTGCGCGACCGGTTGGTGGCGCGGCTGGCCGAGCTGGGCCCGGCCTGGCTGACCGGGGCGCGCACCGGGCGCACCCAGGCCACGCTGGTCGACGGCGTGGAAGGGCTCGACGCCTACTACAGCCGCTACGTCCCGCAGGTGCTCGTCACGGTGGCCGTCCCGACGGCGCTGGTGGGGTGGCTGGCCACCGTCGCGCCTGTCGCCGCGACGCTGCTCGGCACCGCCGTGCTGCTGGTGCTGACCGTCCCACGGGTGTGGGACGCCACCCTCCTGCGCCGGGGCCGGGGACGGTGGGCGGCCTTCACCGCGCTCGCCGCCGACTTCCTCGACACCCTCCAGGGCGCCGCGACCCTGCGGGCCTTCGGCGCGGTCGGCCGCATGCGCGACCGCATCGAGGCGCGCAACCACGACCTGCACGTCACCACCATGACGCAGCTGCGGCTGTCGTTGATCGAGAGCGGGATCAGCGCCCTGCTCATCCAGGCCGGGCTCGCCGCGGCGACCGTCGCCGCGGCCGTGGCCGCGAGCGGCGGCCGGGCCGACGCGAGCACCGCGTTCCTGGTGCTGCTGGTCTCGGTGGAGTGCTTCCGGCCGGTACGCGACCTGGGCGCGCACTGGCACGCCGGCTACCTCGGCATCACCGCCGTCGACGGCCTCACCGACCTGCTCACCGCGCCGGCCCCGGTGACACACACCGGCCGCCTCGCCCCCCGTTTCACCGAGGGCCCGGCGGTCGCCGTCGAGGCGGTCAGCTACCGCTACCCCGACCGGGAGTCGCCGGCGGTGCGGGACGTGACGCTGCGGCTGGCCCCCGGCGAGACCGTCGCAGTGGTCGGCCGGTCCGGCGCGGGCAAGTCGACCCTGGCCAGCCTGCTGCTGCGGCACCTCGACCCGCACACCGGCCGGATCACCGTGGACGGCGTCGACCTGCGCGACCTCACGCGGGACGCGCTGCACCGGACGGTGACCGTGGTCGCGCAGGAGACGTACCTGTTCCATGGCACGGTGGCGGAGAACCTGCGCCTGGCCCGCCCGGACGCCACCGACGCCGACCTGCGGGCCGCGGCCCGCGCCGCCGGCGCACACGACTTCATCACGGCCCTGCCCGACGGGTACGCGACAGCCGTGGGCGAGCGCGGCACCACCTTCTCCGGCGGGCAGCGGCAGCGACTGGCCATCGCCCGCGCGCTGCTCGCCGACACCCCGGTGCTCGTCCTCGACGAGGCCACCTCCCACCTGGACAGACGACAGGAAGCCGAGATCGTGACGGCGCTTGCCGACGCCACGCGCGGGCGCACCTGCCTGGTCATCGCCCATCGGCTCGCCAGCGTCCGGCACGCCGACCGGATCGCGCTGATGCGCGACGGCCGGATCACCGCTACCGGCAGCCACGACGACCTGCTGCGCACCACCCGCGCCTACGCAGAGCTCGTCACCGCGCAGGAGGTGCACTGATGGTCACGACGGAGCTCGCACCCGGCCCGGCCGCCCCGTCGACCGGCCATGCCGCGCAGCCCGGACCCGACGGCCGGCAGCCCGGTGCGCTGCGGCGGCTGCTGCCCGCAATCGCGGGGCACTCCGGGGCCTTCTGGGCGACCCTGGCGGCGAACCTCGTCGGACAGCTCGCCACCGCCGGCGCGGCGGTCCTCGGCGCATGGCTGCTCGGACGGGCGGTGACCGGGGATCCCACACCGGTCGACGTGGTCGCCGCGGTGCTCGGCGGACTGGTGGCGGTCATCGCCGCGGCCACCTGGTGGGAGATGCTCGTCTCGCACGACCTGGCCTACCGGGTCCTGGCCGACCTGCGACTGCGGGTCTACGACGCGATCACCCGGATCGCGCCCGGCGGACTGGCCGGCAGGCGCTCCGGTGACCTCACCACCGTCGCGCTGTCCGACGTGGAGACCCTGGAATGGCTCTTCGCGCACACGATCGCGCAGCTGCTGACCGCCACCGTCGTCCTGACCGCCGGCACGCTGTTCGCCGCGTCGATCGACCCGTGGTTGCCCGCCGTGGTGCTGCCGCTGGCCGGCCTGATCACGGTGGTGCCGTGGCTGCTGCGTCGCCACGCCGACCGGCACGGCACGCGCGTCCGGGCGGCGACCGCCAGCATGACGGCCGACATCGTCGACACCGTGCAGGGCCTGCGGGAGCTGACCGTCTTCGGGGCGATGGACCGGCAGCGCGCCCACCTGGCCGCGCGGACCCGGCAGCTCGGCCGGGCGCAGCGGGCCAACGCCGCCCGGGCGGGCCTGGAGACGGCGCTCATCGACGCGCTGCTGGCCGTGGCCGGCGTCGGCGGGCTGCTGGTCGTGGCCGACGGTGTCGGTACGGGCCGTCTGGACCCCGCACTCGCACCGATTGCGGTGGTCCTCGCCGGAACCGTGCTCGGCCCGGCAGCCCAGGTCGCGCTGCTACTCAAGCAGGCCGGCGTCCTCCGCGCCGCAGCGGACCGCATCGACGCCTTGCTGCGCGCCCCGGCACCGGTCACCGCCCCGACCGCCCCACTGCCGGCGCCCGCCGGTGGTGAGGTGGCCTTCGACGACGTGCACTTCGGCTACCTGCCCGGCCGCCCGGTGCTGTCGGGCGTCTCGTTCACGATCCGTCCCGGCGAGACCGTCGCCCTGGTCGGCGCCTCCGGCGTCGGCAAGTCCACCTGCGTCCACCTGCTGTTGCGCTACGCCGACCCCACCGCTGGCCGGATCACCGTCGGCGGCGTCGACCTGCGGGACCTCGCCGACACCGATCTCCGGCGCACGGTGACCGTCGTGCCCCAGGACGTGCATCTCCTCCCCGGGTCGATCGCCGACAACATCCGCCTGGGCCGGCCCGACGCCACCGACACCGACCTGCGGCGAGCCGCCGGCACCGCACAGGTCAGCGCGTTCGCCGACGACCTGCCGCGCGGGCTGGAGACCCCCGTCGGGGAACGGGGCGGCGCCCTCTCCGGTGGCCAGCGCGCCCGGGTCGCCGTCGCCCGCGCACTGCTCACCGAGGCGCCGATCCTCGTCCTCGACGAGGCCGTGGCGAACCTCGACGCGCGCACCGAGCGTGACCTGGCTGAGGCCCTCGACGCCGCCCGCGCCGGGCGGACGACCCTGGTGATCGCCCACCGCCTGTCCACGATCATGCGCGCCGACCGCGTTGTGATGCTCGACGCCGGCCGCGTCGTCGCCGATGGCACCTTCGAAGACCTGCGCGACCGGCAACCCCTGGCCGGCCTGTTGGCCGATCAACTCTCGGTCCACCGGCACGCACCACACCCTTGACTCCCCGGTAACGGACCGTCGCTGCGGCGGCGAAGCGTGTGACGTGGCGAGAGGAGATCATCAACCGGATTCCGGATCTGCGGCCTGTCGCGGGGACGGTACCGTGCCGCCTCGTGAACGCCTTGCTACGACGGTTCGTCGAACCCATCGAAGCCGACCTGGCGGCCGCCGACTTTATCCGCCGCGGGCTGGTCTTCCGGCATTTCGACCCCGAGGGCAACGGCATCGCCCTCGACATCCAACGCACCACCGCGCTGAGAGGAGAGGTGAGGTTCTTCATCAACATCGGGGTGCTGCTCGCCTCACGCCTCGGGTACTACCTCGGAGAGGAAGATCCGCGCCGCAACGCCATGCCCCACCACAGCGTCTGGGACCATCGCTAGAAGATCGCGGCCACGCGGATCGCGGCGGATCCGTGCACCGTGAGCCCGGCAAGCCAGTCACGTCCATTATCATCTTCGCGCTGCTGTCGGCTGAGGTGCAGCACTTCCACTGGGCGGAGACATGGCGTTGGATATCTGGGACGTTCTGGTCGAGTCACAGCGGCTTCAATGGTCATTCACGCCTTTCGAGCGCGTCGGCCCGTTGGAATTCGGCATGACGCACGCCCAGGTTCAGGGCAGGGTGCACGGCGTTCTCAGCGTTGCCGTCTCGCAGGGCACGTCGGGCGGTGAAGGGTGGGCGGAATTCTGGCTTGAGCGAAGCTCTGGCGCGGCCTTCTCTGGGCCGGCGATTACCGCTTATTACGACGAGTCGGTCGGCCTTGCGGGCATCGCGGTCAATGCGCTGCGTGGCCCGCAGGTGACCCTGGAGGGGATCCGGTTGGTGGGGCAGACGCCCTCACGTCTGGAGGGTAAGTTCACTGACTATCTCATGGCTCACAGCAGGGAATTGCGATACTCGCAGTCCGCCGATCCGTGCTCGCCACAACTTGGGTTGGTGCTGCGGGCACAGCGAGCTGGTGACGCTGTGCTGAGCCGTCCGGTCCTCGTGGCAAAGGCATGGGCTGATCGCTGCTGGGATACCAGCGAGGGGTGCATTCCGTCACGGGAGTGGAAGACTTTCGAGTGGTGACCACGCCCTGGCCGCTCGCGGGTGGGCGTTATATTGATATCAGCCGACGCACGGGGGATGCATGACGGTTTTCGGCTGCCGGATCTGCGACACCGCTCTGACGGTTCCGGTGTCGAGGGTGGCACTGCCCGTCCACGCGGACCAGAAGTACGGAAACGGGCCGGGATCGCTCGCCTCGGCACTGGAGCCCGGCACGTTCGCGGTGAATCCGCTGCCCTCAGGTTCGCCATGACGCCGGTGGGCCGACCTTGAAGCCGGTGAAGCCGAGGCGCTCGGCTGGTACGCGCCAAGGTTCAGCATCTCAGCCGGGCCGGTCGGCCAGGTGTTGCTCGCCCCGGGGGATGTCCGCGGTGCCGTCATCGACCCGGCGCTGGTCGGCGACTCCGCGTGTTGTGGCCTTGATGGTGGCGAGCCCAACATGGTCTGCGTCACCTGCGGCACGCCGGTGGCCATCCGGATCGACGACTGTGGCCTGCGGCAGGCTATCT
Source organism: Micromonospora sp. M71_S20 (assembly GCF_003664255.1). Taxonomy (NCBI): domain Bacteria; kingdom Bacillati; phylum Actinomycetota; class Actinomycetes; order Micromonosporales; family Micromonosporaceae; genus Micromonospora; species Micromonospora sp. M71_S20. The sequence continues at coordinate 3,774,830 of NZ_RCCV01000001.1, read as the reverse complement.
GGCTGGACCCGCTGACCATCCACGTGCTCGAGGACGGTCCCGGCCCGCACCCGATTGTCGACTGGGTGGACCTGATCGACCAACGGCCCGGTGTCCCACCGTCTGAACCGGGCGGCGGCTGGCACCCGATGTGGACGGCTGTCGCAGCCTCGGCGCTGGCACACTTGCTCGCCGCCTCGGGCAGCAACCCTATAGCGATCCGGATCACCAGGTCGCCAAGGTCTTCCGGCCCACTCTCGACCGTCTCCTCGGCCCGTGCAGCACGGGGCCGGAGCGCACCCTGGTCCTGGCCGGGCCCGATATCCCGGACACCGACCGCCACTTCGCCCTCATCCCGGAACATCCGCAGACCGGTGAACTCTGGCCCGTGGCCCCACCGGTGAAGCCAATCCCGCTCGCTTGGGACGCCTGGCGGTACCTCGCGTTCTACCGAACCCCGAAGCCGGTTGGGCGGTCGGTCCCGATCCCGCCGGAGGCCCTACCGGCCCTGCTCCCGGGACACCGGTTCGAGCCGGACGGCCAGATCTTCCTCAGCGTTCTGGCCCGACTGCCCGAGGTCAGGCAACCACGGTTGCGTGCCCTCTACGACCGAGGCCGTCCCTATAGCTACACCTTCTACATCTTCTGACCGCCTGGTCATCGTGATAGCGCCCTTCCTCCGGCGGGTTCACGATCGTCGGCAGTTCCGGGTGCCTGCCGGGGTGCCGTCCACGCTCACGTTACTGACACGCAGAACACGCCAGATCAGTACACCGTCTGGGGTCTGACGGCTATTGCCTCGCACCGGACACGATTGCCTGCAGATCGGCAACGAGATCCTCGATCGATGCAGGCTGTTGTACTACGTGCAACGTATCGGACGCATGATAGAAGGCCCGCACTGGAGCCATGCGCAGGCGGTGCTCGGCGAGAATCTGCGGAATCTGATCGCGCTTCGCGGCCAGCCGCCAGTCCTGGTCAATGCGGCCTTCATCGAGCATCACCTGTATGACGGTATCCGGTGCATGACCGTGTTCGGCCAGTAGTTCGGCGTGGCGAATAGTGCGCGGGTAGCCGAACAGCAGCCAGCAGCCCGGCGACCCGGCCAACGTGTCCGCGACGAACTCGCCCATCACCTCGTCCGGTATCAGCTCGCCGGCCTGCATGTGGTTCGCGAACCGCCAGCCCCACGCCGTGGCACCCTGCACTGCCGCTCGGCAGAGGTCCCCCACGTTGTGCGCTTGGAGCCCCATGGCCTCGCCGAGCAGCACCGCGGCGCCCCAAGCGTCGAACACGCCGGGCTCGGCGATGACAGCGATCTTCCGCACGCCTTCACCCTCCAGAATCCAAACAGCGCAGATTATCGACCGCTCGCCTACGTCCTCCGGCACTGAGCTGATCCCCGGCGACGATGCGGGCGCCATACGTTACTGCTTCGACACAACCCCGGGTGCCGGCTCGACCCCGCCGCCTCGTCGAGGACGACCCGCCACCGGGCAGGGTTTACGCTGTGGCCCGCGGCCACCGCACGATCTTCGGTTGTCTTCACAGACCATCGATGATCACGCGGTGGCCGTCTTCATGCCTGCGCCACGCCCAACGCCAAAGCCAAGTGACGTTGGAGTGCTAGAACCAGATCAGTGCGGCCCGCTGGCCACGACTACCTGCACGAGGGGTATCGACCTTCGCCCGGTGTTCACCGAGAACCGCGGCGCAGATCGGCCACCTCGTCTGACGGCGTGAAGCCGGCCGAGGTGTAGGTAGCTACGGCGCCGACGTTGGAACTCTCCACGCATACACTCGCGCTGGACGAACCCATGTCACGAAGGGCCGCAGCGGCGGCAAGCGTGATCGCCGTGCCGTAACCATGGCCTCGGTGACTGCGATGCACGCCCATCGGTTCCAGCAGTCCTGGCCGCCCCGGGCCGGCTGACCACACAGCCGCCACTGCCACGGCGTCGTCGTTCTGATCGAATGCGGCGAGGCAGCGTCCGTCACCGTAGAACGGGCCACCAACCATGGTGAGCCAACCTCCGACCGTGCGGCGTCGTTCGGCATCAGTGAAGGGCGACCCGCGGAACGCGGACCAGTGGACGGCGACCCACACCTCGGCGCGATCGGGCTCGATCGTCTCGATGCGCAGACCGCAGTCCTCCACCGGGTCCGAGAGACTGCGGTGGAACGTTGTCCACGGCTCATCCCGCTCCCAACCCCGCTTGAGCAGTAACTGGGTGAGAAGCCCCGCACCTCGGGCTTCGACGGTCGCACCGTCGGGAGCCAGGACACGCCCTGGTTCGTCCAGATCAGCGGCGAGCCGACGGGCCAGTGCCTCGTCATCACGCCAGTTGGGAGCGACGGCCATGCGCACCAGTTCGGGGCCGTCCAGCAGCCCGATCGCGAGAACCTCCCCGTCGCGCGACCACATCCGGATGGCAGCGGCCGTAGCCTCGGCACCATGTAACGAGTGCCAGCCGAGATCGCCGGAATGCAGATGCAGCGGTCCCCCGTCGTACTGCCACCCCTTGAGCGCGTCCACCGCTGGTGACAGCTCATCAACGCTCGGGGTGCTCAAAATGATGCTCATGGTGCACCCAAACCCATAGAGCAACCTGGCACAATCGTTTTGTAGGGAGCCGGCGCTCTCGTCACGGTTCGCCGAATGTCTGTGTCCAGGCCGTCACCAGGCTGTCGATAGCCGATCCGGAACGACGAAGGACGACCGCTGGTGACGACGTCCTCCCAGGTGAAGCAGCGTGGCCGACGCGATGACTAGTACTCCGACGTCGTTTGGCGTTGGCGTTGGGCGTGGCGCAGGCATGAAGACGGCCACCGCGTGATCATCGGTGGTTTGTGAAGACAACCGAAGATCGTGCGGTGGCCGCGGGCCACAGCGTAAACCCTGCCCGGTGGCGGGTCGTCCTCGACGAGGCGGTGACGTGTGTCGCTGCCCGGATCGCACGGGTGGAGCCACGCCGGACGGCCGGACAGTTCGTGGAAGGGCTGCTGTCGGACGCCGAACGCAAGACCTGCTGGTCGCTTGCGGAGCGAGCAGGTCACGATGATCCGCAGGCGATGCAGCGGCTGCTGCGCACGGCGGTGTGGGACGCCGACGCCGTCCGCGATGACGTCGGGGCCTGGCTGGTCGGCCAGCTCGGTCACCCCGACGCGGTGCTGGTCACCGATGAGACGGGGTTCTTGAAGAAGGACGTGTGCTCGGTCGGGGTGCAGCGGCAGTACACCGGAACCGCCGGTCGTGTCGGGAACAGCCAGGTCGGGGAATTCCTGGCCTACGTGTCACCGGCGGGGCGGGCGATGATCGATCGTCGGCTCTACCTGCCGGAGACAACCTGGTGCGACCGGCCCGACCGCCTCGCCGCCGCTGGTGCGCCGGATGACGTTGGGTTCGCGACGAAGCCGGCCCTGGCCCGGCAGATGATCGCCGCCGTGCTCGAGGCTGGTGTCCCGTTCGGGTGGGTGACCGGCGACGAGGTCTACGGCGCGGAGCCGGGCCTGCTCGCTGACCTGGAACACCGCGGGATCGGCTACGTGGGCGTGGATCGCCACCGCCATCAGCCCCGTCGAGCACCGATGGCTGCTCATCCGCCGCAACCGCACGACCGGCGAGCTGACCTTCTACTTGTGCTGGTCACCGCGTCAGATGCCGCTGCACACCCTGGTCCGGATGGCCGGTTCCCGCTGGAGCATCGAGGAGTTGTTCCAGACCGGCAAAGGCCAGGTCGGCCTGGACCACTACCAGGTCCGCGGCTGAACCGGCTGGCACCGGTTCCTCACCCTGGCCATGCTCGCCCTGGCCGCCCTGACCAGCCTCGCCACCACCACGCAGCAGCCCGACGCTGACCCGGAGATCATCGCGTTGAACCGTCGCCGAGATCCGCCGACTCCTCAACGCCTTTGTCCTCAAGTGGCGCTACCGCCAGAGCACACCCTGCACTGGTCGATCTGGCGACGAACATCCCGAGCCCGAGCCCGGCGATCCCACTACCAGCGCAGACAAGCGATCTGACGTTGGAGTACTAATAGACGGTCCACTGGTCGACCTTCGTGACCAACGTTCGGCTCATCGAGACTTCCCTGGCTACGGCGTTCTTGCGAACCGCGGCCCGGTCTACCTCCGTGACGGCTCCGCCGAGTACGAGGGCGTCGTGTACCCCGCCGAGTTGGGACCAGACGGCCGCCGCATTCGCCAAGTCGAACAGCGCCCCGACGGTGACAGCCTCGGAACCGATGATTGGCCGTTGAACCCACCCATCGACCTACGCGAACCGCAGTACGCCCCAATGGAAATCAGCGCCGAGGCATTCGAGGACGCCTGGCGACGTGCGCGACCAGACCCGGACGCCTGATGTCAGCCGAGCACGGCCAACCGTGGCTCACACAGAACCAGAGAAGTCGTCTAGCCGGACGTGTTACCCAACATCCGACACCGACCGTGCCCTGCCGTGGTCTAAGTGATCACCATTCTGTGCTGATCGACGGAAGGTCGAACAGCCCGGCTTATCATGCGTCGGCCCGCCGCTGCGGTCGCCACTCGGCGCGTGAGGGGAACCGGGCTGGTCGCAGGCCCGCGAGTTGCCCGGCCTCCACGCCGTCCACGATCTCCGAGGCGATGAGCCGCCCGGCGGTGGGGGCCAGGGTGACGCCGGAGTGCATCACGGCGATGTAGACCCCTCCCACGCCTGGGACGGGACCTATGATCGGCAGTTCGTCCACAGGCATGGGCCGCGTTCCGAGCCTCACGCTGACCAGTTTGACGTCCGGTGCGTCGAAGGTGGCGGTGAGCCGGCGCAGCATCATCTCGCCCGTGCGCCGGAGATCGTCGTGGTCGATCTCCCCGCTGTATCCTGCGGCAACCAGCAAATGGCCGTCGGCCGCCTCACGCACTTCCAGGTGCGGGGTGGCGACCAGTGTGCGGACCAGCCCGGGTGGGGCGGTGAAGCGCATGAGCAGAGCCGGCGACGGCGCAACGGGCAGATCGAATCCGAGTTGCCCGCACAGCGTGGGCGCGTCGACACCGGCGGTCACGACGACGGTGTCGGCGGGCAGGGAACCGGTCGACGTCCGCACTCCCGTGACCTGACGGTCACGGAGATCCAGTGCGGTGACGACGGAGTTCGCCATTAGCCGCGCACCGTGTTCCTGTGCTGCACGTACCAGCGCCTGTGTCACGGCGACCGGGTCGATGGCGCCGTGACTCTCGACGTGCAGAGCGCGCATCGGCCGGACCCTCAGGCGAGGCTCCAACAGCCCGACCTCTGTGGCGTCAACGAGGCGCTCACCAGGCGCGAGACGGCCGTCGTCAAGCTGTTGCTCGCCCCACATCAGGGCGCCTCGCCAGCGCACCCGCAGGCCTTGTACCTCGTCCTCCAGACGCCGATAGTCCTGCAGAACCCGGCGCCGTAGGACCGTGCTGGGATCCGGCACATCTCCTTCTCGTGGGCCGCCGATCCAAGCGAAGGAGTCCGCAGTCACTCCCGAAGCGGGAAGTGACTTGTCCAGCAGGACGACCTCGGCTCCGGCCCGCGCGGCTTCGTACGCCACCGCGGCACCGACGATTCCAGCTCCCACGACCACAACCTGCACCAAGTGGCTTGGTCCTTCCATCGATCCATAGCCAGCTCTTGAACCGTGACGTCCTCATCGGCATGTCGTCTCACGCAAGACACGATGGTCGCACACACTCCGATGTCAGCCGTTTATGCGCGATGCACTCTCATCGGTATGAGAGAGCATCGCCGGGGGCGCCCCGGGCGGCAGTCCCGTGCGATAGGAGGGGCTGGATTGGCGTGCGCCTGACCAATCCGAATCCCTCCGACGTCGGTCTGGCCCAGCGCACCGGCCGGCCGCGTCACGTACCGCCGGCAGGCCGACCTTGGCGGAGCCCCGATCGGAAGCCACCCGCGCAGCGGCGCCGGCAGGACCCATGCCCAACGCGTCGCTTTGGCGCCTATCAACCCAGCGGTCGGCGCTACCTCGCTCCGGCCATGCAGTCGCGCAAGCGGGAATCAGATGCATGGACCTCTCGACCGCCCCCGCCGACACCCGCCCCGGCCGACGTCCAGACTCCCGCTCGCCCACCGTGCGCCAGCCCAGGTCAACGGCGGCCGGCCGCCCGGGCACCCACCTTGGCAGACAAGATCCATAGCGGTAACCACATCGGACAATGGTTCCATGCTGACGCACCGGTATCCAACCATGATCCAGACCAGTCGACACGCGAACCACTGGTCAGGACGGGCCGGCACGGACCCGCCGAAACAGCACAGCGACAACGGAGCACCATCGGAGCACCAGATTCCAAGCTTCGGGAAGATCCGTCCCCAGAGGTAGAAGCGGTCAAGGCCGTGACCTGCGTTCCCGCTGGTCACGGCCTTGACCGTGAAGTGCGCCCGAAAGGACTCGAACCCCTAACCTTCTGATCCGTAGTCCGAACCCGTCAGATGCTCTCTACGCTGCATAACCATCACTTCGTGCGTACCGCTGAATGCTGCTGCGTGCCGAAACAAGCGGCTGAGTATCTGCTGGTCAGGGCGGTACCGCGAGTGGAGTGCGACGTCCTGCGGGGCGACAATCGGTCGCACAGGACGTGCTGTGCTGGTTTAGTTCCGGCCGTGCTGGTCATGCGCCGAATATCCGAGCACCAACGGAGCACCATCACCCCTGGCAATCACCGGGAGCGGGCCATCGTCGTGCTACAGCGGGGCTGGCCACCGCCGATGGTGAGAGGTCCCTCGCCGCGATGATCCACGCTCGCGCCGACCAGCTTCAGCAGTACGGCCTGGCGGACTGGCAGCTGCGGCCGACGAACTCGCCGCCCAGGCCGTCGACCCGGACATCCCGACGTGGATCCTCACCACAGATAGCGATGAGGTCATCGGCTGCACCAGTTTGTGAGACGAGCTGTTGTGGCTTGCCCAGACCGGAGCTCTCGTTCATACGCGCGTTGCCACCGACGAGCGTGAAGCAGCTGCGAGCCGTTCCACCGAAGCGCCACGGGGCGTCGAACGCCTGACGCGGGATCCTACGAACTCACCACCGAAGCCCTGCCCGCGACCCGGGTGGCCGCCGCGTTCACCGGAATCGCCCAGCTCTCTGACCAGCGCCCGCTGACACGGCTCGGCGTGCCCACCAATCCGCCAACGCAACACCAACGTCCGATGTGGTCTTGTGATGGGTGGGGTTTGGGCGAATCGACGGGATGAGGTGTCCCGATGGAGGTATGTTTGTCCGCCCGGGGGCGAACAGAACGTGAGGCGATCAACGGCAGGCGACTCCGGGCACCAGTTGCGCTACGGACAGGAACCAACCTGTCGCGTGGCAGGCTCAGTGCGTGTGGCGTGGTCGGTCAGGTAGCTTCCAGCCTCATGTCCTCCCTTAAGAGCCGCTTAGCGGCGGGCGCGGCCGCGCTGATCGTCGCCGCGTCCGTCGGTGCTTCGATATCTTCTCCCGCGCTGGCCGCAGGGCCGCAGCTTGAGATCTCCTACGACACCCACGGTGCAGTCGACAACAGTGGTCGACTGATCGGTGCCTACGCCTACAACTGGGGCGACGAGCCGGCCCGTGACGTCACGATGACATTCGATGTCAGTGGCTTGCGTGGCGTCAATGTCAGTGTGCCGGACTGGATCGACTACTGTGAGCTCGGCGGCCAGATCGTCACATGCGAACTTTCTGGCCTGGCCGCGGAGCACACCGAGTGGTTGCACGCGTTCGAACTGAAGAGCAAGCAACAATCCAAGCCGGGCCCCGCCGGATCGGTCAAGGGCACGATACGCGCCTTCGGCCCGGACGGCGCCGAATACACCGGCGGTGGTGACCTCGAGGTCACGATCGTGGCGAGCGGCCCTGATCTGGTCGCGTCCACTGCGGATATCAACAGCGCGAACGACCGCGTCGGCGGCGGTGACGTGCGTCCGGTAGCGGCTGCGATCTACAACGACGGCGACACAGCTACTGGCGACTGGTACATCCAGATCTCGGTGCCCACGGGCGCCGGCATCGTCGAGCAGTACTCGGACTGCGAGTACCGGGACTGGTGGCCGGGGGAGCACCCCGCCGGTTACGTGTACGGCCCCAATGTGGTCACCTGCCCGGCACCTCCAGATCTGGACCCGCTCGGTGTCGGCGAAGGACTCGTCTTCGTCGACGAGACCGGCGAGTCGCTCTTCCACGCCGCGTTCGGCAAGAACCTACGCGGCCCCGAGGAGACTAGCGGATCCGTTCAGGTCGGCCTCGTTGACGACCTTGAGTCCGAGCGGGCACCGACAAAGTTGACCCGCAAGGGATCGTCCGGCAAGAAGTTCGCGGACGCGATCGCCGATCTGAAGCCCACCACCCGGATCGCTGCCCGAAGTGAGGGCAACACCGACAACAACTGGGCCGGCTTCGCCATCTGGACCAAGCCGAACACGCACGACTTCGCTGTCACCGCCGGGTCGGTCAGCGGCAGCATCGGCGACATCGTCGAGATTCCGTACACGGTGATCAACAACGGCCCGGCCGACGGCGGGGCCGGTTGGACGTTCAAGGCACCGACCGGCACCGTGCTGGTCAACGACGCTCAGTACGACGGGCCCTGGTGCTACTTCCTTGACGAGCACGGCCGCCCAGCCAAGGAACTGCCCGAGGTCAGTTGCAGCACCGAGGGTGAGTTCCCGGCCAAGGCCTCCGGCTACCAGGGCGTCAAGGGCAAGATGAAGCTCCGGATCATCTCCACGCCGGGTGACAACGGCACCTTGCGGGTCCGATCGTTCCCGGAAAGCACCGAGTCCAACCCGGCCAACAACGAGGTCAAGCTGGTCGTCACGGTCAGCGGCGGTGGCGGCGGTGGCGGCGGTGGCGGCGGTGGCCTGCCGGTCACCGGGGCGAACGCGGCGCTCATTGGCGGAATCGGCGGCGGTGCGGTGGCGATCGGCGCAGCACTGTTCTTCCTCGCCCGGCGACGTCGGATAGTCGTCGTCAGCGAGTAACACCGGCCCCGGAAAGGGGGCACCGCCGGACTCGTCGGTGCCCCCTTTCGCTCGCGAAACCGAACACCTCCACCCCTCCCCGCCCGCGCCGCACGAGTTGAAAATCAATCTAGGCACGCCCACCTGACGGCCCCTGACCACCCGAGGCAGCGGCCGATGACAAGAAACGAGGTGGATCGGCGGCGCGTCAACTGCCGGCAAACCCGCCGTCGTCTACGTCCGCGACCGACGCCACCCCAACTCACCACAGCTGCGGCACTCAAGCTCCGACAGCTCATCGACATAACCGCGTCACCGAATCAGTGCCAGCGTGGGAGCCGATGCCAGCGCGGGCGAGGTACGCCGCGATGCGCTCTTCGCCGCTCCCGGAGTAGAGCACAAAGGCCATCTCGCTCAGCAGCGTTGTCGACTCTCCTGTCCTCAGCCCGCCTAATACTCCAACGTCACTTGGTTTCGGCATTGGGCGTGGCGTAGGCATGAGGACGGCCACCGGGTCGATCATCGGTGGTCTCTGCGGACAACCGAAGATCGCGCGGTGGCTGTGGGCCACACGTAGACCCGCTGTGAGGGCGAACCGAACATTTGCCGGGTTATTGTATTCTGCACTGTTACTAGGGCCTTCCGCCCTGGTACTCGATGGTCAAGAGCGTCGCGCTTTCGCGCTGGTCGTTGTTTGAGGGGGATACGTGCCGTCGTCCAAGCCCAGTAAACGGCCAGGTCGGCGTCGGAAGAAGCCGCCCTCAGTCCCGTCGACGGAGCAACCGGACAGTAGCGCCCCGGCGACGGGACAGGAACGCCGCGCCGACCGCGCCGGTCCACCCCGGCAGGACGATGAAACGCAGGGTGGCGCGGGCGACCCGCCCATGCGGGAGGAGAACACGGTGTTCTCTCGCCGGAACCTGCTCTGGGCGGCTGGTGGCGGGGCCGCAGCCGCCATCTTCACCGCACTGGTCACCGAATTGGACGATCGACTCACCTCACCTGCGCAGGCAATACGCGACGATCGTGCGGTAGAGGCCGCCAAGCGTGAGGAAGCCCGCCGGAAAGCCCCGCTGTCGCTGAATGCCTACTACTACGACCGGTCCGACGAGGCGAAGATCTGGTTGGCAGTCGCGCCCCTGACAGCTGAGGTCCGACAGCGGCTGGGCACGCCAGCCTTCGCGGAAATCGCCACCGAACGCGGCATCGACGCGGTTGTTAGTACCAGCGATAAGCACCCGTACCGACTTTTGACCCGGGTACGGCTCTCGGTGGTCGGGCAGTGGGCCGCCCCGGTCTTCGTCACCCAGATCCGGGCCCGGGTGCTGCGTCGCTCGGCGCCCCTGCCGCACGCGTACGTGTTCCAGCAAAGCCAGGGCGACGGGGAGCCGCTGAAGATCGGCTTTGACCTGGACGAGCCCGACAGCGTCGCGCGGGTCATCGGACCCGACAAGCGACTCGGCGGGGCATATGTCGACGACCGTTCGTTAACCCTCGCGCCGGGTGAACCGATCACGATCGATGTGCAGGCTCAGACAGACCGGTCGTACCACGAGTGGGTCATCGACCTCGACCTCGACCTCGACGGCGAGAAGCGGGTGGTCACCGTCGATCACGATGGGCAGCCGTTCCGCAGCACCAGCCTGGCCCGCCACTACCAGGACCGTTACTACTTCAGCATGGCGAAGATGGGCCTCGTATACGACGGCCCCGGCCCTTTCGAGCCGCTGATATGAACGCCAGGCGCCGGGGCGCCGTGCTACTCGCCACGTTTGCGCTGTCCTGGGCACTGACTTTTGCCGTGGTCCAAGCCCTACGCGACGATGGCGACGACGACCGCCCGGCGCTGCCGCCCCAGGCGGCACCCACGGGCAGCCCGTCCTCCGCCGGTCCGACAGCCAGCAGCGCCGACGGGGTTTCGCTGGCCGCCACGCTCGCGGGCACCCGGAACAGCAGCGAGCTGGCCCTCGAAGTCGCGGAGGCGCAGGCTCGGACGGTCCCACCATCGCAGGTACGGGACTGCCAGCAGTTCGCCTCGTGGGCACAGCGCAGAGGTGCCGTCCCCGTCGGCTTCGAACCCCTCCACCTACTGACCATTCGCGGCGAGCGCCGCGTAGACGTGGCGGTTCACAGAGTCGTGGCTGTGCCGGTTGCGCAGATTGCCCGGGAGCGGGAGCAGGGCCCGTGGGTGGAGGTGGCCTGCCGTGAAGAACCTCCCGCCCCCACGGCCACGCCCGACATCCTCGACCTCGGCGGGCCGCACCTGCTCGTACCAGGGCAGACGATCCGGCTGCTGGTCGACCTGTCCGGCACCGAGTCGGTCGGCGAAAAATTTCCGATCGGGGGGTGGAACTACTACCTGCGCGTCGACCTTGAGGTCGATGGGGTGACCCAAAGCTACGAGCTGCGTGACGAGGCAGGCGGATACTTCCGCTGCTGCGGACGCACAACATTCATGGGCTACCAGGCTGCTCGATACGAATGGGCCGTCTCCCCCAAGCCCACGCTCCGTTACTGCCCGGAACTGAACTATGGCGATAAGCCGCCACCCCGGGTCTGCCAGGCGAGGGAGCCTGGCTAATATTCCAACGTCACTTGGCCTGTCTGCGCTGATAGTGGGATCGGCGGGCTCGGGCTTGGGATGTTCGCCGCCAGATTGACCAGCGCAGGGTGTGCTCCGGCGGTAGCGCCACGTCGAGGACGAAGGCGTTGAGGAGTCGGCGAATCTCGGCGACGGTCAACGCGATGATCAGCGGGTCGGGGTCCGTGTCGATGATCGTCAGTCTGAGCGAGGCTGGAGCGGTGGCTGCGGGAACAGGCCCCAGCGACCTACGAGTCACTACGCCCGTCCGCCACGATCGAGGCCATCGACTCGATGGCCCACCAACTTGGCGTGCGAGTCATGCCCGATCTCAAACGCCTCTGGTTATGGCACGACGGCAGCGCGGGTCCCCTCGTAGTGGCCGGGCTGGCCCTGCAGCCTGGCCACTACCCAGCCCGGGAGGGCCGCAAAACATCAGACGTGCTCCGCGTAGCGGCCGGTCCAGCCGCCGGGCCAGCAGACCGGAGTTGATCCCTCCACCAGTGCCCCCGACCGCGCCTTCCACCTGCTGTCCCGGACCACCGAGCCAGCACAGCAGGCCCGCCCCGCCACGGCGCCCGCCGGACGTAACCGGGCCGCGACGGGTGCTGTGCTGGTTCTTCGCCTCCCACTGGCTCCCGCCAGGTCGTCGCCAGCCTTCGGTGTGACCCGGTCGTCGTTGTCGCGGCTCAGGTCTGTCGGGTCGAGGAAGACGACTTCGACGTCCCGCACCCGTGAAGGGGCGCCGCCGTCGCCATACCGCTCACTGCGAACGAGATCCCGAATAACGCCCGCGCAGATCCAGGCCTCCGGCAAGCCGGAATCCCGCACGACACCGGCCAACGGCTGCGCCGGGCCAGGTCATGCAGCTCTCTTTCCCGCACAGACCCAGGCCAATACCGCATCGGCGGTGAGCCGGTATTCTCCTTCTCCTGATCGGCGTTGCGGAGGATGAATGCCAGGGGTGAATCCACGGATACCGCGACGGTTCGGCCCGCAGATCGTCCCGCCCTTGAGCGGAGCCGGCATCCGTCGTGTCGTGTGTGGACTCGTCGACGGCCGCCGCGTCGCGCTCACCCTCGGCGACCACTCCTTTCAGGTCTGGAGCATGGACGACCATCAGCAGATGGGCGACCCGTTCACCGTCCCGGACGTTGGTTCGGTGTGGGGAGGCATCGCATACGGGGTAATGAGGGAGCGCCCGGTGGCGGTCGTTGTCGGCGGTGGTCTACGAGTGTGGGACCTGGTGGAGCGACGGCAGCTCAGCCACACCAGCGTCAACCTGGGTCTTTGTGATGTCGCCTGCACACAGCTCAACGGCGAGCTAATCGCGGTAACCGGTGGTTACGATCAGACCGTACAGGTCTGGCATGCGGCAACCGGAAGGCGGCTCAGCGGCCCGATGCGCGGCCACACCTCCGTCATCAGATCCGTGGCCTGTGGGGCGATGCACGGCCGCCCGATCGCCGTTACCGCCAGCGAGGACCACACCGTTCGAATCTGGGACCTCGACCGGTGCCAGCAGATTGGCCAGCCGCTCCGCGGCCACGACTCCGAGGTCGAGGCGGTCGCATACGGGGTCCTCGGCAGCCGGCCGATCGCCGTTTCCGGCGGCAGGGATGGCACCGTCCGGCTATGGAATCTCGACGATCCCGACCGACCGGCGGCGACATTGGTCGGTCACGACAGCAGGGTGCATGCCGTCGCACTCGCCAAGGTATCCGGGCAGATCGTCGCGATCAGCGGCGGCAAGGACGTGCGGGTGTGGGACGTCCGACGACGCCTACAGCTCGGACCACCGCTGTTCGACGGCCGCGACATCGGCATCATCTCCTCGATCGCCTGCGGCACCCGGCATGGCGGCACGATCGTGCTCGCGGCGAGTGCCAGCGAGCGCGTCCGGGTCTGGGACCTGAACGTTCACCGGGACCTGGGCTCAGTCACACCGGACAGGTACGCCTCCGAACTCCCCACGAGCTGGACCGATCCCACCACCGGCGATGTCTACGATCTGACCTGCGAGCTCGTCGACGCCTACGGCAGCACCTGGGAACTCGTCGACTACGACGGCACCGAACCGATCGTTTGCGAGCACCCGTTAGACCCGCGCGTCACGTTCGGTATTGCCGATGCACACGCGGAATACGACTTCGGTGACATCGTCACCCCTAAGGACCGTCGCCACCGCAGCACATCCCGCCGCCTCGACGACGAGGACGACTGGTTCGACGGCGACGACCTGTAACCGCTGGTGCTCAGACCGACGGAGGCGTACAGGCCGGGCCGACCTTCGGCGGCTGCCACCAGATCGAACAGCACGTAGCGGGCCGGGTGGCCGGTGACCAAGCGTAGTAGACCGCGTCCGGCGGCTACTCGCCGCTGAAGCAGCGCGGAGTTCGTCCGGCTCGCTTCCACACGATCAGCTCACCGTTTATCTGCGACCGCATCCGACCGTACGCCCGTGACCTGGGGTGCCGCGTCGTGAATCTGTCCAGGACCGGACGAACGTAACGGGCGAAGGACTCCCAGAAACGCGTAGACATCGCCTCCGCTTCCGCGTCCAGGTCGCGGAGGCATCAGATCGCAGCATCGGTCATGGCACAAACAACCGTCATCGACGCTCAAGGGATCGCAACCGTGCACCAGGTCGTTAGATTGTGGGGGTGACGACTGCACCCCGAGAGGCGGAGACGCGCATTGGTCCGATCGGCGCACTGCTTTGCCGAGTGATGTTCTTGGCGATCTGTCTGCCCGGACCGGCCCTGCTGTTCGTCGTCGTGTCGCAGGGCCGGATCCTGGCTGCCGCAGACTACTGGGGCCTGCTCGTCGGGGGCCTACTGGCGACGATCGTCGGTGGCGGCTTCGGAGTTTGGGGCTTGCGGCTGGTCACTCGCTCGCGCCGCGACGCGCGCCAGCTCGCCGCTACCGGTGTCGCCGCAACGGCGGAGATCCTGACCGTGTCCAATTACCTTGGTGAGGAGGACCCCGGGTTGAAGCTCCGCCTGCGGATCAGTGGCACTGGGTTCGCCACCTTCGAGGCCGAGACAATCCGCGCTGATGACCCGGCCCTCGCTCCTGGAGCGGTTCTGGCTGCGGTCGTGGACCCGGGGAACGTGTCTTCTCGTTCGTATAGCCGTCCTGCCTCTGCTGGCGAGACAGCCCTCACGGCGGAGAAGCCACGTCATGCAGCGCACCAAGCCAGTACGCCACGTCGCCCCCACTGAACGAAACGGTGAACCGTCGCGCCAACTCCGCGGGGCTTCGAAGATGCTCGGCAAGAGAATGCCGCTGGGTACGGCCAGGAACAGGGCTGTGCGCCCAGAGAGAACTCACACCAGCCACGAAGACTCCTCACCCACATCGTAGAGGCGTACCTCACTACAGATCCTGAATGATTCGGCTGGCTCGCCGGTCTCCCAGGGCGACCTGTTCGTGTTGGGCCGGAATGAGGCCAGGCAGCGCGCCGTACAGAGTGCTACGGGATACGCCAAGCAGCTTGGCGATCGAGGTCATCGTGCGGTTCGGCTCGGCGAGCAGTTGCAGCGCGTACGCCACCTTCTCCGGCGTCATCGCCTGTGGCCGGCCGCGGCGCTGCCCCCGTGCGCGAGCGGCGGCCAGGCCCTCGTTGGTGTTGGCCACGATTGTCGTGCTCGCCGATGTCGCTCAGGCCGATGCCGTCGACCTCGGCCAGCATCGCCAGCGTCGGCCACGCCGGGCCGCCGAGCAGCTCGGATCCTCAGCGCAGGAAAGGACCGGCGGCCACCGCCACAAACAGAAGCATCGGCGAGGCGGCGGCGGTACCGAGCACGATGCCGTTGATCCGGCTTCTCGCCAGAAGCCTCCGGAGCAGGATCACGCCAGTCAGCAGGGTGCCGAGGAGTACTGGTGCGCCGACGGTGACCCCGAAGATCCACATTTCTTCCCACGGTGAGTAGTCATAATTCACCCTCGTGTGAGATTGCCGGTCGAGGAGGAAGAAGTAGGCGACGATCACCAGGCCATGCCAACCCAGCATGACCACGTACGCGGAAACGGGGACTCGGTGGGCGGTGTCACGATCGCCAGCGTTCCGCACGTAGCTCCTCCTCACGAGAGGTGGACGAGCCGAGAGGCTTCTGTCTCTCAAGGAGTAGAGCACGGGGATGGCTCACGTTCGATCGGATCGATGGCGGATGGCACAGGTTCGCTGTCTGGCTTGTCGTGCCCAGGTCCTCCTTACGACGTGAGAAGCCGGGGTGGCGAGACGAGCAGCTGGTCATGCTGGCCGGTGGTGGGCGGGGCCAGGACTAGGGCCTGTTTCAGAAGTACGGACTGAGGTTCAGGCTGGTCGGTTGGGGTAGTGGCGGCCGGCTAGCCAGATGGTGAGGTCCCTGGCGATGTGGCCGGGGTCGGTCTCGGTGGTGAGGTCGTGGATGTGCTGGTGGGTGTCACGGCGTTCGACTTCGTAGGTGTCGTCGTCGAGCAGTGAGATTGAGGCGTACCAGGCTGGGTCGTCGTCGGCAGGGTTGATCGTGACGAAGGTGTTGTCAGCGTGGTTCAGTTCGTCGATGAGCATGAACAGGGCGTCTTCGGAGGGGTCGTCGATGTGGTCGCCGTTCTCGGTGTCGGCGTAGTAGTAGTCGGCGGCCATCCGGTGTCTCCCTGCTCTGCTGGTCAGCGGGCTCAGCTTCGCATGAGGTGTTGCTCGGTGGTCAGAGCCACTCGTTGATCGCGGCGATGTGCACGGCAGCTTCGAAGCGGACGGCGAGTTTGTCGTAGCGGGTGGCCACGGCCCGGTGGCGTTTGAGCCGGTTGATGCCGCACTCCACGGCGTGACGGGCCTTGTAGTCCTCGACGTCGAACATTGGTGGCCTGCCACCGGCTGCGCCGCGCTTCTTACGGTTGCGGGCCTGGTCGGCGGGCTCGGCGATGGTGGCCTTGATCCCGTGGCGGCGCAGATATTCACGGTTGGCCCGCGACGAGTACGCCTTGTCGCCGCGCACCCGAACCGGCCGCTGCCGTGGTCGGCCTGGTCCCAGCCGGGGCACCCGGATACCCCGCAGCACCGGCACGAACTGCGGCGAGCCCCGCGCTGCCCGGCGGTGACCAGGATCGACAGTGGCTTCTGGCCCTGCTCACACACCAGGTGGATCTTCGTGGTCAGGCCACCGCGGGACCGGCCGAGTCCGTGATCGGCAGGCTCAGACACCACCCCACCGGCTGGCTCCCGCTGCGCGTCGCCGTCGCGTCGGGCGCCGGCGGCGTGCTGATGAGCCCGGCAGATCGTCGAGTCGACGTTGACCTCCCAGCAGACCAAGCCGGCCGCGTCCGCCCTGGCCTGCAACGCGGTGAGGATCCGCGACCACACCCCCGAGCGCTGCCACCGCCTGAACAGCCCATACACCGTCTGCCACGGTCCGTACTCCGGCGGCAGATCACGCCACGGACACCCCGTCCGCACCCGCCACCTGATCCCGTTGATCGAATGTCACCGCCGCGCGGATCACACCCACCGGACACGCGGGCCGCACCCTGACCGACGCGGCCCGGCTGCTGCCGACGCCCAGGGCCAGTGACACCGGCACCCCGGGCCGGCGAGCCGGATCCGGGTGGCGACCGCCGCTGTCGCAGGTGCTATTGCCCACCCCGAAGGCCAGCGACGGCACCAAGGGCTGCCCCGGGCAACGCGGGTCGCACGGGGACCTCACCCTGCCGTCGGCGGCCGTGCGGGTACCGGCCCGGACCTTGCCCACCCCCCGCGCCTCCGACTCCCGCGGACCCGGCCGCCACGGCGACGGCGGCGCGGACCTACGCACCACCGTGGTTGGGCTGGGCCACCCCGACGTCGACCGGTGGGGCGTCTACACCGCGGCGGTGGCACGCTGGGAGCTACTGCTCGGCCGTCCAGTGCCGGAGCCGACCCAACCGGGCGACACGGCAAACCGGTCCTCGCACCGCCGTTCGTGGAATGGCTCATGGGCCTGGACACCGGCCACGTCACCGACCCGGCGCTCGCGTTACCGCGCACCGGCGCGCTGCGGGTCCTCGGCAACGGCGTCGTCCCCCAACAGGCATCCGTCGCGTTGCGGGTGCTGCTGTGCCCCCGCCGCTGGGAGATGCCCTCGTAAGCATCGGCCTCCCCACCACACCGCCAGCCCTGATACGAGTACCACCCGGGCCGGGACAGCCTCTTCTACCTCGACAGACGCGCAGCCGGTTCTCTTGCTATGCCCGACGGGCGCGCTGTCGACACAGCGACTACGGAGCACCATCGGAGCACCAGATTCTAAGCCTTGGGAAAATCTGTCCCAAGGCGCGGAAACGATCAAGGCCGTGATCAGCGTTTCCGCTGGTCACGGCCTTGATCGTGAAGTGCGCCCGAAGGGACTCGAACCCCTAACCTTCTGATCCGTAGTCGGATACACCCGGTGACCACCGCTGGGTCGGCGTCGGCACTGAGGGCCGTTCGGTAGCGCTGGCCAGTGCGGCGCTCTACGCGCTGCGGCGGCGCTGCCCCTTTCGCAGGCCGGGCTTCGCGGCTGGCCGGCTGGGCTCGCGATGCCCAGCGCACCACGGCGGTGAACCGGGAAGCCGCGGACGGACGGGGGCACAGCGTGATCTCCCGTCGAGTAGCGGTGGAGCGGATCGTGGTTCGGTTCGCCGGCCGATGACCGCGACGCCGAACGATGTGACCGCGAGGCGGGCGGTGGTGTCCGCCAACGATTGATGAGGCGGGGTCCGGGCGAGGCGGTATCGACCCGTTCGGTGAGTCCCCGCGTGCGTCGACCGGCGGTCTCCGGCCCTGCAGCCGGATCGGGTGTGCGGGCGGGCGCAGGGGGCGACGAGGCTGGCTCCTACCGAGCGGGGCAGGAAGTTCGGGCGGCGGCTCGCGCCGGAAATCGTTAGACGGTGAACTTGTACCCACTTACAATTTGTAACTGTGTACAGAATTTTTCAGGAGGTGACGTCGTGCGGGCCATGAGCCGGGACGAGGTTCGGGGTGCGATCATGAACCTGGACGCGGTCGGGAGCAAGGTGCGTCTGCCGGCCAGGTTCGACGAGGTCGCGTGGGACAAGCTCGACTACCTCGGGTGGCGAGATCCCCGAGCACCACTGCGCGCCTACCTGGTCACCGACATCGACGGCACGGCGTCGGGCGCATTGCTCCGCCAGAATCCGAACCGGGCTGAGCTCGGCGGGCGAGCGGTCATGTGCTCGCTGTGCCACTTCATGCGCCGTTTCAACGAGGTCGCCCTCTTCGCCGCGCCACGCCCCTCCGCGGACAAGCGCCAGCGGCTGAGCACGCTCGGCATCCTCGTGTGCACCGACCTCGACTGCGTCACGAAGGTGCACAGCGTCCCCGTCCTCGGGCCGCTCGACCCACCGCTCGACGAGATCATTCAGGCGCGCAGGGAGGGGCTGCGCATGCGTACCGTGTCGTTCCTACGCTCGGTGTCGAGCACTCCGCGAAGCGTACGAGGGAGGGGATGATGGCGTATCTGGCGCGTGCCGAGCGGCGCCGCTCGATCGTGGAGGCGGCGGCCGCCGTGGTCGGGCGCGACGGTTTGAGTGCGGTGACGGCCAGAATCGTGGCGGACGAGCTTGGCGGGTCGCAGGGCCAGATCCACCACCACTTCGCGTCGACCGACGAGCTCGCCGGGGAGGCCTGGCGGCTCTACGCCGCGCAGCAGATCGATGAGTACGAGCACGAGATCCAGGGCCTCTCTGCGTACGACGCCCTCGTGCTCTTCTTCGCCGACCTCGTCAGCACCGACGGGGACGGGCACGCGCTTGCGCGGTGGGCCGAGGCAAACGCACACGCGCAGCAGCGGCCCCTCGTCGCGAGGAGCTACGTCGAGACGCTCACCCGGCTGACCGACGTCCTCGCCTCCGTCTTGGCCGCGGACTCCGACGCCGCGCATGCGCGAACGGCCGCCTGGCGGATCCTCATGCTCGGGGTCGGGCTCGCCGGGCTCACCCGCATCACCGAGGACTCACCCGTACCGGCCCGTGACGTCATGCTGTCGGCGATCCGAGCGGAGACGGGCTGACGCTGACGCTGACGCTGACGCTGACGAGAGCCTCATCCGCCCGGGTCGGAGTCGGTGCGTGGGGTGGCCGGGATGTCAATCCCGATCACAGTACTCGACTTCCGCTGGGCTTCTCGCCCAGCCGGTTATCGCCACGGCTTGATGTCCGCCGTGCTGCTGCGCTGGCCCACCAGGGCGTGGCAAACGCGTCCGCCATGCTGCGCCTGCTGCTGATGAGCGACCACACGATGCCGACCCGCGAACCACCACGCGCTACGACCGCGCCCGTAAGAACCTCGACCGGCACCCCAACTACATCCTCGCTGCCTACATCGCCTCCGGAACATGATCAGCCGCTCAGGGCTCTGCCGATGAGCGGACGCCGGCCGACGATCGGTCAGCCGAGGCGGTGGGCTCGGCGTTGGAGGTACCGCTCTTCGAACTGGTTATGGGTCAGAGCGGCTGCTTCGCGGTACCGCGCCGCCGCGCTGGCCGTGTCACCGGTCATCTCAAGCAGATGTGCGCGGATCGCGCGTTCGCGTTGCCGGGTCAGCGGATCCTCGTCCAAGTGGTAGCCCCGGTTGAGGTCGTCGAGCAGTGCCAGCCCCCGGGTCGGCCCGTACGCGTGCGCGACTGCGACCACCCGGCTCAGCCGTACCGGCGCGGTCGGACTGAGCCGTTCCAGTCCCAGGTACAGCGCCGCGATCTGGGGCCAGTCCGTGCGGTCCGGCGACGCGGCCGCGGCGTGCACGGCCGCAACCGCGGCCTGCAACTGGTACGTGCCGACCTCGCACCGCCGCCAGACGCTGTCGATCAGCTCGGTGCCCTCGCGGATCAGCTCGGGATCCCACCGTGTCCGGTCCTGCTCGTCCAGCGGCACCAGTTCGTCGCCGTCGGTACGGGCAGCGCGCCGCGACTCGGTGAGCAGCATCAGAGCGAGCAGCCCGGTCACCTCGGGGTCGTCCGGCAGGGAGTCGCGGAGCATGCGGGTCAGCCGGATCGCCTCGCGGGTGAGGTCCACGCGAGAGAGCTCGTCTCCGGTGGAGGCGGTGTAGCCCTCGTTGAAGATCAGGTAGAGCACCTGCATGACGGCGTTCATCCGGCTGTCGCGGTCGGCGTCGGTCGGCGGGGTGAACCGGGCGCCGGCGCGGGCCAGTCGCTGCTTGGCGCGGCTGATCCGGGCGCCCATGGTGTTCTCACTCGTCCCGTACGCGTGTGCGATCTCCGCGGTCGTCAGGCCGCCGACCGCGCGGAGGGTGAGCGCCACCTGGGAGGTGGGGCTCAGCGCGGGGTGGCAGCACAGCAGCAGGAGCGTGAGACTGTCGTCGGCTTCCTGCGCACGGCCTGCCTGGCGGATCGGGTCCCGCATCGCCAGCTCGCTCATGCCGGCGTGCCGCTCGCGACGGCGTCGGGCCTGGTCGGTGCGGAGCAGGTCGACCATCCGCCGGTACCCGATCCGGATCAGCCAGCTGCGCGGGTTCTCCGGAACGCCGTCCGTCGGCCACGCTCGGCTTGCGACGAGCAGGGCCTCCTGTACCGCGTCCTCGGCGATGTCGAAGTGGCCGAAGCGCCGCACCAGCGCACCGAGGACCTGCGGCGCCTCGGTGCGCAGCAGGTGCTCGACGTCCGGCGTCACGCCGGTACCGCCGTTCGGGTGCCCTCCCGGCCTGCCGCAGTCCGGCGATGCTGGATGCGGCGGGTCATGCCGCGAAGTCCGCGCCCATGATCGGCCGGATCTCCATCGGCTCGCCCAGAACCTCGACCATCCGCGAGACGATCTCGACGGCGCGCTCCTGGCTGCCCACGTCGATCACCGCGAAGCTGGCCAGGACCTCCTTGAGCTCGACGAACGGGCCGTCGGTGGCGACCACGCCGGTCGGGGTCTTGCGGACCGTGGTGCTGACCGCCGGGTGACCGAGTCCCTCGCTGCTGACGAACTCGCCGGTCTCGATCAGCTCCTGCTCGAACCGCTGGTATGCGGCGAACGCGGCCAGCGCCTCCTCGGACGGGGTGTCGGCGGTCGCGGCGTCCCAGGCGGCGGCCGGTGTGTAGCTGAGCAGCAGATACTTCATGGTCATCCTCGTGTTCGCGGGGCTCGGATCACGCTACGCCGATCAGCTCGAACGGCGCAGGGAGAGGGCGACGACCGTCGTCCAGGTGAAGGCGACCAGGCCGTTCACGGCGATCTGGATGCTCATGTGGCTCGGCGACATCGGCATCAGCAGGATGAGCGCGGCGAGGCCGTTCAGTATCGCCGCCAGGGCGGCCCGACGGCGGACGTGACGGATGGTCAGCACGATGGCGGCGACGGCCAGCGCGGTGAAGGCAATGGCGGCCGCCGCCGAGTGCGCGATGCTGTGCCAGGACATCTCGTCGACCGGCCCGTCAGGAGTCCCTACCGGGAAGCCGTACTCCGGATCCATGGTGAACACCCCGGCCGCGACGAGCCCGGCACCGAAGATCCCGACGAAGATCGGCAGCACACGCCGGCCGGTGCCCTCGGTGACCGTGCGCCGGACACCGATGGCGAGGGCGATCCCGCCGAGGCCGGCGAGCACGAACGTGGTGATCTGGATCCAGCCGAGACTTCCGGTGGCCAGCTGGCTGATCGGGTGCCGTGTGATGTCGTAGCCCTCCCGCATGAGCATCTGCGTCACGGCCGAGGTTAAAAAGACCGGTCCGGCGAGGCCGCCGGCAAGGAGCAGGCGGTCGGACGAGCGGCGGACGGCAGGAACGGTGGCGGCGATGGTGGTCATGACTTCCTCCTCGGTGGGTGTTTGCCGCTACCTCGCGCCCGCACCGCGAACTTTGACGCACGAGAAGTGCGACCTGAGTCACATCGTGTCGATGTCAAAGCCCGGGCGCCGCCTCCGAGGTACCGGCAAACACCCACCGAGGAGGACACGATGTCTGAGAACACCCAGCCGAGCGCCGAACTGACCGCACTGGACCGCCTGGTCGGCACCTGGTCGGTAACCGGCGGCGCCGAGGGAACTGTGCGGTACGAGTGGATGGCCGGCCGGTTCTTCCTGCTCCAGCACATCGAACTGAGCCAGTTCGGCCAACCCGTCACCGGTCTGGAGGTCATCGGCAACCTGCACCCGTTCGGCGAGCCGGTCGGCGCGGACGTGGTGTCGCGGTTCTACGACGCGGCCGGCAACACCTTCGACTACGTCTACGAACTCGTCGGCGACAAGCTGATTATCTGGGCCGGCGCGAAAGGCAGCCCGGCCTACTACGAGGGCACGTTCAGCGCCGACGACACCACGGTCACCGGCGAATGGACCTACCCCGGCGGAGGCGGCTACGCCTCCACCATGACCCGGATCTGAGATCGGAAAGCCGTCTCGTCCCACCATTGCGGACGCTGATGGAGACCGGAGTCGGCAGGACGATCAGCCGGATGTCCAGCGACGAGATAGCCGGGCGCGACAACGTGTAGGCGAGCGGCTCAGAGCCCCCTGTAGCGGCATCCGCATCTGCCGCGAGGTGCGCGTTGGGCCGCTTGCCGATGTCCGCTAATCCTCGAAGTCGAACGCGAAGGTGCCCGCCTCGATGCGGTCGATGAGTTCGCCGACATCATCGGCTTGCCGGATGGCGTTGTCCCATCCGCTGCTGGTGATGTCGACCAGCAGCACCGGTGCGGGGTCGCTGCGCAGGTCGAGCACGAGCTGTTCGCGGGATCCGTCACCGCCGATGATCGCGATGCCGGGGTGCGCGTCGGTGCTCTCATCCCATGCCTGGTGCAGCTCGAGCATCTCGCGCGGCGTGTTGAGCCGAACATAGGCTCCGCCTGTCATCCACCCTCGCCGGAACCACGACGCACCTTGCAGGTAGGCCCGCCACGCGGTCGGTAGCTCTCTGCCCAGCGCGTGATGGACGTCGGTGAACTCCTGGTCGTCCACGGGACCGCGGTAGTCGGCTTCCTCGATGATCGCGCCGACGATGTGAGCGTTGAGGTCGGCAAGCTCCTCTGCGGGGATCCAGTACTCCAGCACGTCGCGGCCACCGACCTGATGAACCTCGTGACGGTTCAGGTACGCACGCTGGACCTCGAACCGGGTTACGTAGCCGACGCCCCCGGCAGGGACATTCCACTCGCGGGCGATCTTTGTGGCGTACCAGCGGTTGAGTACCGGATAGAAGATCGGCTGGTCCGGCAGACGTGGTGGCCAAGCCCGCCATCCGGACGCCGCAACAAGGTCGAGTTCAGCCTGTCCGGTGGGCCGCCACAGGGTGATCGTGTCGGAGGCGTCGATGGGTCTGCTCCCTGCAACCATGGTTATCGCGTGCTCGCGGCGTGCCGCGCCTGCAACTTTCTGATGCTGCCGGCCCCGGAGGCTACCGCAGCCAGTTTCGGTCAGGTCGATGACACATGGAACCCAGGTGCACGCTCATGCCGCCGACCGTGCGTTCCATGGCGTTATCGATGCTCGGCCAGAGGGCTGGCTCGGTCCTGCCGGAAAGCGCGTGTCCGTCAGCGCCGACCAGTCCGGTCAACCACTGCCGTGACCGGTCGACCTGACTTCACCGGCGCAGGCATGGGCCCAGCGTGCACACCCGGCGACGGCACCAGTGCCACCTCGCCTCGGCCAGCGCGGCCGTTGCCTGCCGAGGGGCGGTCCAGGCCTCACCCTCGGGCACGACCACCAGTAGAGGCTGCGGCCTGCGCGTCTGCACTGCACAGGAGCGATGTCGCCACTCGGCTACGCGGATCGCGGCAGACCCGGATGGCCGCCGAGCTGACAATTACCCGAATTTCGTCCATTGCCCTTCAGAAATCACCTCGACGGAGCCGTCGACGACCTTGATGGCCGTCTGTTCGTCGATGGCGTAGGCCGGGACGCCGATGTCGGCCGCCCACCGCTCGGCGTCGGCCAGGGTGTTCGCGGGGAAGAGGTTCAGGTGCGGGAAGATCGAGAAGTCGACGACTCCCAAAGCTCGGTCGTCCGGCGCCGACGGCCACTCGACGAAGTAGGACCCGATCCGGGGTGTCATCACCATGCTTCCCGCGCTCACCCCCACCCAGACGGTGTCGAGCAGCGAGGGCAGCAGATCGGCCAGCCCGGACTCTCGCATCCAGTGACACAGGTACGTCGCGTCGCCACCGTCGACCAGCAGCACATCGGTCTCCCGGACCCAGGGAATCCATCGCTCTGCGCCGATGCTGGGCAGCGCCGTGAGCTCGAGGACACCGAGCGAAGCCCAGCCCAGGCCAGACAGGTACCGCCAACCGGAAGCGGGGTCGGCCGCCACGAAGCCCTGCACCGATGCCGGTCCGCACATCGGGTGACCCCACTGTGCTGTCGGGACGCAGAGGGCCCGGCACTCGGAGACCGGCTTACCGAGAAGCTGCACGAGCGCCGAATGGATGCTTGGGTTCGTCACACCGCCGGACGTAAGCAGGAGCTTCAAGGTACCTCCAAGATCGTGAGCGGATGGGACGCACTGTCGATGCCGGTTCGTCCAGGTCCCACGGCCGGACGGGGCGCGGCGGGCGGCGGATCTCGCCATGTCTGACCGGGTTTCCGGACTCCGGAGAGGGTCATGTCCCCCGTGCGAGCTACCCGCAAGTGTCCACCGCACGGGGACGATTGTGGCGACGGAACTCCATAGGTTTCTTTGTGTCCGCGACGCTCCGGTCGCGGTCTGCGAAGGAGTCAGCATGCGCTTCGTCAAACAACTTCTCGCCGTCGCCGCCGTCGTCCTCGTCGGCGGGCAGAGCATGGCCGCCGTCGAGGGCAACTTCTTCCTCACCTTGGTGATCGGCGCTGTGACGGCGGTGCTGGGCGTGGTCGTCTACCGGTGGGTCGTGCGGCGCACCGAGCGCCGTGAGCCGACCGAGCTCGGCCAGGACGGTTGGGGCGGGAAGCTGGGCCGCGGGACGCTCATCGGCTTCGCCATGTTCGCGGCCGTCATCGCCAACATCGCGTTCCTCGGCGGTTACCACATCGAGGGCTGGGGTTCGCCGACGCGAGCGCTGGGTCTGCTCGGATTCATGGTGGCCGTCGCGGTCACCGAGGAGCTGCTGTTCCGGGGGGTACTGTTCCGCATCATCGAGGAGCGTACGGGCACCTGGATCGCTCTCGCCCTGACCGGCGTGGTGTTCGGCGCGATCCACCTGGTGAACCCGGACGCCACCCTGTGGGGGGCGACCGCCATCGCCATCGAGGCCGGGTTCATGCTGGCCGCCTGCTACGCCGCCACCCGGAACCTGTGGGTCCCGATCGGCCTGCACTTCGGCTGGAATTTCGCCGCCGGCGGCATCTTCAGCGTCGTGGTCTCGGGCAACGGCGAGTCGAAGGGGCTGCTCGAGGCCTCGACGTCGGGGCCGGTCGCGCTCAGCGGCGGCGCTTTCGGGCCGGAGGGCAGCCTGTACGCGGTGCTGGCCGGCGTGGTGCTGACCGTGGTGTTCCTGTGGCTGGCCAAGCGCCGCGGGCACATCGTCCCGCGCCGCCACCGCACGGCGCAGGCCCCGGCAACCGCTACAGTCACCCAGTGATCAAGCTCCGGAGGCTCCCGGATCTGTGGCGGCAGTGGCCGATCACGGTCCGGGATCTCCCGTTCGCCCTGGCCCTCGCCCTCGCGGCGGTGGTCCCGGCTCTGGAGCGGCAGGGTACGCAGCTCGGCGACCTCCCGGACCGCCCGTACGACGCGCTGACCGTCGGTGTCGTCGCCCTGGAATGCCTGCCGCTGGCCGTACGCCGTCGGTGGCCGGCCGTCTGCCTCGCGCTGGTGTCGCTCGGCTTCGCGATCGACCAGCTCCGCGGCTACCACACCATCGCGGGTACGGGACTGGCCATCGCGCTCATCAGCGCCGGCGCCCACCTGGAGCGGCGCCGCTGGGTCGTCGCGGGTCTCGCCTCGGCGGCGTACGTGCCCCTGGCGATCTCCCTCGACCGGCTCGGATCGGATGAGGGCGTCGCGGGGTTCACCACCTTCTACCTGTTTCTGGCGCTCGCGTGGGGCATCGGGGCGTGGCTGCGCCAGAACCGGGCCGCCGAGGCGGAACGCCGCCGCCATGTCGAGGAGGCCACCCGTACTGCGGAGCGCACGCGCATCGCCCGGGAGCTGCACGACGTCGTCACCCACCACGTGACGGCGATGGTCGTGCAGGCCGAGGCGGCGCGCTACCTGACGGGCGCCCCGGACAAGCTGGACCAGGCATTGACCGCGATCACCGGCACCGGCCGCCGGGCCATCGGCGACCTGCGGCAGCTGCTCGACCTGCTCAACCCGGATCACAGCACAAGCGATCCGCGTACGCCGTCCGTCGGCGACCTGGACGCCCTCGTCGCCCATTCCCGGCAGGCCGGGCAGCCGGTCGAGTTCGTCCGGGAGGGCACGTCGGTGGCGGCCACCGGCAGCGCCGAGGAGGCGGCGTACCGGGTGGTGCAGGAGGCGCTGACGAACGCGCTGAAGTATGCGCACGGCAGCCGGACCAGGGTTCGCGTTCACCACGGGGAAGGAGAGACGACCGTGGAGATCAGCACCGACGGCTCCGGATCCGGCAGCGCGTCCCCGGGCGGCAGCGGGCGCGGCCTCGCCGGGCTCCGCGAGCGGGTCACCGCCCTCGGTGGCGACTTCAGCGCGGGCGCGCAGACCGGCGGCGGCTTCCTCGTGCGGGCCCGGATCCCGGTTGGAAACCCGTGGTGACCGCGCCGGTCCGGGTGCTGGTCTGCGACGACCAGGAGCTGATCCGCGCCGGATTCGCGACGATCATCGACGCCCAGCCCGACATGGAGATCGTCGGCGAGTGCGGCGACGGACGCGCGGCGGTCGACCTGGCCGTTCGGCTCCGGCCGGACGTGGTGGTGATGGACGTCCGGATGCCGGTGCTCGACGGCATCGAGGCGACCCGCCTGCTGGCCGGTGCCGGGGTCCCCGAGCCGGTGAAGGTCCTCGTGGTGACGACGTTCAACCTCGACGATTACGTCTACGAGGCACTGCGCGCGGGCGCCAGCGGCTTCCTGCTCAAGGACGCCCCACCGGCGCAGCTGCTCCACGGCATCCGCACGGTGGCGACGGGCGCCGCGCTGCTGGCCCCGGAGGTGACCCGGCAGCTGGTGGGCAGGTACGCGGCCCGCATCCGCCCGGCCGAGGGCGACCCGAACGGCGGCGCGCTGACCCCGCGCGAGCTGGAGGTGCTCCGACTCATCGCGGAGGGCCTGTCCAACAGCGAGATCGCCGCGGCCCTGGTGATCAGCCAGGAGACGGTCAAGACGTACGTGTCCCGCATCCTCACCAAGCTCGACCTGCGCGACCGGGTGCAGGCCGTGGTGTACGCGTACCGCCGGGGCCTGGTGACCTGAGGCGGCCCGAGCCGTCCGCCGGGCTGACCACCGGAGCCGTGACTTCGACGCGATCGGGCTCGGCGAGTACGAACGGGGTTCTCGAGCGGGCGACTGCTGCGGCTGCTGCCGTACTTCCCCGGCATCACGAGTCGGTGTGGATTACCGGGTTCGGCGGGCCGGTCGACCGGGCGACTCCACCCACCGACGTGCCGACCATGATGCCCGCCACCACGCACCGCGGGAGGTGCTACGAGCCCGGTTTCGACGCTGGTGAGGAAGTCTGACGGTCGGTGGAGGCGTCACGGGATGCCGGGTGGTACTCGTGCGGCAGCGATTCCCAGCGCGGCCGGCTGCGAGGATCCAAGGAGTTACGGTGATCGCAGGGGCGCGAGCTGTACGGTCCAAGTGCGGGCTGTCCCGACGGCCGCAATTGCCCGGCAGAGGAGGTCGCAGCCCAGCTGTGGGCTTCCTTCCGCGAAGCCGCGGTTGATGAAGCTGATCGCTCTCGGATGGTCACCCGCTTCAAGCGCATCCTCCAACCCGGTGGCCAAGACTGCGGCGAGCGCGGCGTGGAAACTGTTTGCCCCTCTTTCGCGGAGGGTCTTGGCGGGCTCGCGCAGCGGTGACGGAGAGACCGCGGGCGGGGCTAACAAGAAAGTCAATGTCCTTCTCCTGTGGTGTCGGTGGTGTTGCTCGCTCGGGCCAGTCTGATTGACGCCTACCTGCCGCAGCCGTGCCGCAACGGCCCCGTCGTACCACCGCGCTGGGGGCGATTAACGGGTTACTGCCAGCGAAGCGGCATGAACCGGGCAAGATCTCTGTCGGGATGTGAGTCGTTGTGCCTGGAGCAGACGTTTCCTGACGGGCCGCCTGCTGGGGATGAGCAGCCACTGGACGCCAGCCAAGCCGACGGTCATGACGTTTTGCCTCACGGCGTCGCTGGTCGTCGCTGTAACGGACGCAGCGTTGTCCGTCAGCACACTGGGATGTCGAGGTCGATCGGATGGTCTGCCAACGCTCGGCCCTCACAGCTGGAGGTTGTCCTCTGGACACTGCCGAAGACCTGGGCAGGGCGCCCGGTAGGCGCTGGCCCGCCAACGATGTTGACGAACTGATCCACCACCCACTCTACGCGCACGACACGCAGCGGTGCCGCTGCCAGCCCAGGGAACTGACTACTGCGATGAATGTGGCTCCCTCTCGGCGATGATCGACACCACCTCGTCTCGGGTCCATTGTCACGCTCGCCCGGGTGTGGTCCATCGTCCGAGCTCCGCCTGTGTCGGCGATTGCGACCTACAGCAGCGGTTGCATGGTGGCACCTGTGGCTGCGCGAGTCGACTGAGGAGCCCGCGAGCGCCACTGCACCTGGCATCCCACTCGACTAGCCTCTACGAGATGGCAACTACGGTGTTACGCGTCCGACTCATCGGCGGCGACCGCATGGACATCACGTACGACAAACCGGACGTCTCCGACGAGGACGAGCTTGTGGACCACGTGATCTCGACACTGGCGCAGGATTCGGGAGTGCTGCGCACCAAACACGGTGATCGGCTCGTCGTACTCTACGGCCGAGGCGTCGCAGCGATCGAAGTTGCGCCCCGCGGTGCGGTGCTGTGACGGAGGCCGCAGGCATGGGGCTGGCGGCGGGCGACGGATTCTGTGCTAACCTAGCCCAGTTGCAGTTTTGATTTCCGTAGACGTTTCGGCGCCTGATGGGTTATCTAAAACCCATTCAGGCGCTTTTTCGTT
The DNA here is from genome assembly GCF_003664255.1 of Micromonospora sp. M71_S20. Classification (NCBI taxonomy): domain Bacteria; kingdom Bacillati; phylum Actinomycetota; class Actinomycetes; order Micromonosporales; family Micromonosporaceae; genus Micromonospora; species Micromonospora sp. M71_S20. The sequence continues at coordinate 3,745,246 of NZ_RCCV01000001.1, read as the reverse complement.
TTCGTGTCGTTCCCGGCGCGGGCGATCAACGCGGTGGCGCGCGAGTCCGCACAGTGCGGTCTCCAACAGCCTGCGAAGGAGCAGACATGGCTACTGGTACCGTGAAGTGGTTCAACGGCGACAAGGGCTTTGGCTTCATCAGCCAGGACGGCGGCGGTGCCGACGTTTTCGCCCATTTCTCGGCGATCTCGGCGAGCGGCTTCCGCAGCCTCGAGGAGAACCAGCGGGTGGAGTTCGACATCACCCAGGGCCCGAAGGGCCCGCAGGCGTCGGATATCCGCTCCCTCTGATCCACGCTTTGCCACGGCGGCCTGACTGGTTCAGCGGGCCGCCGTTCGGCGTTTATCCATCATCACCCCTACCGACCGAAACTGTCCCACTGGCAGAAGAAGGTCAACCGCGCTCACGCCCGCATCCGCGCCATCGGTGAACGCGCCGACGCCACCCTCAAAACCTGGAAAGTCCTGACGAAGCTGCGCTGCTGCCCACGCCGCGCCACCGCGATCGTGCACTCCATCCTCGTCCTTCATCACCTCGAGAACCCGGTACACGGCAGTCGAAAAGGCTCACTAGACCGGGACGAAGGTGGCGGCCAACACCCGCCAGTTGCCGTCCTCACGCACCCAGAGTCGGGTGTAGCGCAACCGCGCGGACATAGCGGCACCGCCCTGAACGGCATCCACCGCAGCGACCATGCGAGTCACCCCAGTCTGACCGTCTTCCTGGACGTCGAGCGACTCCTCCACCAGGCTGGTGATTCGCAGTGCACCGGAGCGGTAGCTCTCCAAGTCGTCTTCCTTCGTAAAGACCGTGCCGTCCGGTCCGGCGCCCACGACCTGCGGGTGCAGTAGCGCGTCGAGGGACTCGACGTCGGCGGCGCGCTGGGCGGCTTGGAGTTGCCGCTCCGCGGTGAGGAGATCCATTCACCGATCCTCCGCAGCGCGCCGCAACAAGACAAGCGGGTTCGCTCGCGGCAGAACGGCGACGGTCCCCGGCGGGTTCAGCCGCGACCGGCACTCGGTTGCCGGCACTCCGCGTTGCGGGACACGGCGAAGACGTAGCCCATCCTGTGCTGCTGCAACCCTGGAACTTCGAGTCCTGCCCGTATGCCTCGTCCACGATGACCCACCTCGCCGGCAGGCCGGCGGTGATGGCGCGTTCGAGCTCGGATCTCGCCGAGCACATCGCGTACTTGAGCCAGCCCCACTGCGATGCCCGCGAAGCCCGCCCTGGTGGCCCGGGCGGCGATCTACGCGCCGACGCACGCCCTACCGGCGAGATCCCGGTTCTTGTTCCTCAGCTCTTCGTCGACGAGCCGGTGCGGTGGCCGCTGGGTCGCCGCACGCCGCCGGTCAGGCCGTCCGTCCTCGTGATCCCGCCGTCGCCTGCCGGGCGATCCTCTCCCGTTCCCCCGCCTCCCGGTGCGCCTCGTCCCGCTCCGCGGCCGCCCGTACGTCGTAGGCGGCGCGGGCGGCGGCGATCTCGTTCTGGTGCGTCTCCGTCCAGGTCACCAGGGTCCGGATCGTCTCGTGCAGGGTCGCCCCGAGGGGGGTGAGTGCGTAGTCGACCCGGGGCGGCACCGTCGGAAACACCGTGCGGCTCACCAGGCCGTCACGTTCGAGGTGCCGCAGCGTACGCGCGAGCATCCGCTGGCTGATCCCGTCGATCTGCCGGCGCAGCTCGGTGAAGCGGAGGCTCTGCTGGTCGAGGAGCGCGATCACCAGCAGGGACCACTTGTCCGCCACGCGGTCCAGGATCTGGCGGACCTCACAGTCCTCCCTGGTGTCCCACTGGAACACGTCGTAGTTGGCGTCGGTATCCCCGCAGTTACCAGGGGACCGCAAAGTTCCGTCTTCCATGGCCACCGATGGTGCCCGACGATGCACCTGGTTACAAGAAGGAACCGGCGTGCACGAGAAGAACCGTGAGCAGCCCGGTGAGCGAGAAGGGTCGATGGATCATGGCTACGTCAAGCGGCCGCACGGACACCCGGGCGTGGAGTGTGTTGCTCGTGCTCTGCGGGGCGATCTTCCTGGAGGGAATCGACGTCGCGATGCTGAACGTGGCGCTGCCGGCGATCCGGGCGGACCTCGGGCTGTCGACCGGGACGCTCAGCGGCGTGGTGAGCGCGTACGTCCTCGGCTACGGCGGCTTCATGCTGCTGGGCGGGCGGGCGGCGGACCTGCTCGGCCGCCGCCGGATGTTCCTGCTGGGGCTCGTTGTCTTCCTCGCCTTCTCCGGCCTCGGCGGTCTCGCCACCGAGGGCTGGATGCTGCTGGTGGCGCGCTTCGTCACCGGCGTCGCCGCCGCGTTCATGACGCCCGCCGGGCTGGCCCTGGCTACCGGGGCCTTTCCCGAGGGGCCGCAACGCACCAGGGCCCTGGGCGTGTACGCAGGCATCGGCGCGGGCGGCTTCTCGCTGGGCCTGGTCGCCGGCGGCCTGCTGGCCTCCATCGGTTGGCGCTGGGTGTTCTTCGCCCCGGTCCTCCTCGCCACGGTCATCCTCCTGGCCGCGATCGTCCTGCTCAGGGGCACGGCGGAGGATGCCGGTCCGGCTGGCGGGTTCGACATCGCCGGCGCGCTGAGCATCACGGGCGCGATGCTGCTGCTCGCCTACGGCGTGGTGCGCCTGGAGCACGCCGGCGAGGGTCCGGGCGCCACGGCCGGGGTGTTCGCCGCCGGTCTGGTCCTCGTGGCGGCCTTCGTCGTGATCGAGCGGCGGTCGGCCAACCCGCTGGTGCGGTTGGGCATCCTCCGCTCCGGGCCACTCGTGCGCACCAACGTCGGCGCACTGCTGTTCCTGGGTGCCTTCGCCGGCTTCCAGTTCATGATCACGATCTACCTGCAGGAGCTGCGGGGATGGAGTCCACTGCAGACCGGTCTGGCGATGCTCGTCGTCGCGATGGACATGATCCTGTCTCCCACGCTGACGCCCCGGCTGGTCAACCGGTTCGGCAACGTGCGGGTCCTGCTCGGCGGCGTGCTGTCGGCCGTCCTCGCGTACGCGCTGTTCCTGCCGCTCTCGGCCGACTGGACGTACGCGGCCATGCTGCCCGGCATGCTCCTGATCGGCCTGGCGTTCTCGCTCGCCTACGGGCCCCTGACCATGGCAGCCACCGACGGCATCGACGAGCGCGAGCACGGGCTGGCCGGCGGCCTGCTGTACACGTCGATGCAGTTCGGCACGGCGCTCGGCATCTCGGCGGTGACCGCGGTCAGCGCCGCGGCGGCCGACGGCGCACCGGGGGACGGGCTCGATCTGACGGCGATCCGTCACGGGCTCGTCGTCCCGGTGGTGTTCGCGGTCGTCGCCGTGCTCGTCACCGCCCTCGGCGTGCGTCGTGGCTCCGCCGCGACCGCGGCCCCCTCCCCCGCGTCCGTCCCGACCGCGGCCTGAGGGAGATCCTCGACGGCCCGAGCCGGCGAGCTACATCGACTGGAAGGGCGTGAAGAGACGGACCTCGCTGCCGTCCAGCTTCGCTCTGAGCTCTGCGCTCGGCTCACCGAGGAGTTCGCCGGAGACGGAGCCCGTCGCAAGGATCGCCTGCATCAGGTCAGCGACATGCGCCGTGTGCTCGATGAGCGCCTCGGAGTCCCGGTACCGCTCGAGGACGATGCACTCGGACTGGTCGTCGTTGAAGTGGATGTCGTATTGCAGCGTTCCGGTGTCCTTGGTCCGCACGATCTCCATGCATTGAGCGGACAGGCGCTTGAACTCCTCGAGCTTTCCCTCGTGAAACGTGAACCGAGCGACCCCCTGAAGCTCTCTCACTGCCGCGGCCCCCGGGCTCCTGCGGTCCGTCCCCTCGGTCATGGTGGTGCTCCTTCTTCGTCGCGCGGCCCGTCCCGGGCGCTGGTGTCCCTGGGACGGAGCCAGCGCCACATTCTCGACACCCTGAAGGGGGGCCCTTTGACATCATCGGCGGATGTTCGGGAGGGAAAGGCCGCTGGCGGTCGCCGTATGTGGGTCTCCTGGAGCCGGGAAGACCACGGTTGCCGCTGCGGCGGCGCGCCGCCTCGGACTGCCGCTCCTGTCCCGGGACGAGATCAAGACCGGTCTCGGGCTGTCGTCCGCTTCCGTCACCGAGGACGACGTCGTTCAGCTCGATTCCGATTTCCACATCGCCGGCGGTCCCGTGAGTATGCGCGCTGAGGCCGTGATGGCCGACGCAGCCCGGCTGCTCGCGACCTCAGGCGTGAGCTTCGTCGTGGAGTCCTCGCTGCTGTCCCCCGAGTTGCTGGATGCGCTCCTCGCGTGCGGCGCCCGAGTGCTCGCTGTTCACGTCGTCGCCGACGACGCAGTCATCCGGAGACGACTCCGGGCCAGAGCGGCCGAAGGCGCGGCTGTCGACAGGCAGCTCGAATCTCAGTTCCAACGAGGCGCGCTGAAGCGGTCGATCTTCGAGCCGCCAGATGGAGTCGACGCCGTCATCGAGGTGGACACCTCAGATCATGGCGGTCCAGTCGTCGAGCCCGTCGAGGCAGCAGTCGTCGCCCTGCTTCGGTCATCGCCCGACGTGCCCGCCACAGGCAGGAAGTGTGCACACGGGCGGAGGTCGTCGAGCAGCGATCCGGGGTGATCAGCGCCGCTTGTCGGCCGCCGCGTCCAGGAGGTGCCCGACGTCGCCCTCGACGCCCGCCCGAACGGGCGACGGGGGCACGACCGTCGAGGCTACGCTGTGCCGCACCAGAACCAGGCGAGGGTCGGGTGCGACATCGGCTGCGGGGCGTCGCCATGCTGCTGCTCGGCGCGATGCTCGTAGGCACGGCCGGCCTGAGCCTCGGCTCCTGGTACGGCGGTCGCGGCACCGCACCGCTCAGCGTCGACCGGGCCCAGGACGTGGCGGCAGAGCTGCTGCCCGGAGCCGAGCCGACCGGCGGCCACTCGTTCGTACGCGCCTTCCGGTACGGCGTTGTCCTGGCCACTGACGATTTCGGTTCCGCTCAGGCTGACTTCCACTACGGCGTCCGCGCCGACTGCGCGCTCTCGGACCAGCTACGGCGCAGCGCCGCAACGCGGGGGTGGCAGAACCTTCGTCGGTTGCCGGGCGACCCATGCGACGGCTGGTCCGCACGCTGGTGACGGTCGCCATGCTCCCGGGCGCCGCCCTCACCTGGGCGGACCTGTTCACGGACGGGCTCGCCGAGCCGGTGTGGCCCATCTGGCGGGCACTCGCTCCCCTGCTGGTGCCGCTGTGGCTTGTGCTTCTGCTGGCCGGACTGATCGTTCTCGCAGGGCGGCGGAGACCCACCGGCCCCGCCGACGAAGCGACGACTGCGGTGCCCGAGACCAGCCCGAGTGCCGGCAGGGGCGGCTAGCAGGCTGCGCATCGTTGACCGGTGAGCCCGGCCGACAAAGCGAGGAGCCGGGCGCGGAACGGGATCTTCATCTGTCAGCGTCGCAGCCGACGGATCACCACGAGCCGCACGCCGATCGAGGCGGCGGCCGCCGCGTTGAGGACGATCCAGAGGGTCCCGACCGCCGGGTGCCAGGGCCTGAGATGGTCCTCGACCAGGTCCCGGGCGTCCAGGTCGCCGCTCCAGTTGTAGGTCACCGGACTGAACCGGTATTCGAACCAGGCCATGCCCGTGACGAGAACCGCTCCGACGATCGCGCGGACGAGCGTGCCGGTCCGGCCTTCGCGCACCTGCCGGTCCGTCGGCAGCAGCACCGAGATCAGCAGCAGATTGAGGAAGGCGAAGAGGCCGGTCATGCTCAGCCCGCCGCTGCGGTAGTTGGAGACGGCGTACGGCAGGGTCGCGTCGCCGGGCGGTAAAGCGCCGTTGGCGGCGTAGGCGGCGCTGGCCACGCCGGTCCACCACAGCAGCGGACCGATCAGCACCATCGAGACCAGCAGTATCCATCGCCCGTTGGCCATCGCGGGAGTCTACGGCCTCTCGGCGCCAGCCGTGCCCGCCAACCGCAGGCCATCGGCTCGCCGGCACCCGGCCGCCGCCCTCCCTCGAGGCGTACGGCCAGCTGCTCACCCGACCGCCGCCGCGACCGGTCGTGGCGGCATCAGGCTGGGAAGTGTTGTTGGCCCCTCCCAGGCGGGACGGTTCCCGGGGTTCGATGGATCGCGACGGCGCGGTTGCTGTGCTGTTCGGGCGGCATCCGGTGCCGCGAGTCGATGCACGAGCGAGGAGACACCTGATGCGTGGAGTGATCATGCACACCGCCGGTGTCGTCCGGGTGGAGGAGCGTGACGGTCCCAGGATCATTGAGCCTACGGACGCGATCGTCCGGCTGACCGCGACGTGCATCTGCGGGTCGGACCTGTGGCCCTACCGGGGCGTCGAGCCTGCCGACCACCAGGTGATGGGGCACGAGTACGTGGGCGTCATCGAGGAGATCGGCTCCGACGTGAAGACCGTCAAGGTTGGCGACTTCGTCGTCGGATCGTTCGTGATCTCCGACAACACGTGCGAGATCTGCCGGGCCGGCTACCAGTCCAAGTGCGTCCACGGCTCCTTCGTGGCGCACACGATCGGCACTCAGGCCGAGAAGGCCCGCATCCCCTTGGCCGATGGCACCCTCCTGGCCACGCCCGGCCAGCCGGACCCGGAGCTGATCCCGTCGCTGCTGGCCGCGTCCGACGTGCTGGGCACCGGCTGGTTCGTCGCCGTGGCCGCCGGGGTCGGCCCGGGCAAGACCGTGGCGGTGGTCGGTGACGGAGCCGTCGGGCTGTTGGGGGTTCTCGCCGCCAGGCAGCGCGCAGCGGATCATCGCGATGTCGCGGCACCCCGAGCGGCAGAAGCTCGCTCGGTTCTACGGCGCGACCGACATCGTCGAGGAGCGTGGCGAGGAGGGCGTGGCAAAGATTAAGGAGCTCACGGACGGGCTCGGCGCGCACTCGGTGATCGAGGCGGTGGGCACGCAGGAGGCGACGATGCAGGCGATCGCAACAGATCCGGCTTGAACCTCACTGTGCGTGAGGCCGGAGGGTGGATGCATGAGTGACTACTACGACGCCTTCGAGATGAGTCCCGTGCCCACTCCCGGCCCGGACGCGGTCGCGTCGGCGGCTCACCCCGGGCTTGGCGGCGACGGGCAGCTGCTCCCGGCGTAGGCGAAGAGGGAGTCGGTCGCGCTCGCCCGGATCGATCTGTGCCGGGCCGTCGAGTCGGCGTCGATGATCGGGGCCGAGGCCAGCGGGTCCGGGTGCACCGGGCAGGCGTCGATACGGTCGAGCAGCCACACCCGCTGCCCGCTCGGGCCGGTGCCGGTGCTGAAGGTCAGGCTCAGGACGGTGGTGCCGATGTACCGCGGCACCGGCACCTCCTCCGGTGGCCGGGTCAGACATGACGGGGTCGTCTCGACCACCCGGACGTCGATCACCGTGACGCCGCCCGGCGCGGCGCTCACCCGCACCGTCGAGCGCTGCGGGCGCGCCTCGATGCGCTGCGGGTCGTCCCAGAAGCCCGCCGGTGGCCCGGAAGCGCGCGGGGTGGGCGTGGGCGGGTCGGTCGGCAGCACTGCCCGGCAGGACCGGACGGCCCGGTTCGCCGCGCGGAGAGCGGCGGCGTGGTCGTCGTCGCGGTGCAGCGCGCTGAGGTACGGCCCGACGTCACCGCCGGGGACCTGGGCGCCAAGCAGGACGAACAGCCGGTCCAGGTAGGCGTCGACCAACGCCGGACCCGGGCGGACCTCGTCGGCCGGTATCGACAGCAGGTGCCGCAGCCCCACCGGGCAACGGCTGGCGAAGGACGGCATGTTGATCACCATGGCCGCGGCGGAGATCGGGTCGTTGCACGCCCGTTCGAACAGGGCCCGCTCCTCCTCACGCTGCTGCTGCTCCAACGAATCGGACCGCCGCTCGATGTACCAGGTGGCCGTCGAGGCCAGGCCGAGGAGGACCGCGGTCAGCACAGCGGCGACCGGCCGGACGGGCCGGCCACCCGGGTGACCGCCGCGGGAACCGGACCCGGCGTCTCCGGCGTCGGCGGTGCGGCCTGCGTCACCCATGCCCGACTCCCCTGATCGTCGCGCCCGAAGCAGCAGGGGCCCCCGACCGGAGCCGCTGCCCAGCGAACACCATCAGGAGTTCTTCTCGGTCTCGGCGAGGGACCGCAGCGCCGGCCGGAGCCGGATTTGCTGGACCGCCCGGTCGTACCCCGCGAGCATCAGGAACGCGTCGTCCCCGGTGCCGAGCTGGCACATCGACCGGATCCAACCCGTCGAGTCGAGCAACATGCTGATCACCGAGCCGGTGCCCAGGGAGCCCCGGCGCGCCATCCTCGCCGGGTCCCACAGCGTGACGCCGACGCCGTCCCCAGCGGCGGCCAGGAGCACCTCACCATCCATCTCCACGGCGCAGAGCGCGTACCGGGGGGCCCCGTCGTCGAAGGAGCCGAGGCCCTCACCCGTGGCCGGGTCCCACAGGACCACGGTGCCGTCGCCGGCGGCCGAGGCGAGCCGGACCGCGCCGTCGACGGTGACCGCGCAGAGGGCGTTGACGCCGCCCCGCTGGACGCTCAGTTGACCGACGAGCCGCAGCCGCACCGGGTCCCACAGCCGGACGACGCCGTCCGCGTGACCGGCCGCGAGCAGGAGCTGACCGTCCACCGACAGGGTGCACAGCGCCCGGACGGACGGGCGCACCTCACGGCCGACGGCCCGGAGCCGACGGCCGGTCGCGGGCTCCCAGAGCCGTATCCCCCGGTCGTCCCCGCCGGAAGCGAGCAGAACGGTGTCTCCGGTCGGCACGGCGCACAGGGCGTTCACCGGCCCCCGGTGGCCGGCGAGGGCGTGCACCGCCTCACCGGTCGCGGGGTCCCACAGGTGCACGGCCTCGCCGTAGCCGGCGGAGGCGAGCAGCACACGCTGCGGGGTCTCGACCACGCAGACCGCCCGCACCAGGCCGGGCGTGAGGCGGTCAAGGTACGGCAGGATGCGGTCCGGGATCGGGCTCGGCAACAGACCCGCCAGCTCGACCAGCACGCCGGCGGAGCCCATCACCCGCAGCTCCCTGCCGGCGCGCGGGTCGCCGACCCCGACGAGGTGGCCGATCCCGCCGTACGCGACCTGGAGGTGGCCGTCCACGGGCACCGGCGTCACGCTGGCGTGCCACGGCCTGGTCCACGCCAGAGCCGTGCCCATGACCAGCGTGCCGCCCGCGACCAGGCCGCCCAGCAGCGCGCCCGGCCACCGCTGCGCCGACTGCACGCCCGGCACCAGCTCGACGGCGGCGAGGTACCAGAGCAGCGGCACCGCGAACCGGGCCGCGAGCCGCGCCACGCCGAGGACGTCCGGCGGGAACGGCTCCGCCCGCAGGGCGCGTCCACCGCGGCGCAGCAGGGAGACGAGCAGCACCAGCGCCATGACGATCCCGCCGATGACCGCCGCCAGGCCGGGGCCATCGGTCAACGACGTCAGCAGGGCGAAGGCGACCACAGTGGCGAGGAGGCCACTGATCCACGGCGGCACGCGCGTCAGGACGAGGCGGAGCAGCCGCAGGGTCGCCGCCGCTCCGCCGGAGGTGACCAGCGCGACCGCCGCCAGCGGCCAGAACCCGTCAACCCGCAGGGCGTCCGGATCGGCCCATCGCACCGCAGACAGCGCCAGCAGTGTCACGACGACCGGCAGTACGAGTCTCCCCATGCGATGACCTCACAGCCCAGGTGCCCGACCGAGCCGGGCATCGACGATGGTCGAGCGAAACGCGTGTCCGATTGTGACAGCGGGTCGCCACCTGCCGGCCATGGTCCGGCCCCGGGCCCGCCAGCGACGCGGCCGGCACGCGCCCACCGCTCGTCTGGTCGGACCACCACTGCTGCGGGACGAGTCTGCCCGGACGCCGGGCGACCGCGATCGTGCAGGCCATCCCCGTCCCGCACGGGGGTCGAGACCTGCCACCACGCAGGATGAAAGGGCTCACCGACAGCCGACGTAGACGCCCCCCGGCCCCGGTGTCGGTCGAGGCCCGTCCGAGGACCCGACCGTCGGCGGCGTCGAGCGCCAACCACTCCCCGTCGTACTCCGGCTCGACGTCATCCGACAGGGGGGTGCGTACAGGAGCCCACACCGTCGAGCTTCCGCGCTGATCCAGCACGAGCCGGAATCGGGATGGCGGTGCTCGCGGCTGCCCGCGTACTCCTCGTTGGAGTCGTGCAGCGACAGTCAGGCACGCATGCCGCAGGCTCCAGGGCGGCGCGCCGGCTGCGTCGCCCGCCTGCAGCGCGTGCTGACCGCTGAAGACCGGCAGGTCCAGGGTGGGGCTCACCGCATCGACCCCGCCCGCCCCGCGGCCTCCGTCGGGAGGGCGAATGGCGGCGGGGCGGCCCGCCGCGCTTCCGCCGTTCCCGGACGGCCCACGGCGTCGCCGGGCCCGGCGATCAGGTCGGCCGGAGGCTGAGGTGGCGTTCGTGGACGCGGCTGACGGGCTGGCCGCGATCCGTCGTCAGACGCGCGGGATGACGACCTTGGCGACCTGCTCGGCGTCGGCCAGGTTCTGCGCGTCGGAGCCGCCGCGGGAGTAGACGTCGATCTGCAGGGCGCCGTGCAGGACGTAGAGGTGCCCGGAGTGCCAGTACGCCTTTTCGCCGACCCCGTCCACCGGTCTGGCGGCGGCGACGGTGACGTCGAAGTCCGCGGCGGTGGTGCGGCTCAGGAAGATCGTGAGCTGGCCGTGGTCCTGCTGCCATTGGCAGAAGCGGGTGACGTCGCCGGCATCGCCGCCGTCCTCGTCGTTCCGGGTGACCTCGCGGCCGGTCAGGTCGACCACCTCGGACTCGGTGAGCAGGGTGCAGGGGTCGGGGATGCCGCCGGCGCCCCGCACCGCACCCGGGCCGCCGTCCGCCGTCCCGCCCGGCGTCGGGGAGGCGGCCTCGGCGGGCGGCGCGAGCGTGGCGTCCGCGGTCGGTGGGTCGCCGGCGGTGGTGGGTCCGGTGAGGTCGCAGCCCGCGGTGAGGCAGACGGCGACGAGGGCGGCCAGGGTGGCGTAGCGGTGCTTCACGAGGTCTCCTCGCAGAGGTACGGGATGTGGGTCAGTTGGTGCCGAGGCCCTTGTCGAGCACCTTGGCCGAGGCGGTGACGGTCGCGGACCGCACGGGCCCGCCGCCGACCGTGTAGAGCGCGTAGGTGTGCGTCTCGGTGCTGCCGACGTCGCCGGTGCAGGAGAAGAGGAACTCCTGCGAGCCTTCGAGATCCACCGGGCCGTACGTGCCGGGCGTGTTCGTCGGATCGTCCACGGACAGGGCCCCGCCGGTGGCGCCGGTGATCTTCCACTCGATGACCAGCGGCACGGGGTCGGCGCGGAACACGGCGGTGCCCTCGGCGCACTTGGGCTGCCGGGCGACGCGCAGGTAAACGATTCGCGGGCCGGTGACCTCCCTGGTGGACGGGTGCGACGGCTTCGCCTTGGTCGGCTTCTCGTCGGCGGGCTTCGTGGTGGCCGGGCCCGTCGTCGCCGGTCCCGCGCTGGCCGGCGGCGTCGGTCCTGGCGAATTTGCCGTGGCGGGCGACTGCGCCGTGGCGGGCGTCGCGGCGGATGGGCCCTCGGAGGCCGCCGCGTCGGCGTCGCTGTCCCGAGTGGTCGGCCCGGTTGCCGCGCACCCCGACATCGTCGCGGCAATGAGCAGGGAGATGGCCGCTGGCCTGGTAGATCGGATCACGTCGGGAAGGATGGCCGGCGGCGCCAAAGAAAGCCCAAAGGCCGTGCCGGTTCAGCCGGCGAGCAGCGCCGCCACCGCCTCCGCCAGCGTCGTCGCGCTCGCCTCCCGGTAGGCGCGCGCCACCTCCGCCGGCCCGAGCCGGGCCCGGGCCTCGGCCTCCGCCCGGTCGCGGTCGGCGATCTCGTCCGGGGTGAAGCTCGGGGCGCCCAGCGCGGAGCGTTCCCGCTCGGCGAGCGCGAGCAGCCACAACCCGCCCGCCGCGTCACCGTCGAGGACGTCGAGCTGCGCCAGCCCCTCGACGGCGTCCAGCTGCCCCTCGGCGATGCCCAGCTCGGTGTAGACCGCCAGGGCCTCCCGCATCGCCGCTCGTGCGGGAGTGGGCCGGCCGCGGCGCCGGTCGATGGTGGACAGGTTCGTCAGCGCGGCCGCCTCGCCGCGCCGGTCGTTGAGGGCGCGGAACCCCGCCAGCGCGCGGTGGAACAGCTCCTCCGCCTCGTCGAGGCGGCCGACGCAGCGCAACGTGCCCGCGGTGTTGTTGGACGCCGCCGCGACCATCCGGGCGTCGGAATCGTCCTCGGCGATCCGCAGCGCCTCGTAGCCGAACGCGAGCGAGGCCGGGTAGTCCTCCTGCGCCTGAGCGGTGATCAGCAGATTGTTCAGCGCCGCGACCATGCCGGTCCGGTCGCCGAGCTCGCGGAACGTGCTCAGGCCCTGCTCGCCCAGCCGGCGGGCCGCCGGCAGGTCACCGGAGTTGCGGGCCAACGCCGCGGCGGCCCGCAACGCCCGGGCGCGCAGGGCGGACGGTACCGGCGGGGCGGCGGCCAGCGTGCGGTCGAGCCAGGCCCGGCCCTCGGCCATCCGTCCGGCGACCCACCAGTACCACCACATCGCCGCGGCGATCCCCAGTCCCTTCGCGGGGTCGCCGTCGCGCAGCGTCCAGTCGAGCGCGGCCACGATCGTGTCGTGGTCGGCGCCGATGCCGGCCAGCCACTCGGTGTGCGCCGGGCCGTCCAGCGGCGGCGGCGACGCGAGCCGGCGCTCCCAGACGGCGACCAACCTGCCGTACGCCTCGGCGCGCTCGGCCGGGTCGAGGCGCTCGCGGGCGTACTCGCGGATTGTCTCGATCAGGCGGTAGCGGCCCTGCCCGAACTCCACCATGGACCGGTCGACCAGCTGGGTCAGCGGGTCGAGCGGATCCGCCCCGGCCACCTCGGCCGCGCTCGCCAGGTCGAAGCCGCCGGCGAACACGCCGAGCCGCCGCAGCAGCTTCTGCTGTGGCTCGTCGAGCAGGTCGTAGCCCCAGTCGATGGCCGCTCGCATGGTCCGGTGCCGCGGCACCGGCGACGTGCCGGTCAACAGGTCCAGGCGCCGGTCGAGGCGCGACATGATCTCCGAGAGCGGCACCGCACGCAGCCGGGCGGCGGCCAGCTCGATGGCGAGCGGCAGTCCGTCGAGCCGGCGGCACAGCTCGGCGGCCACGGCCTGCTCGGCCGGCGCCAGTCCGGCGCCACCGCGCGCCGCGGCCACCCGGTCGGCGAACAGCCGCATCGCGTCCGCCTGTGGATCGGTCGCGCCGGGGGGCGGCGTGGCGAGCCCGCCCAGCGTGAGGATCACCTCCCCGCTGAGGCCGAGCTGCTCCCGGCTGGTCGCCACGATTCGCAGGCCGGGGCAGGCGGCGAGCAGCGCGTGGGCGAGTGCCGCCGCGTCCGCCCGGACGTGCTCGCAGTTGTCCAGCACCACCAGGATCCGGCCGGTCAGCTGTCGGACGACCGTGTCGCGCACCGCCACGCCGGGCTCCTCGCGGATGCCGGCCGCCGCGGCGAGCCGGGCGTCGAGCGGGCCGTCGCGGTGCTCGGCCAACTCGACGACGTGCACCGCGTCGTGGTCCTCGGTCACCTCGCGGGCCAGCTCCAGGCTGAGCCGGGTCTTGCCGGCGCCGCCCGGTCCGACGACGGTGAGCAGCCGGGCGGCGCCGAGCAGGTCGATCGCCCTGTCCAGCTCGAAGCGGCGGCCGACGAACCGGTTGCGCCGTGCGGGCACCCCGGGCGCCGAGCGGTCGAGGGTGGGGTCCCGCCGGCGTACGGCGGCGGCCAGCGCGTCGAGTTCCGGGCCGGGGCGGGCGCCCAGCTCGCCGAGGGCGGCGGTGACGTCGTCGTACGCGGTCAGCGCGTCGCCGGCCCGGCCGGACCGGTACAGCGCGAGCATCAGCTGCCGGACGAGCCCCTCGGCGGTGGGCTGTTCGGCGACCCAACCGGCCAGCTCGGTGGCCGCCGCGACGTGCCGGCCTTCCGCCAGTGCCCGCCGCGCCCAGTCGAGCCGGGCCGAGAGCCGCAGCTCGGCGAGCCGGGCGGCCGCCGCCGCCACGGAGGGCCCGGCCCGCACCCCGTCGTACGCGTCGCCACGCCACAGCCCGAGCGCCCTCGTCTGCTCGAACTCGGCGGCGTCGAGGGTGGCGTCGGTCAGGTCGAGCCGGTAACCGCCGGAGGTGGTGCGCAACCGGTCGCCCACCACCTTGCGGAGCGCCGAGGTGTGCATCTGCAACGTCGCCATGGCCGTCGACGGGACGCCCGCCGGCCACAGCTCGGCCAGCAGTCGCTCGCTCGTCACCGGCCGGCCACGCGCGGCGAGCAGCACGGCGAGCAGTGCCCGTGGTTTCGGCGCCAGGGCCGCCTCGCCGTCGGGCGTGCACACCCGCACCGGGCCCAGTACCTCGAACCGCACGCGCACCTCCGCCTCGTGTCTGGCGCAATCCTGGCGGCGCCGGTCAAGCTTCCCGCAGGATCGGCCAGGAGTGAAGACCGGCGCCTGGTCAGCAGGCCGTGTCGTGGGGCGATCAGCCAGGCCGTGAGGAAGACGGCGGTGGCGACCAGGACGATGCGCCCAGCGCGCGGTGGTGCAGGTGGCGGTGATCCGCGCGGCGGCCTCCCGCCTCGCGGCGGGGCGCGGCGACGTCACCACGACGCCTTGCGCACCCCGGGCAGCTCACCGCGCAGGGCCAGCTCGCGGAACCGCACCCGGGACAGTCCGAACCGGGACAGCACGCCGCGCGGGCGGCCGTCGATCTGGTCGCGGGAGCGCAGCCGTACGGGGCTGGAGTCCCGGGGCAGGCGGCTGAGTCGGCGCGCCGCCTCGGCTCGTACGTCCGGGTCGGTGTCCGGGTGGCTGACCGCCCGCTTCAGCTCGCCCCGCGCCTCGGCGTGCCGGGCGACGAGGGTCTCGCGGCGCGCCTGCCGACGGCCGAGGCTCTTGCGGGCCATCAGCGTGCCTCGCGGAACTCGACGTGCCGGCGTACGACCGGGTCGTACTTGCGCAACACCAGCCGGTCCGGGTCGTTGCGGCGGTTCTTGCGGGTCACGTACGTGTAGCCGGTGCCGGCGGTGCTGCGCAGCCGGACGATCGGGCGTACGTCGGTCTGCCGGGCCATCAGAGCCGCACTCCCCTGCCGCGCAGTTCGGCGACCACGCGCTCGATGCCCTTGCGGTCGACGGTCTTGAGGGCCTTCGCCGTCAGGGTCAGGGCGACCCACCGTCGCTCGGACGGCAGCCAGTAGCGGTGGTTCTGCAGGTTCGGGTTCCAGCGGCGGCGGGTGCGCCGGTGGGAGTGGGACACGGCGTTGCCGAAACTCGGCCGCGCGCCGGTGACGTCACAACGTCTGGACACAGTGATTGCTCCTCGCTCAGGTGGTACACGGTAACGACAACGGTTTTCATTTCTACATCATCCGTCCGGGCGGATCCGCGCCGGGCCACGGGGGCGCGCCCCGACGGCGGCCGGCACCGCGCAGGGGCCGCCGACACCCGGCAGCCCACGCGATCGGGCCCGGCCCGGGGGGCGCGACTCGCGCCGGCAGCCGCCATCTGCCTAGAATGACAATCGTTTTCAGTAAGCCGAGAGGAACATGATGACGTCGTCCCCGCAGGCCCCGATCCGCGTCGAGACAGCCGACGCCGGTACCCGCCCGTCGCTGACCGTGCTGTCCGGGTTCTGGCCGGCGGCGACCTTCGCCGTCGCCCGTACGCTGCTCGCCGCCGACCCGTCGCTGCTGCTGGTGCGACACGACCTCGCCGGCATCCGCGACGGCGTCGTCCGCCGGGTGGTCCGCACCGGCACCGGCATCGTCGAGGACGAGCGGATCGCCCTGGCGCACGGCTGCGCCTCCTGCACGCTGCGGGAGGACGTGCTGCCCACCCTCGTCCGGCTCACCCGGGACAACCCCGGCCGCGACCTGGTGCTGATGCTGCCCGAGGTGGTGGAACCCGAGGCGGTCGCCGCCGCCTGCGCCCACCACCTCGTCGACGGCACACCGGTCACCGACCTCATCCGCGTCGACTCCTACGTCACCGTCCTCGACGCCGAGCACCTGCTCGACGGCCTGGCCAGCACCGACGACCTCGCCTCGCTCGGCATCCAGGCCGCCGAGGACGACCACCGCGGTCTCGCCGACGTCGTGGTCCGGCAGATCGAGTACGCCGACACCCTGGTGCTCTGGGGACGGTCCCGGGAGGGGGAGTTCGACACCGGCAGGATCGCGATCCTGCTCCAGCGGATGGCGCCGTGGGCGGCGCACTTCCGGCTCGACGGCGATCTCGTCGACGCCGATGCGCTCACCCGCAAACTGCGCCACACCCACCGGCACCGGCCGGAGACCCCCGGCGTCCTCGCCCGGGGCCTACAGGGCTTCGCGCTGGGCACGCACGAGCCGGAGGCCGACTGCGGGGTCGTCTCCGCCGTCTTCCGCGCCCGCCGCCCGTTCCACCCGCGGCGGCTGCACGACGTTCTGGAGGACGTCAACGCCGACGTGATCCGCTCCCGGGGCCACCTCTGGCTGGCCAGCCAACCCGACACGGTCGTGGCCTGGGAGTTCGCCGGCGGCGGCCTGGCGATGGGATCCCTCGGGCATTGGCTGGTGAGCCTGCCCGAAAGCGGCTGGGAGCACGTGTGCGACCAGCGCCGGCTCGCCGCCGCCCTCGAGTGGGACCCCTACTACGGCGACCGGCACCAGCACCTGGTCTTCATCGGCCTCGACGTCGATCCCGTCGAGTTGCACCGCGCCCTCGCCGACTGCCTGCTGACCGACGCCGAACTCGCCGACGGCGAGGAGGTCTGGCGGACCTACCACGACCCGTTCGCTGGCTGCTTCCCTCTCGACGTGGCAGAGCTGACCGACACCAACCCCGACACCGAAGGAGCACGACTCGCATGAAGCCCGGAATCCACCCCCGGTACCGCCCCGTCGTCTACCGCGACAAGGACGCCGACTTCGCCTTCCTCACCCGCTCCACCGCGACCAGCGACCAGACGATCGAGTGGACCGACGGGAGCACCTACCCCGTCATCGACGTGCAGATCTCGTCAGCCAGCCATCCCTTCTGGACCGGGAGGCAGCGCCTGCTCGACACCGCCGGGCGGGTCGAGAAGTTCCGCAACAAGTACGCCCGCCGCGCGACTCAGGGCAGCTGAGCACCAGGGCGAGCGTCGACTGGAGCGGACTGAAGACACCGCCCAGGGCCCGCCCAGCGCTCCATCGGCGAGCCGCATCGGCACCGCCGCGGTGCCCCACGTCGCGGAACTGCCTGGGTGGGACCCGTCCGCCACGCTCCGAGTCATGCGGGGGCAGTACGCGGACCGGAGCAAGCAGTCTTCACGGACCGATCGCAACGACCGCTTCGGCTCGCCGAGCCGTCGAGGCATGACCCTGGGCGGTACGGGTTCATCGCTCAGGTCACGTGCCACGATATGCATTTGACAATGGATTTCGTTACCGGGAGAGTGATTCGGCGTGACGCCCTCCACGGCCGTCGACCTCGTGGTCGACCCGTACGCCCCCGCCGCCGGCGCCCCTCGCCCGTCACTGCGAACGGGTGGCACCGTGGCCGCCCTGCTGGTCCTGCTGGCCGTCTCGCTCGTGGTGGTGATCGGCCTCGGACCGGTCGCCATCCCGCCCGGCGAGACGGCCCGGTACCTCTGGGCCGCGCTCACCGGCGGCCGCATCCACGCCGACGAGGTGACCACGTACCAGATCATCTGGCAGATCCGCACGCCACGGGTGTTGCTCGCGGCGATCGTCGGGGCGGGCCTGTCCGCGGTCGGTGTGGCGATCCAGTCCCTGGTGCGCAACGCCCTGGCCGACCCGTATGTGCTCGGGGTCTCCTCCGGCGCCTCGGTCGGCGCCGTCTCGGTCACGGTCGCCGGCGGACTCGGCGCGCTCGGCATCTACGCGGTCTCCGCCGGCGCCTTCCTCGGCGCGATGGCCGCCGCGGCGCTGGTCTACCTGGCCGCGTACAGCCGCACCGGCATCACACCCCTGCGCCTCGTGCTGACCGGCGTGGTCATGTCGTTCGGCTTCCAGGCACTGATGGCAGTGATCATCTACTTCACACCGGACAGCGAGGCGACCGCCACCATGCTGTTCTGGTCCATGGGCAGCTTCGGCGCAGCGACCTGGGGCGGCCTGCCGGTGGCCGCCGCCACCGTCCTCGTCGGAGTGGTCGTCCTGCACCGGCACAGCCGCACCCTCGACGTGCTGACCTTCGGCGACGAGGCGTCCCTCAGCCTGGGCGTCGACACGACCCGGGTACGTCGGCGACTGTTCGTCATCACCTCACTGGTCACCGGTGCGATGGTGGCGGTCAGCGGAGCGGTCGCGTTCGTCGGCCTGGTGTTGCCGCACCTGGTCCGGATCGTGGTCGGCGCCTCGCACCACCGGGTGCTGGTCGTCGCGCCGCTGGCCGGTGCCGTGTTCATGGTCTGGGTCGACCTGGCCTCCCGCACCCTGGTGGCTCCCCGGGAGCTGCCGCTGGGCGTGATCACCGCTCTGGTCGGCGTACCGGTGTTCCTCGCGCTGATGCGCCGCCGTGGCTACCTGTTCGGCGGCCGGTGATGGATCTTCAACTCGACGGCGTCGCGGTGGAGATCGACGGGAACGTCATCGTCCAGGACCTGTCGCTCGACGTGCCGGACGGGCGGATCGTCGGACTGATCGGACCGAACGGATCCGGCAAGTCGACTGCGTTGCGCTGCGTCTACCGGGCGCTGCGGCCGAGCCGCGGCGTGGTGTGGCTCGGCTCCGACGACCTGTCCACCCTGAAGCTGCGCCACAGCGCGCGGTCGGTCGCCGCGCTCACCCAGGACGGCGGCACGGACCTCGACTTCACCGTTGCCGAGACGGTGGCTCTCGGTCGTGCCCCGCACCTGCGCGGCAACCAGCCGCTCAGCGAGCGGGAGCGGGGCCTGTGTCGATGGGCCATGGCACAGCTCGACGTGCTGCACCTGGCCGACCGCGGGATGCTCGCACTGTCGGGCGGTGAGCGGCAACGCGTCTTCGTCGCCCGCGCCCTCGTGCAGGAACCGCAGATCCTGGTGCTCGACGAGCCGACCAACCACCTGGACGTCCGGCACCAGATCGAGCTGCTGTCCCTGTTGCGCGGCTCAGGGCTCACCGTCCTCGTCGTGCTGCACGACCTGAACCTCGCCGCGGCGGCCTGCGACCGGCTCGGCGTGCTGTCCGGAGGCCGGCTCGTCGCCACCGGAACTCCAGCCGAGGTCCTGACCACCGATCTGATCCGCGAGGTGTTCGGCGTCGTGGTCAGCGTCGTGACGCACCCGCTGACCGGTGATCCACAACTGCTCTATTCCCTGGGCCCAGCAAGATCTTCGGAAGGAATCCCCAGATGAACGTCTCCCGGCGGCGAACCGCAGTCCGTACCGCGTTGGCGTCGTTGACCACCACGGCGCTGCTCGCCGGTTGTGGTGCCGAGGTCGAACCGAGCGGGAGCGAGGTGCAGAAGGTCACCGTCAACCGGTGCGGCGAACCGGTGGAATACACCACTCCGCGACGCGCCGTCGTCTACGAGGGCGGTAGCGCCGACAAGATGTTCGCCCTCGGCCTCACCGAGCACGTCCACGGATACGTGATGCCACCGGCCAATCCGCCGGTGACCGAGTCCCCCTGGGCCGCCGAGTACGCCAAGGTGAAGTTCCTCAGCGACGACCTGCTCAACCGGGAACTCCTGGTGGAGGCCAAGGCCGACTTCGTGGTCGCCGGCTGGAACTCCGGGCTCAGCGACAAGCGCGGCACCTCCCCGGAGATCCTCGACGGGCTGGGCATCCAGAGCTTCATGCACGCCGAGTCCTGCTTCAACTATCCGAACCACCCCGAGCGGCACGCCCCGTTCGACGGCCTCTACACCGACCTGGAGCGACTCGGCCAGATCTTCGGTGTGCAGCAGCGGGCCGCGACCGTGGTGGCCGACATGAAGCGACGGGTCGACGCGGTCAGGGCTCAGGCACCGAGCACCCGGACCCCGGTGTTCCTCTACGACTCGGGCACCGACCAGCCGTTCACGGCCGGCAGGCAGGTGCCGCCGAACGACATCATCTCCTTCGCGGGTGGCCGGAACATCTTCGCCGACCTCGACGGCCGTTGGACGCAGGTCGGCTGGGAAGCGGTCGTCCAGGCCCGACCAGAGGTGATCATCATTCTCGACTACCAGGATCAGCCGGCCGAGCAGAAGATCAGGTTCCTCAAGACCTCGCCCAAGACCAAGAACCTGCCGGCAGTGGTCAACGACCGCTTCTTCATCCTCGACTACAACGAGGGCATCAGCAGCCCTCGCAACGTCGACGGGCTGGAGAAGTTCGCCGCGTACCTGCGGGACCTGCAGTCCTGACCGTGGATCCCGCAGATCAGCGCACGTGACGCGGACCGGCTCGGGATCCGGCGGAAGGCGGTGGTGACCCTCGCCGACCGGCCGCTCGACGCCCTGCGCCGCCTGCGGTGAGGATTCTCCCCACAAGGCCCCGCTGGGCTCCGGAGGACGCGGGCGTGCGACGCACCTTCTTCGACCGGGGACGGTCGAACGCCCGGACAGGGTGGAACGTGGGGGCTGCTCGTCGGACGAGCAGCCGAATCCACGATGGGTGACCGGAGCGAGAGCTTGGCCTGTCTTCCGCAGGTCAGGCTCTTGTGCTCGGGCGCGCCGGCAGGATGAGGTCGGGCCGTACCTGTCTGCCCCGCCCCGGCCGGCGCGCACGTGAGTTTCTCGGCCGTCCGGCCGATCGAGCGTTGCTCGCCGGCCGGGCGGGCCGGCGCCCGCGAGCCATCCGGACCCAGTGCCGCACCGTGCAGTGCCGTGCGCCCCTCAGGATGCGGATTGAAGGGCCGGGTCGCTTGCTGCGGCCGTGGGGGCCGGGGCGGCGTTCCAGTCCATGCGCGACCACGGCAGCTTCATCTCGGCCAGTTCGGTGATCTGGTGGGGCTGGAGGTCGTGTGCGGTGAGGGCCTGGGCGTGTCGGGTGTAGGCGGCGTCGACGTAGCGGTGGCCGGTGTCGGGGGCCAGTAGTACGACGTGCCGCCGGGAGTCCGCACGTCGCTCGAAGCGTGCGGCCAGGTAGGCGGCGCCCGTCGACAGGCCGGCGAAGACGGCGTGGTCGCGTAGCAGGGCGATACTGCCGGCCAGTGCGGCGTCGAAGCCGATCCAGTGCAGGGTGTCGTAGAGGGTGTGGCGGACGTTGGCGAAGGGGATGGCACTGCCGATGCCCGCGATGATGATCTCGGGGTCGCGGACGTGGTCGCTGCCAAAGGTGACGCTGTCGAACGGCTGGACGCCGACGAGGGACACGTCGAGGGTGGCGTCGCGCAGGTAGGTGGCCAGGGCACCGGTCGAGGCACCGGTGCCGACGCCACCGACGATCGTCAGGGGCTGCCCGTCGAGTTCCCGGCGGATCAGTGTGGCGATCGGGCGGTAGCCCAGGTAGTGGATGTCGTCGTGGTACTGGCGCATCCAGTGGTGGCGCGGCTTCGCACGCAGGATCTCCTGGACCCGCGCGACCCGGCGGTCCTGGTCCAGCTTCAGGTTGGCGGTCGGTGGCATGGGTTCCACGGTGGCGCCGAGGATCTCCAGCTGGGTGCGCAGCGTGATGTCGACAGTGGTGGATGCGACGATGTGGCATCGCAGGCCGTGGCGGTGGCAGGCCAGCGCCAGCGCGTGGGCGTAGATGCCGCTGGAGCTGTCGACAAGGGTGTCGCCGGGTGCGATCACTCCCCGGTGCAGCAGATGGCGTACCGCGGCGAGCGCGGAGGCGACCTTCATGGTCTCGAAGCGCACGCAGGTGGTGCGGTCGTCCAGGCGGATCAGGGCTGGCCTGCTGAGTGTCTCACTGATGTGCTCGTCCACGTCTTCCCCTCGGGGTGGTCAGGACTGGGCGCGGTACCGGTACAGCACGGTCCGCTCGGCGCTGAACTGTGAGAACGGGAACGGCTCCGCCGACAGGGCGGTGACGCCTGCGCCGAGGAAGTGTCGGGCCACCGCGCTGGCGGTCTGCGCGTAGACGATCAGCGGGACGCCCCGGCTGTGACAGGTGTGCAGGATCTCGTCGAAGGTGCCGTTGCCGATGGTCATACCGGTGGCGACGACGGCGTCGGCGACGTGGAGGACGTCGCGCATGTCGGGGGTGACGGGGTCACCCCACTGGGTGGTGCGCAGGGTGAGGTCGCAGGGCAGGCACTCGGCGCCGCGTTGACGGATGGCGGCCACGAGCGGGTTGACCACGCCGATCAGCGCGACCTTCGCGCCGGGTGTGACGTCGAGGAGTCCGGCGACCGCGGCGTCGCGCGCCTGCGCCCGCGTCTCCGGGGTGCCGGCGGGCAGCACGACGGGCTCGGCGTCGGGGTCCCGGTGGGGACGGACGTGGGCCAGGTACGCGTCGAGGGTCGCCACCCGCACCGCAGGCGGTGCGTCGGTGAGCAGGTGGGCGACGGGCGCGCCGGAGTACTCCAGACACACGGCCGGGTCCACGTCGCCGGCGGCGAAGGCGCACGCGCCGATGGCGGTGCCGACGCGGGCGAGCACGTACTGGTTGCGGTAGGTGGTGTTCCCGCCGGCGAGGCGGGTGCCGTGGTGCACCCAGAAGACGCTGGTGGCGACGAGGGATGCGGGGTCGGGGCCGTGCTGGCTGCCGAGGACCGCCGTCACCAGGTCGGTCAGGGCCGTCATCGCTGGTTGCGGGTGAGTCGGAACAGGAACGTGACGACACCGTCGTGCCAGTCGTGGCGGTGGTGGATCGTCGTGGCGAAGCCGCGCCGGATGGCATGGCCGATGATGGTGTGCAGGTCGGCGGTGTTGGACAGGATCAGGAACACCTCGCCGTGTTCGGCCAGCAGATCGCGGTCGACGAGCTGGTCGAGGAATCTGGTGACCAGGGGCGCGCCGACGCAGACGTTGCGCACGATGTCGGGGTTGTCGCTGACCGGCTGGCTGACGGCGGGCGGGTTGAAGGTCACGACGTCGAGCCGGGTGCCGTCGGGCAGCGCGTCGAACAGGTCGGACACCAGCGGGACGAAGCGGGTGTCGGGTCGTTCGCCGACGTGGGTGCGGTAGTGCCGTGCGGCGGCCTGCACGCTGGCGGGGTGCACGTCGAGCGCGTAGGCGGTGTGCGCGCCCCGCAGCCCGGCCGCGACGGCCTCGACGCCGACGCCGACGCCCATCGCGGCGTAGACGCGGTCGCGGGTCGCGATGTCGCCGTCGAGGAGCCGCTGGTGCAGCATCCGGCTGGTCTCGCCGGGGTGGAACACGCCGGGCGGCAGGTCGAACGTCATGCCGTTCCAGGCGTAGTCGCGGTGGGTGTGCAGGTCGGCTCTGGGCTGGTTGATGGCGATGACGTGGTCGGCGGGCAGTACCGGTGGCAGGTCGGCCAGGCTGATGTTCATGGTCCTCCTCGGGTCAGCGGGCGGGCTGCGGTCGGTGCGGCGTACTGGAGAACGTCGGTCGTCGGCCGCAGCTGTCGACCGCCGCGCCGCGAGCCGGGGCCGTCGGTGTCGCACCGTCGTCCGGGACGGCGCGGCCAGTGGCCAGGGCCGCGGCGTCGAACGCCCAGCCGGGCCGGGTGGGACGTGACATGGACACCTCCGGGACGAGACGAACCGCGCCCGTTACTATAATGACAATCATTGTCAGGTCAAGGGGCCAAGGAATCGATGCGCATGCTTGACGACACCGTCCAGACCCGCCCGGAGCCGGGATCGGCGCTGCGGAGCACGTCCTTCGTCCGGCTGTGGGCAGGTACGACGGCCTCGGGCATGGCCACGTGGGCCCTGCCGTTCATCCTCGGGTTGGCGGTGCTCGACCGATCACTGACCGCCATCGAACTGGGTGTGCTGCTGGCCGTACGGACCGTGGGTTTTCTCGTCGCCGTCCCGATCGGCGGCGTGCTCGCCGACCGGCACTCGCGTCGGCGGGTGGTGCTGTGGTCGGGCCTGATGGGCGCCCTCGCCGCCCCGGTGATGGTGTTCGGCATGGGCCGGTCGCTCGCCCTGACGGCCGTGGCGGCGGCCGTGATGGGTGCGGGACAGGGCGCGTGCCGGCCCGCCTTCCAGGCGCTGACCGCCGAGGTGGTCGCCGAGCCGCAACGGCAGCAGGCCAACGCCGCGATCACCCTCGCCGTGCGGGTCACGACCCTCGTCGCCCCCAGCCTGACCGCGCTGCTGGCCCTGGTCGTCTCCGTTCCGATGCTCCTGCTCGGCGTCGGCGGCCTGTGGCTGGCGGCCGCCCTGGTCCCACCCGCCGGGACCGGCCGACCCGACCTGCCCGTCACCAGGCCCGGAATCCTGGCCGAGTTCGCCGACGGCGTGCGCGAGGCACGCCGTCACCCCTGGTTCCTCGCGGGCCTGGCCGCGCTGACCGCGGTCATCGCCACCGGATACTCGGCCACCGGCGTGGTCCTTCCACTGGTCAGCCGTGACCGCTACGGCACCGAGGCCGTGCTCGCCGCCGCCATGACCGCGTACACCCTCGGCGCGCTCGCCGGCGCCGTGGTGATCGGGCGGTGGCGCCCGCCGGCACCGGGCTGGACCGCCCTGGCCGGGCTCGCCCTGTACGGGCTCGTACCGCTCAGCCTGCTCCTGCCGGTGCATCCTGCGCTGGTCGTCTCCGCGTACGTGCTCGCCGGGCTCGGCATCGAGCTGTTCAACGTCCCCTGGTTCACCGCCACGCAGCGCGAGGTCGAGCCGACGAAGCTCGCCCGGGTGTCCTCGCTGGACTTCCTCCTGTCCTACGGACTCGCGCCTGTCGGTCTGGCGCTCATCGCTCCCGCGATCGACCGTTTCGGCGCGGTCGGCGTCCTGGCCGGGTGTGCCGTGGTGTGCTTCGCCGCGCCCGCCGCCGCGGCGCTGGTGCCTTCCTCGCGCCGGTTCAGCGTGCGGCCATGATCGCCGACTGCGGGGATCGTCGGTCGAGGCGGCCGGTACGGACACCCGAACCGGTGCTGTCGGTCCGGTTCGGCGTGGCGGTCCGGGGTATCGCCACATGCTGGGAGGGCCGAGTCGGGGCGAGGAGGCGGCGATGACGGACGCGACGGTGTCGGACCTGGTGGTGGCCCGGTTGGCGGACTGGGGCGTGGGCCGGGTCTTCGGCTACTCCGGTGACGGCATCGACGGGCTCATGGGCGCGCTGCGCCGCGCCGGGCGGCCGGAGTTCGTGCAGGCCCGGCACGAGGAGACCGCAGCGCTCATGGCCTGCGGCCACGCGAAGTACACCGGCGGGCTGGGGGTGTGCCTGTCCACCCAGGGGCCGGGCGCGGTGCACCTGCTCAACGGCCTCTACGACGCCCGGCTGGACTCCCAGCCGGTGCTCGCGATCGTCGGACAGCAGGTGACGTCGGTGCTGGGCAGCGGCTACCAGCAGGAGATCGACCTGGTCCGCCTGTACGGCGACGTGTGCGCCCAGTTCGTGCAGACCGCGTACACGCCCGAGCAACTGCCGATGCTCCTCGACCGCGCGATCCGCACCGCACTGGCCACCCGCAGCCCGACCTGCGTCATCCTGCCGCACGACGTGCAGACCGCCCCCGCCCCCGACCTGCGGGCCCACGAGCACGGGATCATGGTGACCAACCCCGGTCTGCCGGTGCCCGAGCTGCGCCCCCGCGCGGAGGACCTGCGGGCCGCCGCCGACCTGCTCGACGCCGGCGAGCGGGTGGCGATCCTGGTGGGGCAGGGCGCCCGCGCCGCCGCCGGCGAGGTGGTCGAGCTGGCCGAGGCGCTCGGCGCGGGAGTGACGGCGTCGCTGCTGGGCAAGCCGGTGCTGGACGAGTCGCTGCCGTTCCACACCGGCGTGATGGGACACCTCGGCAGCACCGCCAGCAGCGCCCTGATGAGCGAGTGCGACACGCTGCTCATCGTCGGCAGCAACGATCCCTGGTCGGAGTTCTACCCGGCGCCCGGGCAGGCCCGGGCGGTGCAGATCGACATCGACGGCCGGCGCCTCGGCATGCGCTACCCGGTGGAGGTGCCGCTGCTCGGCGACGCCGCCGAGACCATCCGGGCCCTGCTGCCACTGCTCACGCCCCGGTCCGACCGGAGCTGGCGGCAGCGCGTCGAGGGCGAGGTGGCCCGGTGGCGCGACATCGCCCGCCGGCGGGCCACCGCCGAGGCCGAGCCGCTCAATCCGCAGTACGTCGTGCACGCCCTCACCGACCGGCTGCCCGGGGACGCGCAGGTGTCGGTGGACGTCGGCTCCGTGACCTACTGGTACGCGCGGCACCTGCGGCTGCCCGTCGGTGTCGACGCGCACCTGTCGAGCACGCTGGCCTCGATGGGTTCGGCGCTGCCGTACGGGCTGGCCGCGAAGCTCGCCGAGCCGCACCGGCCGGTGGTGGCCCTCGCCGGGGACGGGGCCATGCAGATGAACGGGCTCGCCGAGCTGCTCACCGTCGCCCACCGGTGGCGGGACTGGGCGGACCCCCGGTTCGTGGTGCTGGTGCTGCACAACCGCGATCTCGCCGAGGTGAGCTGGGAGCAGCGGGAGATGGAGGGCGATCCCCGCTTCGTCGACTCCCAGCGCCTGCCGGACGCCCCGTACGCCCGCTGGGCCGAGCTGCTGGGCCTGCACGGCGTCCGGGTCAGCACGCCGGCCGAGGTCGACGCCGCCTGGGACCGGGCCCTGTCGGCGGACCGGCCGACGCTCATCGAGGCGATGGTGGATCCGGCGATCCCGCTGCTGCCGCCCGCCCAGCCGTACGAGAAGGTCGCGACCATGTACGAGGCGCTCGGCCGGGAGGACACCGACCTGGGCCGGCGGGCGCTGGCGCACCTGCGCCGCGAACGGGCCACCGAGGGCTTCGACGACCCGCGGTGACGACGGGACAGGTGTGCCGACCGGGAATCGGAGGGAGTGCGTCGTGGTGGACCGGATCGCCGACCCGTGGGGTGAGCGGACCCCGTACGGGCCGGGGCAGGAGTGGCCGGTGCGGGTGACCGGTTCCTCGACGGTGACCTGACCGAGGCGGACGTGGACCGGTGGGTACAGCCGGCTTCGGTGCTGCACTCCAACTGCCGGGACCGACTTCCTGCGGGTGGACCGCATCGAACCGGCCTCCTGGCCGATCTCGCGGGGGCGAGCATGGGCGGCATGGGGCTGCGGGGAGGTGACGGACGGGACCTGTTGGAACGCCGCGAGGACGTGCGGCAGGCGAACTTCCTGGAACTCTTCGTCGACCTGGTGCTGGTGTTCGCCCTCGCGGGGGTGGTCGAACGGGTGATGCAGGACGTCACCGCGGGCGATCCGCTGGTGCGGTGGCGGTCGCTGGCGTACCTGCTGGTCCTGGCCATGCCGCTGATCTGGTTGTGGATCACCACCGCGCACATCACCAGCTGGTTCGACCCCCGCCGCCGCAAGATCCAGTTGATCGTGCTGGCCAGCGCGTTCGGCCTGCTGGTCATGGCCTCGTCCCTGCCGTACGCGTTCGACACCCGGGGCTGGGCGTTCGTGCTGCCGTACCTGGTGCTGCACTGCGCCCGCCCACTGATCCTCCTGCCCAGCCTGCACGGCCACGCCCTGCGCGACCTCTACGTCCGATCGGTGTTGTGGTGCACGGCCGCGGCGGCGATCTGGATCGCCGGCGGGCTGGTCAGCGGCGTCGCCCGGGCCGCCCTCTGGGGAGTCGCGGTGACGGTGGACATCGTCGCCGCTCAACTGCGCTGGCCAATACCCGGCCGGGCCCGGCCACCGATCAGCGCGTGGGCGATGGACAGCGGCCGCCACCTGCCCGAGCGCTACCAGCAGTTGCTGATGATCGCCCTCGGGGAGACCGTCCTGGCCGCGGGCATCACCTTCACCGACCAGCCGGCCACCGCGGCCACGTCGGCGGCGCTGGTGGTGGCGTACCTGTCGACGGTGCTGCTCTGGCGGATCTACTTCTACCGCTCCGGGCAGGTCCTCACCGACGCGGTCGTCGCTGCCAGGGACCGGCTGGCCGCCGGCCGCGCCACCGGTATCGCCCACATCGTCATGGTGGTCGGGATCGTCACCACCGCCGTCGGCTACGAGATCGTGCTCGAACACCCCGGCGGCCGGCCGGAGCCGGTGTGGCTCGCGGTGATTCTCGGCGGGCCGGCGCTGTTCCTCTACGGCCGCATCCGCCTGGAACGGGTCGTGTTCGACCGGCTGTCGATCCGCCGGGTCGTCGCCATCGCCACCCTCGCGGCGGCTGCCGTACCGCTGTATCTCGCCCCGCCGCTGGTCGCCGCCGTCGTGGCCGCGCTCGTGCTGCTCGGTGTCGCCC
Source organism: Micromonospora sp. M71_S20 (assembly GCF_003664255.1). NCBI lineage: Bacteria > Bacillati > Actinomycetota > Actinomycetes > Micromonosporales > Micromonosporaceae > Micromonospora > Micromonospora sp. M71_S20. Next base: position 3,717,076 of record NZ_RCCV01000001.1, on the reverse strand, counting down.
TGGCCGACGCCGGCCACGCCGCCCGCCGCCCACCCGAGCAGCCCTCCCCGGCGCACTGAAGGACCCGGATCCGCTCGGGCTCGACTCGCACGGCGACCACGGCGGCCCTCAGGGGCAGTGCCGCCAGGCGGTGGTGAACAGGTCCGGGTCGCCGAAGTTCCCCGACTTGAGCAACAGGGCCAGCGCGGGGCCGCCCTCGGGAACCATCCACGGCAGGCCGGGGCCGGCCGCCGGTCCGACCCGCAGCGTGCCGACATCTAGTGCCCGGACCACCGCCCCCGACGTCTCACCGCCGGCCACCAGCAGGCGGCGGACCCCGAGGGTGTCCACCGCGCGGCGGGCGATCTCCGCGGTCGCCGCCTCCAGCAGCGCGGCGGCTCGCCCGGGGCCGAGCCGGGACTCGTACCGCGCGACCTGTTCCGGGTCGGCCGAGGAGGTGACCAGGACGGGTCCGGTCGTGTCCCGGTACGCCCGGGCCACGGCGTCGGCGACGGCGTCGACCGTCTCCGGAAGACCGGTGTCGAGGTCGACCGGGGACAGGGTGACCCGGGGCCCGGGGAACGCGTCGACCTGTTCGCGGGTGCGTGCGGAGCAGCTGCCGGAGAGGATCAACCGCCGGCCCTCCGGCACCGTCGGTACGGCCCGCGCGGTGACCGCGCCACCCGGGCCGGCGCCGGCCGTCGAGGACCGCGCCCCCGCGCCGGAGACCCGCGCCAGCGCGGCGGCCAGCCCGGCGGCACCGCCCACCAGCAGCCCGTCCGGCGTCGCCAGCAGCGCCGTGGCCAGCGTGTCCAGGTCGCCGTCGGCGAGGGCGTCGACGATCACGTGCCGGGCGCCGTCCCGGCGGGCGGCCCCGATCGCGGCGGCGACGGCGGCGGGGCCGGCGGTGACCGTGGCCAGGTCGACGAGCGTGACCCCACCCTCGGCCTGGCGGGAGAGCACCCGCACGAGGTCGGGGTCGCGCATCGGGGTGAGCGGGTGGTCCCGCAGCGGCGACTCGGAGAGCAGTTGCCGGCCGACGAAGAGGTGTCCCTGGTAGACCGTGCGGCCGACCCGTGGCGTGGCCGGCGTGCCCACGGCGACGGCGTCCCCGATGAGGTCGACCAGGGCGTCCGCCACCGGGCCGATGTTGCCCGCGTCGGTGGAGTCGAACGTCGAGCAGTACTTCTGGTAGAGGGTGGTGCAGCCGGCGTCGAGCAGCCACCGCGCCGCGGCGAGTGACTCCGCGACGGCCTGGTCGCGCGGTGCGGTCCGGGACTTCAGCGCCACGACCACGCAGTGGCTGGCGGGCGGCGGCGCCGTGGGGCGGCCCACCGCCACGACCGCCGACCCACCCGCCTCGCTCACCGCGTCCGCGAGGTCGCAGGCCCCCGTGAGGTCGTCGGCCACGGCACCGAGCCAGGGCCCGGTCACGTCCCGACCTCCCGGGTCGCGGGCGCCGCCGGCCTGGACGCCGGGACGGCCGTCCCGGCGTCCAGCGGCGCGACCACCACCTCCCGGCAGGTCGCCCGCAGCAGCGCGAGCTGGTCGGTGTCCGTTCCCGCGTCGACGACGACCGTGTCGACCGCCGCCAGGTCCAGGAACCGCATCGGAGCGTGCGCCGCCAGCTTGCCGTGGTCGAGCAGCAGGACCACCCGGCGGGCGATGCGGGCCATCGCCCGCTTGATCTCGGCGTCCGCGGCGTTGGCGGAGTAGACCCCCGTCGGCCCGGCCGCCGTCGCGGAAAGCACGGCCACGTCCACCGCCAGGTCCTCCAGGCTGCCACGGGTGATCGGCCCGGTGAAGGAGCGGGTCGCGCGGTGGTAGGCGCCGCCGAGGGAGATCAGTTCGAGGTCCTCCCGTCCGGTGCACGCCAGGATCACCGGTACCGAGTGGGTGACGACGGTGAGGCCACCGGGCAGCCGGGCCGCGAGGGCCGCGACCGTGGTGCCGGCGTCGAGGGCCACCACGGCGCCCGCCGGTACGAGCGGCACGGCGGCCCGGCCGACCGCTTCCTTCTCCGCCGTCGCGGCATCCCTGCGCTGCTCGAACGGGACGCCGTACGCGGGCACGGGGGCGCTCGCGCCACCGGCGACCCGGTTCACCAGTCCCTGGGCGGCCAACTGCCGCAGGTCACGGCGGATGGTCATCTCCGACACGCCCAGCTCGGCCGCGGCGTCGGTCGAGGAGACGTAGCCGGCCTCGGCCGCCCGGCGCAGGAGTTCGCGACGCCGCTCGGGGGCCTGCGTGTAGCGCACCGGTCCATCCAAGTGCGACCCCACCCACTTTGTCAATCGCCGAACATCGACCTTGACCCGTTCGTTCGAAACCGAACAGAATGGCCCCGTGAATGGCGCCACGCGTCCCGCCGACGCGGCCGAGGCCGACCCGCCGGAGACTCCGCGTGGCGGCCCCTCGGGCGGGGCCTGCCTGAGCGTGGGCATCGACGTGGGGACCACCAACACCAAGGTGGCCCTCGTGGCGATCGACGGCTCCGCCGCCCGGGTACGCGCCGTCGCCACCGCCCCCACTCCCCCGCCCGATTCCGTGCGGCGCGTGCTGGTCGGCCTGCTCCGCCAGGTGCTGGACGGGTCGCCGGCGCCGGACGCCGTGGGCGTCGCCTCGATGGCCGAGACCGGCGTGCCGCTCGACGCGACCGGAACGCCACTCGGTGCCTGGCTGCGCTGGGACGGCCACCGGGCCGGGACCGAGGCCGACGAGCTGTCCCGCCGGCTCGGCTGGGCGCACCTCGTCGCGGCGACGGGGGTACGACCCAGCGCCAAGGTCCCGCTGGCCACCTGGGCGTGGCTGCGGGCCAACCGGCCGGACGAGTGGCGGGCCATGGCGTCCTGGGCGGGCGCGGCGGACCTCGTCTGCCTGCTGCTCACCGGCCACCTGACGACCGACCACACGCTGGCCGGGCGCACCATGGCGTACCGGCTGCCCCGGCCCGGTCAGCCGGTGCCGGAGGCCTTCGACACCGACCTGCTGGCCGAGGTGGGCCTGCGGCCGGAGCAGCTGCCGACCGTCGTGCCGCCGGACACGTTCGCCGCCACCGTCCGGGACCCGGCCTTCATGGACGCCGGGCTGCGGTCCGGGACACCGGTGGTGGTGGCGGGCCACGACCACGCCGTCGGCGCGTACGCCTGTGGGGTGCGGGAGCCGGGCGACGTCGCGAACTCGCTCGGTACGGCCGAGGCGGTGCTCTCCGTCGTCGCCGGCTGCCCCGACCCGGTGGCGGTGGCCCGGGCCGGCATGAGCACGGTCGTCCCGGTGGCCGGCCGGCACCGGGCGATCCTCGCCGGCTCGTCGAGCGCCGGAGCCACCGTCGCCTGGTGGCTGGCCCACGAGTCGGGCGGCGTCCCGGCTGCCGAGTTGTCCGCCCAGGTGCTCGGCCGCGGTGACCGGCCCACCGACGTGATCGTCCTGCCGTACCTGTCCGGGCGGCAGGCCCCGGCGCCCGACCCGCGGGCCCGGCTGCGGGTCCTCGGGCGGCGCCCCACGCACACACCCGCCGAGCTGGCCCGCGCGATGTTCGAAGGGCTGTGCCTGCAGACCCGGTGGATGCTGCACGAGCAGGCCCGGCTCGCCGGCGGGCCCGCCGATGCGGCGGTGACCCTGTTGGGTGGGGCCGGCGCGGCCAACCCCGCCTGGCTCCGGGTCAGGGCCCACGTCCTCCCCGCCGAGCTGCGGGTGGTGCCGGCGGCGCAGCCGGTGGCCGCGGGCGCGGCGATCGTCGCCGCCGTCCGGGCGCACCGGGCCGGGCCGGCGGCCCCCGCACTGGCCTGGCGGCCAGGACCGGCGGTCGCGGACGCCGGCCGGGACTACGACGAGCCGTTCGCCAGGTTCGTGACGGCCGCGACCGGTGCCGAGGCGGCCGACGACGATTCGCGAGGAGAAGAGGTCAGATGACGGGATCGGGAAGAGCGGCGCCCACCCTGGACGCCATCGCGCGGCCGGCGGGCGGGTTCGCGATGGTGGCGATGGACCAGCGGGAGAGCCTGCGCACGATGTTCGCCGAGGCGGGCGCCGGCCGGCCGGACCACGACGGGATGGTCGCCTTCAAGACCGCGGTGGCCCGCGCGCTCGGCCCGCTGGCCTCCGGGTTCCTCATCGACCGGACGACCGGCCTCGATCAGGTCCGCCGCGACGGGCTGCTGCCCGCCGGGTGCGGGCTGATCCTCGCCGCCGACGCCCTCGACCAGGAGCCCGGCCAACCGGTCGAGGACACCCGGCTCGACGAGGTGGTCGCCGCGCCGGAGTTCGACCTCACCGGCGTACGGGCGATCAAGCTGTTGCTGCTCTGGCGCCGCGACGCGCACCGCGAGCAACGCGTCGAACTGGCCCGGCGGTTCATCGGCCTGGCCGCGGAGCGCGACGTGCTCTCGGTGCTGGAGCCGGTGGTCCGGGCCACCCCCGAGGAACTGTCCGCCGGCCGGTGGGACCAGGACGCGGCGATCCTCGAGGCGGCCCGGGAACTCTCCCCGCTGCGTCCCAGCCTTTACAAGGCGCAGGTGCCGCGGCAGGGCCGGGGCACGACCGACGAACTCCGGCGGGCGTGCGAGGACCTCGGCTCCGCCGTCACCGGCCCCTGGGTGGTGCTGTCCCAGGGCGTCCACCGCGACGACTTCCTCGGCGCGGTCCGGGCCGCCTGCCAGGGCGGTGCCAGCGGCTTCCTCGCCGGCCGGGCGCTGTGGAGCGACGTGGTGGGCCGCCCCGACGTGGACCGGGCACTGGCCGAGATCTCCGTGCCCCGCCTCGAACGGCTCGTCGAGGTGGTCGACCGGGAGGCGACGCCGTGGCGGAAGGCGTGAGCGCCGACCCGGGCACGGTCGGCCTGCTGCACACCGTTCCCGCGCTGGCCGCGACGTTCGACGACCTCCTGCGCGCCTCGACCGCGACGCCCCGCCGGATCCACGTCGCCGACGCCTGGCTGCTGGACACCGCACGCCGCGAGGGCGTCACGCCGGCCGTCCGGGACACCGTGCTCGCGCACCTGCGCAACCTGGAGTCGGTCGGGGTCGACGCCGTCCTGGTCACCTGTTCCTCCATCGGCGAGGCGGCGGAGGCGGCGGCCGGGCGGGTGCGCGTTCCGGTCGTACGGGTGGACGCGGCGATGGCCGACGAGGCGGTCGCCGTCGCCGCCGGCCCCGGGGCGCGGGGACGCATCCGCGTGCTCGCCACCCTCCCGTCCACGCTCGGGCCGACCGGACGGCTCGTCGAGCGGGCGGCCCGCAGCGCCGGCCGGCCCGTGGAGGTGACCGCGGAACTGGTGGCGGACGCCGCCGAGGCGCAGGACCGCGGCGACCGGGAACGCGTGGACAGCCTCGTCGCGGCGGCCGTCGCCCACGCCGCGGCCGGCGCGGACGTGGTCGTGCTGGCCCAGGCCTCCATGGCCCGCGCCGCGGCGCTGGCCGACGTCGCGGTACCGGTTCTCAGCTCGCCGCACGGCGGCGTGGCCGCGCTGTTGCGTGTCCTGTCCGACCGGCCGGACTGATCCGGCAGCACCTTCCAGGAAGTGACCGATGACGACACACCGCTTCCCGCCCGGCTTCCTCTGGGGCGCGGCGACCTCCGCGTACCAGATCGAGGGCAGCCTCGACGCCGACGGGCGGGGGCCCTCGGTGTGGGACACCTTCGCCGCGCGTCCGGGCACCGTCGAGGGCGGCGGCGACGGCTCGCGGGCCTGCGACTCGTACCGGCGGTGGGACCGCGACGTGGAGCTGGTCGCCGGGCTCGGCCTGGGCGCGTACCGGTTCTCGGTCTCCTGGTCCCGGATCCTGCCGCAGGGTCGCGGCCGGGTCGAGCCGCGCGGCCTGGACCACTACGAGCGGTTCGTCGACGCGCTGCTCGCCCGCGACGTGACGCCGGTCCTCACGCTCAACCACTGGGACATGCCGGAGGCGCTGATGGCCGACGGCGGCTGGGTGGGCCGGTCCAGCGTTGACGCGTTCGCCGAGTTCGCGGCGGCCGTGGCCGACCGGCTCGGCGACCGGGTGCACTGGTGGATCACCCAGAACGAGCCGTGGATCATCGCGCTGCTGGGCTACCAGCTCGGCCTGCACGCCCCCGGCGTCCGGGACCTGCGCGCGTCGGTCGCGGCCGGTCACCACGTCCTGCTCGGGCACGGCGCGGGCGCCGACGTGATCCACGCCCGCACGCCGCAGGCACGGGTCGGCTGCGCGCTGAGTCTGTTCCCGTGCGACCCCGCCAGCGACGACCCGGCCGACCTGGCCGCCGCCCGGGGCTCGGACGGCTACGTGAACCGGTGGTACCTCGACCCGCTGCTCGGCGACGGCTACCCGGCGGACATGTGGGCGCACTACGAACGGGCCCTCGGTGGCGGCCTCGACGACATCATCCGGCCCGGCGACGCCGAGCTGATCGGCGGGCGCAGTGACTTCCTGGGCGTCAACTACTACACCCGCCGGGTCATGGCCGCGGCGCAGCCGGGCCCCGGGCGCCCCTTCCCGTGGCGGGTGGTGGGCCCCTCCGGTGACGTGACCCGCACCGACGAGGGCTGGGAGGTGGCCCCGGACAGCCTGCGCGACCTGCTGATCCGGTTGCACCGCGAGCACCCCGGGGTCCCTCTGATGATCACGGAGAACGGGGCGGTGTACGGCGACACCCCCACCCACGACGGGCTGGTGCACGACCAGCGGCGCGTCGACTTCCTGCTCGGCCACCTGCGGGCGGTGCGTGCGGCCATCGACGCGGGCGCGGAGGTGGTGGGATACCTGCACTGGTCGCTGCTGGACAACTTCGAGTGGGCGCTCGGCTACCGCCCCCGCTTCGGCCTGGTGCACGTGGACTATCCCTCCGGCCGGCTGACCGTGAAGGACTCCGGCAGGGTGTACGCCCGCATCGCCGCCACCGGCCAGCTTCCCGACACCCGCCCCACCGTGCCGCCGTTCGGCTGACATCGAAGGAGAACTCCCATCAAGCTCACCTCTGGGCCCGGCACCCACACCGTCACGGCTGCCGGCTACGTGTTGCAGGTACGCGGTCCGCAGCGGCTCGCCGTCCTGGCCGACGCGGACGGCCGGATCTGGTCCCGGCTGAGCCTGCTGGCCTCGGTGGACCGGGTCGACCTGGCGGACGAGTCGTACGACTTCGACGAGCCCGTGGTGTCCGCCGGGCAGTGCGACGGCGAGGACGTCGTCGAGGTGGAACTGGCCTGCCGGAGCACCGCGTGGACGGCCAAGTCGGTCCGGCTGCGCTGCTTCGCCGACCGGATCGAGACGTCGGTCAGCGTCACCGGCTCCGGCACGCTCGGCGACGTCCGGCTGCTGGGCGGCCGGGCGGTCCTGCCCAGCGGGGCGTGCGGCACCTTCCGTTCCTCGACCGACTTCGCCTCGGTGTTCAACCCCACCCCCACCGAGCCGGTCCAGGTGGTGCGGCCGGCCTCCGCCGGCGCCGCCCTCGGGATCGTCGGCGACGCCTCGGCCGGACGACTGCACGCCGTCTTCTCCCCACCGCCGCTGCTGCTGGCGTTCGGGCGGGAACCCGCCCGGCACGCCACCGACGTCCCCGACGGTGGCTGGCTCACCGCGGGAGTGCTGGGCCACGTCGCCGACCTGCGCTTCACCGAGTTGAGGTACGTCCCGCTGGACGGCGGTTTCCTCCTGGAGCTCGACTACGACGGGCACACGCGCGTCGACGGGTCGTTCGAGAGCCCCACCGTCGTGCTCCGGCCGGCGGCCGACCCGTGGCAGGGCCTGGCGACGTACCGGGCGGACCTGGTGGAGCGCGGCTTCGCGCCCGCCGCCGCGGCCATGCCCCGGGCCGGCTGGTGGACCGAGCCGATCTTCTGCGGCTGGGGCGCGCAGTGCGCCGCCGCGCCCATCCCGGGCCAGCCGATGTCGTACCCGTACCACCTGTCGGAGCTCGGGCCGGCGCTGGTGCCCGACGGCCTGCCGATCGCCTTCGACCTGGCCCGCCAGGACCGCTACGACGGCTGGCTCGGCCGGCTCGCGGAACACGACGTCGTCCCGGGCACGGTGGTGATCGACGACCGCTGGCAGCTGGCGTACGGCACCGCCGAGCCGGACCCGGCCCGCTGGCCCGACCTGCGGTCCTGGATCGACCAGCGGCACGCCGCCGGCCAGCGGGTGCTGCTCTGGTGGAAGGCGTGGGACCCGACCGGCCTGCCGGCGGCGGAATGCGTGACCGACCCGGGCGGGCGGCCGGTCGCCGTCGACCCCGGCAGCCCCGCGTACCTCGACCGGCTGGCCCGGATCGTGACCGGGCTGCTCGGCCCGGACGGCCTGGACGCGGACGGCTTCAAGATCGACTTCACCCAGCGCGCGCCGACCGGGCGGGGGCTGCGGCGACCGGGCGTCCCGGCCGACGCCCCGTGGGGGATCGCCGCGCTGCACCGGATGCTGGAGACGCTGTACCGGGCGGCGAAGGCGGTCAAGCCGGACGCTCTCGTCGTCACCCACACGCCGCATCCCGGCTTCGGCGACGTCTGCGACATGATCCGGCTCAACGACATCCTCGAACGCGACCCGGCCGGCGGGGTCGTCCCGGCCGTCGACCAGCTCGCCTTCCGGCACGCCGTGGTCGCGGCGGCGATGCCCGACCACCCCGTCGACACCGACCAGTGGCCGATCGCGGACCGGGCGGAGTGGCGCGCGTACGTCGAGGCGCAGCGCCGACTCGGCGTGCCGGCGCTCTACTACGCCGAACGCATCGACCGCTCCGCCGAGGAGCTGACCGGGGACGACCTCGCCCTGGTGGCCCGCACCTGGCGGGACTACCGGGCCGGGCGGGAGACGGCCGGCGACGCTCCGACGACGACCGCGCGCCGACCGCTGGAGGTCGGATGAGCACGCCGGCCGAGGTGGTCGTGTACGCCGCCACCTCGGCCGGCGTGTGCGCGGCCGTCGCGGCCGCGGACGCGGGCGCCGACGTCCTGCTCCTCGAACCGGGCCGGCACGTCGGCGGGATGACCTCCGGCGGACTCGGCTACACCGACGTCGGTGACGTGCGGGTGCTGGGCGGCCCGGCCGCCCGGTTCCGGCGGGAGGTCGCGGAGCACTACGGCGTGCCGGTGGGCCACTACGCGGGCCCCGAGCCCCGGGTCGCCGAGGCGATCTTCCAGCGCTGGCTCGACAACCCGAGGATCCGGCTGGTCACCGACAGCGCGGTGCGCTCGGCGCGGCTGCGGGACGGCCGGATCGTCGAGGTGGCCACCGGCGACGGCCGGACGTTCGCCGGCGGCGTCTTCGTCGACGCGAGCTACGAGGGAGACCTCCTCGCGCTCGCCGGGGTCCCGTACGCCGTGGGCCGGGAGGACCGCGCGTCGTACGGAGAGCGCTGGGCGGGACGCCAGGAACTGCTGCCCGGCCGGCACACCATGCCGCCGTTCATCTCCCCGTTCCGGGACGATCCGGCGGGCCACCGCGAGGGCCCTGTGCTGCCGCAGCTGCGTACCGGCCCGCTGGCCCCGGTCGGCACGGGCGACGGCGGCGTCATGGCGTACGGCTACCGGGTCTGCCTCACCACCGACGCCGACCGGGTCCCGTTCTCCCGCCGGGACGGCTACGACGAGGCCCACTGGGAACTCGGCCGCCGCCTGTTCCACCACTGGCGCCGACAGGGCTTCGAGCCGGCGGCCGGGGCACTGCTCGGGCTGGAGGCCAACCTGCCGAACGGCAAGTGCGACGGCAACTCGCTCGGCCCGTTCTCGCTCAACGTCCTCGACGGCTCGGCCTGGGAGTATCCCGACGCCGACCCCGCGCGCCGGGAGGAGCTGCGGCTGCACCATCTGCACCACACCCAGGACCTGCTCTGGTTCCTGGCCAACGACCCGGCCGTCCCGGCGAGCGTACGGCGGGAGCTGCGGCGCTGGGGCCTGCCGGCCGACGAGTTCCCCGACACCGGGCACCTGCCGCACCAGCTCTACGTCCGGGAGGCGCGCCGGATGCTCGGCGAGTACGTCCTCACCGAGCACGACCTGCTCGGCGCCCGGCCGCAGCACGACGTCGTCGCCCTCGGCTCGTACCACCTGGACGTCCGGGAGGTGCAGCGGACCTGGCGGTGGGTGCCGGAGCACCCCCGGCCGGTGGCCATGGTGTTCACCGAGGGCTACCTGTCGGTGCCCACGCCGCCGTACCCGATCCCGTACCGCGCGCTGGTGCCCCGCTACGCCGACTGCCTGAACCTCGTCGTCCCGGTCTGCGTCTCCGCCTCGCACGTGGCGTTCTCGTCGATCCGGATGGAGGTGCAGTACCAGATGCTGGGGCACGTCGCCGGGTTGGCCGCCACGCTGGCGCTGCGCGACGGCCGACCCGTGCAGTCGGTGGACACCCGCCTGCTACAGCGACACCTCCGGGACGCGGGGCAGGTCCTCGGGCTGTGACGCCCCCCGCTGCCGATTGGCGGCGGGGCCCGTCGCGACCGCGTCGGGCCGCTCCCCCGCGTCGGGCGCGGGCCGGCCCCGGGCCGCGCAGGCGTCCAGCGCGGCCACGACCAGCGCCCTCCCGTCGGCGGTCATCAGCCACGGCGCCAGGCCGTCCGCGCCCAGGAACACGCCGACCCGCGGCGCGGGTGCGACGGTCCCGTCCGGCAGTCGGGCGCCCCGCGGGTAGCGGAACAGCGCCGGGCGGTTCTCGTCCACGACCAGCGCCACGATCTGCGCGTCCGGCCCGACCTCGGCGACCGTCAGCTTGGCCGGTCCCCGGTAGACCGACACCACGTCGGCGAGCCCGGCGGCGGCGGGGTCGGCCGGGTCCACGATCCGCACCCGGTCGCGGGCGAGCAGCACCTCGCTGTGCCGGGCGAGCCCGAGCGGGACGAGGCCGTGCCAGGCCAGCAGCGGTGCGCCGGCGTGGGCGACCGCCTCGATCGCCGGTCCGTCGGCGCCCCGGGTGACGACGACGAGCGACGCCGCCGCGACCTCGTCGGGGCCCGGCGCGTGCCGCCGGCACACCGCGTACCCCCGCTCGCCGAGCAGCGCGGCGACGGCCTCGTCCCCGGCGGTACGGCGCTCGCCGGTGACCAGCAGTGCCACCGGCCGGCCCTTGGCGCGAGCGGGGCGGCCGGCCGCGTGCCGCTCCGCCTGTCCGGCCGGTCCCGGATCCGGCTGGCCGGTGCGGTCCAAAACCTCCCGCACGAACGGCGGGACGACCGCGCGCAGGACGTCGGCGTAGTGGCTTTCGGCCCGCGCGAGGGCCCGCCGGGTCTCCTCGACCGCGTCGGCGGTCGCGGTGTCCAGCAGGCGCACGGCCGCCAGTCCGGCCGCCGCCATGTCGGCGCCCGCGACGAGCCACGGACGCAGGGCCGCCACCAGCGGCTCCGGCTCGGCCGCCGCGCGGCACGCCCGGGCCAGTCCGGTGAGGCGTCCGGTCAGCACCCCGGCGGCGCCCGGCCGCCCGGCGAGGGTGTCGGCCACCGCGCGGACCAGTTCGGCGTCCGGTTCGGCGCTCGGCGGCCAGGAGCCGCACACCCCGACCAGCGGCGCCAGGTGCTCCGCTCCGGCCCCGGCCGCCGCGTCCAGCGCCCGCCGGGCCGACGCCGCCGGGTCGTAACGATCCGGGTCGCGGGCCCAGTCGGCCACCGACATCAACGGGATCCGCGACGGCACGGCCTGGATCATCGGGTTGGCGAGCACCCCGACCAGCGGCGAGCCGGCCAGCTCGGTGGTGCGCCCGGTGAGCGGGCCGAGGAAGAGCCGGCTCGGCTCGAAGTCGTTGACCGGGAAGTTGTCCCACAGCATCAGGCGGCGCCGGTAGCTGGCCGAGGCCTTGTCGATGTCCGACCGGCTCACCTCGCCCACCACGATGTCGTGCCCGGTCCAGGCCACCACGACGTCCGGCGGGGCGGTCGCGGCGAACCGCCGGCGGTAGGCGGTCTCCTCGACCCCGGCGTAGTCCGTGGGGCAGACCAGCAGCGGCTCCCGGATGCCACGGGGCGCGAGGAACTCCGCCACGAACCGGGTGCACGTCTCGCCGTGCGCCGCGCCGGCTGCCCCGGCGCCGGGCCACCGGTCCACCTCCTCGGGCCGGGTCAGTTCGGCCGGTACGTCGTCGAAGAACAGGGCGAACGAGTCCACCCCGGCGTCGTGCAACTGGGCGGCCTTCGCGGTGAGCGCCTGGTAGTCCACCTCCTCGGCGAACCGCATCGACAGGCCGGGGCTGATCGCGTACGTGAAGCGGATGCCCAGCGCACGGGCGGTCTCCGCCAGCTCGGCGAGCCGGGCGAGGTCGGGTGCCGGGTACCGGTGCCGCCAGCGGGCCCGGTGGTAGGGGTCGTTCTTCGGGGCGTAGACGTACGCGTTCAGGCCGACGCGGGCGGAGAACTCCAGGTGCGCCAGGCGCTCGGCGTGCGACCAGGGCGGGCCGTAGAAGCCCTCGACGGTGCCGCGGGTGGACAGGACGGGGGGTGGTTGACCAGCCGGGGAGGGGATGAGAGCCGACATTCTGGGAACGTTATCAGCAGGTCCTTCCCTTATGGACCAACGCTTATCTTGGTGCGAAAACTCAATCTTCCCCAAGGGCTATGGGATCGATACCATCCCGCACATGACCGCGTCGCGCGTATCGGAGATTGCGCCCGGCATCTTCCGGGTAAGGGACACCTGCAACGTCTACGTGGTGCGTTCGCCGGAAGGGTCCGAGGGACCGGACGGCGTGACCGGCCAGGGCGGCGCCCCGGCCCCGCGCACCGCCTTCGCCATCGACTTCGGCTCCGGTCTCGCGCTCGATCACCTGGCCGAGATGGGGATCGACCGGATCACCGACGTCCTGATGACCCACCATCACCGCGACCAGGGGCAGGGCCTGCCGCTGGCGGTGGCCGCGGGAATCCGGATCCACGTGCCGCCGGTCGAGCGGGACCTGTTCGCCGACGTGGAGGGGATGTGGCAGGCGCGCACCCTCCACAACGACTACAACCTGCGGCAGGACAGGTTCTCGCTACTGGAGTCGGTACCGGTGCACGACGTGGTGCCCGAGTACCGGCGCCGCACGTACGCCGGAACCACCGTCGAGGTGGTGCCCACGCCCGGCCACACCACCGGGTCGGTGACCTACCTCGTCGAGCGCGACGGCCGTCGCCTCGCGTTCACCGGCGACCTGGTCTACGCCCCCGGAAAGGTCTGGTCGCTGGCCGCCACGCAGTGGTCGTACACCGACAACGAGGGCCCGGCGATGACGGTGCTGAGCTGCTACCAGCTCATGGAGCGCGACCTCGACCTGTTGCTGCCCTCGCACGGCGAGCCGATGGACGAGCCGCGGGCGGCCCTGGGCCTGCTCGCCACCCGGATGGGCCAGTACGTCGACTCACGCCGCCCGTACCCCTGGGACCTGCGCGACCGGCTGGACAACCCGTTCACCGCGCTCACCGAGCACCTGTTGCTGAACCGGACCAGCAACTCGTGCAGCTACGTCCTGCTGTCGCAGACGGGCGCGGCGCTCGTGATCGACTACGGCTACGACCTGACCACCGGCCTGCCCTCGGGCACCGACCGGGCGTCGCGCCGCCCCTGGCTGGCCTCCCTGCCGGCACTGCGGCGCAACCACGGCGTCACGTCGATCGAGGTGGCCCTGCCGACCCACTACCACGACGACCACGTGGCCGGGATGAACCTGCTGCGGGACGTGGCGGGCACCGAGATCTGGGCGCCGGAGAACGTGGCCGGGATCCTCGAGGAACCCATGGTCCAGGACCTGCCGTGCACCTGGTACGACCCGATCCCGGTGGACCGGCGGCTCCCGCTGGGCGAGAGCTTCACCTGGCACGAGTACGAGATCATGGTCCACGAACTGCCCGGCCACACCCTCTACGCGGCGGCGTACGAGTTCGTGGTGGACGGAGTGACCGTGCTGGTCACCAGCGACCAACAGGTCGGCTCGGGAGTGCGGGGCGGCCCCCGCGAGGTCCTGAACTACCAGTACCGCAACCGCTTCCGCATCGGCGACTACCGGGCGAGCGCCGAGCTGTACCGCCGGGTCGGCCCGGGGCTGATGGTCTCCGGGCACTGGGCGCCGCGCTGGGTCACCGACGACTACCTTGAGCTGTTGACCGAGGCGGGCGACGACCTCGTCCGCATCCACCAGGACCTGCTGCCGCTGGACGAGGGCGAGGTCGTCGCGGACGGCGTACTCGCCCGAATTGCGCCGTACTACTCGCGGGCGCAGACTGGCACGGTCGCCCGCTTCGTCGTCAGCGTGAGCAACCCACGACCCTCCGTCGAGAAAGCCGTGGTATGTCTTGTGCTGCCGGTAGGCTGGGTCGCTGTGCCGGACGTCGCGGCGATCTCGTTGCCCCCGCTCGGGCAGGGGGAGATAGAGGTCGAGGTGACGATGACAGGGCCGGCGCGACGACGGGCCCGGATGGCCGCCGATGTGAGCATCGGCGATCTCCGCCTGGGTCAGCACGCGGAGGCACTGGTGGACGTGACAGAAGCTGGGTCGACGTGACGGAAGCGGGACGGGTGGCCGAATGAAGAGTGGGCTGACAGTGCCCGACGGGTTTCCTCCGGCACGTCGGCCTACCATCAGGGAGGTCGCCGAGACGGCAGGGGTGTCCCGGTCGACCGCCTCCCGGGCGTTGACCGGTCGCGGGTACGTCGCACCGGCGGTGCGCGACCGGGTCCGGGAGGTCGCCCGCAGCCTCGGCTACGTGCCCGACGCGACCGCCCGGCACCTGCGGCAGCAGGCCAGCCAGTCGATCGGCGTGCTGGTGTCGGACCTGAACAACCCGTTCTACGCCGGGCTCGCGGCCGGCATCAGCCAGCAGGCCCGCAAGCGGCAGTACACGATGATGCTGGCCGACGACGGCGGTTCCCCGGAGGTCGAGGCGGAGGCGGCCGAGGCGTTCGTGGCCCTGCGGGTGGCCGGTGTCATCGTCACCCCCGTGTCGGCGGAGATCAGCACCTACCTGGCGCGGCAGCGGATCCCGGTGGTGGAGGTGGACCGCCAGTTCTCGCTGGGCGCCTGCGACGCCGTCATGGTCGACAACAGCAGTGCCGCCCGGCAGGTCACCTCGCACCTGCTGGACCTCGGCCACCGGCGCATCGCGATGGTGATCGACGAGATGCACTGGACCACCGGCCGGGACCGGCTCGCCGGCTACCGGGCGGCGTTCGCGGCGGCCGGCGTGCCGTTCGACGACTCGCTGGTGGTCAGCGCCGGCTGGGACGTCGACGCCGCCCGGATCGAGGCACACAAGCTGCTCAGCCGGCCGGAGCCACCGACCGCAGTGTTCGCCGCCAACAACGTCCTGGCCGAGGCCGTGTGGCGGGCCGCGACCGAACTCAACCTCACCATCCCCGATCAGCTCAGCCTGGTGTCGTTCGACGACGTCTCGTGGATGAGCCTGGTCCAGCCCGGGGTGACCGCCGTGGCGCAGGATCCGGTGGCCCTCGGCGAGGCGGCCATCTCCCAGCTCTTCGAGCGCATCCAGTCGCCGCACGCGCCGGTGCGCACCGTGCTGCTCTCGGCCACGGTCACCTCCCGCGGCTCGACGGCCCCGCCCCCCGCACGCTGACCCGCGGCCCGACGGGGCCAACCCGATCACCCGGCACGTGCCCGGGCGCCCTGTCTTGACGGCGTCCGGGCACACTCATAGGCTCTGTCTGGGATCGATCCCATAGACCGCCCGCCCTTCGGACGGCCCGCCCCGGGGACCTGCGGGCATCCCGCTGCACCACTCTCCGGGGCCGACCGAGAGGACTCCCATGACCGACCCTGACCCGTTCGCCCTGCCGCCCGCCGGCAGCCCGGGCCCGGTTCTGGCCCTCGACATCGGCGGCACGAAGCTGGCCGTGGGCGTGGTGACGGCCGACGGCTCCAGCCACGGCCTGGTGGTGGAGCCCACCCGCCGGGAGGACGGCTGGCGCGTCGTGACACGGCGGCTCTTCGAGATGGGCCGCCGCGCCGTCGAACTCGCCGGCGTCGGCCCCGTCCGGGCGGTGGGCATCGCCTGCGGCGGACCGTTGGACGCGCCGTCCGGCAGGCTGCTGTCCCCACCGCACCTGCCCGGCTGGACGGACGTGCCCATCGGGCCGCTCGCGGCGGACGCGTTCGGGGTGCCGTTCGCGCTGCAGAACGACGCGACCGTCGGCGCCATCGCCGAGTACCGGTTCGGCGCCGGCCGGGGCACCACCACCATGCTCTACCTGACCGTCTCGACCGGAGTCGGCGGCGGCGCCGTCATCAACGGCAGCCCGCACCGCGGCGCCGCGGGCAACGGCGGGGAGTTCGGGCACCTGACCGTGCACCGTGGCGGCCGGCGATGCGGCTGCGGACGACGGGGCTGCGTCGAGGCGTACGCCTCCGGCACGTCGATCGCCCAGCGCGCCCGCGAGGCCCTGGCCGGTGGCGCGGCCTCGTCGATGTCGGCGCTGCCCACGGTGACCGCCGCGGACGTCTCGGCGGCGGCCGCCGCCGGCGACCCGCTGGCCGTGCGGGTGTGGGCCGAGACCGTCGACCTGCTCGGCGCGGCGGTCACCGACCTCGTGAACGTGTTCGAACCCGACATGGTGGTGCTGGGCGGCGGCGTCACCCGGGCCGGAGCCATGCTGATCGACCCGGTCCGCGCCCTCGTGGCGCGGGAGGCCATGGCGCCGGCGGCCCGCGCCGCCCGCGTCGTCCCGGCCGAACTCGGCGACCTGGTCTGCGTGGTGGGCGCCGGAGCCATCGGCCACGACCTGCTCGCCGAGGCCGATCTGGCCGGCGGGCTGACCCGGAACCTGCGAGTGGAGCGAGCCCATGTCTGACTGGTTGAAGACCCAACTGGACGACCACGTGGCCGTCGCCGAGGCGACCACCACGCTGGCCGACGACATCCGGACGGTGGGCGAGCTCGTCTGCGACCGGCTCGCCCGCGGCGGCGTCGTCTACACCCTCGGCAACGGAGGCAGCGCCGCGGACGCGCAGCACCTCGCCGGCGAGCTCATCGGCCACTACAAACGCGACCGCAGGCCACTGCCCGCGGTGACCCTGAGCACCGACGCCAGCGTGATGACCTGCATCGCCAACGACTACTCGTACGAGGACGTCTTCTCCCGCCAGGTGCGCGCGCTCGCCCGCCCGGACGACGTGGTCATCGCCTTCACCACCTCGGGGCGGTCCCCCAACGTCGTGGCGGCCCTCGCCGCCGGGCAGGCCGGCGGCGCCACGACGGTGCTGTTCGCCGGCGGCGACGGCGGTCCGGCCCGGATCCACGCCGACCACGCCCTGCTCGTGCCCAGCAAGAGCACCCAGCGGATCCAGGAGATGCACACCCTGATGTTGCACGTGATCAGCGAGATGGTCGACGCGTGGGCCGCCGGCGAGGAGCCCACGGCGTGACCGAGCCCGACCACCGCGACGGCACCCGCACCGGCACCACGCCATCGGCACCGCCGTCGGGCCCGACGGCGCAGCCGCCCCGGCAGCGGCCGGCGGCGGACGCCACCACCGGACGCCCGACGGCGCCGGTCGCCAACGCCCCCTCCGGCGACCAGCCGCCCGGCCTGCACCCCGCGCGCCGCCCGGCGGCGACGCCGCAACGCACCCTGCACATGATCGGCAACGCCCACCTCGATCCGGTCTGGCTGTGGCCGTGGCAGGAGGGCTACCAGGAGACCCGGGCCACCTTCTGGTCGGCGATCCACCGGATGGAGGAGTATCCGGACTTCGTGTTCACCTGCAACCAGGTGGTGCTGCTGAGCTGGGTGGAGGAGTCCGACCCCGAACTGTTCGCCCGGATCCGGGAACGGGTCGCCGAGGGCCGCTGGCAGATGGTCGGCGGCTGGTGGGTGGAACCGGACTGCAACATGCCCTCGGGCGAGTCGTTCGTCCGGCAGGGGCTGTACGGCCAGCGCTATCTCAAGGAGAAGTTCGGGGTCACCGCCACGGTCGGCATGAACGTCGACCCGTTCGGGCACAACGGCATGCTGCCGCAGATCCTGCGCGGCCAGGGCATGCACGCGTACTGCTTCCTGCGGCCCGGCCCGCACGAGTCCAACCTCACCGGCACCGCCTTCTGGTGGGAGTCGCCCGACGGTTCCCGCGTGCTCGCCTACCGGATCCCGTTCGAGTACTGCAGCCCGCCGGGTGACGTGGCGGGGCAGACCGACAAGTCGCTCGGCGTGCTCGACCACGGCCTGGGCGACATGATGATCTACTTCGGCGTCGGGAACCACGGCGGCGGGCCCACCCGGGCCAACATCGAGTCCATCCACCGCTACGACCGGATGGGCTCGTTCGGCCGGATGGTCATCTCCTCGCCGGCCCGCTACTTCGACGAGTTCGCCAAGAACCAGGGCGAGGAAGGGCTGGCGAAGCTGCCGGTCTGGCGGGACGACCTGCAGATGCACGCCCCGGGCTGCTACTCGGCGCATTCCGGGATCAAGCTCTGGCAGCGCCGCGCGCAGGCCGCGATCCTGTCCGCGGAGCGGTGGGCGGTGCTCGGCTCGACGCTGTTCGGGCTGGACTACCCCACCGACGACCTCGGCCGGGCGTGGCGGCAGATCCTGTTCAACCAGTTCCACGACGTCCTGCCCGGCTCCGCGATCGAGAGCGCGTACGACGACGCCCGCGACCAGCTCGGCGAGGCGGTGGCGGTCGCCAAGCGGATCATCACGCGTACGCACAACGTGATCGCCCGGCACGTCGACATCCCGCTGGTCGAGGGCACCCAGCCCGTCCTGGTCTTCAACCCCCATCCGTGGCCGGTGACGGCGCAGGTGGAACTCCAGTACGGCACGCAGCCCACCGGGGTGCACGTGGTCGACGCCGACGACCGCGTGACGCTCGCCCAGCGGACCCAGTCGGTGGCCACCACCGACGACAAGGGACGCGGGGCGACAGTGTTCGAGGCGGTGCTGCCGCCGCTGGGCTACCGGCTCTACCGGCTGCGGTCCGGCGCCGCGCCGGCGTACACGCGGGCCGGTGAGCGGCCCGCGGGCAACCTGCGGGCCACCGACACGGTCCTGGAGAACGACCTGCTCCGGGTGGAGATCGACCCGGAGACCGGATGGCTGCGCGGGCTGCTCGACAAGCGGACCGGGGTGGACCTGGTGGCCGGCGCCCGGGGCGAGCACACCCAGATCTGCCAGGACCCGACGGACACCTGGGGCCACCGGGTCGTCTCGTACCGGTGGCCCGGTGCTCCCATGCGGACCAGCCGCGTCACCCTGCGCGAGGCGGGGCCGCTGCGCGCCCGGCTGCGGGTGGAGCGGGCGTGGAACCGTTCCACGATGGTGGAGGAGTTCATCCTCGGGCACCGCGACGACCACGTCGAGGTCCGGGTGACCCTCGACTGGCGGGAGCAGGCCCACCTGCTCAAGCTCTGCTTCCCGACGGCCGTGAGCGACCCGGTCGCCACCTACGAGATCCCGTTCGGGTCCATCGGGCAGCCGGTCGACGGCGGGGAGAACCCCGCACAGTCGTGGGTGGACGTCAGCGGCACGCTGGACGGCCGGTCCGCCGGGCTCGCGGTGGTCAACAACGCCAAGCACGGGTACGACGTCTCGCCCGGCGATCCCGACGGGGACACCCCGAGCATCGGCATCACGGCCGTGCGCAGCCCCGTCTACTCCTGGCACGATCCGCGCCAGCTCGATCCGGACGGCTTCTACTCGTACCAGGACCAGGGGATCCAGTCCTTCCGCTACCTGCTCGTGCCGCACGGGGGCGACTGGCGGCAGGCCGGCCTGTTCCGGCGGGCGGCCGAGCTGGGCGCGCCGGTCCGGGCCATGTTGGAGAGCTTCCACCGGGGTCCGTTGCCCGCCCAGCAGAGCTACCTGTCCGACGGCGGTGACCAGGTGATGGTGACCGCCGTGAAGGGCCACGAGGACGGCGGCGGAGCCCCGGACCTGATCGTCCGGGCGGTGGAGACCACCGGCCGGCCCGCCCGGGTCCGCATCGACCTGCCGGTGCTCGGGCGGGTCATCGAGGCCGACTTCGGTCCCAGCCAGCTGCGCACCTTCCGGGTGCCGGTCGACGGGGGCGCCGTCCGGGAGGTCGACCTCATCGAGTGGGACCTCGCCGAGGCGTCGCCCGGGTCGGTCACGGAGTCGGCGATTCCGGCGGCGCCGGGCGGGCGGCGCAGCACCGAGCCCGACCGCGAGTCCTCCGACGCGACGATGCCGGCCGAGCGGCTGGCCCCGAACCAACGCCGTCGCGAGGGCGGCTGAGTCCCGGCGCGCGGGACCGCTCCCCCGCTGGCCCGCTTCCGCGCTGCGCGTCCGGGGCGGGTCAGCGGGGCGGGACCAGGAGGGTGGGGTCGGCCAGCGCCTGCTCGCAGCCGAGCAGCAGCACCCCCACGCTCCACGCGTGCGACAGCGTCAGCAGCATGCCCTTGGGCTGGAAGCAGGCGGTCTGGTAGTACCGCTCGCTCACCATCCCCCGGTACGCGTTGAAGTCGCCGTCGAAGCGCGCGACGAACTGGCGGAAGCAGGCCAGCGCCTCGCGCGCACGCTCGACGTAGTGCGGGTCGCCGCAGGCGGCGGAGAGTTGCGCGAACTCGGCCGTGCAGATCAGCCCGTACGCGTGCAGGTGCTGGTTGGAGGGCGAGGCGTTGTCGGCCCCCCGGGTGGCGAAGCGGTAGGTGTGCAGCAGGGTGCCGGCCGGGAACGTGGTGTTGTACGTGTACCGGAAGGTCAGCGTCCAGTCGGCGGCGCGGCGGGCGAGGTCCAGCCAGCGCCGCTCGCCGGTGCGGCGGTGCAGCGCCAGGTACGCCATCACGGCGACGTAGCCGTCCTCCGAGGTGGGGGCCAGGTCCACGTCCTCCGGCGCGCCGTGCAGGAACTCGCTCTCCACGAACGGCGCGTAGTACTCCCCGGCCCGGACGGCGGCGGCCAGGTACTCGCCCCCGGCGCCGTCCGGCCCGTCCCAGCGGGCGGCCTCGGCCAGCGCGCCCACCCAGGCCAGTCCCGCGCAGCCGGCCCAGGAGAGCACCTCGCCGGTCAGCGCGTGGTGGGTCGAGCCGAGGTTGCCGTCCGGGCGCTGCCGGGCGACGACCGCGTCGAGGTTGGACCGGACCGCGTGGATCCACGCCGGCCGCGAGCCGCCCGGGTCACCGTCGAGCTCCAGGGCCCGGACGAGGAACTGCGTCGCCTCGGCGAGGGTGCGCGAGTGCAGCGTGTGCGGCACCGGTGACCAGCTCTGCGACCAGCCCCGGTGGCGGTACCAGACGCCCCAGAAGGTGCCGGACGGGGACAGCTCGGCGCAGCAGAAGTCGATGACCCGCTCCGCGGCCGCGACGTCGGCCGTCGCGCCGACCCGCCGGCCGTGGGCCAGCAGGGCGTACGCCCACGGGATGCCGCTGACCCAGCCCACGTGCATGGCCTGCCGGTCCACGGGCAGCCCGTCCTGGCCGCTGATGCCCCGGTCGAACGCGACGGTCTCCAGCAGGACGCCGGGCTCGGCGTAGTGCCACCGGCGCAACCCCTCGGCGGCCAGCTCGGCGGCCTGCGTGACGTCGACCCAGGGCCGCAGCGGGGCGTCGGCGGCTTGGCGGGCGTGCTCCTCGCGCAGCACGGCCGCGTAGCCGTGCCGGTCCCGGTCCAGCGCGTAGACGGCGAGGTCCAGTTCCACCCGCTCGCCCGGGCGCCAGGTGTACGTGCTGACCTCGGTGGGCCCCGGTGCCGCGGATCCGTCGTAGCTGACCGGCGCCTCCCGGAACGGAAACGTCAGGTGCAGGTGGCCGCGGCCGCGACCGGCGTCGTGCCCGAACCCCAGCCCGGTCATGCCGAGGGCGGTGGTCTCGTCGGCGACCAGGGCGACGCCGCCCTCGCCGGTCCAGCCGAACACCGCCGGGGTGGCCGCCCGGTCGGCCCGGAACTCCCAGTGGTCGCTCACCATGCCGGCGTGGTCGGTGCCGTCGACGGCGAACCGGGGATACACCCGCAGGCAGTCCGCCGGCCGGTTCTCGCCGTAGAACGCGCCGGGCAGCAGCCACCACGGCGGGTCTGGGTCGGCGGCGAGGTCGACCCGGTACCGGATTCCCGCGTCCACCACCGCGTCGCCCCGGTACTCGACGGTCAGCCGGACGTTGCGCCGCCCGGTGGCCGACGGCGGCGCCCAGTCGAGGGTGGCCGTGAACGGCCCGTCGGCGGCCGGTTCGGTCCGGCCGTCGGCCCAGACGACGTCGACCGTCCCGGGCGCCGAGCCGACCGTCTGACCGGCCGTGTTTCGCAGTGGCATGAGGGCTGCGACCGCAGCGGGCAGGGGGCCGGTCACCGTGACGTGCACATCCTTCGCGCTCTGGGATCGATACCACTATTGAGCCGCCAAGATAGCGTAAGTACCCCTACGGGGCCAGGGATCGGACGGACAGAACGCATTGACACAAGCAAAAAGCGTGTGGTTGCGTCTGTGGATTCGTTCCCACAAGCGGTCCGGCCGCTCACTCCCCCGGGAGCTTCCCGATGCATCGCTCTCTGTCCAACCTGACCCAACGGATCGACCGGGTGCTGCTCGAACGGTTGATCCCCGCGATCCACCGCGACGTCGAACCCGTGACCGTCGAGGCGGCCCACCTGCCCGGCGAGCCGGTGCCCGCCGACGTCGGGCTGGCGCTGCCCTACGCGCCGTTCACCGTGGGCCAGTTCTGGGGCCCCGCCTGGAGCACCACCTGGTTCCGGTTCACCGGCGAGGTGCCCGAGCGGATGCGCGGCGGGCGGGTCGAACTGATCGTCGACCTCGGCTTCGAACGGGCCGGGCCCGGCTTCCGCTCGGAGGGCCTCGCGTACACGGCGGACGGCACGCCGATCAAGGGCATCGAGCCACGCACTGCGTACGTGCCGGTGGCGCGGGAGGCGGCCGGCGGCGAGCGCGTCGAGGTGTACGTCGAGGCCGCGGCGAACCCCCGCTTCGACGGCACCGTCACGCAGCTCGGTGACCGGGAGACCGCCCCCGACACGCCGCTCTACCGGCTCGACCGGGCGGAGCTGGCGATGCGGGACGAGGAGGTGTACGCGCTCGTCCTGGACGTGCAGGTGCTGCACCAGCTCGCCCTGGAGCTGGCCGTGACCGACCCGCGGCACCACGAGATCCGTCGCGCCCTGGAGCTGATGCTCGACGAACTGGACCTCGGCGACCTCACCGGCAGCGCGCCCGCCGCCCGCAAGCGGCTGGCCGGCGTCCTCGCCTCCCCGGCGGCGCCGAGCGCCCACCGGGTCACCGCCGTCGGCCACGCACACATCGACTCGGCCTGGCTCTGGCCGGTACGCGAGACCATCCGCAAGTGCTCGCGCACCTTCTCGAACGTCGTGGCGCTCGCCGACGAGTACCCCGAACTCGTCTTCGCCTGCTCCTCCGCCCAGCAGTACGCCTGGCTGCGCGAGCACCACCCGCAGGTGTACCGCCGCGTGGCGGAGAAGGTGGCCAGCGGGCAGTTCCTGCCGGTCGGCGGCATGTGGGTGGAGTCCGACACCAACATGCCGGGCGGCGAGGCCCTGGTGCGCCAGTTCACCCAGGGCAAGCGGTTCTTCGCCGCCGAGTTCGGCATCGAACCACGCGAGGTCTGGCTGCCGGACTCGTTCGGCTACTCAGGGTCCCTGCCGCAGCTCGCCCGCCTCGCCGGCTTCCGCTGGTTCCTCAGCCAGAAGATGTCCTGGAACCAGACCAACCGCTTCCCGCACCACACCTTCTGGTGGGAGGGCATCGACGGGAGCCGGGTCTTCACCCACTTCCCGCCGGCCGAGACGTACAGCTCGGAGCTGAGCGGTCGCGAGCTGGCGTTCGGGGTCGCCAACTTCACCGAGCACGGGCGCTCCACCGTGTCGCTGCTGCCGTTCGGCTACGGCAACGGCGGCGGCGGGCCGACCCGGGAGATGCTGGAGATCGCCCGGCGGGTCGCCGACCTCGAAGGCTCGCCCCGGCTGGCCATCCGCACCCCGGCCGAGTTCTTCGCCGAGGCGGAACACGAGTATCCGGACGCGCCCGTGTGGAACGGCGAGATGTACCTCGAATACCACCGGGGCACGTACACCAGCCAGTCGGCGATGAAGCGCGGCAACCGGCACACCGAGCACCTGCTGCGCGAGGCCGAGCTGTGGTGCGCCACCGCGGCGTCGCGGACCGGCCACGAGTACCCGTACGACGAGCTGGACGCCATCTGGCAGGAGACCCTGCTGCTCCAGTTCCACGACATCCTGCCGGGCAGCTCGATCGCCTGGGTGCACCGCGAGGCCCGGCAGACGTACGCGAGACTGGCCGACCGGCTGGAGACGCTGATCGACGCGGCGCTCGCGGCGCTCACCGGCCCGGGGTCGGTGCCGCTGGTCGCCAACGCCGCGCCGCACACGCGGCCCGGCGTGCCGGCGCTCGGGATCGCGACGACCCCCGCGGACGGCACCGGGTCCGACGCCGACGCCCCGGCGGTGTCGGTGCGGACGGGCCCGGACGGCACCGTGCTGGACAACGGCCTGCTCCGGGTGCGCATCGCCACCGACGGGACCGTCGCGGCCATCCGCGACCTGGTGGCCGACCGGGAGGTGCTGCCGGCCGGCACCTCGGCCAACGTCCTGCAACTGCACCCGGACCTGCCGAACAAGTTCGACGCCTGGGACGTCGACGAGTTCTACCGCAACCGGCGCCACGACCTCACCGAGGTCACCGAGCTGACGGTCCAGGCCGACGATCCCCGGTGCGTCCGCGTCCGGATCAGCCGCACCGACCGCAACTCCGCGTACGTGCAGACGGTGTCCCTCGCCGCCGGGGAGCGCGTGCTGCGGTTCGAGACCGAGGTGGACTGGCACGAGCGGGAGACCTTCCTCAAGGTGGCCTTCCCCGTCGACGTCCAGGCCACGCACTCCAGCTCGGAGATCCAGTTCGGCCACCTCCAGCGGCCCACCCACACCAACACCTCGTGGGACGCGGCGCGCTTCGAGATCTGCGCGCACCGGTGGCTGCACGTCGGCGAACCGGGATACGGCGTGGCGCTGGTCAACGACGGCACGTACGGCCACGACGTGACGCGCCGGCCGCCCGGTGACGCGCAGGGCGCGCAGCCGACCACCGTACGGCTGTCCCTGCTCCGCGGCCCCCGCTACCCCGACCCGGACACCGACCGGGGCGCGCACCGCTTCGGCTACGCGCTGGTCTGCGGGGCGGAGATCGAGGACGCGGTACGCGAGGGCTACCGGGCCAACCTGCCGGTCCGCCGCCGCACCGGTGGGCACCCGGTGGACCCGCTGATCGAGGTCAGCGACCCGGCCGTCGTGGTGGAGGCGGTGAAGCTGGCCGACGACCGCTCCGGCGACGTGATCGTCCGGCTGTACGAGTCGCTCGGCGGACGCGCCCGTGCCCGCCTGCGCGCCTCGTTCGCCCTCGCCGGGGCCCGGGTGGTCGACCTGCTGGAGCGGGCGGACGAATCGGTCGCCGCGCTGGCCCCGGTCACGGTCGAGGGCGACGCCGTCGATTTCGCCCTGACGCCGTTCCAGGTGGTGACGCTCCGGCTGACGCCGGCGCGGGACTGAGAGAGCGTGGTGACACCCGGGCGTGGTCTTCGCTGACTCCGTCAGCGAAGACCACGCCCGGGTCGTTGGGGGTCAGGACGGCGGGTCGGCGCGGCGCAGCGTCACGTCGGCGATCCCGTGGCCGGCGACGGTCACCGGACCGCCGCCGGTCACCCCCGGGCCGGCCCACTCGACGGTGGCCGCCACCGGTTCGGCGCCGATGTTGCGCAGCCGTACCCGCACCGCCTGATCGCCGGCCGGCCGGACCTCGGCGAGCAGGCGGTCCGCCGGTTCCACCCGGAGCCCGCTGCCGCCCGCCGCGCCGACCGGCCCCGCGTACCGCCGCGCCTGCAACGGTTCCAGCAGGTTCCGGCCGTACACCCGGACCTGCTCACGGGTCACCGGGCCGGAGCGCGCGGCGAACCGGTACCGGTACCGCCGGGTGCCGTCCTGGCTCGCCTGGAAGTTGGTGAAGTGCAGGTTGTTCATCAGCCAGCTGTTCACCTGCCCACCGGCCACCGCGAGGGTCCGCGCCCACCGCCCGGTGTGGAAGCCGCCCACCTGCACGAGCGGCGCGTCGAAGCTGCCCCACAGGATGCCGTGGTCACGGTTGGTCACACCGACCGCGTGCTGGACCGAGTGCCAGTCCCTGCTGGTGTCCGGGAGCTGTTCCGTCCCGGCCGCGTACACCGCGCCGGCGGTCTCCAGCAGGAACTCCGGGTCGGGCACCGCGAACGGGAACGCCACGAAGATGCTCTCCGGTTCCAGCCGCGCGGGCTTGACCAGGTGCACGTCGAGGTCCACGACGTCGGCGTCGCGGTAGAGCGTGAGCGCCACGGTGGCCGCCGGGAGATCCGCCGGGGTGACCCGCCACGTGATGGTGGCCAGCTCGGCCGACTCGGCGATCGCCGGTTCGTCCTCGCCCCGGGCGACCAACCGCTCGAAGTCCGGCCCCGGGAAGTCCGGATGGAAGTCCTTGGGCGAGCGCACCACCATCGGATGGTCGCAGCCGACGGGGATCCTCTCGATCACCACGGCGCCCAGCCCGTGCGGCACGGCGGGGTCCACCAGCTCCCGGCCGTCGCGCCGGTCGACCAGGGACACCACGCCACCGCGCGCCGGATCGACCACCACCCGGTACGGCCCCTTGGCGATCTCCCGGCCGGTCCGCGCCGTCGACGCTCCGGGCGTCGGCAGCAGTGCCACACCGAAGGCCGGCGCCCGGGCGACCAGCCGAGCCCGGCGGGTGGTGTCCAGCTCGACCTCGACGGGCTCGGTCCGGTCCCGCTCGGTCGGGTTGACCACGAGGATCCCGTCGCCCGCGGCCGGCGCGGGCGCCGCGCCGGCCGGGTCCGTGCCGCTCGCCGCGAGCCGGAACATCCCCTCGACGGCCAGGTCACGCGCGAGGTCGTACGCCTGGTACGCGAATCCGGCCTTGGCGTTCCAGTGCGAGTGGCTGAAGGTGGAATGCGGCTTGGAGTACGTCTCCCAGGAACCCCAGGTGTGCTCGCCGAACAGCAGCAGGTCCTCGTCCACCCTGGCCAGGTCGGCGACCACCTCGTGTTCCTCGCGCAGCCGGGTCGGCCCGCGCCGGTAGCCGAGCACGTGGGCGAGCGCCGGTTCGCCGTCCCCCCGGAGCAGGGTCAGCCCCAGACTCGTCTGGGCCGCCCGGGCGAACGACCGGGCCTCCCGGTAGACGGCCACCTCCCTGGCCGTGGAGCCGTGGCCGTGCGACCACCAGTCCGACCACTCGCCGCGGACGACCGGCACGTCCGCCCGGCTGGCCTGCGGCTCCAGCAGGTCGAGGGCCTCGTCGATGGTCGCGGTGCGCATCGGCGGGTTGCCCGGCACGGCGTTCCAGTGCCGCACCACGTCGAGGAACAACGGCGTCGGCCAACGGTTGTCGTTCGCCGCGTGGACCACCGCGACGTCGTACGGGTAGTCCGGGCGCGCCGCCAGCCGCTCGACGAAGGCCGCGATGTGGCGTTGCGCGGCGACCACGTCGCCGTCGACGATCCCCCACTCCTCGCCGATGCCGTAGTGCGTGGACAGCCACACGAACACCCGCTGGCCGCTGGGCCCCTCCCACCAGAACCCGGTCGGCTGCTCGTACGGTGCCCGGCCGTGGTCGGGGTTGAGCGCCATCACGAGCCGGGACATCCCCGCCCGGCGCATCGCCTCGACGGTGCCCCAGGCGATGCCGTTGACGTCGCCGTGCTGCTCGGTGCGCACCGGCAGCCCGGCGGCCCGGAGCACCTGGACCGCGTCGTACGCCGCCCCGAACTCCGCATCGGACGGCAACTGGGTCATGTTGAGGTAGCCACCCGTCACGGCGATCCGGCCCTCGTGCACGAGCTGCCGCAGCCGAGCCGCCCCGGCCTCGCCGGTCTCGGCGAGGTGGCGCAGCACCGGCCGGGCCACCTCGAACGTCCAGCGGAACTGGGCCGGGCCCGGTTCCGGGTCCGCCTCGCAGAGCCGCAGCACCTCGGCGACGACGCGCCGGTGCTGGTCGTCCAGCAGCCGCGGGCTGTTGGTGTAGCCCACGTCGTGGTGGGTATGTCCGATGAGCAGGATCTGGCTGATGGCCGGCACTCAGGCCCCCAATTGTGGCATCGTTGTCACACCGGATCCAACTCCACTTTGGCCCTTCTGGCAACCCCAGTTTTGCCTCTGACCTGGGCCGATACCAAATGGAAACATTCTCCACTTGTGTCAGGTGTCACGTTCGGATACGGTCCCGCCTGGTACGGATTCCATGCTGACTTCAGCCTCTTGAGGGCCGGCCCCGCCGGCCCCGCACGCCGTCGAAGGGACCCAGATGAGGAAAAGGCGAGCTGCCTTCATAGCCGCAGGCGTCGCCGCCGCACTTGTCGCGACTGCCGCCTGCGGATCGTCCGAAGGCGACAGCGGCGGCGAGGCCGCGAACTTCGACGCCAAGCCCACCGGGACCTTGAGCGCCTGGGGCTTCAACAACGCCGACGACGTCGGCAAGGCCCGGATCGAGTACGCGGCCAAGCAGCTCGACGGCGTCAAGATCGAGATGGACCAGACGGG
Source organism: Micromonospora sp. M71_S20 (assembly GCF_003664255.1). Lineage (NCBI taxonomy): Bacteria > Bacillati > Actinomycetota > Actinomycetes > Micromonosporales > Micromonosporaceae > Micromonospora > Micromonospora sp. M71_S20. The sequence continues at coordinate 3,688,644 of NZ_RCCV01000001.1, read as the reverse complement.
CTTCGACGCGCAGAAGTTCACCACCCGCCAGGCCAGCGGCAACGTCCCCGACGTGGTGCAGATGGACCGTGAGCTGGTCCTCACCTACGCCGCCCAGGGCCTCATCCAGCCGCTCGACAAGTGCCTGGAGGTCAACAAGGTCACCAAGGACCGCTGGTACCCGGCGGTGGCCAACGACGTCACGTACAAGGGCCAGATGTGGGCGGTGCCGCAGTTCTACCAGCCGGCGGCGATCATCCTGAACAAGAAGGCCATGGACGCGGCGGGCGTGCAGGACGCCGACATCGACACGTCGAACCCCGACAAGCTGCTCGCCGCCGTCGCGAAGATGTACAAGGCCAACGGTGGCGTGCCGACGACGCTCGGGTTCAACCCGCAGGCGACCGGCCAGATCAACCTCTGGCTCGTCGGCATGGGCGGCAAGCTCGCCGACGCGGACGGCAAGCCCACCCTGGACGACCCGAACAACGTCGCCGCGCTCGAACTGCTCAAGAAGATCGTGGACGCGCAGGGCGGGTTCGCCAAGTACAAGAGCTTCACCGACTCGTTCGACATGTTCGGTGAGAAGAACCAGTTCGTCCAGAACCAGGTCGGGGCGGAGGTGGACGCCCAGTGGTACCCCAACGTCCTCTCGCCGTACAAGGACAAGATCAAGCTGGGCGCCGTGCCGTTCAAGGGCAAGGACGGCAACCCGGTCACCCAGGCCGGCGGCACCTCGTTCGTGATCCCCGCCCAGGCCAAGAACCCCTCGGCCGCCTGCAAGTGGGCGCTCGCGCTGACCGAGGAGGGCTCCTGGAACGCCGCCGCCGAGGCTCGGGCCAAGACGGTGCAGGAGAAGAAGTCCATCAACACCGGCCTGTTCACCGGGTCGCCCGTGTCCGACAAGGCCATCCGGGAGAAGTACGTCAAGCCCAGCGGTGACGCCGGCTTCGACCAGGTGATCAGCACTTACTACGAGGTCGCGGACGCCGGCAAGAGCGTGGGAGCCTCGCCGGCCGGCCAGCAGATCAAGCAGGAGCTGCTGAACGCCGTCACCGCGGCGCTGCTCGGCAGCAAGCCCGCCCAGCAGGCGCTCGCCGACGCCCAGACGGCATCGATGAACGCGTACAAGACCGTTACCGGCGGCTGACCGCCAGCAACGTTCCTCGTGGGCGTGGCGGGCCCTCGCATGGCGCGGGAGCCCGCCACGCCGCATTGTGGAGATCTTGCGATCCACCCCCCGGGAATCTCCGGCACCCGGCACACCATGGAGGCGTTGGATGACAAGTACCACCGTCGCACCCTCCGGCGACGGCACTCGCGACAGCAGCAGGAAACGGCCGGGCCGGGGAAGGAAGTACAACCGCCGGGAGGCGCTGGCCGGCTACCTCTTCATCTCGCCGTGGATCATCGGCTTCCTCGTCTTCACCGCCGGATCGATGATCTACAGCCTGGTCATCTCGTTCAGCAAGTACAACCTGGCGACGAACGTCATCCGGCCCACCGGGACCAGCAACTACGAGGCGTTGCTGGAGAACCCGAAGGTCGCCAAGTCGCTGGCGAACACCCTGTTCTACGCCGTGCTGGCCGTACCCCTGGAGATCTGCTTCGCGCTGCTGCTGGCGGTGCTGCTCAACCGGGTGGGCCGCGGCGCCGGCTTCTTCCGCACGGTCTACTACCTGCCGAAGATGACCCCGGCGGTGGCCACGGCATCGATCTTCTTCCTGCTGCTGAACGGCAACACCGGCGCCATCAACCAGGGCCTGCGCTTCATCGGCATCGAGGGCCCGCAGTGGCTGGTCGACCCGACGTGGGTCAAGCCGTCGATCGTGCTCATGACCCTCTGGACGGTCAGCGGCACGATGGTCATCTTCCTGGCCGCGCTGAAGAACGTGCCGCGTGACCTGTACGAGGTAGCCTCGCTCGACGGGGCGGGACCCGTCCGCCAGTTCTTCTCCATCACCCTGCCGATGATCTCCGGGGCGATGTTCTTCAACGTCATCATCCTGACCATCGCGGCGTTCCAGGTCTTCGACCAGGCGTACCTGCTGTTCTGGCGGGACCAGAACAACGTGGCGCCGGAGGCGTCGCTGTTCTACGCGGTCTACCTGTTCCAGGAGGCGTTCCGGCAGTTCAACTTCGGCTTCGCCGCGGCGATGGCCTGGCTGCTCTTCGTCATCCTGATGATCCTGACCTTCATCCAGGTCAAGGTCGGCAACCGCTTCGTGTACTACGAGGGAGAGCGGTCGTGACGACAATCGGCCCCAGCACCGCACCCACCGCGGCCCCCGTCCTGGCCCAGGCCGTGGACGCCGCGCCCCCCGGAGGGCAACGGGATCCCGGGCGCCCACCCACGAGGTGGACGATCGGGCGGGTACTGCTCACCCTCCTGCTCGTCGGGTTCGCCGCGTTGTTCCTGTATCCCCTGGTCTGGCTGGTCGCGGCCAGCCTCAAGCCGGCCAGCCAGGTCTTCGACAACTCGTTGATCCCCGAGACCTGGCGGTGGGACAACTACGTCCAGGTCTGGAGCGAGCTGCCGCTGCTGCACTGGGTGTTCAACAGCGTGTCGATCTCACTGCTCGCCGCGACGACGGTCGCCATCTCCAGCTCGATGGTGGCCTTCGGGTTCGCCTACTTCCGCTTCCCCGGCCGCAACATCCTGTTCGGGCTGGTCCTGGGCACGATGATGCTGCCCGGCGCGGTCACGATGATCCCGATGTACCTGATCTGGAAGGAGGCGGGCTTCCTCGGCACCTGGGTGCCGCTGTTCGGCGCCAACCTGTTCGGCTCGGCGTTCTACATCTTTCTGCAACGGCAGTTCTACCTGAGCCTGCCTCGGGAACTGTTCGAGGCGGCCCGGATCGACGGGACCAACTACTGGCAGCTGTTCTGGAAGATCGCCATGCCGTTGTCCATCCCGTCGTTCGTCATCGTCTTCCTGTTCGAGTTCCAGGCGGCGTGGAACAACTTCCAGGGCGCGCTGATCTATCTCAACGGTGAGTCGATGGAGGACTTCACCGCTCCCCTCGGCATCGCGTACGCCATGACGAAGTACAGCCCCACGGCGGGCGGGGAGGGCGACTACCAGTACGTGATGGTCGCCTCGCTGCTCGTCACGCTGCCCATGCTGCTGCTGTTCAGCTTCGGCCAGCGGTACTTCATCGAGGGCGTCGCCACCCAGGGCCGCAAGGGCTGATCTCCCGGACGCGGCGTCGTGCCCGGCTGCCCGCCGGGCCCGACGCCGCGTCTGCATGAGCCGCACGGAGGAGAACCGGCCACAGCAGAGTCACCGATGGGGTCTCAGCGGTCCACCACGTCCCCACCCTGTTGCGACCTCAGCGCCTTCCGGGCCACCGCCCGCGCGAGCTCCAGGTGTCCAGCCAGGATGCCCAGCCCGAGCCCAGGGGCAGAGACGAAGATCAGGTACCCGACGACACGCCCGCTGAAGCCGTGAAAGCCCGAGTCCGCCGCCTCGTACCAGTCCAGCACCTGCCAGCCGAAGAACCACAGCAGGATCAGAACGATCGTGGTCAACACCAGGTAGGCCAGGAACCGTCCGACCCCGGTGAGTGCCAGCTGGTGCATGGACAGCACCAGCAACAGCGGGATCACCGTCGCCATGGCGATCACCAGGGCCAACCACCCCCAGTCCCCGAACGTGTGCAGCGGGGCGCGTTCAACGGCGATCACGACCACGATCACGGCGGAGACTGCCCAGATCGTCCATGCGATCGGCCCGGAAAGACGGATGAGAAAAGACCCACGCGACTCTGCGGTTGGCTGCATGACGGCAGGCTAGAGGGCACCTGTCCACAGGGGGTCGGATAAGCCGGACACCTGACAGGAGGGTGCCTACCGGCCGGGGAGCAACGCTCAGCCACCCCTTACGCACCCGGGTAGGTTCGACGCACTAGCATTGCCGCAGTCCGGGACGGCTCTGCTGAAACGAGGCGAAATGGGTTGGCTCCAGCGACTGCTGGGCGGCGGGCGGGTCCAGCTCGATCCGGGACGGCAGCAGGCTCTGCTACGGGACGTCCAGCACCGGTACGGCGCCCACGCGCAGCTCCGGTTTCCCGAGCAGGTCGAGGCGGTCACCGGAATGTTGGACGGCGACGACGGCCTGGTGGTGGCGGCCCGGATCGTGAGCCAGGTCGCCGACGAGGCCCACGCGGACCTCCAGGCCCAGGCCCACGAGGTACACCGGCGAACGGGCCGACGGCTCCTGGTGCACCGCCGCAACTACCGGCCGCTGTGGAAGGAGGCCGGCCCGGCCCTGCGCTGGCCGCTGTTCACGTTGCCGAGCGGCTTCCACCCGTACACGCAGGTGGCCGCCGCGGTCGCGGTGCTCGGCAGCCAGGCCGCCCGGCTCGACCGGGTGACCGACCCGAACCCCCTGGTGACCCACCTCTTCGAGGTGCTCGACCTCACCACCGCCGGCTGGGAGTACGGCCGGGTGCGGGTGGACACCGACGCCGCCGCCCTGGCCGATCGGCTGATCTCCAGCGCCGGACAGGTCCTCGCCGCCATGGACGACCCGCCCCGGCTGCCGCCCGCGGTCCGTGAGCTCATGCGCCGCAACAACACCCTCGACGTGCACGACCCGGCCGGCCCCCGGGTCGTCGGTGGGTTCAACCCGGGCGCGAGGATGCGCGAGCAACTGCTGGCCTGAGACACCGATCGTGTCGATCACCTACCGGTGATCGTGCCACCCGGCGCCGCGACACGGCGGCGGGTGGCCGTTCGCCCGCAGCCACCGGCGACGGGTGGCTCCGGCGATGCCGTGCACCAGCCGGGCCAGGTCCGCTGCTCCCCCGGCGTCGTCGGCGCGGCGCACCGCCGTGAGGATTTCAGTGAAAGAGATTCCGGTCCGCAGCGGAAAACGATAAGGAAACCGTTCCCACTTAAACGTATATCGCACCCCGCTGCTTGCGGCAAGACCCGGGTCTTGCCGCAAAATCGTCGGCCGGACCCAGAACTGACGAAGAAACGGGGCACGAGGTGCGGATGTTCTTGTCGCGGCGCAGGACGGTTGCCTTGGCGGTCCCGCGATGACCGGGCAGTACGTGTTGGGTCTCCAGGACGTGGACGACGTGCAGGTCGCGATCGTCGGCGGCAAGGGCGCGCACCTGGGGGCGTTGTCGCGGATCGGCGGCATCCGGGTGCCGGCGGGCTTCTGCGTGACGACGGACGCCTTCCGGCGGATCATGGCCGAGACGCCGTCGATCGACGAGCGGCTCGACCAGCTGTCGCGCCTGGACCCGGACGACCGGGAGTCGATCCGCACAGTCAGTGCGCAGATCCGCCGGAGCATCGAAGCGACACTCCTCCCCGACGAGGTGGCGGCGGCGATCATCCGGGCTGTCTCCCAGCTCGGCGAGCGAGCCGCCTGTGCCGTCCGGTCCAGCGCGACGGCGGAGGACCTGCCGACGGCCTCCTTCGCGGGCCAGCAGGACACGTACCTGAACGTCATGGGGCCGGCGGCCATCCTCCAGCACGTCAGCCGGTGCTGGGCCTCGCTCTTCACCGAGCGGGCCGTGACCTACCGTCGACGCAACGGCATCGACCACCGCACGGTCCACATGGCCGTCGTCGTGCAGAGGATGGTCTTTCCACAGGCGGCCGGCGTCCTGTTCACCGCCGACCCCGTCACGTCCAACCGGAGGGTCGCCTCCGTGGAGGCCAGCTTCGGCCTCGGCGAGGCTCTGGTCTCCGGGTTGGTGAACACGGACACCTATCGGGTGCGCGGCGATGAGATCATCGAAAAGGCGATCGCGGCCAAACGACTTGCCATCCACGCCCTGCCGGCGGGCGGGACGGCGGAACAGGCGATCGACCCACAGCGGCAGGAGCAGCCGGCGCTGACTGATGCGCAGGTCTTGCGGCTGGTGCGGTTGGGCCGGCGGATCGAAGCCCATTTCGGCCATCCCCAGGACATCGAGTGGTGCCTGGTCGACGACGACTTCCACATCGTCCAGAGCCGGCCGATCACCACCCTGTTCCCGATCCCCGAGACGGGCGATGGAGAGAACCACGTCTACGTCTCCGTCGGTCACCAGCAGATGATGACCGACGCCATGAGGCCCCTCGGGGTGTCCATGTGGCAGCTGACGGCCATGGCGCCGATGCACGAGGCCGGCGGGAGGCTGTTCGTCGACGTCACCCGGCGCCTGGCCGCACCCGCGAGCCGCGCCGGTCTGCTGGAGATGGTGGGCAGGTCCGATCCACTGGTCAGGGACGCGCTGGAGACCGTCCTCGACCGCGGCGACTTCGTTCCGTCGCTCCCCGACCAGGGTCCCGCAGGGCCGCCCGCCGGCGGTGCGCCCGCCCCGATCGAGACCGATCCGGCCATCGTCAGCGAACTGATCGAACGCAGCCGGGCGTCTGTCGCCACCCTGCAGCGCGACATCCGGACGAAATCCGGACCGGCGCTGTTCGACTTCCTGCGGGAGGCCTTCGAGGAGCACAAGCGCGCCCTCAGTGATCCGCTCAACATGCAGGCGATCATGGCGGGGATGGAGGCCACGTGGTGGCTCAACGACAAGCTGCACGAGTGGCTGGGCGAGAAGAACGCGGCCGACGCGCTCACGTTGTCCGCGCCCCACAACGTCACGTCGGAGATGGGACTGGCGCTGCTGGACGTCGCGGACGTCATCCGCCCGTACCCGGAGGTCGTGGCCTTCCTGCGGCAGGTCGAGGACGAGGGCTTCGTGGATGAGCTGGCCGGGCTCCCGGGCGGACAGGAAGCGCGAGACGCCATCCGGACCTTTCTCGACGCGTACGGCATGCGCTGCGCCGGCGAGATCGACATCACGAGGCCGCGCTGGAGCGAACGCCCCAGCACGCTCGTGCCCGTCATCCTCGACAACATCAGGAACCTCGCGCCGGGCGCTCGCAAGCGGCGCTTCGCGCAGGGGCGCCAGCAGGCGGAACAGAAGGAACAGGAGGTTCTGGCGCGCTTGCGGGCCCTGCCGGACGGGGAGCGGAAGGCGGAAGAGACGAAGCGGGTGATCGACCGGGTCCGAACCTTCGTCGGGTACCGGGAGTATCCGAAGTACGCCATCGTCAGCCGCTACTTCATCTACAAGCAGGCCCTGCTCGAGGAGGCCGAACGTCTCGTGCGGGCCGACGTGCTTCCGGAGAGGGAGGACATCTTCTACCTCACGTTCCAGGAACTCTCCGACGTCGTGCGCACGAGCAAGGTGGACGATCAGCTCATCCAGCGGCGGAAGGAAGCGTTCAGGGCGTACCAGAGGCTCATCCCGCCCCGAGTGCTCACGTCGGAGGGTGAGGGCATCGCCGGCGCGTACCGACGCGAGGATGTGCCGACCGGCGCGCTGGTCGGCCTCCCGGTTTCCGGCGGGGTCGTCGAGGGGCGGGCCCGCGTCATCCTGGACCTGGCCAAGGCCGATCTCGAACCGGGCGACATCCTGGTCACCGCCTACACCGATCCGAGCTGGTCACCCCTGTTCGTCGCGATCGAGGGACTGGTGACGGAGGTGGGCGGCCTCATGACCCACGGGGCGGTGGTCGCCCGGGAGTACGGCCTGCCCGCCCTCGTCGGCGTGGAGCAGGCGACCACGCTGATCCGGGACGGGCAGCGGATTCGCGTGCACGCGACCGACGGGTACGTCGAGATCCTGCCCTGACCAACGGTGAGCCGGTGGGTGAGCCTGCGGGCGGACGTCTTACGCGGTCGGAGTGCGCTGCCGGCGGCCGGCAACGATGGTGTCCCGTCTCACCGCGGTCTTGCTCGGCGGGTCACCGTAGCGGGCCGGTACTCTTGATCGGGTACAGACTGTACCCATATGTCCGCCATTCCGAGGGGTGACCATGCCCGATCACGCGTCCGGCCGCATCGACCTCGCCCGCCTTCAGGAAGTGCTCGACGGACCGTGGGCCGAGGTCCGCAACGCCCACCGGAAGCACCTCGACGCGCGCTTCCTCCCGGTGTACGGCGAGACCGGTGACCAGGCGCGTGAGCGGATCACCCGGCTGCTCTGCGAACTCCCCGTCGAGCTGGGTATCGCCTCGGCCTTCCCCACCGAGTACGGCGGCAGGTCCGACGTCGGCGGCTCGATCGTCGCCACCGAGATGCTGGCCCAGGTCGACCTGTCGCTGATGGTCAAGGCGGGCGTGCAGTGGGGCCTGTTCGGCGGCGCCGTCGCGGCCCTGGGCACCCGTCGGCACCACGACGCCTACCTGCGGGACATCATCTCGGGCAGGATCTTCGGCTGCTTCGCGATGACCGAGACCGGCCACGGCTCCGACGTCCAGCAGCTGCGCACCACCTGCACGTACGACCCGGAGACGCAGACCTTCGACCTGCACACCCCGCACGAGGCGGCCCGCAAGGACTACATCGGCAACGCGGCCCGGGACGGGCGGATGGCGGTGGTCTTCGCGCAGCTGATCGCCAACGGGCGGCGGCACGGCGTACACGCGTGGCTGGTCCCGATCCGCGACGCGCAGGGCAAGCCGCTGCCCGGCGTGACCATCGGGGACGCCGGGGCCAAGGCGGGCCTGCTCGGCGTCGACAACGGGCGGCTCAGCTTCGACCACGTGCAGGTGCCGCGGGACATGCTGCTGGACCGCTACGGTCAGGTCGCGGAGGACGGGACGTACTCCAGCCCGATCGAGAACGACTCCCGGCGCTTCTTCACCATGCTCGGCACCCTGGTCCGCGGTCGAGTGAGCGTGGGCGGCGCCGCGTCGGCGGCCACCAGGTCGGCGCTGACGATCGCCGTGCGCTACGGCGACATCCGCCGCCAGTTCGGCACGCCCGACGCGGAGCGGGAGGTGCTGCTCAACGACTACCTGGCCCACCAGCGCAAGCTGCTGCCCGCGCTGGCCACCACGTACGCGCTGCACTTCGCCCAGGCCGAGCTGGTCGCCGCGCTGGACGAGGTGCAGGGCGGCGACGGGCCGGTCGACGAGCACCGGCAACGGGAGCTGGAGTCCCGGGCCGCCGGCCTCAAGGCCGCGCAGACCTGGCACGCGACCCGCACCATCCAGATGTGCCGCGAGGCGTGCGGCGGCGCCGGCTACCTGTCCGAGAACCGGCTGCCCAGCCTCAAGGCCGACACCGACGTCTTCACCACGTTCGAGGGCGACAACACGGTGCTGCTGCAGCTGGTCGCCAAGGGACTGCTCACCGGCCACCGGGACGAGTTCGGCTCGCTGGACGGCTGGGGACGCGCCTCCTTCGTCGCCGAGCAGGTCCGCGAGATGGTGCTCGAGCGCACCGCCGCGCGGTCGCTCATCGAGCGGCTGGTCAGCGCCGTGCCCGGCCGCGACGAGGAGGTCGCCGTCACCGACCGCGGCTGGCAGCTCAAGGCTTTCGAGGACCGCGAGCGGCACCTCCTCGACGGCGCGGTCCGCCGCCTGCGCAACGGCGCGGCCACGAAGAAGGACCGTCCCTTCGACATCTTCAACGACGTCCAGGACCACGTCCTCGCCGTCGCCGCCGCGCACGTCGACCGGGTCGCCCTGGAGGCGTTCGTCGCCGGCATCGAGGACACCGCGGACCCGGCGGTCCGGGCGCTGCTCTCCCGGGTCTGCGACCTGTACGCGCTCAGCGTCATCGAGGCCGACAAGGGATGGTTCCTGGAGCACGGCCGTCTCACGCCGGCCCGGTCCAAGGCGATCACCGGTGTGGTGAACGGTCTACTCAAGGAGCTGCGCCCGCACATGCGGACACTCGTGGACGGCTTCGCCATCCCCGACACGTGGCTGCACGCCGCCATCCTGCGCGAGGAACCCCGCCGGCAGGAGAGCATGGCCGCCCATGACGCCGCCGGTGATCCGCAGGCAGTTACCGCGTAGCCAGGAGGGTTCGTGTGCGCCGGGGCTAGACCGCGCGGGCCACGCAGATCCTGGCGTCCAGGCGTGGCCCGGCCTCGTAGAGCATGTATTCCACGCCGCCGTCGGTGCCGAACGTCGGCGACGCCACCCGGCCGTTGTCCGACGCGATCGGCCGGTGGAACACTCCGAGGTGGACCTCGCGGTCGAAGTTGTTGCCGACCTCGGTCAGATACATGTTGCCGCTGCCGCCGTGGTACGCGATGTACGCGGTGCCGTTGCGCTTCAGCAGGTGCGGCGCGGAGATGTCGGTGAGCCCGTCACCCGACGGCGACACCAGCGGGTTCGGGGAGAACTGCCAGCCGCTCCAGCCGTTCGGCGACCAGCCCCAGAAGATCTTCCGGGTGCCCGGCCGGATGGTGTGGGCGCCCATGAACACCATCACGTAGCGGTTTCCCTTGCCGGCCACCGGGTGCTCGAAGACCCGCGCGTACGAGGTCTCGGTCGTGTTGGGCACCAGGTTCGTCGACAGGATCGGCGTCTCGTCGGTGAAGCGGACGCCGTCGGTCGAGCGGGCGACCCGGGTCGTGTGGTTCTCGCCGTGGAAGTACAGGTAGAACTGCCGGGTCGGCGCGTCCCACACGACGTGCGGCGACGACACGTGGCTCACCGTCGTGGACGGCAGCACCCGGTCGATGACGGGATTGTCGGCGTACTCGGTGTAGGGGCCCTCGAGCCGGTCGGCGTAGGCGAGGCAGATCCCGCCGGGCGCGTCGTGCGGCGCGTAGTAGAGGTAGTAGCGGCCGAGGTAGCCGCCGATCTTGTCGTAGACGCCGCGGACGCACGGGAAGATGAACTCGCCGGTCGGGTTGTAACGCAACGGCCTGTCGAACGCGTCGCGCACGTACCGGTAGTTGGGGAAGCCGGCCGGTCCGGCGAGCGCCGGCGTGGGCGTCGCGGCGAGGCCGGCGCCGGTGGTCGCGGTCGCGACACCGGCGGCTGCCGCACCACGCAGCAGCGTGCGTCGGGAGAAGGAGCCTTCCGGGGTACGCGTCATCGCGTTCCCTCCGTTCGTGGGGCGGGCCGACGGGGGCAGGGGAAGCGGGCCGGCCGTGACGGGGCAGGTGTCACTCCGCCTCGCAGAGCGGCCGATCGGTGCAGACGCTCGTCGCGGGCGGTGCCGTTGGTCGATGAGTCTGCGCGTGGCGTCTCGGCGGCGTCAAGATGCTAATACGAATTAGCAAGGCGGTCCGGCAGTTCGGCCGCTGCTGCCCAGGCCTGGGATCACGCCGACGGCTCCATCACCTGACGGGAGATCCACCGTCGACCGGGATGGTGTGGCCGTGAATGAAGGAGGCGTCGTCGCTCGCGAGGAAACAGACCGCCCGGGCCACCTCGTGGGGTTCACCGTACCGGCCCGCCGGGGCTTGCATCGTGAGGTCGTAGAACGGGAAGTCACTGGTGATCTCCGCGCCCTCGAAGGCCGCGGTCTTGATGACGCCGGGTCCGATGCCCACTGCACGGATGCCTCGGTGGCCGTAGTCGTAGGCGATCTGCTTCGTCAGCCCGATGACGCCGTGCTTGGCGGTGGTGTACTCAGCCCCGACTTCGCTGGCGACCAGACCAGATGCCGAGGAAACGTTGATCACGACGCCGCTCCCGCGCTCGAGCATGTGCGGAAGCGTGGCCTTCGTGGCGAGGAAGACGCCCTTCAGGTCGACCTCCATGACGCGCTCCCACTGGCTGGTCTCGATTTCGAGCAGCGGGAGGTAGGCGCCGAACACGCCGGCGTTGTTCACCAGCACGTCGACGTGGCCGTACGCGTCGAGGGCGGCGCTCACCATGGCGTCGACCGAATCCTCGTCGGTGACGTCCGCCGCCACCCCGGTCGCGTCTCCTCCGGTGTCACGGATCCGCCTGACCGTCGCGTCGGCTCGCTCCAGGGAGAGGTCGGAAACGACGACCTTCGCCCCTTCTTTGGCAAGCTCCACGCACATGGACTGACCGAGTCCGGAGCCGACCTGCTCGGGGCTGTATCCGCCCCCCGTCACGAGCACGACCTTGTCCGTTAGTCCACGCACGCCACATCTCCCGTCGGTGAGGGAAACTGCCCTGGTTCATCGGATCGACAGAGCGCCGGACTGATCGGACGACGACGCCAAAGCCGCCGGCTCAGGCTAACTGCTGAGGTTGTCCGGGATAGCCGGAATCGTCCGTCCCGCAGTCGCGTGAGGGCACTCATTTCCCGCTTTCGGATCGGGAGTAGCGGCGAATGCCGCGGGAGATTTCAGCGTCGGCTCGGGCGCAGTCGAGGGGCCGGCACCCGCCCGGGTTCGGACGGGTGCCGGGCGCTGAACGGCCGGGCGTGGTCTGCGACCGCGTCGACGCCGCCTGCCGCGCCACCGGCTGAGGACCCTAGCCGTCCGGCCCGCCAGCCACCGGCCTCGAGGTCGATCGCGGTTTCCGGCAGGTCAGCCGACGGGTGGCGTCGTCCAGGAGGACCGGATCAGCTCCCGCTCGGCGGCGGCGAGGTGGGCGGTGGCGGCGAGCCAGGCCCACGCGTACCGGTCCGGGTCGGGATCGGTACGCCGGCCAAACACGTCCCGGCCGCGCCGGTCGGACTCGTCGGCCAACCCGGTGGTGAGCGCGGCGGCGGTGGTGAAGCCGGCGCGGCGCAGCGGGCCGGCCAGGCCGGTGCCGTCGCCGCGGGCCGCCTCGGCGACGGCGCGGCGACCACCGGAGACGGCCAACTCCACCAGGCGGCGGACCCGCCACAGCGGGGACTCCGCAACCGCGTCGGCGCCGACGGCGAGAACCGGTTCGGTCACCTCGGCCGGGTCGCGCGGCGGCAGGTGGCCGCCCTGGATCTCGTCGTAGCCGAGGTCCGCCCGGCCGTGCCAGTCCGCCGGCAGCCGCAACGTGGCGGCGGCACCGGGCACCGGGCCGACCGCGAGCGGTCGCAGCGTGCTGGCCCGGTCCGGGTCCAGCCGACCGACCACCCGGACCCGCAGGCCGGGCCGGGAGGCGAGCCGCCGCAGGTTGGCCACGTGGGCCAGCATCGGATGGGAGTCGACCGGCACCAGCCGGATCACCGGCCCGTCCGGCACCGGCGCACGCTCGCGTCCCGCGTCGGTGGCGGGGACCAGCTCGCGGGCCAGCACCTGGTCACCGACGGCACCCACCACCATCAGGTCGCCGCCGAACAACGCGGTCCCCGCCCGGGCCGGGTCCTCCGGGTCGTCGGTGGCGAGTTGCGCGGTCACCACCTCGGCGAGCGGGCGGGCGAACAGGTGCGCCAGCGGCCCGGTGGACCAGTCGGTCCCGGCGAGCGGGGTGGCCCGTACCCCCTTACCGGCACCGAGCCGGCCGTCCGGGGAGACGGTGGTGCCGGTGATCCGCAGGCCGCCACGGGCCAGCACCGCGTGGTTGACCGCGACCGCGCCCATCTCGGTGACCGCCCGGGCGCAGTCCCGCGCCCGGTCCGGACCGCCCGGTTTCACGTCGCCGAAGGACAGTTGGCGCCCGTCGGCGGCGACCAGGTGCGTGACCACCCCGGCGTACCCGGTCGCGCTGATCACAGGCTCCCGGCAGACGCCGTGCACCTCCAGGGTGCCGTCCGGCTGGTAGGCCCGCCGCAGGACGCCGACCAGCGCCGGGTCGGCATCGCCGGCGGCCAGCCGGCCGGCGACGTACAGCAGGTCGTGCAGCACCTCGACCAGCTCGGCCAACCGGTGGCCGTTCTGCCGTCCCCGCTGCGCGCGCAGTCCACGCACCGTGCGCAGCGCGGCGCTCTCGGCCCGCGGCAGGCCGGCCAGCCGGGCGCCGTGGGCGGCCCGCAGCAGTTCGGCCTGGGGCACCGCCCCGGCGGCCGGCACGCCGGCCGCGAGCACCGCGGCGGCCGCCCGCCACAGCGCGCCGGCGGCGGCCCGTTGCGCCTTCGTCGGTGCCGCGCCGCCGGCCGCGCCAGCCGATTTCCTGGTACGCCCGGTGCGGCCGGACGCCGCGTCGGCGCGGCCCGACGTCGACGACGCCGCGGCGGCGGCGGACGCCGGATCGGGGTGGGTGGCCGGGTCGGCGACCGGGCAGGCGAGAAGGACTGCGGCGCGGTGCAGGCAGCGGGGCGCCAGCAGGCAGTTGCACCGCGCCTGGTGCGGGTCGGTGACCACGCCGGTCGCTCCGGGCGTCAGGGTGACCAGCGACTCCGGGCCGCAGTCGACCGACACGCCCCCGTCGACCGGGCCGACCGGTATGCCGGCCAGCCGTTCGACGGCGGCGTCCAGCCGCTTGTGCAGCCGGGGTGGCAGGGCCGCCACCGCCGCGGCGGCGACCGCCGGCAGCACCGGCGGCAACCGGTCGGTGTCCACGGCAGTGGCTGTGCGGTCCGTCAACGTGATCCTCCGCGGATGCGGTCGCCCACCCAGCGGGCGAGTTCGAGCGGGCTGAGAGCGGCGACCGGCATCCCGGCCGCGACGAGCTGCTCGGCTACCGGCACCGAGTAGCAGGGCGCTCCCCTGTCGTTCAGCGCGGCGCAGCCGAGCAGGTGCACGCCCGAACCGACCAGCGTGCGGACCTCACCGAGCAGCCCGGCCAGCGGATAACCCTCCTCGAAGTCGCTGACCACCGCGACGATGGTGCGGCTCGGCACGGTCACCAGCGAGCGGGCGGCGGCCAGCCCGGCGGCGATGTGCGTACCGCCGCCGACGCGCACCTCCAGCAGCAGCGACAGCGGGTCGTCGACCCGGTCGGTCAGGTCGACCACCTCGGTGGAGAAGGCGAGGAAGTGGGTGGACAGGGTGGGCACCCCGGCCAGTACGGCGGCGGTCAACGCCGACCACACCACCGACGCCTCCATCGAGCCGGACACGTCGACCACCAGCACCAGCCGCCAGTCGGCCTCCTTGCGGGTGCGGCTGTTGAAGACCGGGCGTTGCGGCACCACCACCGTCCGGCCGTCGCCGAGCCGTTGGGTGTGCGCGAGGTTGGCCCGCAGCGTACGGGCGAGGTTGATCCGGCCACCGGGACGGCTGGTCGGACGCGGGTTGGTCAGCCCGGTCAGCGCCGGGCGCACCTGGGTGGCCAGCTGCCTGGTCAGCTCCTCGACCAGTCTCCGCACCAGGGGCCGCAGCTTGGCGAGCTGCCCCTCGGGCAGGCCGCCGGCCAGCGACAGCACCGAGGTCAGCAGCTCCATCGAGGGGCGTACCGCGGCCGGGTCGAGTTCGGTGAGCACGTCGGTACGGCCGTTCTCGGCCGCCCGGGCGATGACCTCCTCGCGTACGGCGGTGCCGAACAGCGCCTCGAGTTCGTCGGCCCACTCGCGGGCGGTCGGGAAGGAGGCTTCCTGACCGCCGCCGGCCGCCTGCCCGAGGTCGGTGGCGCCCTCGCCCTGACCCGCCCCGTACAGCTCGTCCAGGGCGCGGGCGTAGCGGCGGGCGTCGGCCGGCAACCGGTCGGGTTGGCGGCCCAGCAGCAGCCGCCACCGGTCGGTGGCGGTGAGCCGGGCGTCCGGCGTGCCCGGCCCGGGCGCGGCGCCGGCATCGGCGTCGGCGTCGGCGGGGCCGGCCGGCGTGCCCGGGACAGGGATGCGGCGGGCGAGCAGGGCGGCCCGGCCGGCCGCGTCGGCGGCGGCCCAGCGGGCCAGCAGCTCCGGCGGGGCGGACAGGCTCAGGTCGAGCCGGTCGCCCAGCCGCTCGGTGACGGTGTCCAGCAGCCGGCCCCGGGCCGCCGGGGTGAGCACGTCGAACCCGCCGCGAAGCGCGGGCAGCCGGTCCAGGAAGTCGGCGTCGGGAAGCCGCTCGATCCGCTCCAGCAGCGGGTCCAGCGCGGCCGGGGCGGACTGCAACAGCGGGTGCGCCCCGGTGAGCAGGCCGCCGAGCAGCCGGTGCAGGTGCCGTCGGGTGTCCGGTCCGGTCGCCGCGTCGACCCAGCCGGCCACCCGGGTGCCCAGGGTCTCCAGGTCGGTCAGGTCGAGCAGCACCCGGGCGGCCAGGGCGGCGCCCTGGATCAGCGGCGAACCGGTGCGGGCCAGGTGGTCGAGGGCCTCGTCCAGGCGTAGCCCGATGCGGTCCTCGCCGGCGCGGACCGCGAGGTCGACCAGCGCGGCGGCGTCCGCCGGGGTGTCGCTGCCGGCCAGGCCGGGCAGCCCGCGCACCGCCGCGTCCAGCAGCACGACGGCCAGCTCGGCCGCCCGGGCCCGGCCGTCGGGGGTCGTGCCGGGCAGGTGTTCGCGGCGCAGCGCCTCCAGCAGGTCCAGTGCGGCCAGCAGCTCGGGCAGCGTGCCGGTGCCCGGCAGCACCGTGGCGGCCAGCTCGAGCCGGTCGGTGACCAGCTCCGGCAGGTCGCACCGGGCGGCGTCGCGGAGGCCGGTGAGCAGCTGCGCGGCGGTGGGTCCGCCGTCGGCGGCCTCCCGGCGGAACCGCTCCCGCAGGGTGCCGGCCGCGGCCAGCGCCGCGGTCACCCCCCGTACGCCGACCAGGTCCAGCCGGGCCGCCACGGACGGGGTCCAGACCAGCTGCCAGCGGGTGGTCAGGGCGGCGCCGTCGCCGGTGCCGGACACCGCGATCGGCTCGCCGTAGCCGACGCCGCAGACCTGGAGGCGTTGCAGCAGGATCTCCCGCCGCCCGTCCAGCTCGGTGCGCAGCGGGTCGAGGCGCACCTCGCGAGCCTTCGGGCTGTCCGGGTGGGGCAGCCGCAGCGTGGTGAGTTCCGCCTCGACCGCCGGGCCGAGCCCGGAGCGCGGCGTGCCGGGGGCGATGCGGCCCCGTTCGGCGCCGACCAGCACGCTCTCCAGGGCCTTGGCCAGCGCCCGGCCGCGGCCGAGCAGTTCGCCCTGGCCGAGCACGGTGGTCACCGCCTCCAGCACCTCGCCCCGGCCGGGGGCGGGCAGGTCCCGCAGCCGGGCCAGGTCGTCGGCGAGCCGTACCGTCTCGGTGGCCTCACCGGTGCCGGCGGTGTGGCCGGCGGCGCGGAGTTCCCGGCACAGGTCGGTGACCGCGCGGGCCGCGGCGGCCCGGATCCGTTCCGGGTCGCCGGCGGCGGTGAAGACGGACTGCTGCCAGCGGGGGTCGCGGATCCCGGCCGGGTAGCCGGACCGGGAGTCGAGCAGGTCGAACGCGTACGGCACCAGCGAGGTGACCGCCGTGCCGCCGCCGTCGGTGGCGGCCGGTCGGGGCGCAGTCGTCACGGAGCGGACGGGATCGGCCGCGGCGGTGCCGGGCCGGGCGGACGCGACGGTGACCTCGGCGGTCGACGGGGTGGTGACCAGGGCCGGGGCGTGGAAGGCGCCGATGACGGCGGCGACCCGCCGGCCGTCGACGCCGGCTTCGGCCAGCACCCGGCGCATGTGCCGCTCGCGGGCCAGGTCCCGGGCCGGCACGCCGTCGCGGTTGGCGCTGTCGGTACGCATCGCCCAGCCGACGCCGAGCGCGGCCCGGCGGACCGCCTCGGGCGGGCAGCCCGGGGCGCGCACCTCGACCACCCGGTCCCACAGGTCGTCGCCGTCCCGGCCGGTGCCGCTGGCACTGAGCGCGGCGGCGTAGGACCGGCGCAGGCCGGGCACCGGCTCCCCCGCGTCCGGTGCGGGCTCGCCACCGGCAGTCGGGTCGGCGCCGGCTGTCGGGCCGGGGTCGGTGGGGCCGGCGGTCCAGCCGGGGTCGGCCAGCGGCAGGTCGCAGCAGACCACCTCCACGCCGCGCTGCCGGGCCCAGCGGATCGCGGCCAGCTCCGGGGAGAAGTCGGCGAACGGGTAGAAGCCCATCGGCCCGTCCGCGCCGTGGCTGCCGACCAGGGCCAGCGGGGCCCGCGCGGCCGGATCGGAGAGGTACGGCAGCCAGCGCTGGAAGTCGGCCGGCAACTCGATGCAGACCACCTCGGCCCCGGCGGCGTCCAGCAGCGCCGGGACCGCCGCCGCCAGCGCCGGGCTGTGGTGCCGCACCCCGATCAGGTACGGCCGCACCGAACCGGCGAGCGCGTCGACCACGGCACGCGGATCGGCCGACGTCGCGTCGGCTCCCACCGGGTCGGCGGTCGCCGGGGCCGCACCGGTCGGTGGGCTGGAGAGGGTCGTCACCGCAGGTTCTCCCGCAGGTCCCAGAGCCGGCGCCACATCGCCGAGCCGTCCTCGGCGCGGCGACGGACCGGACCGTCCCAGTAGCCGAGCAGGCGGGCGTGGTCGTTCTGGTCGTCCTTGCGGACCACGCCGAGCAGGTGCCCGGGCACCAGGTCGAGCGCGTCCCCGTCGGGCAGGTACGCGGCCGCCAGGCCGAGCGACACCGCCACCTGCACCGCCTCGGCGGTGGACATGACCGTGCCGGGCCGCTCCACGTCCCAGCCCTCGCCCGACCGGCCGGAACGCAGGTCGCGGAACACGGTGACCAGGGCGTCCAGCACCGCGTCGTCCACCGTGTACGCCGCGCCGGCGCGCTGCACGGCGGCGGTGGCCTGCTGGCGGACCAGGTCGGTCTCGACGTCCGCGTCCGAGATCGGGTGGATGGTCTCGAAGTTGAACCGGCGCTTGAGGGCCGAGGACATCTCCGACACGCCCCGGTCCCGCAGGTTGGCGGTGGCGATCACGGTGAACCCGGGCACGGCGCGGATCAGCCCGTCCTCGGTGCCGGACAGCTCCGGCACGTTCATCCGCCGGTCGGACAGGATGGACACCAGCGCGTCCTGCACCTCGGGCAGGCAGCGGGTGACCTCCTCGATGCGCACCACCCGGCCGGTGCGCATGGCGGTCAGCACCGGCGAGTCGACCAGCGCCTGCGGGGTCGGGCCCTGGGCGAGCAGCAGGGCGTAGTTCCAGCCGTAGCGGAAGGCGTCCTCGGTGGTGCCGGCGGTGCCCTGCACGGTCAGCGCGCTGGTGCCGCAGACGGCGGCGGCCAGCAGCTCGGAGAGCATGGACTTGGCGGTACCGGGCTCACCGACCAGCAGCAGGCCCCGCTCGCCGGCCAGGGTGACCACGCACCGCTCGACGAGGCTCCGCTCGCCGACGAACTTCGCCGGGATGGTCATGCTGGCCGGCAGTTCGGCGCCGTCCGGGCCGGTGCGCCGGTCGGCGGGCAGCTTCAACGCCTCGCCGTCGCTGCCCTGGATGAAGGTGACCACGGCGCGCGGGGTCAGTGCCCAGCCCGGCGGCCGGGCGCCGTCGTCGTACGCGGCCAGGAAGGCCAGCTCGTCGGCGTACCGCTGCTCGGCGGAGAGGACCTGGGCGGCGGTCTCCGGCGCCACGGTGGGGCGGACGTGTTCCGTCACGGTCACGGGCGTTCCTCGATCTCTCTGGTTCGGATGGGGGTGGGTCGGGACAGGGGTTGGCGGCCCGGTGGTGCCGCGACGGCCGGGCAGGTCGTCGCGGACACCACCACCGCGTCAGGGGTGGGTCAGCGGCGGGTGGGCAGGTTGTCGAAGCGGGGCCGGTCGCCGTCGCGCAGGCGTTGCCAGGCCCGCCGGTGCAGCTCGGCGGCCGGTTCGAACGGTACGGTCACGCCGAGCGCGGCCGTGCCGTCGGGTGCGAGGTCGAACAGGGTCACCTTCCAGCCCTCGATCGGCGCCTGCCCGCTGCCGCGTTCCAGCCAGGGGCCGGGCAGGAACAGCGAGCGGCCGGCCCGGGACCGGCTGGCCTCGACGACCAGGTCGGTGCCGGCCAGTTCGGCGCGGGCCGCCTTCAGCCGGGCCGGCTTCCAGCCGGTCCACTTCGCCGTGTTGCGGTCGGTCGGATCCGGCATGGCCAGCAGCATCAGGTACACCGCCGCCGCGTCGGCGCCCAGGCCGTGTGCCCCGGCCACCTCGGCGACCAGGTCCGGCACCGACCGGGTCGGATCCTGCGGCCACCAGGTGCCGTCCGCCGCCCGCGCGCCGCCGCCCGGCTCCCCCGGATCGCCGAGCAGCGCCGCGAAGCGTGGGTCGCGGACCAGGCGCAGCGCCACCTCGACCGGGTACGGCTTGGCGGCGTCACCGCGCAGCGCCGGCAGGTACGGGTCGGACCCGTCGGCGTCGAGCAGGTCCGGCCGCAGCGCGGGCGACGGCTGGCTGTCGTGGGTGGACAGCACGATGGCGCCGTACCGTTCCCAGCCGGGGCCGGTCTCCGACGGGGTGCCCGCCACCTGCCGGAACGCGGGCAGGGAGACGTACTGGTCGAGGTCGAGCAACAGGCCGGGGTTGGCCAGCCGGTCCCGGATCGCGGCCAGCGCGGCGGGCAGCGCAGCCCGGCACGCGTCGCCGGCCGGCGTGTGGTGGGCCACCCAGGCCGCCAGGGCGACCGTGGAGCGCAGCACGTGACCGGTGAAGCCCGCCGCGCGGCCGTCGACCGGCCGGACCCGGTCGCCCCTGATCTCGAAGGCCAGGTCGGTGCTCAGCTCGGTCGAACGGGCCGGGTCGAGCAGCGCCGGCAACGCCTTGGCCGGCTCCCAGCCGGTGCGGACCGTGCGCGTCGCCTCGGCGAGCAGCTGTTCGGGCACCACCACCCGGCGTCCCAGGGCGGCGTTCCACACCGCCGCGGCGGCGGCCACGTCGGGGCCGTCGGTCCACAGCCGGGCCGGGTCCTCCGGCAGCAGCGCCGAGACCACGGCCCGCCGCAGTCCCGGCCTGGCCTCCCTCAGCACCCCGAAGGCCAGCTTGACCTCCCCGACCTGCCTGATCCCGAGCGCCTTGCGCAGCTCGGTCGGCACGGTGTTCGCCGAGTCCACGTACGGAAGGCCGGCCAGCAGCAGCTTCGCGGCGGTGGGGGTGACGCCGGTCAGCTCGGCGAACTGCTCGGCCGCCTCCGGCCGCCAGGGCAGCGGGCCGCGCGCGGCCGCCTCGGTGAGGAAACCGGCCAGCCAGCCGGCCGGCCGTTCGTCACCGACCGGCTCCGAGGACTGCGCCGTGTAGGGCTCGGGCACGGCGAACACGCCCGCCGGGTCGTGGTGCAGCGCGTCGAAGAAGTAGCCGGTGGCCGTGCCCCTGGAGTTGAGGACGGCGAGGAACGCCCCGTCGGGCAACGGCAGGATGCCCGGCCTCGGGTAGCGGCGCGAGCCGTCGGGGTTCTTCAGGTCGTCGTCGCGCAGGTGCAGCCTGCACCGGCGCCAGCGCCCCGGCGCGGCCGCCGCGGTCAGGTCAAGCCGGTCCAGCGCCGCGAGCAGGGCGCGCAGCGTCTCCCGGTGCTCGTCCGGGGTGACCGCCGCGACGGCCCGGTAGGCGACGGCGGCCAGCCCGCCGAGCAGGGACCACCAGTCCAGCGCGGACGGCAGCGGCGGCCCGTCGAGGTGCAGGCGTACGGCGGAGGCGCCCCCGCCGGCGGTGGACCACTGGGTGGTGAACGCCTGGAACTGGGTGAAGGCGTGGGTCGCGGTGCCCGCCCCGTGGGCCGCGCCACGCAGGCCGTCCAGCGCCGCGTTGAGCTGCCGGTCGGTGGGTCCGGTCACGGTGACCGCCGGCGCCACCGCCGCCGGGGCGGACAACGACCTGGTGAGCCGCTCGGTCACCGCGTCCAGGTCCGTGCGCACCCGGGCGGCCAGCCGCAGCACCCCGGCCACCCCCGTCAGCACGGCGTCGTGGCTGACGGCCGGCAGCGTCGAGCGGACCAGCTCGACCAGCGCGTCCGTGTCGTCCTCGTCAGCGGTCGCGCCGGTGGTGGCGGGCCCGGAGCCGGCGCCGCCAACCATGGTCGCCGGAACCGCGACGGGAAGGCCGGTGACGGCCTGCGTGGCCGCGGTCAACCCGGATCGCGCCGCGCGGGCTGCGGCCCGCGCGGCCTCTTCGGCCAGGGCGGCGCGGCGCTCGTCGAGGGCGGCCTTCAGCAGCGCGGCGGCGGTCTCCCGGTCCATCCGGCGCAGGGCGGTGGAGCCGGCCGGGTCGCGGGGCAGCATGTTGCCGAGGAACTGCCGTGCCGGCAGCGGAACCGCGCCGGGGCTGTAGTCCCGGCTGGACGGCGGTCCGGCGGCGGCCGACACCATCCCGTCCGGGTCGACCAGGACGGGACCATGGAGCACGGCACGCGGCCGGTCGTCGCCGGGCAGCACCAGCGCCGCAATCGGTTCCTGGCCGGCGGCCACGGTGACGGTACGACCGGCCAGGTCCTCACCGCGTACCGAGCCGTCCGGCAGCGTGACCACCCGCCAGCCGAGCAGCCCGTCCACCGGGACGGCGGCCGGGGTGGCCCGGTCGGACAGGGCCGGCCGCAGCCAGCTGGCCGACTCCCGGAGGTGGCTTCCGTCGACCGGGAGGTCGGCCAGGAACCGGGGCAGGCCGCGCCGGCCGTGGGTGTTGGCGACCGGGTCGTACTCGCGCCAGCCGTAGGCGTCGTCCTCCTCGCTGTGCCGGTACACCCAGTGCGAGGTGCCGTCGGTGATGACCGGCAGCTCGGACGGGACGGCCGTGTCACCGGCGTGCAGCACGCCGTCGCCGGTGGTCCGCCCGCCGCCGGCCAGCGGCAGGGTGATCTGCTTCCCGCGCGGCTGCTTGCCGTGGTGACGGCCCTGGATGAGCTGCGGTTCGCCCGGCGACGAGTGCCAGTAGCCCCGCAGGTCGTAGTCGAGCGCCTTGGAACGCCAGTAGACAAGCAGTTGACCGTCGACGTAGTGGTAGCCGGGTTGACCCCACATGTCGCCGGCCGGGATGCGCAGGTCGTGGCGGAGCACGATGCCCTCGGCGCCGATCACGCGCACCGTGGTCGGCCCGCCCAGGATCACGTACGGCCAGGCTTCCTGCCGGACCACCTCGATCCGACGGTCGCCGCCGGTCACCTCCTGCCAGGCCAGTTCCCAGTCCGGCCAGCCCAACTCGTCGAGGATCCCGCCGCGCAGGCTGCGGGCGACGCGCTCGGCGAGGTCGACGCCGAGGGCCTGCCCGACGTCGCCGCCCCGACCGGGCTCACCGGTTCCGTCAAGCTCGTCGGACACCAGGCGCAGCGCCTCGACCGGGAGCCTGCCCAGCCAGTCCACCGACGCCGGCAGGTACGGCAGGCCGGCGGCGAACCGGTCGCGGATGCGGGCCCGCAGCCAGTCGATCAGCATCGGCCGGATGCCCGGCGTCTCGACCATCCGGCGCAGGGCGGCCTGCTGGTCGTCGAGCTGGTCGAGGCCCCGGCGCAGGGCACCGGTGAACCGGTCGTCGCCGGCGACGGCGAGCAGGTCGCGCTCTCCCCCACGCGTGACCCAGCTCGCCAGGTCCAGGGCCTCGTGCTCCTTCGGCGCGGCCACCGGCAGGTCGAGGGCGAGCAGCAGGTCGAGCAGTTCCAGGTCCCCGTCGGCCCCGAGGGTCTCGCCGCTGTCGGCCAGCTCGACGCGCAGCCGGTCGGCCATCCGCTCGACGAGCGGGTACAGCTGCGGCAGCCGACGGCGTTGGTGGCCGGAGTTGACCCGGCTCACGAAGCGGCGCAGCCAGCCGACGGAGCCGTCCTGCGGGCGGGCCGGGTCCGGCACGTCCGGGTCGGACAGCCCCGCGAGCGCACCGGTGTCGGTCAGCAGGGCCAGCCAGGTGACCAGGTCGTCCCGGCCGGCGGGCATCAGGTCGAGCAGGCTGCCGCGGATCGCCGGGTCGCGACCGGCCAGCGCCGTCAGCGCCGGCAGGTGCGCCTTCCACCAGCCGGCCGGCGCCTCGGCGGCCACCGGCAGCCGGAGCAGCTCGGTCAGATAGGCCGCCTCACGCTCGGCGACGGCGGCGGCCCCGGCCTTGCCGGCGGCCTTGGTGGCGGCCCGGACCAGCCGGTTCACCACGGCGGCCGACTGGGTGGACGGAACCACGCCGGCGGTCGCGGCCCGCAGTGCCAGCCGGCAGAACCGCTCCAGCGCCTCGTCGGCCGGCAACTGGGCGGACAACTCCTTGGCGTAGCCGGCCAACGCGGTCGCGGACACCACCTTGGCCGAGGCGAACTCCACGTAGACCTCGTCCAGCCGGTCCAGGTCGACCGGCAGGCCGTGCTGCGCCTCCGCCTTGCGCGCCTTGTTGAACAGCTGCGTCGCGTACGCGTCCTGCCCGGCGGCCAGGAACACCCGCGCCGCCTGCTCGAAGAACGTCGGCAGGAGGTGCGGCAGCGTACGGGCGAGCCGGTCGGCGATGCTCTGGTGTCCGTCCAGGGCGGCCTTCGGCCGCGACCGCACCTGCTTGGCCAGCTTCTGCAACTCCGGCACCACCGCCAACGCGTGCCGGCCGTCCGCCGGGTGGTGCACCAGCACCCACTCCGGGAAGGCCAGCGGTCGGCGGGGACCCAGCCCGACGACGACCGGCTCGGCGCCGGGAGACAGGCCGAGGAACCCGACGGCGATGTCCTCGCCCTCGCCCAGGGCGGCGTCGACCAGGCGGACCACCGGCCGGTCGTCGAGGGCCGGGTGCCGGTAGGTGCGGGCGGTGAGGGGCACCGCCCGGTCACCGGCCCCGGCGGTGTCGGCCGGCAGCACCGCGCCGGCGGTCAGCAGGTTCTCGACCGCGCCATCGTCAGCCGTCGTCGTCATCCCGGTCACGCCTTCTTCCCCGTTCCGGTCACGGCGCCGGACAGGGCCGTCGCCATCCGCATTCCTTCCGACCAGGCCACCGGCCCGACCTCGGTCAACCGCAACGTCGGCCCGTCCACCACCGACCAGGAGAGGTTGCCCAGGGTCGCCTCCGAGTCCCAGTAGTCCTCGTCGAACCACAGGGCGGCCTCGACCGTGCGGCCGGCCTCCCAGACCCGGCACTTGACCTGCGAGCCGGAGACCCGGAAGCCGCGCGTGGCGGCCCGGGCGGCGAGCCGGTTCGGCACGGCGGTGCCGCGGAAGTCGGTGATGGTCGTGTCGCGCTGTTTCAGGTCGTCGGGTCTGCCCCAGGTGCCCCGGTGCAGTTGCTCGATCCGCTGGGAGACGTCCAGTTCGTCGGCGAACTCGCGCAGGTCGGCCAGCTCGGGCAGGCGCACCGGATGGGGCAGCGTGGCGCTGACCGGCGAGAGCCGGACGGTCTCCCCGTCGAGGTTGACCACGCGCAGGTCGCCGGTGTCGGTGACGTCGCGCAGGAAGCCCGGCGCGGCCGGGTCGTCCCCGAGCACCACGAGGTCGCGCAACGCGTCCTGCCAGGCCGGGTCCGGCCAGACCCGGGCCAGCAGCCCCGTCGGCACCGGCAGCGAGGACACCACCCAGGCGTCGACCCGGGCCAGGCACTCCGCGGCGTGCCGGTCGAGCCACTGGGCGAGCTGGCGCAGCCGGTCGACCTCCGGGTCGTCCCGCAGCGCCTTCGGCAGAGTCTTCAGCGGACGGCCGCCGGCCCGCGGGCCGATGGACCGGGCCGCCACCTTTCCGTCCACGAGAGAGACCTCGTACGAGTCCCCCACCGGTAGCCAGCCCATCAGGAATACCCTCCGCAGTGGCAGAACAGCCAGATTTCGTGAGGAATCGGCCGTGATCGACAACGAGGGCACGCTAACAGTAGTGACCGACACGACAGCGACCCATCGGCCGGTCAGCCGAACCGGCGTCGGCGGGACGAGAGGACGCGATCCGCGGAAGTCGCAGGTCCGGCCGGTCCGAGCGCGCTGCGGACGGTCGGTCGCGGTCCCGGCGGGAGAGCAGTTGATGATCTAGGTCACACCGGGACCGTCGGCGGCCGCAGTCGGCCCCGGCCCGGCGGTGGGCATGGCGGTACGGGCTCAGCAGTGGCGGACCGACGACGTCGAACGGGCGACGTCGCGGCCCTACGGGCGGCTGATCACGATGTCGGTGCGCCGCCGTGATGGTCGAGCACCTTGCCGAGCAACGCGACCAGGGCCTGCCGCTCGCTGGCCGACAGCGGGGCGAGCAGCTCCTCCTGCACGTCGTCGAGCGCGCGGTCCAGCCGCCGGAGCTGCCGGACGCCCGCCTCGGTGAGGGTGACGATGTTGCGTCGGCGGTCCGTCGGGTCGGCGCTGCGCCCGACGAAGCCCTCCCCCTCCAGCTCGGTCGCGGCCGCGACGACGTCGCTGCGGTCCATGCGGCAGCGCCGCCCCAGCTCCGCCTGGCTCGCGGGGCCGAACTCCCGCAACGCGGCGAGCACCCGGTAGTGGTAGCCCCGCGCGCCGGCGGCGGCGAACCCCTGGGAGACGAACCGCCTCGCGTGCACGGCCGTCTGGGTGATGAGCCAGCTCGCCTTCGTGGCGAGACGGTCCGGTGTCGGTTCCACGGGTGACCATGCTAACAGGACGTTGGTGGCGCCAACGATCTGCCTTACCGTTGGTCGCGCCAACGATATGGAGGATCGAGATGTCACACGTGACCGACCGCGTCGAGATCGCCGAACTGGTCGCCAGACTCGCGCGGGCGCTGGACGAGCGGCGCTTCGAGGACCTGCGGGCCGTCTACGCCCCGGACGCCGAGACCAGCAGCCCGCGCGGGGCCCTGCGCGGCATCGACGAAATCGTCGACGTCGTGCGGCGGACCAGCCCGGAGGAGGAGTTGACCCAGCACTTCAACACCGACGTGGTGGTGGATCTCGACGGCGACCACGCCGAGGTCGGCACCCATCAGCTCGTGTACTTCTTCCACCGGGGCGCGGCGCCGCACCGGACCGCCGGCGTCCAGGCCCACTACACCGCCGCACGTACGCCGACCGGCTGGCGATTCGCGCGGGCCCGGATCTCCCCGCTCTGGCAGCAGGTCCCGTCATCCTCGTGAATCGGCGCCATTCGCCGACGGCGGCGAGGTGACCGGCGGGCCCGGCGGCGTCGAATACTCGGCTGCGGACGCCGCCGGCCCGCCCTTAGGCTCCCGACCTACGCGCCGGCAAGGCGTCCTGTCGACAGCGGTCACACCGCCGATCGGAGATGCGCAGAATATGACGTGTCAACTGTTCGCGCTCAGCTTCGATGCGAACCACCCTCCGCGCCTCGCCCGGTTCTGGTCCGGGGTCCTGGGCTGGGACATGGCCGACGAACCACCCGACGGTGTCGCGCTGCTGCCCAGTGACGACACCGGGTTCCGGCTCCGTTTCCTTCCGACCGAGCGGCCGAAGGTCGGCCCGAACCCGATGCACTTCGACCTGACGAGCGCATCCCTCGAGGACCAGCAGCAGACGGTGGCCAGGGCGGTGGAACTCGGCGCACGGCACATCGACGTCGGTCAGCGCCCCGAAGAGGGTCACGTGGTGCTCGCCGACCCCGAAGGCAACGAGTTCTGCGTCATCGAGCCGGGCAACAACTTCCTTGCCGACTGCGGATTCGTCGGGGCGCTGGCCTGCGACGGCTCGCAGGAGGTCGGGTACTTCTGGAGCGAAGCGCTGGGCTGGCCGCTGGTCTGGGACCAGGACCAGGAGACCGCGATCCGCTCACCGCTGGGCGGCCCGAAGATCACGTGGGGTGGCCCACCGCTGAATCCGAAGACCGGCAAGCAACGCCTGCACTTCGACCTCGCCCCGCCTGCTGACGGCGATCAGCAGACGGAGGTCGACCGGCTGCTCTCCCTGGGGGCCACCCGGATCGACATCGGCCAGGGCGAGGTCGGCTGGGTGGTCATGGCCGACCCGGACGGCAACGAGTTCTGCGTGTTACCGCCCCGGTAGCCACCCCGGCCCCGACGGCCCGGGCGTCCGGAAGGTCGGCGGCAGGTGTCAGCACAGCCGCGACCTCCGGTACGGCGGCAACCGCGCCCTGCTCAGTTGCGGGGCCAGACGCGGACCGGCACCCGAGGGAACGCCACCGTCAGGAAGTGCTCGGTGAGGCGGTCCCGCAGCAGGCAGTCCGGCCAGGCGTCCAGCACCTCGGGCAGGGTGCGGTTGCCGAGGGCGAGCTGGAGCAGAGCGCCCGGCGGGACGGCGGCGTGGGTCGCCGGGTCGGTGGCCGGGCCGACCGTGCCGCGCACTGCCGTCACCGCCGTCAGCTCGCCGTCGGTGAACATCAGCCGGGCGGCGCGGCCGTACATGTCGATGGTCAGTGTCGCCTCACGCCACCGCAGGTCGGCCGCGCGCCAACGGGCCCGCAGCAGCGGTACCAACCGGGCGAGCAGGTCGACCGGATCGCCGGTGCGGACGTACCAGCCTCTGGGCCGCCTCGGTACGCCCGGCGGGCCGAGGCGCGCCAGCGGGTGCCCGTGGTCGAGCGCGGGGCTGACCGCGACGAACGGTCGACCCGCCGCCGCCTCGTACCCTCGACCGATCCGGGCCAGGTACGCGTGCATGGCCACGGCGGCCTGCGTCCAGTCGGCGGTACGCGTACAGGCCGCCGCGAACACGGCCAGCTCGCCGGCGGCGTTGAGCCGGGCACCGTGCACCAGGTATCCACGGACTTCGGCGCCCCGCACCAGGACGGCGACGACGCGCCGGGCGAGGTCCGCCTGACGGCGTCCGGCGATCTCGTACCGCCACACCCCCGCGTCCCTCGGGCAGACCAGGCGTCGCCGTCACCGAGCCGCCGGTCGATGTCGGCGAGGGCACTCGCGTCCGCGGCGGTCGCCGAGCGCAGCGTCAGGCCGTCGGAGAGGTCGTCCGGCCCGGCCCGACCAGTGGCCGGCAGTGCGGCGGCGGGCACCGCCGGCGCGCCGCCGCTGGCGAGGGCGTAGTCATAGCCGAGCCGCCGGTAGAAGTAGGGGATCCCCTCGATGACCTCGACGGGCACGCCGCGGGACGCGTACCGCTCGTGCAGCGCGGCGAACAGCCGCTCGGTGAGCCGGTTACCGCGGTGCTCCGGCGCCGTACTGACCAGCTCGACCTGGGCCACCGGCAGGCGCACCCCGGCCACGCTCCAGTCCTGTCGGAGGCCCACGAGGCTCGCCGCCGGGCGGCCGGTCACCAGGTCCACGGCCACCAGGAAGTCGTCGGGCACGACCGAGGGATGGTCGGTCAGCAGGCTCTCGACCCAGGCGGCGATGCCGGGGTGCGGCTTCCCGCCGGTCACCCACTGCAGCTGGACCGACGCGTGCAGGGCGGCGAGTTCGGGTGCGTCGGAGGGTCGGCCGGCCCGGATCACGTAACCGTCGCTCTGCCTTGTCATGCCTTACTTTCGCACCGGAACCTCCGCCGGTGGCGTGCCGAAGCGGGCTGCGCCGGAACCACCCGCGGCGCCGCCCCCGATCGGGTCGGCGCCGCGGTGGCGTTCGGTGTCCAGGCTCGGCGGGACGGCCGGGATGGGCGTGGTCAGCGGATCCCGGCCGTCGCCCTGCGACGGGACGGCAGCGCGCGGCGGCCGCCCCTGCT
Organism: Micromonospora sp. M71_S20; assembly: GCF_003664255.1. Taxonomy (NCBI): domain Bacteria; kingdom Bacillati; phylum Actinomycetota; class Actinomycetes; order Micromonosporales; family Micromonosporaceae; genus Micromonospora; species Micromonospora sp. M71_S20. The sequence goes on along the minus strand of NZ_RCCV01000001.1, from coordinate 3,659,772 downwards.
CACGTGCCGGCTCAGCAGGTGGTGTTGCCGGCCGGGACCCAACCGTCCACGGACGGGTGCTCGGCGCCGTGGCCGTAGATCCAGACGTCGTCGTCGACGGCCGAGACCTGACCGTGCCAGCGGAACCCGCGCCCGGCAGTCAGGGTGAGCAGCACGTGGCCGTGCGGCTCGGCGCGCAGCCAGGTGTTCTGCCGGAGGTTGCAGACGATGCCCCACGCGTCGCTCGCCGAGGCCGGCGCGGCCACCACGGCCGTACCGGAGAAGACGACGGTCGCGACCGTCAGGGCGTGCAGAAGGCGGCGCTTCACTCGGGTCCTTTCGACTGTGGACGCTGACGGCCTCCGATTGTGGTCGATGGGTACGTCCCCGGCGTCACGGGGGGCGGCATCGAGTCGAGCACCGCCAGGCATCGCCTGGGCGGCGGCGCTCGGCGGCCGCCGCTCAGTGGAAGGAGCCGTAGAAGTCGTTCAGCACGTCGTGCACGTTGTCCCGGTCGAACTTCTCGATGCCCAGGATCAGGGCCAGCAGTTGCGCCGTGTCCTTGGGGATCTGGCACTTCGCCTCGGCGACGAGCTCGTCGAGCATCCAGTGCAGGAGCTGGGCCACGGGAGTCTGAGCGGCAAGGTCGGAGTTGATGGTGAACCGGATGGTGCCGTCCGAGTTGATCACCGTCGAGTGGTTCAGCATCTTCGGCTCGGCCCGCACCACCAGCCGCTCCTCCGCCCGCATCAGCGCCAGCATCGCCGCGTGCAGTGCCTCCATGTACGCCTTGGTCAACGGCGCGTACGCCCGGTCCTGCGGCAGGTCGGTGAGCACGAGAGCGACCGGCTTGGGCAGGTCGGTCCTGGTGAAGTCGAGGCAGGTGAAGTCGTAGGTGCGCACCCACGCACGGGTGATGCGGGACGCGAGCACGGTGTGCAGCGAGTCCGTCCGGGGCGCACTGCGGCCCCGCATGGCGGCCACCTCGGCGTCGGTGGGGAACGGGCCACCCTGGCCCAACGCCTCGTAGACGGTCTGCTCGAAGTTGGCGGCGTTCTGCAGGGCGATCTGGCCCTGCAGGTAGTAGGCGGCGTTGCGGTGGCGGTAGACGATGTCGACCGTCGGGTTGTCCGCCAGGATGTGCGTACCCTCGTGCACGAGCGTGGCGGCGAGCTCCCACAGGTGCATCGTCCCGTCGAGCGCGGAGCGACCCACGTTGATGATGGCGGTGTCGCCCTGACCGCTGGCCAGCGCGCCCATCCCGTCGGGCAGCGACAGGTTGCACACGAATCCCGACCGTCGGCCGTCGGTGCGCGTGAGCAGCGCCCGCAGGGCCGTGACCGTCTGCGCGAAACGCGCCTTGGCCACCGATGAGGTGGACCCGAACAGACGCGCGAACGCGGTGTTGACGGCGACGTGCGTGGGACTCCTGTCGTCGTTCATGACGTCGACGATCCTGGTCTTCAGTTCGTCCAGAGCGGCGGTGAGGTGGGGATTGCCGACGACGGAGGGCACGACCCCGTCGAGAGAGTCCTGCACCTCCTTGAACAGGGTGGCCGCCTGGTGCATCGTCGCGCCGCGTTCCGAGATCTGCTGCAGCCAGGTCCCGACGGCCAGGGCGGCGACCTTGTCGAGCCGGGCGGTCAACCGGTCCCGGCGCAGCCCCGCCGGCAGCGCCCGTACGACGGGGCGCAGCCGCTGCAGTTCGCAGGCCATCAGCACCCGGTAGGTCTGGAACACCTCGCGCCGGCCGAGATCGAGTGCCTTCCTGGTCGCTTCGTCGGGAAACGGGAACATGTGGAGGGCTCCTTCGCTCTGCCGGCCCGACCCGGTCGGCCGGACGCCCGCGAAGAGGTAGCACCCGAAGGGCCGTGGCAGTCAGTAGCGCGTCGGTCATCGGACAGTGAGTGGGCCGTCGCCCGCGTTCCCGGCCGGAACGTCGCCACGGGGCGTCGGTGGGGCCGGCGAGCCCTCGCCGGAGACAAGCGAGCTTGACAATCCCGGAGAGTGTCAAGCACGCTTGTCGCGACAAGTTCACTTGACATCAGGGGGTGTTCGTGAAGAACGACCTCTGCGCGCTCCGGCTGGCCACCGGGCTGTCCCAGCGCGAGCTGGCCCAGGCGCTGGGCGTCTCGCGACAGACGATCAACTCGATCGAGAACGGCCGCTACGACCCCTCCCTGCCGTTGGCCATCGCCATCGCGCGCCACTTCCACCGCACCGTCGAGGAGATCTTCCATGTCGACTGATCGGCACACGGACAAGCGCAGGGCCCTGGCTCTCGGCGTCGGCCTGGCGACCGTGGCGCTGCTGATCGCCGTGGGCCTGCTGCTGCGTGAGCACGCGCCCGGGAACATGGGAGTGGGCTTCCTCCAGGGCGCGGCGGTCGGGCTGATCGGTGTCGCGGTGATGGCGTGGCGGCTCAGCAGGCGACCGGAACGCACCACGGCCTTCGAGCGGGCGTGGTCCCAGTCGGGTGACGAGCGGGACGACGCCGTCCTCACCCGTGCCCTGGCCGTGCTCGGGCTGCTCGCGCTGCCGCTCACCGGCGTGGCGGGGATCGCGATCGGGCTCGGCGCCGCGGTCGAGATGATGCTGGCGCTGCTGATCCTGGCGGAGGTCCTGGTCGGGGCGGCCGCCTTCGCGGTCATCAACCGACGCAGTTGAGCGCACGTCCGAGCGCTGCGCGGCTTTCGCCGGCTTGACGGCAACTCCCACCATCTGACATCACCCGCCGGCGGCAGATGTATCTACTCGCATCGATCGGGCTCCGTAAGGATGTCCACCCGCCCACGCCACCACCTCGGGGCGAACGGCGATCCCCCATCATCGGGAGGAAATGTGTCTACCAGACTCGCGGGAAGAGCGCGTCGTTCGACGCTCGCCCTGCTCACCGGCGCGGCACTGGCGACGCTGTTGTCCGTCACCGCAGCCGGTGCCGCGCCACTGGCCGGCCCGGCGGACGGCCCCGCCACCGCCGCCGCGGTCGACGTGTACATGAAGGACACGGCCGCCGACGTGGGGCTCGAACCGCACGCGCTCAACCCGCTCTGGCAGAGCCCGGACATCAAGGTCTGTCACACCGCCGTCGAGTGCGCGACCAGCCAGAATCCGATCGTCGGCCAGCGGAACTACATCTTCATCAAGCTGCGCAACCCCGGCCCGTACGGCGACAGCGTGATGGAGGAGGGCACGATCTGGGTCTACCGGACCACGCCCGGCGGCGGGGCGGCCTGGCCGGGCGCGTGGACGCAGATCGGCGCGATGGCGGTGCCGGTCTACCCGGGCGTCACCTCGGTCACCATCCCGTGGGACAACGTGCCGGGCCCGGGTCACTTCTGCCTGCTGGCCCGCTGGATCTCCCCCAACGACCCGATGACCTTCGAGGGACCGGACATCGGCGTCAACACCCGTCACAACAACAACATCGCCTGGCGCAACGTGGACTCGGTGGCGGTGACCGCCGGTGGCCAGGCGCAGACGCGGCCGTTCGCCATCGGCAACACGCTGACCCGGCCGGCCCGCAGCAGCGTGGTCTTCAGCCAGACCGGGGCACCGTTCCAGGCCGCCGGTGGCCGGCTCGTCGCGGACCTCGGCCCGACCCTGTTCGAGCGCTGGGCCAAGGGCGGCAAGGCCGGCAAGGGTGTCCGCGAGGTAGGCCGCAACCAGGTCGAGATCGTCGACATCGGCCAGGCCAGCCTGGACAACCTGGAGCTCAACCCCGGTGAGCGGCTCGCCTTCTCGCTGCACTTCACGGCGACCGTGCCGACCCAGGAGAGGATCGCCGTCAACGTGACCCAGGTCGGCCCGGACACCACCGGCGCCGAGCGGGCCGACCTCGGCGGAGTGCGGTACGACATCACGGTGGCCCCGCGGGCCAAGTAGGCGCCCGCAGAGGGCAGGGACGGAGGTCGCGGACGGGGCCCGCGACCTCCGTTCCGCCCGGCCGGCCTCCGGGTTCGCTCGGTGTCCGGGTCAGCGCAGGGTGACCCAGGTGGTCGCCACCGCGTACCCGGCGGTGCGGGCGCAGAGCTGGACCGGACCGGCGGGCGGCATCCCCATCGAGAAGTAGCCGACCGCGTCCACCGGCACCTCCTCGTACGGGCCGAGGGAGGTCCGGGCGGTGACCCGCCCGCCCCGGGCCGGGGAGAGCTGCCCGACGATGCCGGTCGGGGTCACCTCGATCTCGACCACCACCGCACCGGTGCGGAACGTCAGCGTGCGCGCCGAGCCGGCGGACCGGGTGAGACCGGCCGGTTCCGGGTCGCAGGCCGAGTCGAAGGTCAGCTCGGCGAGGGCCAGTTCGGCGTCGACGGTCCGCCAGCTGAACGCGGCGAGGGCCGCGGCCAGGAACTCCTCCGGCACCGGGCCGGAGTCCCGCAGGGCGGCCCTCAACTCGGCCAGCAGGGCGTCGTCAGCGGCTGGCGGCCACGGCTCCATCCCGGTCACCTCCGCTCCCCTCGTCGCCCGGACGCGCCCTGAGGAACGGGGCGAGTGCCGGACAGTTCCGCAGCTTGTGCAGGCACCGGGCCTGGCTCGGACCGACGCTACCCACCGGCATGCCCAACCGGGCGCCGATCTCGCGGTAGCTGACCGGCGGATCGGCCATCAGCAGCGCCAGCAGGTCCCGGCAGCGCGGCGGCAACTGCGCGAACGCCTCCCGCAGCGCCTGCTGCCGCTCGGCGCGCAACAGGTCCTCGTCCGGGGTGACCGGATCCACCAGCAGACGGGCACCGACGTGCCCGTCGACCGAGTCGTCGTACGGGTCGAACGGCTGGGTCCGCCGGCCGAGGCGAAGCAGCCGGTAACACTCGCGTCGGGTGGTGGTGATCAGCCAGGCGGGCAGGGCGTTCGACTCCCGCAGCCGTCCCAGGTGCTCCACCGCACGCAGCCAGACGGTCTGGTTGACGTCCGCCGCGTCGACCTGGTCGAGTCCGTACGACCGGATCACCGAGAGCACCAGTGGGGTGTAGCGGCGCACCAACTCACCCCACGCCCGCTCGTCACCGCAGGAGGCGGCGGCGACAAGCCCGACGGTGCCGCGCTCGCTCACCGGTACGACGCCCGGGGCGCCGATGCCGGCCTCACGCGACGAGTACGCCGTAGTCGGGGTGCCAGCGCGGGCCGGCGACCAGCGCGGCTCGGGCCGCCTCCGCGCCGAGCCCGGCGCTGGTCATCAGGGCGGCCAGCCGGCCGGCGACGTGGCCGGTGGCGAACGAGGTGCCGGCCCAGGCGGCGAAGCCGTCGAAGTACCGGATCGGTTGTCCCGGCAACTGGAGCCGACCCCTGACGTAGGTGCTGGTCCGATCCCCCAGGGCGCAGGCGTCCACCCACGGTCCGTAGCTGCTGTACGGCGCCGGCACCGGGCCGGTGGAGCCGGCACTCACCGCGCCCACCGCCAGGACCCGGTCCAGGGCGGCCGGCCACGCCCGCCGGCTGGTGCCGGCATTGCCCGCCGACGCCACCACCGCCCTGCCGGGCAGCCCTGCCAACGCGTTGACCAGCGGCAACGGGGGCTGGTCGTCCTGGGTGAAGTAGCCCAACGAGAGGTTGACGACCGACACCTGCGGACCGAGCCGGCCGAGGGCGGCGACCAGCATCTCCTCGTCGCCGACGCCGGTGGCGTTCAGCGCGGCCTCGGGATCGAAACGTACGCCCGGCGCGGCCTGCCGGACCACTCCGGCGACGAAGGTGCCGTGACCACCCTGCAGCGCCAGCACGTCCGCGCCGACGTAGACCGCGTCCTCGTCGTCGACCTCGGGAAGATAGCTGCCGGCCAGCCACTGCGGATGACGGGAACCGGCCTGCCGCCAGATGCCGGTGTCGCAGATCCCCACCGTCACTCCCGCGCCCTCACCCGCGCGCGCCGGATCCGGCGCCGGCAACGCGGCGGCGACCCGGGGCGGACCGCCCGGGTTACCCATGATGTTGCCGAAGCCGAGCAGGGCGTGGTGCGGCTGGACCAGGGGCGCCGGCTGCCCGGGCCACTGCTGCGGGTCGCGGAGCCTGGTCACCACCGACGGGATGTCGGTCTCGGCGGCGAAGCGGAGCCGGGCGACCCCGCCGAAGCCGACACCCTCGGTGACCGGGTAGCCGTAGCTGCGCAGCCGGCTCACGACCCGCTGCACGTCCGGGTGAGCCACCAGCAACTGCCGGGGCCGGTAGAGGAACTCCCGGCCCTCGACGGCGTACCGGCGCAGGTCGGGGTCGGCGGCCAGGGCCTCCAGGAAGACGCGCTGGTAGGTCGCGTCGGGCGACTCGCCGGCGGCGGCCGGGCCGCCCCGCCCGACGAGACCGAGCGGCACCGCCGCGGCGGCCAGGGTGGACCAGGCCACGACCTGCCGACGGGACAACCCGGCGGGCGGGCGCGACGCGAAGGAGTCGTCAGACGGCACCGGTCCTCCAGGCGGTCGAAGATGCGTGGTCGGCGACGGGCCGGGCGGCTACGGAAGCGCTCTCCGAGGCACCGGGACGATTATTTCAAAGGATAGTCGGGTGTCAATTGATCGTCGCTCAGGCGACTGATGCCCGTACACCCGGACGCGATTGACCGGGCAGCGCGACTGCGGGATTCTTCTTGGCATGGCCGACAGCGCCGTTCCCGGTGCCGTCCCGGCCCAGGCCGCGCTCGACGCAGTCCAGCGCTACCCCCGCGAGGCGATCGCGATCGCCCGGCAGGTCCTCGCCGTCGGCCACCCCGACGCCGACGAGCGGTCCACCGCCGAACGCGCCATCGGGCTGGCCCTGCGGGAGCTCAACGACCTGCCGGGCGCCCTACGGCACCTGCGCCGGGCGGTGCGGGTCACCGACTCGCCCCGGGTGCGGGCACTGGCCCGGATGAGCCTCGGGTACGTCCTGGCCAACGCCGGACGCACCGGCGCGGCGCTACGCGCGGTGACCCTGGCCCTCCCCCGGTTGACCGGCGCCGACGCCGGCCGGGCCCGGATGCAGCGGGGCGTCGTGCTGCACTACCGGGGGCGGTTCGACGAGGCGGTCCGGGACTACGGCCTCGCGGTGGAGATCGCCCAGCGTGAGGGCGACCTGCTGCTGGAGGCGCGGGCGCGCAACAACCGTGGACTGCTCAACGCCCACCGGGGCACCAGCCGGGACGCCGACGACGACCTGTTCCGCTCCGCGGCCATCTTCAGCCGGCTCGGGCTCGACCTGGCCGCCGCCGACGCCCGCTGGAACATCGGCATCGCCGCCGGCCAGCGCGGCGACGTCGCGGGCGCCCTGCGCACCTTCGCCGCCGTCGGCGACGAGTACCGCCGGTTGTCGGTGCCCCGTCCGGCACTGCTGCTGGACCGGTTCGAACTGCTGCTCTCGGTGCCGCTGGTCGACGAGGCGGTCGAGGTCGCCGCCTCCGCCGTGACGGAGCTGCGGCGGCGGGGCATGGCCTCGGATCTCGCCGAGGCGCTGCTGGCCCGGGCCCGGGCGGCGCTGCTCGCCGGCGACCTGGACACCGCCGCGACCGCCGCCGCCTCGTCCCGGGCCCGCTTCCGTCGCCAGGGACGCCGCATCTGGGCCGCCTTCGCCCGGCACGTCGAGCTGCGCGCCGAGTTCGCAAGGGGCACCCGGTCGACGGCCCTGCTGACCGCCATGGTGCGAACCGCCGGGCAGCTCGACGCCACCGGCTGGCCCTCGCCGGCGCTGACCACCCGGATCGAGGCCGCCCGGCTGGCCGAGGCGATGGGCCGGCCCGCCCAGGCGGCCGAGCTGCTGGCGGTGGCGGCCCGCGCGCACCGCCGGGGCACCGCGCCGCACCGGGCCCAGGGCTGGTACGCGCTCGCCCTGCGTCGCCGGCTCGACGGTGACCTGCGGGGCGCGGCCCGGGCCCTGCGCCGGGGACTGGCGGTGCTCGACGGGCACCGGGCCTCCCTGGGCGCCACCGAGCTTCGCGCGCACAGCGGGGCGTACGGGCACGAACTGGCCACCGAAGGGCTGGACATCGCCGTCCGCACCGGCACGCCCGCCCAGGTGCTGGCCTGGGCGGAACGCTGGCGGGCCAACGCCCTGCGGATGCGCGCGGTGCAACCGCCGCAGGACCCCGGGCTGGCCGCCGCCCTGGCCGAGCTGCGGATGGTCAGCACCGCCCTGGAGGACGCGCTGCTCGCCGGGCATCCCGTGCACGCGCTGCGGCGCAGCCAGGGCCGACTCGAACAGCGCATCCGGGAACTGGCCCGGGGCGCGGACGGCGGGGCGCGGGAGCCGGACGGCGGCGGCCTGGTGGCACCGCCCACGGTTGGCGCCCTCGCCGCCGCGCTCGGTGACGCCGTGCTGCTGGAGCTGGTGGCGCACGGGCCACGGCTGCGGGCGGTACTCGTCCGCGACGGCCGGACCAGCTTGCACGACCTCGGCCCGCTCGACGAGGCGCTGGGCCGGGCCCGCCTGCACCGGTTCGGCCTGCGCCGGCTGGTCACCACCGGCGACTCGGCCAGCGCCCGGGCCGGGGTCGAGTTCGCCACCACCGCGCTGGACCGGCAGCTCTTCGACCCGGTACGCCGGCTGCTGGGCGACCGGCCACTGGTGATCGTCCCGATCGGCGCGCTGCACGCCGTGCCCTGGTCGGGCCTGCCGACCTGTGCCGGCCGGCCGGTGACGGTGGCGCCCTCGGCGACGGTCTGGTTGCGCGCCGTCGGGCGGATCGTCCCGGCCGGCCCGCCGGTGCTGGTGGCCGGGCCCCGGCTACCGGCCGCCGAGACCGAGGTACGCCAGCTCGGCGCGGCCCTGCCCGGCTCCCGCTCCCTCACCGGCTGCGCTGCCACCGCCGACGCGGTCACCGACGCGCTGAACGGGACCGGGCTGGCGCACGTCGCCGCGCACGGCACCTTCCGCGCCGACAACCCTCTTTTCTCCACACTGGAACTGGCCGACGGGCCGTTGACCGCGTACGAGTTGGAGCGGCTGACCCGCCCACCGGGCTGTGTGGTGCTCTCCGCCTGCGACTCCGGCCTCTCCGGCGTCCGGCCGGGCGACGAGGTGATGGGCTTCACCGCCGTGCTGCTGGCCCTCGGCACCCGCAGCCTGATCGCCACCGTGTTGCCGGTCCCGGCCGACCTGACCACCGCGCTGATGCTGGACCTGCACCGGCGAATGCGTGCCGGTGCTGCGCCGGCGGCGGCGCTCGCCGAGGCCCAGCGCGCGTTCGACACCGACGGCGGCGGTGCCGCCCATGCCACCGCCGCCGCCTTCGTCTGCTTCGGCGCCGGCTGACCGGCGGGCAAGACCGCGGCACCCGCGTCCGGCGGGCAAGACCGCGGCACCCGCGTCCGGCGGGCACGGACCTGCTCGGACCCACCGAGAACGTGCCAGAGGGCCGCGAAGCCGGTTGTCGGGCAGTGGCCGTGCACGTCGATGCCACGAGAATCGCCGTCTCGGCACCCGCCACACGCCACACGCCGCTATATACAAGAGTTCTTGTCCTTCATTCCTTGTATATCTAGTCTTGTGCGATGACGGATGGTTCCACCCTGCACCTCACCGATCCCCGCGCCATGCGGGCGCTCGCGCATCCGACGCGGCTGCGCCTGCTCGGCGAGCTGCGGGTCCGCGGCCCGCAGACGGTCGGGGCGCTGAGCGAGGTCACCGGCGAGGCGGTCGGCTCGGTCAGCTACCACCTGAGCAAGCTGGCGGAGCACGGCTTCGTCCGCGAGGTCCCCGAGCTGGCCCGCAACCGGCGCGAACGTTGGTGGCGGGCGGCGCACACCCGCACCTCGTGGGAGCCGGTCGAGGCGCTGGCCGACCCGGAACGCAAGGCCGCCTCCGATCTGCTGCGCCGCGCCATCCTCGACCGGTACGTCGACCGCATCCGGACCTATCTCGACGCTGAGGCCACCCTCGATCCGGAGTGGGTACGCGGCACCACCAGCAGTGACTCCACGCTGCACCTGACCAGCGACGAGCTGGTGGAGCTGCGCGCGGACCTGGCGGCCCTGGCCGAACGCTGGCGCGCCCGCAGCGACGCCGGCCGAGCCGACGCCCGCACGATCGCCCTCATCTACCACGCCTTCCGCGACCCGCGATGACACCGGCCACGTCACGCCGGGCCCCGCTGCTCGGGCTGCTGATCGGCCACACGGTTTCGCTGACCGGCAACATGCTGACCCTGATCGCGCTGCCGCTCCACGTGCTGGCCGAGACGGACTCCCTCGCCGCCACCGGGCTCGCCGGCGCGTTCGCCACCGCCCCGGTCGTGCTCGGTGGCGCCTTCGGCGGCGTGCTCGTCGACCGGATCGGCTACCGCCGGGCCAGCGTGCTGGCCGACCTGGTCTCCGGCGTGACGATCGCCGCCGTACCGCTGCTGCACGCCACCGTCGGGCTGCCCTTCCCGGCGCTCCTCGCCCTGGTGTTCGTCAGCGGCCTGCTCGACACCCCCGGTCAGACGGCCCGAACCGCGCTGCTGCCCGAGGCGGCGACCGCCGCCGGGGTGCCGATCGAACGGGCGATCGGCTGGTTCGAGGCCACCGAACGCGGTGCCCGCCTGCTCGGCGCGCCGCTGGCCGGCCTGCTGGTCGGCACGCTCGGCGCGTTGACCGCCCTGGCAGTGGACGCGGTCACGTTCGCCGTCTCGGCGGCAGCGGTCGCGGTGCTGGTGCCGGCGAGCCTGCGGCCGGCCGACAGCCCGACGGCAGCCTCCGGCGGCTACTGGCGGGACTTCATGGCCGGGCTGCACTTCCTGATCCGCGAACCACTGCTGCGCGCCATGGTGCTGCTGGTGCTGGTCACCAACCTCTTCGACGCCACCAAGAGCAACGTGCTGCTGCCGGTCGTCGCCGCGCGGGACCTCGGCGGGGCCACCGCGTTCGGCCTGCTGGTCGGCGCGATGGGCGGAGGCGCGCTGGTCGGCTCGCTGCTCTTCAGCGCCGTCGGGCACCGGCTGCCCCGCCGGGCCACCTTCGTCACCGCCTTCGCCGTCGCCGGCGCCCCGCCCTTCTGGGCCCTCGCCGCCGCCCCGCCGCTGCCCGTGGTGGCCGCGGTCTTCGCGGTCGCCGGCCTCGCCGCCGGCGCGATCAACCCGCTGATCGGCGCGGTGAAACTCGAACGGGTGCCCGCACACATGCGGGCGCGCGTGTACGGCGTGATCGGCGCAAGCGCCTGGGCCGCCATGCCGCTCGGCGCCCTCGGGGCCGGCCTGGCCGCCGACCGGTTCGGCACCACCGCCACCCTGCTCGCCGTCGGTACCTGCTACCTGCTGGTCGTGCTCACTCCGCTGCTCGGCGGCCCCTGGCGGACGATGCGACGACCCCCGGTACCCGAGCAGCGGCAGTCGGAGGGAACGGCCACCACCGCCGAGGCCCGGCCCCGCTGACGCCCCGGAGACGGTCCCCGATCCTGATCTGCCCGCGGTGCTGAGAGGGGCTGCACGACGGGCGTACCGGGGCGGTTCGGGCGGTGGCCATTCCGCAGGGACCTGACCGCCGACAGGGCGGTGCTGCCGGGTATCGACGCCCGCCGGCGAACTGTGGGCTCGGCTGCGCGTGCTGGCCTGAGCACACGTGTGCTGGCCTGAGAACAACAAAGGCAAGGAGGAGAACTCCTTGCCACCATTAACGTATACCGCACCCCGGGGCTTGCGGCAAGACCCCGGTCGTGGCGCACAATCGTCGGCCGAGCGCAGGAATCGGCACACACCATGGGGGAATCCTTGTTCGACGTGATCATTGCCGGCGGCGGGCCGACCGGCATGATGCTGGCAATCGAATTGCGGCTGCGGGGCGTCGACGTGCTCGTACTGGAGAAGGAGGCCGAGCCTCCGCCGTTCGTGCGGTCGCTCGGGCTGCACGTACGCAGTATCGAGGTGATGGATCAGCGGGGGCTGTTGGAGCGGTTCCTCGAGAACGGCACGCAGTACCCGATCCGGGGATTCTTCGCGGGTATCGAAAAGCCCGCTCCCGCCGGGCTCGACACCGCCCACGGATACGTGCTCGGCATTCCGCAGACGCTCACCGACCGGCTGCTCGCCGAGCACGCGGCCGGCGTCGGAGCCGAAATCCGGCGCGGCTGTGCGGTGGCCGGGCTGGAGCAGGACAACGACGGCGTGACCGTCCACGTCGAAGATGGAACTGCCACGCCGCTGCGGGCGCGGTTCGTCGTCGGCTGCGACGGTGGGCGCAGCACGGTCCGGAAACTGCTCGGGGTCGGATTCCCCGGCGAGCCGTCGACAACCGACACGCTGCTGGGCGAGATGGAGGTGACGGCGTCCCCGGACGACATCACCGCAGTGATGACCGAGGTGCGCAAGACCGAGAAACGCTTCGGGATCGGGCCGTCGGGCAAGCCGGGGGTGTTCCGGGCGGTCGTGCCGGCCGAGGGCGTGGCCGAGGACCGTTCGGTGCCGCCGACGCTCGAGGAGTTCACGCGACAGCTGCGCAGGTACGCCGGCACCGACTTCGGCGCTCACTCGCCCCGCTGGCTGTCGCGCTTCGGCGACGCGACCCGCCAGGCCGAGCGCTACCGCGTCGGACGGGTGTTTCTGGCCGGGGACGCCGCGCACGTCCACCCGCCCATGGGTGGGCAGGGGCTCAACCTCGGGATACAGGACTCGTTCAACCTGGGTTGGAAGCTGGCGGCGGCCGTCAAGGGCTGGGCGCCGGACGACCTGCTGGACAGCTACGAGTCCGAGCGGCACCCGGTGGCCGCCGACGTGCTGACCAACACCCGTGCACAGATGCAGCTGACGACCAACGAGCCCGGGCCGCAGGCCGTCCGGCGGTTGTTGGCGCAACTGATGGACCTCGACGACGTCAACCGGTTCCTGATCGAGAAGATCACGGCGATCAGCATCCGGTACGACTTCGGTGCGGGCCATGCCCTGCTCGGGCGACGGCTGCGCGACGTCCAGCTGACGCACGGGCGCCTGTTCGAGCTGATGCGCGCCGGCGGCGGGCTGCTGCTCGACCAGACGGGGCGGCTCTCGGTGGACGGCTGGGCCGACCGGGTCGACCGCGTCGCCGACAGCAGCGAGGAGTTGGACGTGCCGGCGGTACTGCTCCGGCCGGACGGGCACGTCGCGTGGGTCGGTGAGGACCAGCAGACGCTCGAGGTCGCGCTGGCCAGGTGGTTCGGCGCGCCCGACCGCGCCGGCCGGATCAGCCGAGCCGCGGCCGCAGGAGCTCCTACGGCCGGGTGAGGGACGCGTCGGGGACCGCGGACGCCGCGGGTGCCGGTGCGCACGGTGTGAGGCGTGTGCGGCGCCGACGGCCCGGCGCGGGAGAGCGTCCGCGCCGGGCCGTCGACGGGTCAGCTCGCGGTGCAGGTGGGCGTGCCGGTGGGGCCCGTTCCGGTGCCCTGGAAGCCGAACTCGGTGACGGCTCCGGCGGCGAGCCGGCCGTTGTAGTCCACGTTGTGGAACGTCACGGCGCCGCTGGCCCCGGTGGCGCGCGCACTCCACGTGTTGGTGACCGTCGCGCCGCCCGGCAGGGTGAGCGCGACCGCCCAGCCGTTGATCGCCGCGGCGCCCGCGGTGACGCGCACCGTGGCGACAAAGCCGCCGTTCCACGAGTTCAGTGACACCGTCGCGGCGCAGTCGCCGGAGGGCGGCGGGGTGGTGGGCGGCGGGGTCGTCGGGGGTGCGGTGGTGGGCGGCGGGGTGGTGCCGCCGTTGAGGGCGTCGAGGGTGGCGGTGTACGCCGGCTTCTTGTTGCCGTTGCCGTCGAAGAGCAGCGGGGTGCCGCTGGCTCGCCAGGAGTCCGTGTCCCGGATGCCCCACACGGTGATGCCGGTGCAGCGGGTCACGGCGAGGCAGGCGCGCACCACCCGGCCGTAGTTGTCGGCCTGCGTCTGGCCCGAGCCCTCGATGTCCAGCTCGGTGATCTGCACGTCCACGCCGAGGTTGGCGAAGCGTTGCAGGTTGGCCTGGTAGTCGGCGGGCACCGGGGAGGCGCTGTTGAAGTGCGACTGGAAGCCGACGCAGTCGATCGGCACGCCCCGGGCCTTGAAGTCCTGCACCATGGCGTACACCGCGTTGCTCTTGGCGTTCTGCCCGTCGGTGTTGTAGTCGTTGTAGCACAGCTTCGCGTTCGGGTCGGCGGCGCGCGCGGCGCGGAACGCCACCTCGATCCAGTCGTTGCCGGTGCGTTGCAGGTTCGAGTCGCGGCGGGCCCCGCTGCCGCCGTCGGCGAACGCCTCGTTCACCACGTCCCAGGAGTGGATCTTGCCACGGTAGTAGGTCGCCACCTGGGTGACGTGGTTGACCATCGCCTGGCGCAGCGCGCTGCCGTTGAGGTTCTGCGCCCACCCCGGCTGCTGGGAGTGCCAGGCCAGGGCGTGGCCGCGCACCTGCATCCCATTGGCGCGGGCGTGGTTGACGATCCGGTCGGCGTTGGCGAACGTGAACTGGCCCTGGGACGGCTCGGTCGCGTCCCACTTCATCTCGTTCTCCGGGGTGACCGAGGTGAACTCCCGGTTGAGGATCCCAACGTACGTGGCGTCGGAGAGCTTGTTGGCCGCCACCGCGGCGCCGAAGTAGCGCCCCTTCTCGGCGGCGGACGCCCCCAGGGTCGTCCCGGCGCTGGCGCCGGACGCCACCGCCACCGTCGTTGCGACGACGGAGAGACCGACCACGACCGACGCCAGCGCGACGCGGGGCCGCCGGCGGGTCACCGGGCGCCCGCTGGCACGGGCGAGCGAGTTGTCCATGGCAGAGCCTTTCGATGAGCCGAATGGGTGAGGAAGGCCGCCTCGGCAACCGCCCGCCACGGCGTGGGGTCGGTGGAGTGGTCGCCCGGAGACCACACCGCCGTCAGCATCCTCGACGCCGTGAGTTGATCGAAGCCCTTCCATCGGACCGTATCGGAACATGTCCGGAACCTCAACGCCCGATTATCGGATTCTTTCGATGGGTGTGTTCGACGCCGTCACCTCAGTCGGGCTCCCACCCTGCCTGCCAGCCGGCCCGGCACCGACCGAGGGACCGGAAGTTTCGGAGGTCAGGCCCCACGACGCAGGACACCGACCAGGACGGCCGGGTCGATGGTGGACGGTCGGTCGCTGACCTGCCCGTCACCGAGTTCGACGATGCGCCAGACGCCGTCGGCGCGCCGCGCCAGGTCCACGGTCACGAACGGCAGCCCCAGCGCCGCCACCGGCCCGCTCACCGGACCCGCGTCGAACGCCTCCGGCGGCATGTCGTGCGGACTGTCGGGATGGGCGCCGACCAGGACACAGCCGCCGTCGACCCACCACGTGCGGACCTCGGCGGTGGTGAACCGCTCGAACCGCCGCAGGACCAGACCCCCGACGAGGTCGTCGCCGCGCAGGTCGACGAAGCGGCTCGCGACCCGCCACGCGGCATCGCCGTCGTCGAGATCCGGAACGAACGCCGCCTCGTGCCAGTGGTGCTTCAACGACTTGGTGAAGTCGCGCAGCACCGCCGCCCCGCCGCCGAGCGCGCGCCTCGCCCGGTCGAAGTCGGCGCGCTCCGTGCCGACCGTCCACGCCGAGGCTGGCGTCAGCTCGACCAGGTCCGGGTACCAGCCCGGCAGCTCGTGGGCGCGCCGGTACTGCTCGCCGCTCGTACGCAGGCTGACGCCCCGGCGGGCCAACGCGTCCGCGAAGGCGGCGTACCGCTCGCTGCGCAGCATCCAGCCGCGGTAGACCGCGACGCCCTCGACAGTCACCCGCGACACCGCCCGCGACACGTCGTCGCCACGGGCCAACGCGTCGTGGTCGACGACGGCGACCTCGACGCCGGCCTCCTGGGCGGCGCGTGCCTCAGGAGCGAAGTGGGCGTCCGGGTGGCGCGGTCGCAGCGGGTCCGAGGGAACGATCAGGAGCACGGGGGAATGCTGCCCCATCAGCGCCGGCGACGCGAGTGCCGCCGGCCGGCGCACCGCTTACCCGGGCCGGCGGCACCCGCCCGTCCGAAGAAGTCGGTCCCCGCTCCTATGCTGATCGGATGGACCTGGAGTTCAGTGGTGAGCTGTGGTTCTGGAGGGGCCCCGCGCCGTGGCACTTCGTCACCGTCCCCGAGGACGGGTGCCAGGAGCTGGCCGCGCGGTCCGCGGGGGTGAGCTACGGCTGGGGCATGATCCCGGTCGCGGCCCGGATCGGGAAGACCGGCTGGAGCACGTCGCTCTTCCCCAAGGACGGGCGCTACCTCGTGCCGGTGAAGGCAGCCGTGCGTCGGGCCGAGGGGCTGGCGGTGGGAGACACGGTCACGGTCCGCCTGGCCGTCGACGGGTGACCGGGCGGCTCCGCTCCCCCGGTGCCCGCTACGGCGTGGCCGACGCGAGGAGCGTGTTCAGGACCTTCCTGCCGGTACGGCTCGTACCGCTCGGGGAGATCCGGTCAGGCCCGCAACGAGCACCAGGAGCGCGACCAGCTCCACCGCTGCCGTGAGCGCTGCGACGGGTTGCGGCATCGACAGCGTGGGCGTGATGACGTGCCAGGTGAACAGGGCCGTTCGGTCACCTGCGGAGAGCGGCAGCGACAGCGCGCCGATGCTGGCGTCCAGATGCGGCAGCGCCACCACGGCCAGCAGCGCCGCGCCGATCGCGGCGAGCCGCCGCCCGTGACCGGCCAGCACCGCGGCGAGCGCCAGCGCGGTCAGCGCGAGCGCCAGCGGCGGCAGCACGGACAGGGTCACCCCCGTCGACACGTCGCCGACGTCGCTCACGTACCACCAGCGTTCCGAGCGTACGGCGAGCCAGATGTCGACGACCCGGACCACCGCATATCCCACGACCAGCGCAGCGGCCGCCGATGCGGCGGCCACCGGGCGCCGCCGCCAGCCGCCGGCTCGCCACACCACGAGCAGCAGCGCGGCCGCGGCCGACGACGCCCATGACACGGACACACCAAACTCGAAGCCGGACGGTACGTCGATGCCGCTGCCCGGCCGCAGCACCTTCCACTCGTGGCCTTCGCCGTCGGGCTCGGCCGGCATCGTCCGGACCGCGTCCACGAGCAGCACCGCTAGCGCCGCCGGCACCGCCCAGCGTGGGACAGGTCGTCCGCTGCGCACGGCGTGGACAAGCAGCAGACCGATACTCAGCACCTCGGCGTAGCGCCACACCGGGCGAGCCACCAGGACGCCGGCGGCGTGCACTGCGGCGCATGCCGCCGCGGTCATGAGAAGCGGAGCAAAAGGCACGGGCCGCATCCTGTCACGGGCCACCGCCGAACGCTGTCCCCCCGAAAGCGGAACCGTAGGCGCTCCGGGGATGGGCGTGTCGGTCGCGAGCAGGGTGGCCGTGACCGAGGCTGCCGGGTCCCCGTGGGGCGCCCGGTGCAGGGCGGGCCAGACCCAGCGGTGTTCGCCGTCGTCGAGCTGGGACCGGCGGGCACGCAGGTGCGCGTCCGGGGTCAGGGCGCGAGCGGCGACGCTGGCGACGACGTCCGGGTCGTCGCCGAGCCCCGCGCCGCGGGCCGCCTCCGCGGCGATCCAGCAGGCCAGGTCCCTCAGTTCCGGTTCGGACGGCCCGGTCAGCGCGTCGGGGGCGGGCCGAGCGGGCCGCCGGGTTGCGGCGGGAGCGGAACCGGCGTGGGCAGGGCCCGGCCGAGCGCGCCGTCGGGCTGCGGCCGGCGCGGGTACAGGGTGGGTAGGTCCGGCAGGATCCGGAAACCGACGTCGGCGGCCTCGATCCGGGCCAGGTCCTCGCCGGTGACGCCGTGGCCGGTGAACCGCTGCACCGCGACCAGGCCCATCAGCGGTTTGCCCCGGTGGTGATCGGCGAAGTCGAGGCCCGCGAGGGTCGCGGCGACCGGTGGTGGCGCGTCGAGGTCGCCGAACGGCTCCACCGACAGCAGCACTTCGCCGTGCTCGGCGAACGACAGCCGGGTGACCGCGTTGACGTTCCAGTACATGCTGGCGGCCCGGCCGTGGGCGGACGCGCGCGTCAGCACGGGCGCGGTCGAGCCCTGCCAGCCGCTGTACTCGACGGCGAGCACGGCGCCACCGATGTCCGCCACCGCCACCCACGAGTCGATCGACCGCCGCCGCATCAGTTCCTCGCCGATGGCCCGCATCGACTCCCGTCGGGCCGGGTCCGCCCCGAAGGCGCGCAGCACGTCCGCCACGCCTGCCCCGGTCACCACCGTGACCGTCGCGGCCTGGCCCAGGCTGCTCTGACGCACCCATCGGTAGGCGGCTTCGGGCCGTTCGGGCCGCGCCGGCTCCGGCTCGCCGCGCAGCCGGTGGCCGAGCCGGTCCGTACGGGCATGCACGACCTCGGGTGCGGCGGGTGCCTGCCACACCACCAGCTCGTAGTGTTCGGCGTCGCGTTCGTCGGTCTCGTCCCGCCCCCGGGCGTGCACCCGCAGCCGGTAGTCGCCCGGCCAGGGCGGGGTGGCCTGACTCAGGCGTGACTCACCGGCGCGGGGCACGAGCACCGAGGCGCCGCCGACGGCCGCCTGCCAGCTGACCTCGACGATCTCCTCCCATCCGGTCGCGACCTCCGGTGGCGGCCCGTCCAGGACGCTCAACATGGTCCGCACGTGTCCGCTCTCGACACCGGTGCGGATCACCACGCCGCCCGGGACGACCGCGACCAGTCCGTTGCCGCCGAAGTCGACGTCCGGGACGCCAGTGCCCTCCAGCAGCGCGAACCGGTGCCCCGACACCATCGCCGACCCGCTGCAGTGGCGGGGCAGCAGGTACTCCGCCCGGGCCCGGGCGAGCAACGCCGCGGCGTAGCCGGTGGGCATCGGGGCCCGGCGGAGCAGCAGGACGGCGGTGCCGATCGCCACGCCGAGCACGGCCGGTGGTTCGGTGGCCCTGGGGTGGATGCCGACCCGGTGCAGGACGGCGGTGGCGGTGGCCACGGCCAGCGCGAGCTGGTTCGCACCATGCGCCGCGGCGATGTCCTGCTCGGCGGTGATGCCGGGTCCAACCGTCAGGAGAGCGGCCGTCTGCGGGTGGCTGGCCAGCCGGCGGGCCAGCGCGGCGACCAGCGCCGACACGCCGGGCCGGACCTGTTCCAGCACGGCTGCGCCGGTGATCGCCTCGCTCTGCCCGCTGAGGATCGCGATGCCGAACGTGCCGGTGAACGGTGCGCCCAGGAGGCCGGTCAGGTCCGGGGTGGTGCCCGCCAGGTCCAGCTCCGCCACGGTCAGTTCCAGCGCGCCGAGCAGGCGTTCGGTGAGCAACGGTGGCAGCGAGCCGAGAGCGTCCCGCACCGGCGAGTCGTCCGGCCCGGTCCCGGAGCCGGAGCGGAACCCCGCTACCGCCCGGTGTCCGAGGGTCGATTCGCGGGTCGGCCAGGTGTCGCCCTCGGCGACCGCCCGCAGCCGACCGAGCTCGGCCGCCGGTGCCGTCGGAACACGGGCGGCGATGAGCGGCAACGCGGCGGCCACGCGCCCCGCCAACTCCGCCACCACCGCGTCAGGAATCTCCGACATCGCACCCCCGCTGACCACCCGCACCGGACGCACATTCCTACCATCGACGGCCCTCACGACCTCGGTCGAGCCCCAGAGGTCGTGGAGCGGCACCGTGCCCACGCCGTCACGCAGGGACACCGGCCGCGCACGTGCGGTGGCCCGGCGGGAACAGGCCCCACGGGAACCTGCCCTGATCGCGGCGGCGCAGCGGTAGCGCCGGACGGATCGACAGGGTAGAAACATGCCAACCCTTCTTTCACGGCGTGATAGAAGTCGCGGCGGCGAGAGAGCGCTCTCACGAGTGCGCTGTCCCCGCCGCCGCCCCACGAGGCAGGTCGACGACGACCGCGAGCCGGCCATCGGCGCGCCCACCCGCGCCCGCGCCGGAACACCTCCCCACCACGTCGCCGAGCCCGGCACCCGTCCCGGCCGGCGGAGAGGACGAACGATGAGGATGCAGTCCCCCGACGCGCGACGGCGGCTCCGCCGGACGCTCGCCCTCGGCCTGGTGCTGACGGCGGTCGCCGGCACCACGGGCACGGCCGCCACCGCCGGACCGGCCCGCCACGGCGCCCCGGACTTCGGGCCCAACGTGACGATCTTCGACCCCGACACACCGGTCGCCGAGATCCAGGCGACCCTCGACGCGGCGCACGCCCGGCAGGTCGACGCCGAGATGGGCACCGCGCGGCACGCGTACCTCTTCAGGCCCGGCAGCTACGGCACCGCCGCGCAGCCCCTCCACGTGAAGGTCGGCTACTACACCGAGGTCTCCGGCCTGGGCGCCTCCCCCACCGACGTCACCGTCAACGGCAAGATCGAGACCTACAACCGCTGCCTCGAAGGCGGCGGGACCGGCAACTGCATCGCCCTGGTCAACTTCTGGCGCACCCTGTCCAACCTGTCGCTGTCCATCAACGCCTCCGGCCAGGACGGCTGCCGTTTCTCGGCGAACTTCTGGGCGGTGTCCCAGGCGGTGTCCATGCGCCGCCTCGACATCAGCGGCGGCGGCCTGTCGCTGATGGACTACTGCACCGCCGGCCCGCAGTTCGCCAGCGGCGGCTTCATCGCCGACTCCCGGCTGCCCGCCACCACCAACGGCTCCCAGCAGCAGTGGCTCACCCGCAACAGCGAGGTCGAGAGCTGGTCGAACGCGGTGTGGAACCAGGTCTTCGCGGGCACCGTGGGCGCCCCCGACGACGCCGACTTCCCCGACCCGCCGTACACCACGCTGGACACCACGCCGGTGAGCAGGGAGAAGCCGTACCTGTTCGTCGACGACCGGGGCCGGTACCAGGTCCGCGTCCCCGCCGTCCGGCGCGACAGTCGGGGCATCTCCTGGGGCGACGGCGTGACGCCGGGCCGCACCATCGGCATCCGGGACTTCTTCATCGCCAAGCCGTCCGATCCGGTGCACGTGATCAACAGTCAGCTCGCCCGCGGCAAGCACCTGCTGCTCACCCCCGGCGTGTACGACATCGCCCGCAGCATCGAGATCAAGCGGCCCGACACCGTGGTCCTCGGCATCGGCCACGCCACGCTGACCGCCGTCGACGGCGCCGTTCCGCTCGACGTCGCCGGCGTGCCCGGCGTGGTCGTCGCCGGGGTCACCGTCGACGCCGGCCTCACCGAGTCGCCGGTGCTGCTGCGCGTGGGGCGCATGCACGGCCGCAACGCCAGCACCCCGCGCAACCCCATCACGCTGTCCGACGTGTACTTCCGCGTCGGCGGGCCGCACATCGGCAGGACGCACACCGCGCTGGAGGTCAACGCCGACCACGTCCTGATCGACCACACCTGGGTGTGGCGCGGGGACCACGGGGTCGAGGGCTTCACCGAGGGCGTCAACGGCGACACCGACCGCTGGCGTACCAACACCGGCCGCTACGGCGCCGTCATCAACGGCGACCACGTGACGGCCACCGGCCTGTTCGTCGAGCACTTCCAGCGGTACAACACGGTCTGGAACGGCGAGCACGGCACGACGGTCCTCTACCAGAACGAGCTGCCGTACGACCCGCCGACGCAGGCCGACTGGATGAACGGCGCCGTCGAGGGCTGGGCCGGGTACAAGGTCGGCGACCGGGTGCGGCACCACACGCTGCACGGCGGCGGGGTGTACGTGTTCAACCAGAACAACCCGTCGATCCACACGGAGAACGGCTTCGAGGTCCCCGTCGCCCCGGGCGTCAGGCTGCACCACGTCATGACCGTGAACCTGAGCGCCGGCACGATCGACCACGTGGTCAACGGCGTGGGCGCGGCGGCCGACATGACGCGGGTCGGCGAACCCGTCTACGTCACGCGGTACCCCGCTCCGTAGCCGTTGCGGGAGACCGGGTCGGACGGGGCGCGCACCCCCGCCCCGTCCGACCCGGTCTTCAGCCGGCGCAGTTGTTGTTGCGCGCGGGCTGGGTCAGCTTCTCCTGGGTACCGAACTTCGCGTAGACCCGCAGGTAACACGGCAGCTCGACGTCGCCGTAGTAACTCTGCACCTCGTTGGCGTAGTGCGTGGTGCCGCTCTGCACGACCTGCCAGCCGCCGGCGTCGCCCGACTGGATCTCCCAGTAGACGTCGCCGGAGCAGCCCTGCAGGCCCTGCGACCAGGCGATGATGTTGGCCCCGTTGTAGATCTCGGACTGCACGAGCGTGCAGCTCGCCGCCTGCGCCGGGCCGGCGCCGGCGAGCAGCCCCACGGTCAGCATCGCTCCGGCTCCGATCGCCGACATCAACCTGCGCATGCTCGATCTCCTCCACGATGGACGTCGGGTGGTCCCCAGGAGGGTATCCCGTTGCGGAGATTAGCTCCACGGCCATTATCGATGTCGGCGAAAAGTTTTACCGAATTCCCTCCGGCCGCCCGCGACGGCTCGCCCCACGCCCCGCCTTCGGCTCACCGTTTCATTTAATAAAGTTAACTGATAGCCTCCCGCCATCGACGAGGAGGAATGCCATGCGACTTCGACGTACGATGCCCGCGCTGCTGGCCGGCGCGGCGCTCACCGCCGCCCTGGCGGCCGTGCCCGCCGTGGACGGTCGCGCCGCCGCGAGGACCGCCCCCGACGTCGCCCTCGCGGCCTGCGCCGCGCCGGCCTGGGCCGAGGGCACCACGTACGCCGCCGGCAGCCGGGTCAGCTACGCGGGACGCTCCTACCAGGCGCTGGTGACGCACACGCCCCCGCCGGGCGCCGGCTGGAACCCCGCCGCGACGCCCTCCCTCTGGAGAGACCTCGGCGCCTGCGACGGCGGCGGCACGCCGTCACCCACCCCGACCGCCACGTCGGGGCCCTCCCCCACCCCGACGCCGACACCCACCGCGACGCCCACGCCCGGCCCGGACACCTGCGCCGGCAAGCCGAAGCCGACCGGCAAGGTGCTCCAGGGCTACTGGGAGAACTGGGACGGCGCGGCGAACGGCGTCCACCCGCCGCTGGGATGGATCCCGATCACCGACCCCCGGATCCCCGCGCACGGGTACAACGTGATCAATGCGGCGTTCCCCGTCATCCGCGCCGACGGCACCGTGCTCTGGGAGGACGGCATGGACGCCACCGTCAGGGTGCCCACCCCCGCCGAGATGTGCCGCGCCAAGGCGGCCGGCCTGACCATCCTCCTGTCGATCGGGGGCGCGACCGCCGGGATCGACCTCAGCTCGGCCGCCGTCGCCGACCGGTTCGTCGCGACCGTGGTGCCGATCCTCCAGCGGTACAACTTCGACGGCATCGACATCGACATCGAGACCGGGCTCACCGGCAGCGGGAACATCTCCCAGCTCTCCCCGTCGCAGGCGAACCTCATCCGCATCATCGACGGGGTGCTCGCGCGGATGCCGGCGGGCTTCGGCCTCACCATGGCACCGGAGACCGCGTACGTCACCGGCGGCAGCGTCACCTACGGCTCCATCTGGGGCGCGTACCTGCCGATCATCAAGCGGTACGCCGACAACGGCCGGCTCTGGTGGCTGAACATGCAGTACTACAACGGCAGCATGTACGGCTGCTCCGGCGACTCCTACCCGGCCGGTACCGTGCAGGGCTTCACCGCCCAGACCGACTGCCTCAACGCCGGGCTGGTCGTCCAGGGCACCACCATCCGGGTCCCGTACGACAAGCAGGTCCCCGGACTGCCGGCGCAGCCCGGCGCCGGGGGCGGCCACATGGCCCCGGCGACGGTCGCCCAGGCGTGGAACACCTACCGCGGCGGCCTGAAGGGCCTGATGACCTGGTCGTTGAACTGGGACGGGTCGAAGGGCTGGACCTTCGGCGACAACGTCAGGGCTCTCCAGGGCCGCTGAGCCGCCGGACACCGGCCGCGCGGTCGCACCCCTCCGGGGTAGGAGGGCGGCCGCGCGGTCGGCGGTCGGGTGCCCCGACCGCGCTCAGGGCCGGAACCGGTAGCCCATCCCGGGCTCGGTGATCAGGTGGCGCGGGCGGGCCGGATCGTCCTCCAGCTTGCGGCGCAGTTGGGCCAGGTACTGGCGCAGGTAGTTGGTCTCGTCCTGGTACTCCGGTCCCCAGACGTCGTGCAGGAGCTGGCGCTGGCTGACGAGCTTGCCCGGGTGCCGCAGCAGCAGTTCGAGCACCCCCCACTGGGTGGGGGTGAGCCTGACGTCGGCGCCGTCGTCGCGGGTGACCGTACGGGCGGCGAGGTCGACGGTGTGCCGGCCGACCCGCAGCGTGGCGGTGGCCGCGTCGGCGCTGACGTGCAGGCGCCGGGTCACGGCACGGATGCGGGCGAGCAGCTCGTCGATGCCGAAGGGCTTGGTGACGTAGTCGTCGGCGCCGGCGTCCAGGGCCGCGACCTTGTCCTGGCTGCCGGCCCGGCCGGAGAGCACGATGATCGGCACGTGCGTCCAGCCCCGCAGGCCCCGGATGACCTCGACCCCGTCGATGTCGGGCAGGCCGAGGTCGAGCACCACCAGGTCGGGCGGGTCGCTGGCGGCGGCCTTGAGCGCCGCCGTGCCGGTCGCGACCGCCTGCACGTCGTAGCCCCGGACCCGCAGGTTGATTCGCAGGGCGCGGACGATCTGCGGCTCGTCGTCGACGACCAGGATGCGGGTCATTCCTGCTGCCCCTCCGCGACGCTCGGGGTGGCGGCGGGCAACCGCAGCACCATGGTGAGACCGCCCCCGGGCGTGGTCTCGGGGGTGATGCTGCCACCCATGGCCTCGGCGAGACCACGGGACAGGGCCAGGCCGAGACCGACGCCGGTGGCGTTGTCCCGGTCGCCGAGGCGCTGGAACGGCAGGAAGACGTGCTCCCACTGGTCCTCGGGGATGCCGGGGCCGGTGTCGACGACCCGCAACTCCACCTGCCCGGCGTGGGCGCTGGCGGTGATGGCCGGGGGCCGCCCGGGCGGGCTGTGCCGCAGCGCGTTGGCGACGATGTTGACCAGCACCCGTTCCAGCAGCCCCGGGTCGGCGGTGGCGGCGGGCAGGTCGGCGGGGATGTCGGTGCTGACGTCGGCGGCCGCCGGACCCAGTTCGTCCAGGGCCCGGGGCACCACGTCCTCCAACCCGAGCGGCACGCGGGTCACGCCGAGGACACCGGCCTGTAGGCGGCTCATGTCCAGCAGGTTCGCCACGAGCCGGCCGAGCCGGTCCAGGGACTCGTCGGCGGTGGCCAGCAGCTCCTCGCGGTCGGCCGCGTCGAACTCGACGTCGGGGCTGCGCAGGCTGCTCACCGCGGCCTTCGCCGAGGCCAGCGGCGTGCGCAGGTCGTGGCTGACCGCGGCGAGCAGCGCCGTACGCATCCGGTCGGCCTCGGCGAGCGGCCGGGCGCTGGCCGCCTCCTCGGCGAGGCGTTCCTGCCGCAGCGCGACGGCGGCCTGGGCGGCGAACGCCTCCACGACGCGCCGGTCCGCCGCCTCCAGCCGCCGGCCCGAGAGCACCACGGTGAGCCGGTCGTCCACCGGCACGGCCGTCTCGCCCGCGCCCGGGTTGCCCGCCGGGTCCTCGCCGACGCTGGCCACGATGCGCCACGCCTCGTCCTCGCTGGCCCGCCCCGGCCGACCCCCGGCGTCGGCCACCAGTTCGAGGACGCTGACCGCGCGCAGCCCGAACGTCTCGCGCAGCCGGTCCAGCAGCGCGGGCAGCGGCCGCTCGCCGCGTAGGACGCCACCGGCCACCGTGGCCAGGGTCTGCGCGTCGGCGGAGGCACGCGCGGCCTCCCTGGTGCGCCGCGCCGCGACGTCGACGACCCCGCTGACGGCGACGGCGACGGCGACGAAAACGCCCAGGGCGAGCAGGTTGTCGGCCTCGGCGATGGTCAACGTCCGGAACGGGGGCGTGAAGAACCAGTTGAGCAGCAGGGAGCTGCCGAGCGCGGCGACCAGCGCCGGCCACAGCCCGCCGACCAGCGCGACCCCGACGACGCCGGTGAGGAAGAGCAGGATGTCGTTGGTGAGGCTGAGGTCCGGCAGCGCGCGCAGCAGCACGGTCAGCAGCGGCATGCCGAGCCCGGCGAGGCCGAAGCCGAGCAGCCGGCGCCGCCGCGACAGCGCGGCCGGCACGCCCGCGCCGCGCCGCCCCCGTCCGACCTGCGGATGGGTGACCAGATGCACGTCGATCGGCCCGGACAGCGCCGTGGTGGTCACCCCGACGCCGCGGGAGAAGAGCTGCGCGAACCGCCCGCGCCGGCTCGCGCCGAGCACCAGCTGCGTGGCGTTGACGCCCCGGGCGAAGTCGAGCAGCGCCGCCGGGATGTCGGTGCCGAGCACCTGGTGGTACGTGCCCCCGAGGCTCTCCACCAGGACACGCTGCCGGGCGAGCTGCGCCGGGTCGGCGCCGGCCAGCCCGTCGCTGCGGGCGACGTGCACGGCGAGCAGGTCCGCGCCCTTGCTGCGGGCCGCGACCCGCGCGGCACGACGGACCAGCGTCGCGCCCTCCGGCCCGCCGGTGAGCGCCACCACCACCCGCTCGCGGGCCTCCCAGGTCTCGGAGATGCCCTGCTGGGCGCGGTATGCGCCGAGCTGCTCGTCGACCTTGTCGGCCAGCCACAGCAGGGCCAGCTCGCGCAGGGCCGTGAGGTTGCCGATCCGGAAGTAGTTGCCGAGGGCCGCGTCGATCCGGTCGGGTGGGTAGATGTTGCCGTGAACCATCCGGCGGCGCAGCGCCTCCGGGGTCATGTCGACCAGCTCGACCTGCCCGGCGGCGCGGACCACCGCGTCGGGCACCGTCTCCCGCTGGGTGGTGCCGGTGATGCGCGCGACGACGTCGTTGACCGATTCGAGGTGCTGGACGTTGACGGTCGACAGGACGCTGATGCCGGCGTCGAGGAGTTCCTGGACATCCTGCCAGCGCTTCTCGTGACGGGAGCCGGGCACGTTGGTGTGGGCCAGCTCGTCGACCACGGCGACCTCGGGCCGACGGGCCAGCACCGCGTCGAGGTCCATCTCGGTGAACGCGGCGCCTCGGTAGGTCACCACCCGACGCGGCAACACCTCCAGGTCGCCGAGCATCGCGGCGGTCTGGGCGCGGCCGTGGGTCTCGACCAGGCCGACCACCACGTCGGTGCCGCGCCCGGCGCGTCGCCGGGCCTCCTCCAGCATCGCGTACGTCTTGCCGACGCCGGGCGCGGCCCCGAGGTAGATGCGCAGTTCTCCCCTGGGCACGCAGACATCCTCCCTGATCACCGGCACGGCCGGCCGTCGGACCACGGACCACGGGTGGGGCGGGGTGAGCTGGCCCCGCCCCACGCCGACGCTCACGCGACGGGCAGCGCCTCGTCGAGGGCGAGGTTGAGGGCGAGCACGTCGACGGCGGGGGCGCCCATGAAGCCGAGCGCCCGCCCACGGGTGTGCTCGGCGACGAGACGCCGGACCACCATCGGATCCGCGCCACGCTCGCGGGCCACCCGGGCCACCTGGATGTCGGCGTACGCCGGACTGATGTGCGGGTCGAGGCCGCTGCCGCTGGCGGTGACCGCGTCGGCGGGCACGGCGGGGGCCTGCGGGGCGTCGCCGCGGACCGGCACGATCAGCCCTCCGGCGACCACGAGGTCCTCGCCGGGCCGGGCCAGCTCCACGGCCACCCCCTGGTACGCGGTGAGGAACGGGATGGCCGGCACGCTCTGGTTGACGCTGACGACCCGGGTGACGGGGCCGGTCAGCCCGTCCGCGCGGAACACCGCCAGCACCGCTCCCACGCCGTCGGCGGTGCAGTAGGGACGCCGGCCGTCGACGCCCTCGAGTTCGCCGACGGCGCGGCTGCGGGCGCAGACCTGGCTGAGCAGGCTCCGGCTCGACTCGCGCGGGTCCGCCGCGAGCGTGTCGACCACGCTCTCCGGGCCGAGGTTGGACGCCGCGGTGGAGGTCGGGTCGTAGCCGTCGCCGGCGGCCGACGGCCGGGACTGGAAGTAGCGGCGCAGGGGCTCGCCGTCGGCGTCCGTGAACACCTGACCGATCAGCGCGCTGCCGACCGGCCGGCCGTCGGAGCTGAGCAGGGACCCGTCCGCCCTGTCACGCAGCCCGGGCAGCCGACCGGCGCCGACGAGTGCGAGCGGGTAGGCCAGGCCGAGCAGCACCGTGAGGACCAGCAGCGCGCGCAGCGCGGCCACGTGTGCGGAGAGCCAGGTGGGCAGGCGCATCAGGAGACCCCCGGGACGAGTTGCAGGAGCATGTCGACGAGCTTGATACCGAGGAACGGCACGACGATGCCGCCGAGGCCGTAGACCAGCAGGTTGCGGCGCAGCAGCCGCGACGCCGACGCCGGCCGGTAGCGCACGCCGCGCAGGGCCAGCGGGATCAGGGCGACGATGACCACGGCGTTGAAGACGACCGCGGCGAGGATGGCCGATTCGGGGCTGGCCAGCCGCATGACGTTCAGCGTGTCGAGGCCCGGGTGGATGCCGGCGAACATCGCGGGGATGATCGCGAAGTACTTCGCCACGTCGTTGGCGATGGAGAACGTCGTCAGCGCACCCCGGGTGATCAGCAACTGCTTGCCGATCGCCACGATCTCGATCAGCTTGGTCGGGTCGGAGTCGAGATCGACCATGTTGCCGGCCTCCTTCGCGGCCGACGTGCCGGTGTTCATCGCGACGCCGACGTCGGCCTGGGCGAGGGCGGGGGCGTCGTTGGTGCCGTCCCCGGTCATCGCCACCAGCCGCCCGCCCTGCTGCTCGCGCCTGATCAGGGCGAGCTTGTCCTCGGGGGTCGCCTCGGCGAGGAAGTCGTCGACGCCCGCCTCGGCGGCGATCGCCGCGGCCGTACGCGGGTTGTCGCCGGTGACCATCACGGTGCGGATGCCCATCCGGCGCATCTCGTCGAACCGCTCCCGCATGCCGGCCTTGACCACGTCCTTGAGGTGGATCACCCCCAGGGCGCGGGCCGGCTCGCCGTCGACGTGCTCGGCGACCACGAGCGGCGTACCGCCCACGCCGCTGATCTCGTCGACGATCCGCCCGAGCTGCGCGGTGGGGTCCCCGCCGTGCTCGCGCACCCACGCCGTGACGGCGGAGGCGGCGCCCTTGCGGATCCGCCGGGCCGGCCAGGGCACGCTGTCGTCGGCGTCGAGGTCGACGCCGCTCATCCGGGTCTGCGCGGTGAACGGCACGAACGTGGCGTGCGGGATCAGGCCCGGCTCGCGCTCCCGCAGCCCCAACCCGTCCTTGGCCAGTACGACGACCGAGCGACCCTCGGGGGTCTCGTCGGCGAGGCTGGCCAGCTGCGCCGCGTCGGCGACCCGGCTGACGTCGACGCCGTCAACGGGCAGGAAGCCGGCGGCCTGCCGGTTGCCGAGGGTGATGGTGCCGGTCTTGTCCAGCAGCAGGATGTCGACGTCACCGGCGGCCTCCACGGCGCGGCCGCTCATGGCCAGGACGTTGCGCTGGACCAGGCGGTCCATGCCGGCGATGCCGATGGCCGACAGGAGCGCGCCGATGGTGGTGGGGATGAGGCAGACCAGCAGCGACAGCAGAACCACGCCGGTCACGCCGGCGTCGGTGATCGCGCCGTTGTCGGGGGCCGCCGCCTGGTGGCCCTTGGCGAAGACGGCCATCGGCTGGAGGGTGGCCACCACCAGCAGGAAGACGATGGTGAGCGCGGCGAGCAGGACGTTCAGCGCGATCTCGTTCGGCGTCTTCTGCCGGTTGGCGCCCTCGACCAGCGCGATCATCCTGTCGACGAAGCTCTCCCCCGGCCGCTGGGTGATCCGCACGACGATCCGGTCGGAGAGCACCCGGGTGCCGCCGGTGACCGCGCTGCGGTCGCCGCCGGATTCCCTGATCACCGGGGCGGACTCGCCGGTGATGGCCGACTCGTCGACGCTGGCGACGCCCTCCACCACGTCGCCGTCGCCCGGGATCAGCTGCCCGGCCGCCACCAGGACGATGTCGCCCTGCGCGAGGTCCGGGGCGGGCACCGCCTCGTCCCGGCAGGTGCCGGCCGCGGCGCCCGGCGTCCAGCCGCGCAGCCGGGTGGCGACGGTGTCCTCCCGGGCGTGGCGCAGGCTGGCCGCCTGGGCCTTGCCGCGGCCCTCGGCCACGGCCTCGGCCAGGTTGGCGAAGAGCACGGTCAGCCAGAGCCAGGCCGTCACGGCCAGCGCGAACGCCGACGGGTCGGCCAGCGCGAGGACGGTGGTGCAGGCCGCACCGATCTCGACGATCAGCATCACGGGGTTGCGCCACAGGGTGCGGGGGTCGAGCTTGCGCAGCGCGTCGGGCAGCGACCGCAGCAGCCGCCGCGCGTCCAGCAGGCCGCCGCCCCGGCCGCCGCGCACCGCGGGGATGTCCGGTTCGGCCCGGGCCTGGGATGCCCGCGTGACGATGGTCATGGTCTCTTTCCTCATGGGGGTCACAGCCCTTCGGCCAGCGGGCCGAGCGCGAGCGCGGGCAGGAAGGTCAGCGCCACGAGGATCACCGTGACGCCGGCGACCATCGCGACGAACAGGGGGCGGTGGGTCGGCAGGGTGCCCGCGGAGGCGGGCACGGGGCGCTGGCGGGCCAGCGAGCCGGCCAGGGCGAGCACGAAGATGATCGGCAGGAACCGGCCGAGCAGCATGCACAGGCCCAGTGCGGTGTTCCACCACGGCGTGCTCACCGTGATGCCGGCGAAGGCCGAGCCGTTGTTGTTGCTGGCCGAGGTGAACGCGTAGAGCACCTCGGTGAGGCCGTGCGGGCCGACGTTCAGCGCGGTCACGTGGTTGCCGGTGGCGAAGGCGGCGGCGGTGCCGACCAGCACGAGGGCCGGGGTGACCAGGAAATACAGCGAGGCCAGGCGGATCTCGCGCGAGCCGATCCTCTTGCCCACGTACTCGGGGCTGCGGCCGACCATGAGCCCGGCCACGAACACCGTGATCAGGGCGAGGACCAGCATTCCGTAGAGGCCGGCGCCGACGCCGCCCGGCGCGACCTCGCCTAGCATCATGTTGCCCAGCGTCATCATGCCCCCCAGCGCGGTGTACGAGTCGTGGAACGAGTTCACCGCCCCGGTCGAGGTGAGCGTCGTCGCGGCGGCGAAGGTGGCCGAGTTCGACACGTCGAAGCGGACCTCCTTGCCCTCCAGCGCGGCACCGACGGACTGCGGGACGGTGCCGCCGGCGGCGAGCTCGAAGGCGTTGGTCAACGTGACGCTCGCGATCGCGAGGACGGCCATGACCGCGACGATCGCGTGGCCCTGCCGGGTCTGGCCGACCATCCGGCCGAAGACGCGCGGCAGGCTGAACGGGATCAGCAGGATCAGGAAGATCTCGATCCAGTTCGTCCAGGGGGTCGGGTTCTCGAAGGGGTGCGCGCTGTTGGCGTTGTAGAAGCCACCGCCGTTGGTGCCGAGCTGCTTGATCACTTCCTGGCTGGCCACCGGCCCGCCGGTGACGGTCTGGGCGCCACCGGCCAGGGTGGCGACGTCGGTGCCGCCGGAGAGGTTCTGCACCACCCCGCCGGCCATCAGCACCAGCGCCCCGACGACCGCGACGGGCAGCAGGACCCGCAGCGTGATCCGGGTCAGGTCGACCCAGAAGTTGCCCAGCTCACCGGTGCGGGCACGGACGAAGCCACGGACCAGGGCCACCGCCACGGCGATCCCGACGGCGGCGGAGACGAAGTTCTGCACCGCCAGGCCGGCCATCTGCACCAGGTGGCCCATCGTCGACTCGCCCGGGTACCACTGCCAGTTCGTGTTGGTCACGAACGACACCGCCGTGTTCCAGGCGCCGTGGGCGACGACCGGGTCGCGGCCGAGCGACAGCCACAGGTGGTCCTGCCACCGCTGGAAGGCGTACAGGAACAGGATCGACACGGCGGAGAAGGCCAGTACGCCCCGGGCGTACACGCCCCAGGTCTGCCCGGCGGCCGGGTCGACCCCCACCAGGCGGAAGATACCGCGCTCGAGGCGCGAGTGCCGGGTCCCGGCGACCGCCCGATACAGGTGGTCGCCGAACGGCCGGTGGACGGCGACCAGGGCCACCACCAGGGACATGACGAAGAGGGCGCCGGCTGCCGTCGTGGACATCAGAAGCGCTCCGGGAACAGCAACGCGACGACCATGAACACACCCAGGCCCAGCGCCAGCACCAGGCCGACGGCATCGACGGCGTTCACAGCTTCTCCACACCCCTCACCACGAGGACGAGTGCGGCGAACAGCCCCACCGTCACCAGGACGAACACCACGTCGGACACGCTGACTCCTCTTGCCGGAACCGCTCGTCACGACCGCCTTCCGGCCGTGCCGGGCAATCGAAACTCCGTGGCTCCGCGAGGGACAGGGGTCATCACGCGATCATGACGGCGGCGACGCGTTTCTTGACGCCTTCTTCACGCGGCCGGGCTCCGGCGTGACGCCGCTCACCGGCGACCTCCTACCGGATCACCGCCCGGCAGGCGCGGCGGCCGGCGTGGCGAGAGCGAGACGGCAGGCGTAGCGAGACGGCAGGCGTAGCGGGTACGGCGTCAGCCGGCCAGCCAGTTGCGGATCTCGTCGCCGTGCTCGTCGAGCCCGGGCGGCGGCAGGTCGTAGCGCGCCGGGGTGGCGGTGAGGCCGATCGGGTGGCGGATGCCGGGCACGCCGCCGGCGGAGACCACCGGGTCGAGCCCGAGTTCCCGGGCCAGGTCGACGCCCCCGGCGACCGTGTTGATCGGGGCGCACGGCACGCCCGCCGCGCGCAGGTCCCGGAACCACTCGTCGCGGGTCCGCCGCACCAGTCGCGCGACCAGGAGGGGCCGCAGGGCCTCCCGGTTGACCGTGCGGTCCTGGTTGCGCCCGAACCGGGGGTCGTCGGGCAGTTCCGGCAGGCCGAGGACCTGGCACAGCTTACGGAACTGGCCGTCGTTGCCGGCGATGACGACGAGGTCGCCGTCGGCGGTGGGCAGCGGTTCGTACGGGAACAGGCTCGGGTGCCCGTTGCCCATCCGGAACGGCGTCGCGCCACCGGCGACGTGGCCGCTGGTCTGGTTGACCAGGCCGGACAGCGCGGAGGAGAGCAGGTCCACCTCGACGTGCTGGCCGGTGCCGCAGCGGTCGCGGTGGTGCAGGGCGGCGAGGATGCCGACGGCCGCGTGCAGGCCCGCGATCACGTCGAACACGGCGACCCCGGCCTTGTAGGGCGGGCCGTCCGGCTCGCCGGTGAGGCTCATCAGGCCGGACGCGGCCTGGACCACGAGGTCGTAGCCGGGCAGGCTGGCACCGGCACCGGCGCCGAACCCGCTGATCGAGGCGTAGACGATCCGCTCGTTGACGGCGGCGACGCTGTCGTAGTCGAGGCCGAAGCGCCGCAGGCCACCGGGCCGGAAGTTCTGGATCATCACGTCGGCGCGGCGCACGAGTTCCCGGGCGACGTCCAGGTCGGCGGGGTCGGCGAGGTCGAGGGCGATGGACCGCTTGTTGCGGTTGACGCCGAGGTAGTAGGTGGAGGTGCCCTCGCGCACGGGCGGCATCCAGGTCCGGGTGTCGTCCCCGCCGGGCCCTTCGACCTTGATCACCTCGGCGCCGAGGTCGGCGAGGAGCATCGTCGCGTACGGTCCGGCGAGGATCCGCGAGAAGTCGGCGACCAGGATGCCGCTGAGCGGCCCGGACCGTTGCTCCCCCATCGCCCGCTCCCCTTCCCGTCGACGCCACGGCCGGCGCGGCGGCGTCGCGGCACCTGCCGGATGCCGGTGTCCGGCACGTCCGATGGCAGCACCACGATGGCACAGCGGACGCGACGGACGCCGGTCGCCCCGACGGTCCGGGCCGGGGCGGATGGCGACGGGGTCGCCGCCATCCGCCGAGCGGGTCAGCCCTTGCGCCACTTCTGGTTGGCGGTGCCCGCGCAGTCCCAGAGCTGGAGCTTCGCGCCGTCGGCGCTGTTCCACTCCCGGATGTCGACGCACCTGCCGGCCTGGACGTTGACCAGGTCACCGGCCGCGGTCAGGGTGAACCGCTGCGCGCCCGTACCGTTGCACGTGTAGAGCTGGACGACCGCGCCGTTGCCGGTCGCGCCGCCGTCGACGTCCATGCACTTGTTGTTCTGGCTGCGCACGGTGTCGCCGGTGAACGTCCACTTCTGCGCGTCGGTGCCGTTGCAGCTCCACATCTGCAACTGCGCGCGGTCGACGAAGTTCGCGTTCGGCACGTCGATGCACTTGTTGTTCCAGTTGCTCAGCACGGGTACCGCGCCGCCGGGGTTCCCCGGTCCGCCACCGGTGGCGCCGAACGGGCTCAGGACGATCCCGGCCGCGCGGGGGTCGCCGTCGTGGACCAGGGACTCGAACGCGCCGACGTCGTCGAAGGCGAAGGCGTACGCCTTGCCGTCGGTCATGTTGGCGTGGATGACGCGGGCGTAGTGGTTCGTCGGGTTGTTGCGGTAGAACTCGGCGGCGTTGGTGCTGGGCTGGGTGTCGATGGTGCCGAGCGTGCCCCGGTTCAGCGCGGCGCAGAGCGTCCGGGAGATCGGGCCGACGACCGGGTCGTTGGGTGCGGGCAGGTCGCCGTCGCAGCCCCAGACGCTCGCCGAGGAGGGCCGGTTGAAGGAGGCGACCCGCTGGCCGGCGCTGTTGGTGAAGGTCATGACGTTGCCCGAGGTCCGCCCGAAGTAGCGGGTGTTCGGCTGGTCGGCGAACGGCACCACGGTCAGCGTTTTGGTCGTGTACGCGTTCCAGGCCGACGCGATGTAGGAGTCCAGGTAGGTGGCGCTGAACAGGCCGGCGCCGGCCGCCTTGCCGGGCGCGAGCACCCGCAACACCGTCCCGTCGGAGCGGGTGTGGACCGTGTTGGCCCAGCCCGGCTGGGACCGGACGCCCTCGATGATCGCGTTGCGGCCTCCCGCGACGACGTCACCGGTGCGCTTGGTGACGCCGGTGGCACCGGTCACCGTGACCGCGTGCGGCACCGCGAACATGTCGACCTGCGAGCTGTTGAGCCACAGTCCGGCGTCGTTGTAGGTGAACTCGCTCCAGTCGAACAGGATGTCGCGGTTGGCGTCGCCGGCCGCCCACGGCGCGGGTTGGACCAGGCCGTCCGGGGTGAGGAAGAACTTCAGCTTCTCGCCGAAGGAGAAGTAGACGCGGCCAGAGAACCCGCGCGGGAACCGGATGGTCGTGCTGCCGCCGTTGCCGGGGCCCGGGATCGACGCGTCCGGCGCGGGCGACGGCGGGAGCTGTCCGCCCGACCACGGGACGAAGGTGCCGCCCTGGTTGACGTAGCCGAGGCGGCCGCTGGACAGCTGCACGCCGATCACGTACAGGTGGACGGCCTCGCCGCGGCCGGTGCTGTTGGTGACCGTGACGGGCAGCAGCGCGGGGCCGACGGCGTGGGCGGGGGATGCGGCGAGGGTCACCGGGACGGCGGCGACCAGCGCGGACACGGCGGCGAGCAGCCTTCTTCGTAGCTTCACGAAAGGTCCTCCTCAGGGGTGGTGGCGACTGAGAGAGCGCTCTCTCAGCGTCGGGCCGAGGCGGCTCTCCTGTCAATAGACACATGCCGATGTGCTTCCTCCCGGCTCGATCGGGCCGGGCACCGCATGCCCGTCGATCGACTGCCACACCGGCCGCTCCCCGGCGGTCATGCCTTGCCATGCACCAGCCCGCCGGTTATGTTAGCGATAACATAGAGCCGTATGCATGGCTGTGACTGCCTCTGCCGGGCGTCTCCCGGCGGCCGGCGGGGCGGCGCGACACGCATCCGACGGGCGTCGAGCCACGGCCGTCGTCCATCCGGCTCGGCAGAGTCCCGCCCCGCCCCGCCCCGTCGCACCACCACCACGAGGAAGGTCACCCATGGCCCTGACCCGACGAGCCTTCGCCCTGGGCGCGGTCGCGACCGGCGCGGCCACCGCCGCCGGCCTGACGATCACCCCCCGGGCGGCCTCGGCCGCGACCCACACCGCGTACCTCAAAACCTACTTCACCGAGTCGCCGAACCAGTCGGGGGCCGACTACGGCCTGCACCTCGCCGTCAGCCGGGACGGTCTGAACTGGACGCCGCTGAACCAGAACGCCCCGGTCGTCACCCCGACCGCCGGCGAACTCGGTCTCCGGGACCCGTTCATCCACCGCAAGCAGGACGGCACCTTCGTGGTGGTCGCCACCGACCTGCGCGGCGTTGACTTCAGCCGCAGCAGCCAGTACCTGCACGTGTACGACTCGACCAACCTCACCGGTTTCACCGGGTACCGGCGCATCCGGATGCACACCTACGCCAACGTCCACACCTGGGCACCATCGGTCTTCTGGGATGCCGGCCGCGGCCAGTACGCCATCGTCTACTCCGCCAACACGACCGCGGACCTCTTCCTGGTGAACTACACGACCGACTTCCGCACCGTGAGCTCCCCACAGACCTACTTCAGCCCCGGATTCCCGGTGCTCGACGCGGACATCCACGTCGACGGCGGCGTCACGTACCTGTACTACAAGAACCTGGCCGACGGGTATCTGTACGGCGCCCGGTCGAGCACGGGCGCTCCGCACAGCTTCACCACCTACACCAGCGGTCTGCGACAGGGCAACGCCATCGAGGCAGCGCACCTCGTCAGGCGCAACGACAGCGCCGGCTGGTGGCTCTGGGGTGACTCGTTCAGCCCGGTCAACAACGACTTCTACCTGTGGTCGACCGGCAACCTCGGCAGCAACTCCTGGTCGATGCTGAACCAGCGCGACTACACCCCACCGCTGAACGCCAAACACGGCTCGATCGTCGGCATCACCGAGGCGGAGTACAACGGAGTGATCAGCCGGTGGGGTACGCCGAACTGGGTCCGGCTGAAGTCGTCGAACTTCCCGGACCACTTCGTGCGGCACCTCAACGGTGTGGGCCGCGTCGACGCGTACCCGTTCGACCCGTACCAGGACCAGATGTGGCGGATGACGCCCGGCCTCGCCGACTCCGCCGGGGTCTCCTTCGAGTCCGTGAACCGGCCCGGCAACTTCCTGCGGCACAGCGGCTACGCCGTCCGCCTCTCAACGACAACACCGTGACGTTCCGCGCCGACGCCACCTTCCACCGCACCGCCGGGCTCGCCGACTCGTCGTGGACGTCGTTCCGCTCGCACAACTTCCCGGATCGCTACCTGCGCCACGCCGGTTACCTGCTACGCATCGACCCGCTCAGCGCTTCGTCCAGCGTCACCGACCGGCAGGATGCCACCTTCCGGATCACCTCCTAGCGGTCCGGTCCCGCCGCCGGCGCCCCGGAGAGCAGCCCGGGGCGCCGGCACCAGGGGCCGTTCGCCGGGCCCGGACGGGGTGGGACCTCCGCCCGGGCGTCCCACTGCCGGGAAGGCCCCAGCACCCGGCCCGGATCGGTGGTGGTGACGAAGGCGGGAGAGGGCGTGCGCCGACCGCGGCGCCACGCCGGCCCGTGGACCGCCTACTCCAGGTGGAAGGTGGCGGAGGCACGCTCGGCGCTCGAACCCACCGCCTCCAACTGGAGCAGTCCGGCCCGGTGGCGCACGTACCGGCCCGGGAAGTTCTGCGACTCCAGGGAGAGCCCGGCCGCGTTGGCCAGGCCGGGCCGACGGTGAAAGCTCGCGTCGCCGCGGAACAGGGCCGAGCCGTCGTCGCGCTCGACGTACAGGGCGAAGTCGCGGTGGCGCAGGTAGTGGCCCGGGAAGTTGGTCGACTCCAGCGACACCGATCCGGCGCCGGCGAGGCCGGTGACGACACGGAACTGCGAGTCGGCCAGGCTGGCCACGTCCGGCTCGACGCGGGCCCGGTGGTCGTAGTGCCGGACGTAGCTGGTGGTCAGGTCGTGCGAGCGCAGCCGAACGGGCGTGGGCCCGTCGGGCACCGGGATGCCGAAGTTCGGGGTACCGTCGGCGTTCCAGTACACCTTCTGGATCCTGGTCCGCCGGTTCGGATCGTCGAGCGGGTCGCCGACGATGTCCCGGTAGTTGCGGTCGTGGTAGACCAGGATGTCGCTCTGCCCGTCCTCCGAGACGGTGAACGAGTTGTGGCCGGGGCCGTACTGACCGGTGGCCGGGTTGCTGGCGAACACCGGGGTCGGGCTCTTGCGCCAGGAGGCGGCGTCGAGCAGGTTCGCGGTGGCGGAGGCGCTCAGCATCCCGAGGCAGTAGTTGGCGTCCGTCGCGCTGGCCGAGTAGGTCAGGAAGAGGCGTCCGTCACGCTGGATGACGGCCGGTCCCTCGGCCACCCGGAAACCGCGGGTCTCCCAGTCGTACGTCGGCACGACGAGCCGGGTCACCGTGCCGGTGATCTGCCACGGGTTGCCGCCCATCCGGGCGATGTAGACGTTGGAGTTGGTGGAGATGCCCGGCTCCTGCTGCGCCCAGGTCAGATAGCGCACCCCGTTGGCCACGAAGGTCGAGGCGTCCAGGCTGAAGGTGTCCCACGGCGTCGTGATCCGGCCGCGTTCGGTCCACGACCCGGTACGCGGGTCCGGGTTCGCGTTCTCCAGCACGTACATCCGGATCCGCCACACGTCGTCGGTCCGGCCCGCGGCGAAGTAGACGTACCACCTGTTGTTGATGAAATGGATCTCCGGTGCCCAGATGTGGGCGCCCATCTCCCCGCTGGTGTGCCGGTACCAGATCGTCGTCTCCGTCGCCGTCGCCAGTCCCTGCAACGTGCTGGCCCGGCGCAGCACGATCCGGTCGTACTGCGGCACCGTCGCGGTCATGTAGTAGTAGCCGTCGGTGTGCTTGAAGATGTGCGGGTCGGCCCGCTGCTCCGCCAGCGGGTTGGTGTAGTTCACCGCCGGCGCGGCATGCGCCGGCCCGGCCATCGGCAGGCCGACCCCCATGGCGAGGACCAGCATCATCGTGGTCAGGGCCGACCGCAGGCGGGGCGCGGTACGGCGGCCGGCGCGCCGCGTACCGGCGGTTCGGCGGGTGACCCGGCCCGAGGGGCGGGGTGGACGGGGTGGCTGCATCTTCGCTCCTGAGGTCGCGGGCGGCCGTCGGTCAGTAGAGGTAGGGCCAACCGGCCGCGTCGTATCCGGTCCCCGTGTGGGCGACGAGGTAGCCGCCGTCGGGGCGCCTGACCACGGTCGGATCGTGCACGCCGATGTCGCCGGACACCCCTGCCGGGCTGAGGGCAGGACGCCGGCGGGGTCGCCGTGGGCGGTGGCGCCGCGGCGGGCGGGTCGTCGCCGAAACGGCTCAGGTGCCACTGCTGGTTGGCCCCGTCGAGATCCCCGAAGGCCGCCGACGCCGGGCGAGGGGCCGCGACACCAGCGTGACGACGCCGCCGCTCGCCGGCCGTACGGCCTCGCCCAGCCGGGAAGAGCGCGGGCGAACCGGGCCACATGACGGTGGCGTCTCCTTCGCGGAACATCAGCAGTAATGTTTGCGTTAACATTTATACTTGTCAAGGCCTGCCGGGGTCACCTCGATCGGCCGGACTGCGCAAATCGCGGACCTACGGATTCGTGCGGCACCGACCGTCGGGCGGGGAGGCGGGTTCCCGCCTCGCGCCCTACGGACGGGCCGCCGCGACGCCTCGGGCAGTCCGCTCGGTCACGGCGGGAGCTCCGCCGTGGTCCAGCCAAGCGGCGGCGCGGCGGAACCACCGGTGCCGTCCTGCCGTTGGTGGGACGGGCCGGGTCAGCGCCGTGGCGGGGCGGCGACGCTGCGACGGGCGACCAGGGTGGGCGCGACCGTCTGCCGCAGCGGGCCGACGATGTCGGATTCCATCTGCGCCAGCAGCAGTTCCAGACTCGCTCGGGCGACCGCGGCGAAGTCGGGGCGCACGGTGGTCAGCGGCGGGATGAAGTACGCCGCCTCGGGCACGTCGTCGAAGCCCACCACGCTGATGTCGTCCGGCACCCGCCGGCCGTGCTCGTGCAACGCCCGCAGCACACCGAGCGCCAGATGGTCGTTGGCGGTGAAGACCGCGGTGACCTCTGGCATCCGCGCCAACATCTGTCCGCACCGGTACCCCGCGGCCGCCGACCAGTCCGCCGGCAGCAGCGGCGGCACCTCGGCGCCCGCCTCCTGCAACGTCTCGCGCCATCCGTCGATCCGGCCGGCGCTGTCGAACCAGTCCGCCGGCCCGGAGACGTGCCAGACCGTCCGGTGCCCGGCGTCGAGGAGGTGCTGCGTGGCAGCTCGGGCCCCGGCGACCTGGTCGACCGTCACCAGGGGCACCGGACGGCGCGGGTCGCCGTCGACGGTGACCAACGGAACGTCCTTGGGGAGCCGTTCGAGGGCCTCCCCCGCCGACTCGACCGGCGCGATCACCACGATGCCGGCGACCCGGTGCGCGAGGTGCCGCTCCACCGCCGCAGAGATGGACTGGTGGTCGAGGTCGCTCACGCTGCCGACGCTGACCGCGAACCCCGCCTCGGCGGCCGCCTGCTCCAGGGCGGCCAGCAGCGAGGCCGGACCGTAGAGGGTGGTGTTCTGTGCGACCACGCCGATCACCTGGGACCGGCCGGTGACCAGCGTCCGGGCCGCGCGGTTGGGCCGGTAGCCGAGCTCCGCGATGGCCGCCTGGACCCGCAGCCGGGTCTGCTCGCGCACGTTGGGATGCCCGTTGAGGACCCGGGACACCGTCTGGTGGGAGACGCCTGCGAGGCGAGCCACGTCCGTCATCGCAGGACCGCGCACGGCCACCTCGCCTTCCCCCCGCCCGCCCCCTCCGGCGACTGCGCCACGTCGGACGTCGACGGGAGCGGCCTTCGTGGTACGACATCACCCTCGCCGCCGGCACGCCGAGGCGCGTGCCGGTTGACCGAGGCTGGAACGCCGACAGTCTACGCCAGCAGTACCGCCGGCCCTGGTGCGGCCGATCCGGCAGTCGGGCTGCCGGATCGGCGATCAGAGCCAGTTGGCGGATGGAAGTAGGAGGTTCCTGCT